>CALKJU010000056.1 GCA_937995535.1 uncultured Alphaproteobacteria bacterium
CCCGACCAGCGAGGCCAGCGCCAGCAGCGCCGCGATCTCGGCGAAGATCGACAGCGGCCAGAAGCTCACGGATCGGCTGCCACATGGGGACGACGCGCGGTCATGCTCGCACCGTAGCGGGCAGCGCCGCCGCTGACCACCTGTGGGCGGTCCTATCGCGCACCGCGGTCGAGAGAGGCGTCAGCGCCCGTCGACGCGCACATGCGCGGCCGACCACGGTCCCGGCCAGACCTCGGCCGCGCCGTGGCGCAGCGCGCGGATGGCGGCAATTGGCAGGTCGCGGGCGAGGACCAGCGGGCCGGGGCCGTCGGCCCGCGCCGCCCAGAGCGCCTCGACGGCGACGCCGGTGTGGCCGAGCGCGGGCTCGCAGGGCAGGTAGACGGCGGCGCCGCCGACATTGGGGCGTGGCGCGGACAGCGCGGTCGAGCCGATGCAGCCGACCGTGGCGACCGTGGCCAGCAGCTCGACGGCCCGCGCCTTGGCGCAGCTCGTCACCCGTGCCTGCCCCGACGCCTGGGCGGTCATCGACGGCACCAGCACGAGGTCGAGGTCGAGCGGCTGCAGGACGGCGGCCAGCGCCGGCTGCTCGATGTCGAGGCAGATCGGCATGGCGAGCCGCAGCCCGCGCCAGGTCACGATCCTGAGGGTGTCGCCCGGGACCATCGTCCAGGCCTCGGGGTCGCGCTCGGACGGCGTGAGGCACAGCTTGTCCTGCGTCGCGACGCGGCCTTCCGGGAGCAGGAGATGGGCGCGGTTGACCCAACCGGCGTCGGTCTCTGCCGGCAGGCTGCCGGCGAGGAGCGCGACGTCGTAGCGCGCTGGCAAGGGCGCGAGGCGCTCGAGCAGCCACGCCGCCGCCCGCCCCATCCAGGCGATCTCCCCGGTCTCGGGCAGATCCGGGGGCGCCAGCGGCAGCCATTGCTCGCACCACAGCTCGGGCAGGACGAGGATCGCGGCGTCGGCCGCGGCGGCCTCCGCGAGCTTCGCCTCGACGCGCGCGGCGACGGCCTCGAGCGACGCCGGCGCGTCGGCCATGTTGACCGCCCAGAGCGCGAGGGTGAGACGGTCCAACGCTACGACTCCACGAGCGCCTCGAGCAGCGCCTCGGGGCTCGGCGCAGCGAGCACCTGCCGTGCCACCGGTAGCGGGAAGCCGGCGCGCGCCATCATCGCAAGATCGCGCCGCACGCGCTCCGCATCGGCGTCGGCCACGCGCCACGGGCCGAGCCGCCGGCGGCGGGCGAACGCGACCGCGGCGCGCAGGTCGAGATCGCCGGCCTCACCGGCGATGCGGGCCAGCGCGCGGTCGCTCACGCCGGCCGCGATGCCCTTGCCGGCGAGCACCGCCCGGACCGCCGCCGGCGCGCTCCCGCGGCGGAGCAGCCGACGTGCGCGCGCCTCGGCGAAGGCGAGGTCGTCGACCAGACCGAATGCGCGCGCCCGCGCCACGGTCGCGTCGACCAGGGCCGCCACGGCGGCCGGCTCGGCCGGATCACCCAGACGCAGCGCGCGGCGCGTCAGCACGCGCCGCAGGCTCGCCTCGCTCCCGGCATAACGGTCGAGATAGGCGAGCGCGTGGCGCCAGAGCCGCTCCGCCGTGCCGGGGCTGCTCACTTCTTCAGCCGCGTCCAGACCTTGTTGCGCAGCTCGCGGGCCTTTTCACTGCAGTCCTTGGCCGGGCTCAACCGGTCGGCGTACTCGGCCGGCATCACCACCGCGGGATCGTCGCGCAACGCTGCGTCCATGAACTGCTCGCTGCCCTTGATCGCGTTCATGTACCCGGTGAAGTTGCTGGCCACGGCGATGTTCTCGGGCGCCATCATCCAGTTGATGAAGACCTTCGCGTTCTCGGCGTTGCGGGCGTCCTTCGGCACGGCAAAGTTGTCCTGCCAGAAGTTCAGCCCCTCCTTGGGGTAGACGAAGACGACGCTCGGCTTCTGCTCGCGGGTCCGGTGCGCCGCCCCGTTCCACTGGTGATGCATGATGACCTCGCCGGCGATCATCCGCTCGATCGTCCCGTCGGACTGGTACATCGCCAGCAGCGGCTTCTGCTTCTCCAGCACGTCCAGGATCTTCTGCGCTTCCTCGGCGCTCTCCGTGCACTTGTCGACCCCGAGATAGAGCGCCGCCGCGTTGTAGAGCTCGACCTCGTCGTTGAGCGCCGCGACCTGGCCGTGGAGCTCCGGGGGCGGGGCGAAGAACGAGGCCCAGCTCTCCTCCAGAGCGCCGCCCGGCACCCGCGCGCTGTCGTAGGAGAAGCCCGTGGTGCCCCACATGTAGGGAGCGGTGTACTTGCGCTCCGGGTCGAACCACTGCTTGTCGAAGGGGCTGGCGACGTTCTTGAAGTTCTCCATGGCACCGGCGTCGATCTCGAGGAGCAGCCCCTCCTCGATCATGACCGGCACGATGTAGTCGCTGGGCACCACGACGTCGTACCCCCCGCCGCCGGCCTGCAGCTTGGCCAGCATCGTCTCGTTGCTGTCGTAGGTGTCGAGGATCACCTTGATGCCGGTGTCGGCCTCGAACTTCTTCAGCAGATCCGGCGGGAAATAGTTCGTCCAGTTGTACAGGTAGAGCTCGCCGGCCGCCTGCGCCCCGCCGGCGGCCAGCATCGCCAGCATCGCCATCCCAACCGCGCCAGCCCTGATCCTCACGGTCATCACCTGCCTCCATCGACAACCCCTGCGCCGATCCTAGCGAACCCCTCGGCGTTGGGAACGGCCGTTGCGCCGGTGAGCCGTGATGTGGAGCGTTTGCGGTTTGCGGAACGAGCGCGCCGACCAAGCGATAGGTCCCCGAGCACAAGGGCTTCCCGGCCCTATCCACGACCGGTCTCGCCCGCTTCGCGAGCGCCGTGGCGATCGTCGGCCCGGCCACGTTCCGCCCGGAGCCGAGCTCAGCGGCGCAGCCTAGCGCTTGAGGCGGCCGATCACCCAGGAGGCCGCGACGAAGGCGATCGAGATCAGCAGGATCAGGGACGAGACGGCGTTGACCTCGGGGCTGACGCCGATCCGGATCATCCCGAAGATGTAGACGGGCAGTGTCGTCGCACCCGGTCCGGAGACGAAATAGGTGATCACGAAATCGTCGAGCGAGATGATGAAGGCGAGCATCAGCCCCGAGAGCAGGCCGGGCCAGAGCAGCGGCAAGGTCACCCGGCGGAAGGTCGCAGCCGGGGTGGCGTAGAGATCCGCGGCCGCCTCCTCCAGCGCCGCGTCCATACCCTCGAGCCGGGCGCGGATCGGCAGGTAGGCGAACGGGATGCAGAACACGAGATGCGCGAGGATCACCGTGCCGAGCCCCAGCCGCAGCCCGATCATGATGAAGAACAGCAGGCTCGCCACCGCGGTGACGATCTCCGGCACGACCAAGGGCAGCGCGATGACCGCATTGACGGCGTCGACGGCGCCACCTTGCCGGCGCTGCGTGCCGAGCGCGGCGAGCGTCGCCAGCACCGTGGCCCCGACCGCGGCCGTGGTGGCGATCAGCAACGAGTTGCGAAACGCCCGCATGAGGTCGGGATTGTCCAGCACCCGCCCGTACCAGTCGATGCTGAACCCGGTCCAGATCGTCGCCTGCGGGCTGGCGTTGAAGGACAACACCACCAGCACGATGATCGGCAGGTAGAGGTAGACGAAGAAGCTGGCCAGCACGGCGCGCAGGCCGGGAAAGCGAAGCGACGACGGGCTCACCGCTCGGCCCCCGGCGGGGCGCGGTAGCGCAGCAGGTAGGCGAGCATCGCCAGCAGCACGAGAGCGAGGAGGGCGAACGACAGCGCCGCCCCGAACGGCCAGTTGCGCGCGGCGCCGAACTGGCTCTGGATCAGGTTGCCGATCATCAGCGCCTTGCCCCCGCCGAGGAGCTCAGGGGTGATGAAGGCGCCGAGACCGGGGATGAAGACGAGGATGCAGCCGGCGACGATGCCCGGCATGGCGAGCGGCACGACGATCCGCCGGAGCGCCTGCCAGCGTCGTGCGCCGAGGTCGAACGCGGCCTCGACGAGGCGCCAGTCGAGCTTCTCGAGACTCGCGAAGATCGGCAGCACCATGAACGGCAGGTAACTGTAGACGAGGCCGATGAGCACGGCCACGGGCGTGTAGAGGAGATCGAGCGGGCCGCTGCCGAGGCCCACCGCGTGTCGCGCCTGGTCGACCAGCCCGTTGTTCCGCAAGAGGATGATCCAGGCGTAGTTGCGGACGAGCAGGTTCGCCCAGAACGGCACCGTGACGAGGAAGATGAGGAAGGTGCGCCAGCGCGGCGGGGCCAGCGCCATGCCGAGCGCGGTCGGGAAGCCGATCGCGAGGGTGATCAGCGTGGTCAGCCCGGCGAGCCAGAACGAGCGCAGGAAGATGCGCAGATAGTCGGTGTTGAGCACGAGCTCGTCGGCGAGGTCGCGCTCGAACAGGAAGGCGACATAGGCCTCGACGGTGTGCGCGCCCCAACGCACCCCGCCGGCCGGCCCCTTCTCGAGGATACTGATGTAGGCCATCAGCAGCAGCGGCAGGAGCATGAAGGCGACGATGATCGCGAGGGCCGGAGCGGTCAGCAGCATCCGGCCGGAGCGGGCGGGCGAAGCCATGGGGCGCAGACCTCAGTCCGCGACGATCCGCACCGCGTCGGGCGGCGCGCTGACCCGCACGGTGTCGCCCGGTGCGAAGGCGTGGACGGCGCCGTTGCGGTTCTGCACCCGCGCCTGGAACGTCACCGCGCCACCGAGCATCATCTGCACCGTGGTGTCGGTGCCGAAATAGGTCACGCTTTCGACCCGCGCCGGCCAGCCGGTCGGCGCGGCGCGCGCCAGCTCGACCCGTTCGGGCCGGATGGCGAGCGTCACGCGGGTGCCGACCGCGGCGCTCTGCGCCGTCGCGATCTCGATCCCGTCAGCGACGCGGCAGCGGCTGCCGGAGGCGTCGTGGGCAATGCACTCCGCCTCGAGCAGATTGGTGTCGCCGATGAAGTCGGCGACGAAGCGGTGCGTCGGCCGCTCGTAGATGTCTTCGGGTGTGCCGACCTGGAGCACGCGGCCGCCGCTCATCACCGCGATGCGGTCCGACATGGTCAGCGCCTCGCCCTGGTCGTGGGTGACGAAGACGAAGGTCAGACCGGTCGCGTGCTGGATGCGCTTGAGCTCGGCCTGCATCTCCTTCCGGAGCTTGAGGTCGAGCGCGGAGAGCGGCTCGTCGAGGAGCAGCACCTTGGGGTGGTTGGCGAGGGCGCGGGCCAGCGCCACGCGTTGCTGCTGGCCGCCGGAGAGCTGCGCCGGGCGCCGCGCCTCGAGACCACCGAGGCGCACCAGCGCCAGCATCTCGGCCACGGTGGCGGCGATCTCGGCCGCCGGCCGACGGCGCATCTCGAGGCCGAAGGCGACGTTCTGCGCCACCGTCATGTGCGGGAAGAGGGCGTAAGACTGGAAGACCGTGTTCACCGGCCGGCGGTAGGGCGGGAGACCGGCCACCGGCTCGCCGTCGATCAGGATCTGCCCGGCGCTCGGCTGCTCGAACCCGGCGATCAGCCGCAGGAGCGTGGTCTTGCCGCATCCCGATGGCCCGAGCAGGGTGAAGAACTCGTTGGGACGCAGGGCGAGGCTGACCTCGTCGAGGGCGACGACGGCATCCGCGCCGCTGCCGAACCGTTTGCTGACCGCGACCACCTCGACGGCGGCCGGTGCCTTGTCCGCCATGCCCCGCTCCCGCGCACCACACGCGAGGTAGCCGGCGGGGGCCGCCCTCGCAAGCCGAGCGCGGTCGGTATCCTGACGTCGCGCGAGGACGGCGACCGCTTAGGCCGCCCCGTCGCTGCGTGCGGCCGTGCCGCGCGCCAGAGCAGGCCGGCCGCGGCGGCGGCACTCGTGAAGAGATGAGGGCGCCGCCTGCGCGGCGCCCTCAGCCAGGTCCGATCTGACACTTGGAAAACGACGCAGCGCGCGTAGCGTTCCCGTGCTGGAGAATGGTTGACCGCGATCACGCGGCAAGCGGTCACCGGACGGAGAGGTGGGTGGGAACGCGGACGATGCGGGTCATGCAGCTCGAGGCGCCGGGGACGGCCTTGCGCCTCGTCGAGCGCGCGGTGCCCGAGCCGGGACCGGGTGAGGTGCTGGTCGAGGTCGCGGCCTGTGGGGTCTGCCGCACCGACCTCCACGTGGTCGACGGCGAGCTGCCACCGGTTCGCTCGCCGATCGTCCCCGGGCACGAGGTGGTCGGCCGGGTCGCGGCCCTCGGTGCCGGCGCCGCCGGGCTCGCACTCGGCCAGCGGGTCGGCGTCCCGTGGCTCGGCCATACCTGCGGCACCTGCCCCTACTGCCGTTCCGGGCGGGAGAATCTCTGCGACGCACCGGGATTCACCGGCTGGACGCGCGATGGCGGCTATGCCGACTACGTCGTGGCCGACGCCGCCTACGCCTTTCCGCTACCGGACGCCTACGACGACATCGCCGCGGCACCGCTGCTCTGCGCCGGGCTGATCGGCTGGCGCACGCTGCGCCTCGCCGGCGAGGGCCGGCGCCTTGGGATCTACGGCTTCGGCGCCGCCGCCCACATCGTCGCGCAGATCGCCCACTGGCAGGGGCGCGAGGTGTTCGCCTTCACCCGTCCCGGCGATTCCGGGGCGCAGGCCTTCGCCCGCCGGCTCGGTGTCCATTGGGTCGGTGGCTCGGACGAGGCGCCGCCCGAGCCGCTGGACGCAGCGCTCGTCTTCGCACCGGTGGGCACGCTGGTGCCGACGGCGCTGCGCGCCATCGCCAAGGGCGGCATCGTCGTGCTCGGCGGCATCCATATGAGTGACATTCCGAGCTTCCCCTACCGCATCCTATGGGAGGAGCGGGTGGTCCGCTCGGTCGCCAACCTGACCCGCCAGGACGGCGTCGAGCTGCTCGCCCTGGCGCCGCGCGTGCCGATCCGCACCGAGACGGTCCCCTACCCGCTGGAACAGGCGAATCGCGCCCTGGACGACCTGCGCGCCGGGCGGCTCGCCGGCGCGGCGGTGCTCGTCACCGGCAACTGACCGGTTGGGAAGTCGCCCGATCTCGGTTAGACTTGGCCGTGGAGGAAAAGCCCATGGTCATCGACCGTCATGCCCGGTTGCGCGAGGCGTTGGGCGACAGCGACGTGTTCGGGGCGCTCACCGACGAGGAGCTGGAGCGGCTGATGGTCTTCGGCTCGACGGTCAGCCGACCGAAGGGCCACGTGATCTTTCAGAAGGGCGACCCCGGCGACAGCCTGTTCGTCGTCCTGTCCGGGCGGATCAAGATCAGCAGCCATTCGCAGGACGGCCGCGAGGCAGTGCTCAACTTCATCGAGGCCGGCCAGTCGTTCGGCGAGATCGCGCTGTTCGACGGCAAGCCGCGCACCGCCGACGCCACGGTGCTCGAGCCCAGCGAGATGTTCGTGCTGCGGCGCGCCGACGTGCAGAGCTTCCTCGTCAGCCATCCCGAGGTCGCGTTCCGGATCATCGGGATCCTCTGCTCGCGCGTGCGCCGCACCTCGGAGAAGCTCGAGGCCGCGGTCACCCTCAATATGGCCCCACGGATCGCCAAGGGCCTGTGCGAACTGGCCAAGCTCTACGGGCGTAAATGTGCCGACGGGACGCGCATCGACATCAAGCTCTCGCAGCGCGAGCTCGGCGGCTTCGTCGGTCTCGCGCGTGAGAACGTCAACCGCCAGCTCAATGCCTGGCGGGCCGAGAACCTCGTGATGCTCGATAAAGGCTACATCGTCGTGCGCGATCTGCGCGCGCTCGAGCGTATCGCCGAGCTGCCCTGAGCCGCGCTCACGTGGTCGGCTTCTCGGCCACCTTCTGCGGACAGCGGCAGCTCTTGGCCAGCATCACACCGGCCACGAGCCCAATCCCTACCCCCTTGACCAGCGCCATCGTCATCAGCGCCGGGGTCACGGTGAACAGCAGCATCTCGCCCCTCCTCGCCAAGCTGCTTCGGAGCTAGGCTTGGCCGTACGGTTGTCCAGCCGTGGCGCGCGGGCGGCGGGAGGTGGAGCATGGATAGAGCCGGGCTGCGGTTGATGATCGGCGACGTCACGATCGAGGCGCGACTGCGCGACACGCCCACCGCGCGCGCCCTGCTGGCCGCCGTACCGTTCACGGCGACCGCCTCGACCTGGGGCGACGAGGTGTACTTCCGCACGCCAATTTCCTGCGCCCGCGAGGCATCGGCACGTGACGTCGTCGAGCCGGGCGAACTGGCGTTCTGGCCGGACGGCGACGCGATCGCGATCGGCTTCGGCCCGACGCCGATCTCACGCGGTTCTGAATGCCGCCTCGCCAGCCCCTGCAACATCTGGGGCGACGCCGACCCGGCGGCCGTGCTCGAGCTGCGCCGTGTGCGCGCCGGTGCGGCGATCCGGGTCGAGCGCGTCTGAGCCGGTCGGCGCCGCGCCCGCGACTGGCGTAGCCGCGGCGCCGCGGCTAGGGAACGCCGCGGATTGCGGAGCACGCGCAGGATGCAGACCGTATCGACCGAGACCGCCGAGTTCGAGGTGCTCGGCCTCGGCAACGCCATCGTCGACGTCGTCGCCTATGCGGACGACGCGCTGGTCGAGGAGCTGGCGCTGGCCCGCGGGGCGATGACACTGGTCGATTGGGAACGGATGGAGTTCCTCTATCGCCGGCTCGGGCCGGCGCGCGAGATCTCCGGCGGCTCCTGCGCCAACACCATGGCGGCGATCGCCGCCATGGGCGGCCGCGCCGCCTACATCGGGCGCGTCCACGACGACGAGCTGGGCCGGATCTTCGCCCACGACATCCGCGCCGCCGGCGTGACCTTCCGCAGCCGACCGACGCGCAGCGGACCGCCGACGGCGCGTAGCATCATCTTCGTCACGCCTGACGCGCAGCGGACGATGAACACCTATCTCGGGGCCTGCGTCGAGCTCGCGCCCGACGATGTCGACGAGGACCTCGTGACCGGGGCCGCAATCACCTACCTCGAAGGCTATCTCTGGGACCGGCCGGAGGCCAAGGCGGCCTGCCTCCACGCGGTGAAGGTCGCACACCGCGCCGGGCGCACGCTCGCGTTGACCCTCTCGGACGCCTTCTGCGTCGACCGCTGGCGGAGCGAGTTCCACGAGCTGATCACCACCCACATCGACATCCTCTTCGCCAACGAGAGCGAGCTCACGAGCCTCTACCAGGTGGCCAGCTTCGACGAGGCGCTGCAACGGGTGCGCAAGGATGTGCGCTTCGCGGCGCTCACCCGTGGCGCCAAGGGCTCCGTCATCGTCCGTGGCGACGAGGTGCACGTCATCGACGCCGTGCGGCCCGCTCGCCTCGCCGACACGACCGGGGCCGGCGATCTCTACGCGGCCGGCTTCCTGCGCGGGCTCACCGCCGGCCTCGACCTCGCCAGTTGCGGCCGCCTCGCCAGCGCCTGCGCGGCCAGGATCATCGAGGAATACGGCGCGCGCGCGCAGACGCCGCTGCGGCCGCTGTTCGAGGCCGCGGCGGCGGGCGCTCAGCGCTCGCCGCTGCCGGCGAGGTAGCGGGCGACCAGATCGGGGATGTCGCTGTCCAGCTCGTAGCGCGGCGGCGCGAGCGCAAGGCGGCGGCGAAGGGCGATGGTGATGTCGGCCGGGTCGTCGCACACCGTGATCGGCAAGCGGTCCGCCAGCCGGTGCAGGAACGCGCTCTGGTCGTTGGCGGGGTGCCGGCGGGTGGTGGGCCCGCGCCGCGGTACGGCGACGATCGGCCGGCCCACGCGCATCGCCTCGCCGATGATCCCGATGCCGCCGTGACAGACAACGATGCTCGCCTCGCGCAGCCGGGCGAGGAACGCCGGCGCCGGGAGGAAGCGGGCCCAGCTCATCGCCACCGGGAGGTAGCGGCCGTGGCCGACCTGGGCGAAGCCGACGGCGCCGAGCGTCGCGATCGCGCGGTCGGCGCCCTCGACCAGCTCGTCGAAGCCGTGGGCGAAGGTGCCGACCGCGACGACGATCACAGGAGCGGCCCGCTGGCCAGCACCGCGCGCGGAAAGGCTTGCAGCTTCTCGGGCCAAGGTACGATGAAGAGGTCGGCGAACGGGTAGGCGAGCCGCCCGGCAAGCGAAGGTGCCAGCGTGCCGCCCGTCTCGATGAAGATCACCTCGGCGCCGAGGAGCTTGCCCAGGATCACCGCCGCGACCGCGACGTCGGCGCCGGTGGAGATCACCAGCCGCGGGCGCTCGCGCAGCAGGATCGCGGCCGTCTGCGCGGCGTTGCCCAGCGTGCGCAGCACCGAGCGCCGCGGATGGCAGACATAGTGGCGCCGCTCACCGTCCGCCGGCCGCTCGCGCCCGTCGTCGAAGACGATGTGGAAGGCGTCGGCGAAGGTGATCCCGACGAGAGCCCGACGCAGCTCGGCGGCGTGACCGCCCGGCGAGTAGGCGAGGCAGGTGCGGCGCCGCTCATGGTGGCGCAGCGTCATCCGACCAGCCGCCGGTCGGCCAGCGCGCGGCGCAGCCGGCCATCGCGGTCGACCAGCAGGCGCACCGCATCGGCGGGATCGACGCGCCGCAGGTCCTCGGGCCGGTCCGCGGCGTAGGCGTCGAGCGGCAGCCCGCGGAGCAGGGCGCGGGTCCGCAGCCGCAGGAGCAGCAGGTTGACCCGCAGCCAGCCGACGAGACCCGGTGGTGTGACGAGTCGCAGGTCGATGTCGGAGCGCTCTCCGAGGCGGCCATCGGCGGCCGAGCCGATCAGCGCGGCCTCATGCAGCCAGGCCAGTTGCCGCAGCCCGACGGCCAGCTCCGCCACCGCGTCGTGCAGACGGTCGGCGGCCCCGCGATAGAGCCGACAATAGCGCACGCAGACCCAGATCTGGCCGTTCAGCGTCCAGCTCATGCTGTGCGCGAGGACGAGCGCGGCGGGCCAGCCGGTGATCGCCGCGATGCCGGCGGCCAGAACGGCCTCCAGCAGCAGCCGGAAGGTCAGCTCGCCGCGACCCATGCCGCGCATGCCCTGCAGGAGCCAGTTGACGGCGAGAATCGCGGCGCACGACTGCAACCGGCCGAGCAGCGGCCGCGGCACCGGGAACAGCTTGAGCTTGTAGATGGGTCCGGGCGAATTCATGCAACCCTCTATCAACCATTGATCGTTGTCTCAACCAGCGCGATAGTCAAGCGATGCGCATGTTCGCCATGCTCGTGCTGGTGGCCCTCCTCGGCCTGGTCGGGCTTTCCGCCGCCACCGCGGACGCACTCGGCCTGCAGGCGACGCGGATGGTCGCATTCACCGCCCTGTTCGCGACCCTGGCGGCCCTGGCCTTCGCCACCCAGCCGGCCACGGCAACGCCGGTCGACCGCGCGGCCTTGGCCCTGCTGGCGCTGCTCGGTGCCATGCTAGCGCAGGACGCGCACCGCCCCCTGGGCGCGCTGGACCTCAAGCCCGCGCTGCCCGTGGCGGCGCTGCTCGCCGGCCCGCGCGTCGCGCTGCTCCTGCGCGGGGTCGACCTCGCGAAGGTCGTCTGGTGGCTGCTGTCGACCTACGTGACGATCACCGCGCTCCTGCTGCTCAGCGGCTCGGGCGAGAGCCTCCGTGAGGAGGCCAGCGGCGTCGCCCGCTGGGACGTGACCGGCAGCGTGATCGCGCACGGCTCGCTGTGCGCGATCCACGCCATCCTCGCCCTGTCGATCACCAGCCACGCCGGGCCGCTTCCGCGCCGCACGCTGGCCGCCGCCCTCGGCCTCCTCTCCCTGAGCCTCGCCTTCCTCACCGGCTCGCGCACCGTGCTGGCGATCTTGTCGCTGTTCCTGTTCCTGGCGGCGCTACGCCGCCCGACCGGCGTCGGCCTCCGTCTCGCCGTCTGCACCACCGGCTTGGTGATCGCGCTCACAGTCCACAGCGCGTTGGTCAGCGACGGGCTGGCCCAGCGCCTTCTCGGCACCGGCGCCGACTACAGCTCCGGCCGCTGGCAGAGCAGCGCCATCTGGCTGGGAATGCTCGCCGAGCAGCCGCTCGGCATCGGTCTCGGCGGCGTGCGCGCGACGCTCGCCGCCGGTCGGCCGGCGCTCGACGGCGACGCCCTGCTCGAATGGCCGCACAACGAGCTGATCCGGCTCACCGTCGAGAGCGGCCCGTTGGGCCTCGTCTTCGTCCTGGGCCTGCTGGCGTTGCTGGTCCGCCGTGCGTGGCAGGCGGCGCGAATGGCCGACTCGCCGCTCGCAGCGGATCTCGCCCTGGTCCTGGCCGCCGACCTGATCGCCGAGAGCCTGCTCCAGAACCTGCTCAACTCGGTCTACCAGGCGACGACCTTCGTCCTACTGATCGCGATCTTGGCGGCGCGCCCGACGCACGCCTCTCCGGCGGCGCTGACAGCGGTTCCGATCCGGCGCTAGAACCGCTTCGACGCTCGGGAGGCACATGCATGGCCGGCACCGCCGCCGGGGACGACGACCCGGCGCTCGTCAAGCGCCCCGCCAACTTCGCGGCGTTGACGCCGCTGGACTTCCTCGCCTGGAGCGCGGTGACATTCCGCGACCGCACCGGCGTCGTCTACGGCGCGACACGGCTGACCTACGGTGAGCTCGACGCCCGCTGCCGTCGCCTCGCGAGTGCGCTGCGCGGCCGCGGGATCCGGCCGGGCGACACGGTGGCCGTGCTCTGCCCGAACACCCCGCCGATGCTCGAGTGCCATTACGGGATCCCGATGGCCGGCGCGGTCCTCAACGCCCTCAACACCCGGCTCGACGCCGCCAGCATCGCCTTCATCCTCGGCCACGGCCGCGCCCGCCTCCTGCTCGCCGACAGCGAGTACGCGCCGCTGGTGCGCGAGGTGCTGGCGGCGATGGACCAGCCGGTGCCGGTCGTCGACATCGTCGACCCGGCGGCCCCGGGCGGGCGGAGCGGCGATCTCACCTACGAGGAGCTGCTGGCCGAGGGCGATCCCGGCTTCGCCTGGGAGGGGCCCGCCGACGAGTGGGCTTCGATCAGTCTCTGCTACACCTCGGGGACCACCGGCAACCCCAAGGGCGTCGTCTACCATCACCGCGGCGCCTATCTGAACGCGCTCGGCAACGCGCTGGTCCTGCGCCTCGGGCCGGATTCGGCCTATCTCTGGACCTTGCCGATGTTCCACTGCAACGGCTGGACCTTCACCTGGGGGGTCACGGCGGTCGGCGGCACCCATGTCTGTCTGCGCCGGGTCGAGCCCACGGCCGTGTTCCGGGCGATCGCCGAGCACGGCGTCACCCATCTGTGCGGCGCCCCGGTCGTCCTGAACATGCTGATCCACGCTCCGCCCGAGGCGAAGCGGCCCCTGCCGCGGGCGGTCGACGTCGGCACGGGCGGCGCGGCACCGCCGAGCGCCGTCATCGCCGCGATGGAGGCGATGGGCTTCCGGATCATGCATCTCTACGGCCTCACCGAGACCTACGGACCGGCCACGTGGTGCCCGGCACAGCCCGACTGGGGGGACCTGCCGCTCGGGGAGCGTGCCGCGCGGATGGCGCGTCAGGGTGTCCGCTACCCGGCTCTGACAGAGCTGCGCGTGGCCGATCCGGAGACCATGGCACCGGTGCCGGCGGACGGCCAGACGATCGGCGAGATCCTGCTTCGCGGCCACACCGTGATGAAGGGCTACCTGCGCAACGAGGCGGCCTCCACACAGGCCTTCCGCGGCGGCTGGTTCCACTCCGGCGATCTCGCCGTCATGCACCCGGACGGCTACGTCGAGGTCAAGGATCGGGCCAAGGACATCATCATCTCCGGTGGCGAGAACATCTCCTCGCTCGAGGTCGAGGAGGTCCTCTACCGCCACCCGGCGGTGATGGAGGCGGCTGTCGTCGCGCGCCCCGACGACCACTGGGGGGAGACGCCCTGCGCCTTCGTCACCCTGCGCGCGGGCGCCACGGCCAGCGAGGCCGAGATCATCGCCTGGTGCCGTGACCACATGGCGCACTTCAAGGCGCCCAAGACCGTCGTGTTCGGGCCGCTGCCGAAGACCTCGACCGGGAAGATCCAGAAGTTCGAGCTCCGCGAGCGGGCGCGAGCGCTGGCTCAAGCGGCCCATCCGGCAAGCGCGTCGAGCACCGGCCGCGGCCGCTCCAGCATCATCATGTGACCGGCCGCCGGGATCACGACGCAGCGGGCGCCGCGGACCAGCTCGGCGAGGCGCTGGCCCTGCCGGGCCGGGGTCATGCGATCGGCGGCGCCAGCGAGCACCAGCGTCGGGCAGCCGACCGCCGCCGCGTGGGCCTCCCCACCTGCATAGCTGTCGCAGGCGCCGAGATCCCGCGCCAGCACGCCCGGTCGCGAGCGCTCGACCAGCCGTCGCGCCGCCTGCACGAGGGATACCCCGGGGGTCCCGCCGCCGCTGAGCTTGGCGGCCGCACCGAGCCCCCAGTCGGCGATCGTCGACGCCGCGCCCGGCAGATCGTCACGCGCCGCCGCGAGCAGCTTCGGGTGCACCGGCATGCGGGCCGCGGCGCCGAGCAGTGCCAGCCGCTCGACCCGGTCCGACGCCCGGGCGGCGGCCGCCAGAGCGATCAGCGCGCCCATCGAGTGCCCGACGAGGGCCGCTCGGTCGAGCTCGAGCGCGTCGAGCAACCGCAGGAGCCAGCCCGCCGCCGCGTCGATCGAGCTTGGGGCGTCGCCCTCCGAGCCGCCATGGCCCGGCAGGTCCGGCGCGAGGCTGTTCCACTCGGCGAACGCCTTCGCCCGCGCCTGCAGGGCCCAGACCGTGTGGTCCATGCCGGCCCCGTGCAGCCACAGGAGCGTCCGCCGTCCTGGCGTCAAGCCGCGCTCGAAGCTCGCAATCGCCACCACCGCACCGTCGACCGCCACACGCATCGCGCCCTCCGGGCCCGCTCGACCCGCCGAAGCAAGCTGTTGCACAGGCGCGTTTCGCATGTGTCGCGGCCCGTTGCAGCCGCAAAACCCCGACCCTATATGCCGCTACGCTGAGCGCCACCTGCCCGATGCCGCAGCGACTTTGCTCCGCGGCCGCGCTCGCGAGGCCTGCACCGGGGATTGTCGCGCCACGCGCGAGAGGACTGGAATGAGCAAGATCATCGGCATCGATCTCGGCACGACGAACAGCTGCGTCGCGGTCATGGAGGGCAAGAACGCCCGCGTGATCGAAAACGAGGAGGGCATGCGGACCACGCCCTCCATGGTCGCCTTCGCCGAGGACGGCGAGATCCTGGTCGGGATGCCGGCCAAGCGCCAGGCGGTGACCAACCCCGAGAACACCTTGTTCGCGGTCAAGCGGCTGATCGGCCGGCGGTTCGACGATGACGTCGTCCGCAAGGACATCGACATGGTCCCGTACAAGATCGTGCGGGCCGACAATGGCGATGCCTGGGTGCAGGTTCGTGGCGAGAAGAAGGCCCCGGCGCAGATCAGCGCCGAGGTGCTGAAGAAGATGAAGCAGACCGCCGAGCGCTATCTCGGTATGCCGGTCGAGAAGGCGGTCATCACGGTCCCGGCCTACTTCAATGACCGCCAGCGGCAGGCGACCAAGGACGCCGGGCGGATCGCCGGGCTCGAGGTGCTGCGGATCATCAACGAGCCGACCGCGGCCGCGCTGGCCTACGGTTTCGACAAGAAGCAGAGCGGCACGATCGCGGTCTACGACCTCGGCGGTGGCACCTTCGACATCTCGATCCTGGAGATCGGCGACGGCGTCTTCGAGGTGAAGTCGACCAATGGCGATACCTTCCTCGGTGGTGAGGACTTCGACAAGCGCCTGATCGACTACATGGCGGACGAGTTCAAGAAGGAGCATGGCATCGACCTGCGCAACGACCGCCTGGCCCTGCAGCGGCTCAAGGAGGCCGCCGAGAAGGCCAAGATCGAGCTCAGCTCGACGATGCAGACCGATGTCAACCTGCCCTTCATCACCGCCGATAAGACCGGGCCGAAGCATCTCAACATCAAGATCAGCCGGGCGAAGTTCGAGAGCCTGGTCGACGACCTGATCGAGCGGACCATCGAGCCCTGCCGCAAGGCGCTCAAGGATGCGGGCCTCGGCGCCGCCGACATCGACGAGGTCATCCTCGTCGGCGGCCAGACCCGGATGCCCAAGGTCGTCGAGCGGGTGAAGCAGTTCTTCGGCAAGCAGCCGCACCAGGGGGTCAACCCGGACGAGGTCGTGGCCGTCGGCGCCGCGATCCAGGCCGCCGTGCTCTCCGGCGAGGTCAAGGACGTCCTCCTGCTCGACGTGACGCCGCTGTCGCTCGGCATCGAGACCCTGGGCGGCGTCTTCACCCGGATCATCGATCGCAACACGACCATCCCGACGAAGAAGAGCCAGGTCTTCTCGACCGCCGAGGACAACCAGTCGGCGGTCACGATCCGCGTCTTCCAGGGCGAGCGGGAGCTGGCCGCGCAGAACAAGCTGCTTGGCCAGTTCGACCTCGTCGGGATCCCGCCGGCGCCGCGCGGCGTCCCGCAGATCGAGGTCACGTTCGACATCGACGCCAACGGCATCGTGAACGTCTCGGCGAAGGACAAGGCGACCGGCAAGGAGCAGCAGATCCGCATCCAGGCGTCCGGCGGGCTGAGCCAGGCCGACATCGACCGGATGGTGCGCGAGGCGCAGGAGCATGCCGCCGAGGACAAGCGGCGGCGCGAGGCGATCGAGGCCAAGAACCATGCCGACAGCCTGATCTACTCGACGGAGAAGAGCCTGAAGGAGCATGGAGGGGCGCTGAGCGCCGACGATCGCGCCGCGATCGAGCAGGCGATCGCCGATCTCAAGGGCGTGCTCGACAGCGAGGACGCCGAGCGGATCCGCAGCAAGAGCGAGGTCCTGGCGCAGGCGGCGATGAAGCTCGGTGAGGCGATGTACAAGAGCCAGTCCGGTGGCGACGGCGGCGGTGCGGGCGGTACGGGCGGCGGCCGCAAACCCGAGGAGGGCGTGGTCGACGCCGACTTCGAGGAGGTCGACGGGGACCGCAAGCGCTCCGCTTGAGGATCGGATTGTTCGTCGCTAGGGCAGGCGCGGCGGTGACCCGGAGCCGGAGGTCCGTGGGCCTCCGGCTCGTCGCGTCGGTCGCTGCGGGGTGGCGGTAGAACGCGGGCGAGCGATGGCGAAGCGGGACTATTACGAGATCCTGGGCATCGCGCGAGGCGCGGACGACGCCGAGATCAAGCGAGCCTACCGGCGGCTCGCCATGCAGTACCACCCGGACCGCAATCCCGGCGACTCGACCGCCGAGGCGCGCTTCAAGGAAGTCAACGAGGCTTACGAGGTCCTGCGCGATCCGCAGAAGCGCGGGCTCTATGACCAGTTCGGCCATGGTGCGTTCGAAGGCGGCCAGGGTGGCGGACGCGGCGGCTTCGACTTCACCTCCTTCGCCGATGTCTTCGACGATCTGTTCGGTGATTTCGTCGGCGGTGGTCGCCGGCGCCCGAGCAACCGTGGCGCCGATCTGCGCTACAATCTGGAGATTACCCTCGACGAGGCGTTCTCCGGGAAGAAGGCACAGATCCGGGTGCCGAGCTCGGTGGCCTGCGAGGCGTGCGGCGGCAGCGGCAGCGAGGCCGGGGCCGAGCCGGTCACCTGCACGACCTGCCGCGGCGCCGGGCGGGTCCGCAGCCAGCAGGGCTTCTTCACCGTCGAACGGACCTGTCCGACCTGCCAGGGCAGCGGCCGGGTGATCAAGAACCCGTGCCGGGTCTGTGCCGGGGCCGGCCGGGTGCAGCGTGAGCGCACGCTCGCGGTCAACATCCCGCCCGGGGTCGAGGACGGGACGCGGATCCGGCTGTCCGGCGAGGGGGAGGCCGGGCTGCGCGGCGGGCAGCCGGGCGACCTCTACATCTTCGTCACCGTCGCCCCGCACCGCTTCTTCCGCCGCGACGGGCAGAACCTCTTCTGCCGCGTGCCGATCCCGATGACCAGGGCCGCCCTTGGTGGCGAGGTCGAGGTGCCGACCATCGAGGGCCGCCCGGTCAAGGTCCCCATCCCGGCCGGCATCCAGAGCGGCCGGCAGCTGCGTCTGCGCGGCCAGGGGATGACCGAGCTGCACGGCGGGGCGCGCGGCGACCTGTTCGTCGAGATCGTCGTCGAGACGCCGCAGAACCTGACCAAGCGGCAGGAGGAGCTGCTGCGCGAGTTCGAGCGCGCCGGCGACGAGGTCAACGGGCACCACCCCGAATCCGAGGGCTTCTTCGCCAAGGTGAAGGAGTTCTGGGACGAGCTGCGGGAGGGGCCGGGGCGTCCTCAATAGGCGCGCGGATCGCCGAGCGGCAGCCGCAACGTGCGCAGGAGGATGCGCAGGTCGAGACCGAGGGACCAGCTTTCGACGTAGGCGAGATCTCGACGCAACCGCGCGGCCATGGCGGCGAGGCTGGTCGGTTCGCCGCGCAGACCTTCGCACTGCGCCAGACCGGTGATGCCCGGTCGGACCCGGTAGCGCGCGGCATAGCCGGGCAGCAGCCGGGCATAGAGGCGATCGTGGGTGACGGCGTGCGGCCGCGGCCCGACCAGCGACATCTCGCCGCGCAGCACGTTGAGGAGCTGCGGCAGCTCGTCGAGGCTCGTCCGGCGTAGCAGGCGGCCCAGTCGGGTCACCCGGCGATCGTCCGGCACGGCCGGCAACGGCGCCGCGTCGCCCATGACGCGCATCGTACGGAACTTGAGGATCTCGAACGGCACCCCGCCGCGCCCGCCGCGCGCTTGCCGGAACAGCGCGGGGCCGGGCGAGTCCAGCCGGATGCCGACCGCGATCAGGAGCATGAGCGGCGCCAGCAGGAGCAGCAAGCCCAGGGCCACGGTCCGGTCGAAGCAGGCCTTGACCAGCGTTTGCCAGCCGGCCAGCGGACGCCGCGCGACCTCGAGCAGTGCCGCCCCGTCGCCGGCCGCTGGCAGAACCCACAGATCCACGGGACTGGCACGGAGATGCTCGAGGCAGCCGGGGAGAAGGAACTCGGCCTCGGGCGGCAGGGCGACGATCACGCCGTCGACCCGATCCTCGCGGATCAGCCGGACAAGGTCGTCGAGCCCGCGCCGGGTGCGGCGCTCGCCGGTGCGTCGGTCACGCTGCGCCGGGAGCGGGAGGAACAACCCGACCGGGCGGTCGGTACCGAGATCGGCGAGCCTGCGGACGAGCCGTCGTGGCCGCTCGCCGAGCCCTACCACCGCCAGCCGCCCCGCGGCGGTCCGCCTCCTTGGGACGCTTGCCATCACCCCGTCCCGCCGTGTCCCACGCGCGAGCGCGCGGTCCGACGCGACAGCTTACGGGATGACGCCGCCGCCCTGCAACTTTTGCGTTAGATCTAACTTGTCGCCTGCTCGGCGCCCTTCAGCACGCAGCCATTGATCCGCCACGTGCCGTCCGGCTGCCGCTGCATGGAATAATGCGCGACGACGACCCGGCCGTCGGGCCCGACCAGCAGCACCCGCTGGGTCAGCACCCCGTCGATGTCGGCGAGATCCTGGAACTCGACCTCGCGCGGCCGGTAGACGGGGGCGTAGCCGTTGCGGACCATGCTCATGAAGTTCTCGGGCGTGCCGAAGATCGCCCGGATCGTCGGCGAGGCGAAGCCGAATGCGGTCACGCCGTCGTCGCGCTGGAAGGCGGCGAGCTGCCGTTCGATGATCGCCCGGATCTCGACCCGGTCGCCGTCGCCCACACCGTCCAGCGCGCCGGCGCGCGCCACCACCGGCATGAAGGCCAGCGCAAGCACCAGGATGCACAGGAGGCGGGCCAGTCGCATGGTTGGCTCCTCGGCTTGATGAGCGGGACGTCGCGCGCGACCCTGCGCCGACGGTGCTCTGATCTACGGCGGAGGCGGCGATGCGGTTCAATGGACGGACGGTGTTGGTCACGGGTGCCGCACAGGGGATCGGTCTCGCCTGTGCGCACGCCTTTGCAGGCGAGGGCGCCCAGGTCGTCATCGCCGACATCGACGCCGCGAAGGGCGCGGCCGCCGCAGCTGCGCTCGGGACCGCAGCACGCTTCGTCGCCTGCGATGTCGGCGACGCCGCGCAGGTGACCCGGCTCGTCGCCGAGACGCTCGCCTGGACCGGCCGCCTCGACGTGCTCGTCAACAACGCCGCGATCATCCGCAGTGCCGAGTTCCTGGACCTCAGCGAGGCCGACTTCGATGCCGTGCTGCGGGTCAACCTCAAGGGCGCCTTCCTCGTTGGCCAGGCGGCGGCGCGAGTGATGGTCGCGGCCGGCGGCGGGGCCGTGGTCAACCTCTCCTCGGTCAACGGCATCACCGCGATCCCCAACCAGACGCCGTACAATGTCAGCAAGGGCGGGCTCGACCAGCTGACCCGCGTCATGGCCGTGGCGCTGGCCGACAAGGGCGTGCGGGTGAACGCCGTCGCCCCCGGCTCGATCCTCACCGAGCTTCTCAAGGTCGTGATGCACGATGACGCGGCGCGGCGGAAGATCCTGTCGCGCACCCCGCTCGGCCGCTGCGGCGAGCCCGCCGAGGTGGCCCGCGCCGTGCTCTTCTTCGCCAGCGACGAGGCGAGCTACATCACCGGCCAGATCCTCTACCTCGACGGCGGCCGCCTGGCGCTGAACTACACGGTGCCGGTGCGCGACGCCTGACGGGGCGCTCGGGTGCCTCAGCCGAGCGAGGCGATGATCTCGCGGTAGGCGGCCTCGGGAAACGCCTTCAGGCTGCTGGTGCGGACATAGCCCTGCTGGCCGAGCAGGAGCATGAACCGCGCCGCCACCGCGTCGTCCGAGGCCTCGTAGGCGAAGACCAGATCGAACTCGCCCATGGTCAGCCAGACCTCGCGAATGTCGCCGCCCATCGCGCGCAGCATCTCCCGCGCGGCGTCGAGCCGCTTCGGCGAGTCGCGGACGTGCTGAATGCCTTTGTCGGTGTATTTGGCGAGCGCCAGATAGACGGCCATGCGTCGTTCCCCCCGGGCGAGGGCCGCCACCGTGACGGCCCGATCGGTCACTATCGCCGAGGTCGCTGACGCGGACCAGCCCGATGCTGTGGCGCGCGATCGTTACGGGTTAAGGATGCGGTCGAGCTCGGGCGGGTACTGGTCCTCGGCGTAGAGGTCGAAGTCCATTGGGGCGCCGATGAGCGCGGCACGCGCGATGTTGAGCGCCGACAGCCCGAAGCCGCGATTGAAGTCCTTGAACGCAACAAAAAAGAACAACCTCATGCGATACTGCGCCCGAAAACCCGCCCAGATGGCGGGGTCGCTGGGCAACTGGTCGAGCAGCGTCGTCAGCGCGACGTCCGCCGCGTCGGCTCCGCCCCGCGGCTCGACCGCAAGCGACCAGATGCCGGTGGGGTGCGGCCGACAACGGCGCCAGCGCTCGCCGCGCCGGCAGGCCATGGTCGGCGCAACGCCCAGGATCGCGGTGATCTCGTCCGGATCGAGCGCGCGGCCCCGCTCGTCGCCGTAAAGGCTCAGCGACACGCCGACCTCGTCGACGGCGCCACCGAGCGTGATGCCTTGGCTGGGAAACGGGATGACGTTGTCGGATGCCATCAGGTGCCCGGCGTTCGCTGAAGCCTTGCCGGCGGGTACCGGCCCGACCGTGCATCGGTTGGTCGGAGCGGATCCCACGACACCGCGTCTACGCCGGTCCGCCACGCGCGGAAATGCGTTGCGTCACACCCTGGTCGTTCGGCGGTCGATCGTGCCGGCGCCGTCGCCTCGCAGCGATGGGCGCCGTGGCAGGTGAAGACGACTGCGGGAGCGATCCGTCCCCAGCGCCGGACCATCCGCCGGGCGCGAGGTCAGGTCGAGCCCGCCGGACCATCCCGGCGACGAGCGGGCCGCGTCCTACGCCCTCCCCTCGCGCCACCACATCGCGGCGGCCGTGCCGAGCAGCAGGGAGAGCGCCAGCCACGGCGGCAGCAGCGGCGTCTCGAGCACGCCCTTGACCTCGAAGGCGCCGTTGGCGCGCAGGCCGAGCCAGCCGCGTCCCGCGGCCACGCGCCCCGGTGCGGTGCGGCGGAACTCGGGTACCCCACCCTCGGCCAGCCAGCGCACCGCGCCCCCTGTCGCCTCGGCGAGCGGGCCGAGCCGCTCAGCCGTGGCGCGCATGTCGGCCAGCTCGACGGTCGAGATCGGCCGCGGCGCGGCGTAGGCCGTGTGCAGTCCGTCGGTAACCCGGTAGAGACCGTCCTCGGTGACGGCGACGCGCAGGGTGGCGCGGCCGTCCTCTCCGGGCGTGAGGGAGATGCGCTGCTCCGCACCCGACGGGGCGATCAGCGTCGCCTCGACCGGGGCATCGGAGAGCGAACGGCGTTCGATCAGCAGGCCGTCGCCGGCCGGCCGGGCGGTGAGCTGCTCCTCCTCGAGCTCCGGCTCGCGCATCAGCCAATGCACCAGGCGGCGCAGCAGCAGGCTTTGCGGGCCACCGCCCTCGAACCCGCGCGCCCAGAGCCAGGCGTGGTCGGAGAGGAGCTGCGCCACACGGCCCTCGCCGACCCGCTGCAGCACCAGCAAGGGCCGGTCGGCGACGCCGGTCATCAGCACCTCGCCGCCGCTCGTCTCGGCGTCGATCTGGCGGAACCAGCGCCCCCAGGCGGCGCCGCCGGCCTCGCGCTGCAGCCCGCTCGTCACCGGGTGGCGGTTGCCCAGATCGGTCAGCGTCGGGGTGAAGCCACGGTCGAACACCTGGCCCGACGGTCGCCCTGGTAGAACCCTCGCGAGCGGCGTGCGGTACAGGCTGCCCGGCTCGGCGAACTCGGGGCCCGCCGCCTCCAGGAGCGCCCCGCCGTTCTCCACATAGCGGGCGACGTTCTCCAGATAGATCGCCGGCAGCAGGCCGCGGCGCGAGTAGCGGTCGAAGATGATGAGGTCGAACTCGTCGAGCTTGACCTCGAACAGTTCGCGCGAGGGGAAGGCGATCAGCGCCAGCTCGCGGATCGGCGTGCCGTCCTGTTTTTCCGGCGGGCGCAGGATGGTGAAGTGGACGAGATCCACCGCCGGGTCGGCCTTGAGCAGGTTCCGCCACACGCGCAGGCCCGGATAGGGCTGGCCGGAGACCAGCAGCACGCGCAGCCGGTCGCGCACACCGCTCACGAACAGCGTCGCCGCGTTGTTGAGCGCGGTCAGCTCGCCCGGACGCTCGGCCGCGCGCACCTCCAGCACCGTCGTGCCCGCCTTGTCGAGCGTGAACGGGATCGCGACCGGATCACCCGGCACGACGCTGGTCTGCGCGACCGTGCGGCCGTCCTGCGCGAGCGTCACCGGCACCGGCGCGGTGGCGGTACCGTCCGGGACCTCGTCGACGCGTACGGTCAGCGCCTGCGGCTCGCCGACCATGCCGAAGCTCGGCGCAGCATCCACCGTGAGGAGCCGGTCGGTCTCGTCCGGTCGGCCAGTCAGCAGGACGTGGAAGGGTGCTCCGAGCTCGGCCCAGCGCTCCTCGGGTGGCACATCGTGAACCTGGCCGTCGGTCACCGTCACCACCGCCGCCAGCCGCGCGCGGTCGATCTCGGCCATTCCCTCACGCAGCCGCCCGAACAGCGCGGTCCCGTCGCGCGGATCGTCGTCGACCACGAGCTCACGCAGCTCGATCCCTGGCAGCGCCGCGAGCCGCTCGCGCATCACGGCCACGGCAGTGTCGGTCTGCGCGCCGCGCTCGCCGAGCGACTGGCTCGCCGACCGATCGACCGCCAGCACGACGGTGTCGTCGAGCGGCTCGCGCAGCTCGCGGTGGAGCACCGGGTTGGCCAGCGCGGCCAGGAGCAGCGCCATCAGCGCGAGCCGCAAGCTGACGCCGCGGGCGCGCTGGAACGCGGCCCAGCCGACGAGCAGGAGGCAGACTCCGGCCAGCGCGGCGAGCGCCCACCACGGCACCCAAGGGGCGAAGACGAGCTGGTAGGCGCTCATTGGCCCAACCGCTCGAGCAGCGCCGGGACGTGCACCTGATCGGTCTTGTAGTTGCCGGTCAGCGCATACATGGCGAGGTTGACACCGAACCGCCGCGCCGTCTCGCGCTGCTGCTCGCCGCCCGGATCGACCGGGAAGAGCGCGCGGCCGGCCTCGTCGATCGCCCAGGCGCCCGCCCAGTCGTTGGCACCGATGACGATGCCGGCGACACCGTCATTGACGCTCGCCGGCGCGTCCTCGACCCAGAGCGGCTGCCCGGCGAAGCGGCCGGGAAAGTCCTGCAGCAGGTAGAACGACCGGGTCAGCACGTGGTCGGCCGGGAGCGGCACGAGCGGCGGCAGCTCGATCCCGGCGAGCAATGCGGCCAGCCGGCGCTCACCCGGCCCGCCGCCCGCCTGCCCGGGCAGCAGCAGGCCGGCGTCGAGCGTGTCGAACAGGATCATGCCGCCGCTGCGCAGATAATCGCGCAGGCGATCGCGCGCCGCCTCGGGCAGATCGGGATGTTCGGGTGGTACCGGCCAGTAGAGCAGCGGGAACAGTGCCAGATCGTCGGCGGCGGGATCGACCGCCACCGGTTCGCGCGTCTCGATCGAGGTCCGCTGCTCGAGGACGGCACCGAGGCCGGCGAGACCCGCCCGGCTGGTCTCGTCGACCGCCGCGATACCGGTCCGGACGTAGCCGAAGCGGGTGCTCTGGGTAAGGTCACGGATGTGCTCGTCGTCGGCCTGCTGTCCCCATGCCCCCCCAGGTAGTGCCAGGACCAGAACGAGGCCGACCGTCGCGGGGCGAACCGCCGGCAGCAAACCGCGCACCGCCAGCGCCACCAGCATGTCGGCGATCAGCAGCAGCAGGGCGGCAAGCAGGAGCCAGCCGGCGAGGTCGACCTCGGCCACCGCGCGATAGGGCTCGGTGGCGCGCCCGAGCGTCGCACTGTCGAGGGGCAGGAGCGCGTTCACCGCGCGCTGCAGGTTCAACGCGAGGCGGCCGGCCGCGGCCGCCTCGTCACCCGCCCCGAGGCGCGCGTAGAGGCCGGGCGGTGTCGCGGGAGAAGGCAGGGCCGCGTCGAGGTCAGCACCATCGATCGGCAGGAGGTCGGCCGGCGGCCGTTGCAGGCGGCCGAATGCATCGAGCACCGCGTCAGCGGCCACGGCACCCTCGATCTGGCCGCCGACACCGGGGCCGAGCGCCATCACCCGGCGCAGCATGTCGACGAACAGGCCCGACAGCGGCAGCGAGGACCAGGCCGTGTTGGCGGTCGTGTGGACGAGGATCAGCCAGCCATCGCCGATCGCGCGGCCGGTGACGATCGGCGTCCCGTCGGCAAGGCTGGCGAGCACGGCCCGCGCCAGCTCGGGTCCGGGTTCGGCGAGTACCTGTCGGCTGACCCGCGCCTCGGCCGAGGGTGTCAGACCGGCGAACGGCCCGCGCGGATCGAACGGTGCCAACGGTAACGGCTCCGACCATGACAGGGCGCCGCCGAGTTGGCGATCGCCGCGGCGCAGGCGGACCGGGACGAAGTCGTCCTCGGCGGCGGCGAGGCGCGGACCGGCGAAGCGAAGCACGACGCCGCCGCCCTCGATCCAGCGCTCGAGCGCCACGCGCTCGCCCGGCCCGAGCGTGCCGACATCGGCGATCACGATCATCGACAGCGGGCCGTCGAGCAGTTCGGGGACCGCGCCCTCGCGGATCTCCGCGAAGGGCGCCAGCGCCCGGTGGATGAAGTAGAGATCGCCGAGCAAAGGCTGGCTGGCGGCGGCGTGGTGCGCTCCGTAGAGGCCGACGGTGCGCCGGCGCCAGCGCTCGTCGAACAGGACCGTGCCGCCGATGCTGAGCAGCGGGGTCAGCTCGAGGCGGGCGATCCGGTTGCGCAGCTCGAGCGGCAGGGTCAGGGCGCCGGTCGCGAGATCGTCGGCCCCGAACGTCAGATCGGTCCGCGCCAGGACCTCGCCGCCCGCGGCGACGGCCCGGACAGTGACCTGCGGCGGCCCTTCTGCGCCGGCGCGCGTGACGCGGATCTCGAGGCCGTCGTCGCGCGGCGTCGGCGGCGCGAGCAGCAGCGGGTGCTCGGCCGGACCGTCGGTGAGGATGCGCACGGTGCCGAGCCGCGCCAGCGCCTCGGCGAGACCGCCGGCCGCGGCGGCCGTCTCCGGGCTCGTGGCGAGCCCGTCGGACAGCCAGACGACGCTCGCCTCGTCGAGCTCGGCCGCCGCGAGGGCCGCGCTTGCGGCCGCGCGGTCGACCGGCCAGGGCCGCGGCTGCCAGCCCGGCAGGGCCTCGAGCACCGCAAGCGCCGAGGCACGCTCGAGGCGCACGCCGTCCCGGTCGGGCGCGGTGCGCAGCAGCACCACCTCCCGGCCCTCGCGCTCGGCCTGCTGGAGCAGGTCACGGGCGCTGTCGATCCGCCGCTGCCAGGAGGGCGCCGCCGCCCAACCATCGTCGAGGACGAGCAGGAGCGGGCCGCTGCCGGCGAGCCGCGGCGCCGGGTTGAGCAGCGGCCCGGCGAGCGCCAGGATCAGCAGGGCGGCGATCGTCAGGCGCAGCAGCAGCAGCCACCAGGGCGTCCGCGCCGGGGTCTCCTCGGGTGCCTGCAGGCGCAGCAGGAACAGGCCGGCGAACGGCACCCGGCGCGGGGCCGGCGGGGTGAGGCGCAAGAGCAGCCACAGCGCCGGCAAGGTCAGCAGCGCCGTCAGCAGCCAGGGCTGGGTGAAGGCGAGGAGGCCGAGGTCGAGCATGGCTCAGGACACCGCCCGGGGCGCCAGCATCAGGTAGAGCGACAGCAGCCCGGCCTCGGCCGAGCCGTCGGTGCGGTGCGCGGTGAACTGCCAGCCCTGCCGGGTGCAGAGCTGGGCCAGCGCCTCGCGGTGCGCGAAATAGGCCTGCCGGTAGCGCGCCCGGACGACGTCGACATTGCCGATCAGCTCGCGGCCCTCCTGTTCCATGCCCTCGAACAGCACCCGGCCGGCATAGGGCAGCGTCTCCTCGGCCGGGTCGGCGACCTGGAGGAGCGCCCCGCGCGCACCGCCGGCGACCAGCGCGGCGACCCGCGGCGTCAGCAGCTCGATCGGTTGCATGAAGTCGGAGATCAGCACGACGCGAGCGTGGCGGGGCAGGGCGACGGCCGGCAGCACCGGCTCGGCAGCCGTGTCCGCTTGACTGAGCAGCCGGGTCAGATGGTTGAGCCCGGCACGACCGGCCCGTGGCCGCTCGCCGGTGCCGAGCAGCGCCACCCGCTCCCCACCCCGGACGAGGAGATCGGCCAGGGCGAGGGTCAAGATCAGCGCGCGGTCGCGCTTGACCGGGACAGCCCCCGAGGAGCGGAAGTCCATCGACCGCGACAGGTCGCACCACAGCCACACGCTGGCGGCGGCCTCCCATTCCTGCTCGCGGACGAAGGCCTGCCGCGCGCGCGCGGACTGCCGCCAGTCGATGTCGGCGGCATCGTCGCCGTACTGGTACGGGCGGAATTGCCAGAAGGTCTCGCCCATGCCGGTGCGGCGGCGGCCGTGCACGCCCTGCGCGACGGTGGCGGCCACGCGGTCGGCCTCGATCGTCAGCGCCGGGAGCCGCGCC
This sequence comes from uncultured Alphaproteobacteria bacterium, assembly GCA_937995535.1. Classification (GTDB taxonomy): domain Bacteria; phylum Pseudomonadota; class Alphaproteobacteria; order Geminicoccales; family Geminicoccaceae; genus CALKJU01. Next base: position 27,321 of record CALKJU010000056.1, read on the forward strand.
GCCAAGCGGTCGCCGGCGGTGCGCGCCGCGCCGACCCGCGTCGCGGTCGCGTCAGGCGGCATGCCGGACGATGCGCCCGATGATGTCGTCGATGGTCACGCCCTCGGCGCGAGCGGCGAAGGTCACCGCCATGCGGTGCCGCAGCACGGGCGGCGCCAGCGCCAGCACGTCCTCGACCGCCGGGGCGAGCCGGCGGTCGAGGAGGGCGCGGGCACGCACTGCGAGCATCAGCGCCTGGCTGGCGCGCGGGCCCGGCCCCCACGCGACCAGGCGCTCGATCCCTTCGATCGCCTGGTTCTCGGGCCGCCCGGCGCGCACGAGGCGCAAGATCAGATCGACGATCTGCTCGCCGACGGGGACGCGGCGCACGAGTTCCTGCATGTGCATCAGCGCCGCGGCGTCGAGCACGGCGTCCGGCTGGTCCTCGGTCCCGGTGGTGGTCGCGATCATCATCCGCCGCTCGGCATCGGCCGAGGGATAATCGACGTCGACCTGCATCAGGAACCGGTCGAGCTGCGCCTCGGGCAGCGGGTAGGTGCCCTCCTGCTCGATCGGGTTCTGGGTCGCCAGGACGTGGAACGGGCGCGGCAGCGAATGGTCGTGGCCGGCGACCGTGACCCGCCGCTCCTGCATCGCCTGAAGCAGCGCCGCCTGGGTCCGCGGGCTCGCCCGGTTGATCTCGTCCGCCATCAGGAGCTGCGCGAACACCGGGCCGGGGATGAAGCGGAACGACTGCGCCCCGCCCGGGCTCTCGTCGAGCACCTCCGAGCCCAGAATGTCCGCCGGCATCAGGTCGGGCGTGAACTGCACGCGCTTCTGGCTCAGACCCAGGACCCGCCCGAGCGTGCCGGCGAGGCGCGTCTTGGCCAGCCCGGGCACGCCCACGAGCAGGACATGGCCGCCGGAGAGCAGCGTGATCAGCGTCTCGTCGACGACCCGTTCCTGACCGAAGATGACGCGGCCGATCTCACGCCGCACCCGATCCAGGGCGGTGATCGCCTGCTCGACTTCGTCGACGATGTCCTTGGCTTCGATCTCGGACAAGACGCGCGGTCCCCACGGCGCACGGGTCGGGCTTCATTGCTGACCCCAGCGTCGGTACATACATCGGAGCAGGCGTCTTTGTATCGTCCGAGCCACGATGATTCCAATCGAGCTGAAGGCACCGAGCTTCGACCCCGCGCCGTACCTCGCGCGCATCGCCCGGGGCGAGGCCGCCTGCGGCGATCTCGGCCTGCGCATCGATCGCCACGGGCGCTGGTACTATCAGGGCTCGCCGATCGGCCGGATGGCGATGGTCAAGCTGTTCGCGAGCGTCCTGCATCGCCTGCCCGACGGCAGCTACTGGCTGGTCACGCCCGGCGAGCAGGGGCGTGTCGAGGTGGAAGACGTGCCGTTCGTCGCCGTCGAGCTGCGCGAGGCCGGCACCCGCGCCGCACCCCTGATCGAGCTGCGCACCAATCTCGACGATTGGGTGCCGCTCGACCCGGACCACCCGCTGACGCTGCACCCGGTCGGCGAGCCACCGGTCGAGGTGCCCTATCTGGGCGTCCGCGACGGCCTCGCCGCACGCCTCACCCGGCCGGTCTACTACGAGCTGGTCGAGCTCGCGCACCCCGACCCCACGGGGCGGCGGCTCGAGGTCGAGAGTGGCGGCGCGCGCTTCGTCGTCGGCCGGCTGGCCGGCCCGGCCTCATGACCCCTTCCGACCTGCGGCAGTGCCTCAATGGCGGGAAGGTACCGGCGGTCACGCTCGCCGGCGACGAGGGCCACGAGCTGCGGCCCGTCGCCGCCGAACGCATCCCCGCGGCGGTCCTGCTGGGGCTCGTCGCGTCGCCAGCGGGGCCGGCGATCCTCCTCACCCAGCGGACCGCGCATCTGCGCGACCATGCCGGGCAGATCAGCCTGCCGGGCGGACGCATCGAGGCGGCCGACCCGGGGATCGAGGCCGCGGCCCTGCGCGAGGCGCACGAGGAACTGGGCCTCGATCCGGCCCGTGTCGAACTGCTCGGCCGCCTGCCGATCTACGACACGATCACCGGCTTCCGGATCCATCCGGTGGTCGGCTGGATCGAGCCGCCGCTCACCCTGACGCCTGACCCGTTCGAGGTCGCCGACGTGTTCGAGGTGCCGCTGGCCTGGGCGGTCGACCCGCGCAACCACGAGCGGGGTGCCTACGAGCGGGACGGTTTGCGGCGCGAGTTCTTCGTCTTGCGCTGGCGGGACCGCTACATCTGGGGCGCCACCGCCGGCATCCTGGTGGGCTTCTCGCGGCTCGTGGCTGGCTGATGCTGTCCGGCGCCTTGCGCATCCTGGTGCCGATGCTGGCGCCGTTCGCGGCCTACTTCGCTTGGCGGCTGCTTGTCACGCGCGGTCGCGGTCTGCTCGAGGACACGCCCTGGTTCCTGCTCACCGTGGCGTCCTTGATCCTCGCCGTCGGCGGCTTCGCCACGCTGGCCTTGCTGCCGGAGTCGGTGGGCCAGGGGCAGTGGGTGCCGGCGCGCGTCGAGGATGGCCGGATCCTGCCCGGCTACACCGCGCCAGCGCCGACGTCGCGGTGAGCGGGCGGCCCGACCCGCGCCTCGCCGGCGCGCGCTGGCTGACCTCGCCCGAGAGCCGCAGGATGCTGGCGGCGCTCACCGCCGGCGGCCGCCCGGCACGGTTCGTCGGCGGCTGCGTGCGCGACACCCTCCTCGACCCGACCACCGATCCGCACGACCTCGACATCGCCACGGCCGAGCCGCCGACACGCGTGATCGAGCTGCTGCGCGCCGCCGGCATCCGCGTGATCCCGACCGGGCTGGATCACGGCACCGTGACCGCGCTGTGCGGCGAGCACGCCTACGAGGTCACCACGCTGCGCCGCGACGTCAGCACCGACGGGCGCCGTGCCACGGTCGCCTTCACCGAGGACTTCGTCGAGGACGCGGCCCGGCGCGACTTCACCATCAACGCGCTGAGCTGCGACGGGGCGGGGCGGCTGTTCGACCCGTTCGGCGGGCTCGCCGACCTCGAGGCCGGCCGGATCCGTTTCGTCGGCGACCCGCACCAGCGCATCCGCGAGGACCATCTGCGGATCCTGCGCTGGTTCCGCTTCTTCGCCCGCTTCGGGCGGGAGCCGCCGGACGCGGCGGCGCTCGCCGCCTGCGCCGCCGCGGCGCCGAGCATCGCCCGCCTCTCGGGTGAGCGCATCCAGCACGAGCTGTTCCGGCTCGTCGTCGAGCCCGGCGCGGTGCGTGCGCTCGCGCTGATGGCGGAGCGTGGTGTCCTGGCGCACACCCTGCCCGCCCCGCTGTCCGTACCACCGCTCGCGGCGCTGCGCCGCGCCGGCGCTGGCGACGATGCGATCCTCGCCCTGGGTGCCATGCTGCGCGGCGCCGGTGGCGGCCCGGAAGCGGCGCGGCAGGTGGCGAGCCGGCTGCGCCTGTCGCGGGCGGACGCACTGCGGCTGCATCGCGTCGTCGCCGCGCCACGCCCCGCCGCCCCGCTCGATCTGCCGGCGTTACGCCGGCTCGCCGACGAGATCGGCCTGGAGGACGCGATCGACCGCCTGGCGATCGCCGCCGCCGAGAGCGACCTCGGCGCGCCGGCCCGCGCGGCGCTGGAGCAGGGCCTGCGCCAGCACCCGCCACCGACCTTCCCGCTCACCGGCGACGATCTGCTCGCCGCCGGGATCGACCGCGGACCGACCGTCGGACGGCTGCTCGGCGCGGTGCGCAGCTGGTGGCGTGAGCGCGACTTCGTTCCCGATCGCGCCGCCTGCCTCGCCCGGCTCCGCGACCTGCAGGCTGCCACCGGGGGCTCGCCTTGACATCCCCTGCCCAGCTGCGCATATCCGCCGACGTCTCTCGGTGGGGGATAGTTTAACGGTAGAACTACCGGCTCTGGACCGGTCAGTCGTGGTTCGAATCCACGTCCCCCAGCCACTCCTCAGGCAAGTCCGCCAAGCGTTCCCGTCGCCTGACGCCGCATGGCGCCGCGTTGATCCATTCCATCGTCCGCCGCCCCGGTACCGCCGGTCCGAGCGGGTCTCGTCCGCCCTCACCAACGCCCCGCGGCGCCAAGGTTCACCGTCATGGCCACGCGGGCGCTCCAGGGCCCGGGCGGATTTTCGGCAACTTAGTTCGGTCGTTGTGGTGACTTGAAGATAAAGTCGTGGCAAAGTATTGGATCGAACATCGTCTTTGAAAATATTTGAACCCGCGTTCCGACTTTGTTAACCTTCGCGGTGTTGCATCGCGCTGACCGAGGCGAGGCCTTCGGGTCCGCGCCGCACAGTGGAGGACCGAGTCATGCTGATCCAGCCCATGTCTCAGCCACTCCCGGCTGGCGACGGTGTGTCCTTCGCACCCGGGAGGGCGGCGCTGACGGCCCTGCGCGACGGACTGCTGCGCCTGCTCGCCCTCGAGGTCGGGCCGGCGACGGTGGCCACGCTCCTGGGCGTCCGCCCGGGCGAGGCACGCGCCTGGCTCGCCAGCCTCGGCCTCGGCACGCCCGTGCCGGTGAGCCACCTCATGGCGCACCTCCCACCGCTGGAGACGGACGCCGCCTTTCCGGAACCGTCGGACAGCCGATCCACCCCGGCGCGGCCACATCGGCCCGACCGCTGAGCCGCTCAGCCGGCGCCCAGCTCGATTCGCACCCGGGCCACGCCCGCGTCGACCATCCCCAGCCGCGCCGCGGCGGCCCGGGACAGATCGAGAACGCGGCCGCGCACATAGGGGCCGCGATCGGTGATCTCGACCTCGATGCTGCGCCCGTTGGCGAGGTGGGTCACGGTCACGCGTGAGCCGAGTGGCAGCGAGCGGTGCGCGGCGGTCAGTCGGTGCTGGTCGAACCGCGCGCCGCTTGCCGTCGGCCGGCCGTGAAAGCCCGGTCCGTACCAGGAAGCGAGCCCGACCTGGCGATAGACCGGCCGCGGCGCCGCGAGCGGTGGACCGATCAGGGGGACGCCGACCTGGGGGTCGGGCGCGCGCATCGTCCGCCCGAGCCAATCCATGCCCGCCCCCGCCAGCATGACCATCAAGACGAACGGGATAAACCGCCAGATATTCCGCCTCACCATGAGACGCTCCCTCGGCCGACCGAGACATCTGGTCGCACTGCCAATGACTTCCTGTCACAGCATCTGGCCTTCGTCGTCCCTTCTTTGAAGGTCTATCGGCTCTATTGCTTCGGGGACTGTGGCTTTTGCACCGCAACCGGTTACCGGACCAGCCCGCTACTCGTCGGACTTCGGACCGGTCCGCAAGAGCCCGTCGGCGATCGCGACACGCAGCCGGTGCCGCGCCAGCGACGCCAGCAGGACGTCACGATCGAACCCGAGGAAGGTGACAAGGAGCTCGACATAGCGCGCGACGAAGCGCGGCCCGTGCAGATCGTCGGTGAGGCCGTGGGCGCATTCGTGGAGCACGACAGGCCGCGTGCGCGCCCAGCGCGGCAGCTTGATCGCCGCGCGGGAGCCGCAGGCATGGCGCCGCCCGCGCCCGTCCTCGACCCGCGGTGGCCGCCATCCCGGCCGGCTGGCCGCCGGACTCTCGGCCCAGAGGAACACCCGCTCGACCAGCGCGGCGCAGGAGGTGAGCGGGAGGACCTCGCGGTCGAACGGGAAGACGTGGGCCGCCTCCCACCGATAGAGCTTCGCCCGCTGATGATCGCGGGGCCGCGGCGGAGCGAGCGTCGGCCGGGCCCAGGGCAGCGGGATCAGAAGACGCTGGGGGCTGGGCAGGCGCGGCATCGGGCACCCCGTCCGGTCGGTGGCGGCGCGAACCTGCCGGACGGCCGGGCGCCGGATCAAGGCCTGTGTCTTGGGGTATGCGCGACCTTTGCGCGCCGCCACCGCCGCCGCCTATAGTCCGCGCCACGTGCGGCGGGGCGCGACGAGGTGGCTGGCCGAATGCTGTCGTCGGGCGATCCCAAGGGCTATTATCGCGCGCTCGGCGTCGCTCCCGGAGCCACACCGGAGGCGATCCGCACGGCCTTCCGCGAGCGCGCCAAGGTTCTGCACCCCGACCGAGCGTTCAGCACCGCCGACGAGGCCGGCTTCCGCCGGCTCGCAGAGGCCTACGAGGTGCTGCGCGACCCGCGTCGGCGTCTCGAGTATGACAGCCATGCGCTGGCCGAGACGACGGCCGGAGCGGCACCGCGGGCGCGCCCCGCCGAGACGCCGCCGGCCGCGGCGAGCGACGAGCTGGCCGAGCTCCGCCAACGCGGCGCCCGGCCGCAGCGGGTCTGGCGCAATCGGCCACTGGCCGCCGAGGCGACCGCGGATCTCGGCCGCTGGCGGGCCGCTGCCGTCGCCTTGGCGCTCCTGCTCGCCGTCGGCGGCGGCGTCCTGTGGCGGACGTACGGTCGGATGAGCGCGGCCGAGAACGAGGCGACCGCCCTCGCCGCGCGGCTCGAGGCGGCGACGGTGAGCGAGCGCGAGCTGCGCGGCCGGGTTGCGGCACGTGCGGTCGGCGCGGCCGCGGATCGCGCCGAGGAGCGTGCCGGGTGGGTGGTGTTCGCGCGCGACATCCCGTTCCAGCCCGGCTCGGCGGACATCGACCAGCCGCTCGCGATCGTCATCGACTCGGCCGTGATCGAGCTGTCCCGCGCGCTGCGCCAGGTGCCACCGGATGCCCCGTGGGCGGTGCTGATCGAAGGCTATGCGGGCAGCGCCGCGGCCCCGGACGGGGTCGCGGTGGCCGCCTGGGAAACCGCGCTGCTGCGGCTCGGCGCGGTGATCGAGCGGCTCCTCGCGCAGGGCCTGCCGGCGGAGCGTCTCGCGACCCGCTTCAACGCCGGCTTCGCGGTCGGGGAGGAAACGCCGGTCGTCGAGCTCAAGCTGATCTGCTGCACGCGCTGAGCGGCTCCGGCGCGCGGGCGCGCGACGCGCTCCAGCCCGCGTCGCGCCACAACGACCCTTCGCCCAGTCCCAGGACCTGCCGCAGCGCCTGCTCGGTGGTCGGCTCCGCGCCCCCGCCGCCGAGGGCGAACGGCGCCGGCGTCTCGGCGAGGCCGGGGGCCGGCAGCAGCGCGGTCGACGCGTCCGTCCTGCCGTAGTGCTGCGCGAGGCGCCGCGCGAGCTCGGCGCCCGGCATCGGTCTGGCGAGGTGGAAGCCCTGCACCGCCGCGCAGCCCTCGCGCTCCAGGAAGCCGAGCTGCGCCTCGGTCTCGACGCCTTCGGCGAGGACGCTGATGCCGAGGCCGCGGCCGAGGCCGATCACGGCGCGGATGATCGCCGCCGAGCCGCTGCTGACGAACAGGTCGCGGACGAAGCAGCGGTCGATCTTCAGCTTGTCGAACGGAAAGCGCTGCAGATAGCCGAGGCTGGAGTAGCCGGTGCCGAAATCGTCCATCGCGATCAGGACACCGAGCTCCTTCAGCGCCCCCAGCACCTCGAGCACCTGCGCGGTGTCCTTGAGCAGGATGTTCTCGGTGATCTCGAGTTCGAGCCGGTCGGCGGCGAGGCCCGTGGCGTGCAGCGCCTCGCACACCTCGTCGACGAGGCGCCGCTGCCGGACCTGGATCGGCGACAGGTTGACGCTGACCCGCACCCCTCCGGGCCAGCGCGCCGCCTCGGCGCAGGCAGCGCGCAGGATCCACGCGCCCAGCGGGAGGATCAGACCGGTCTGCTCGGCGATCGGGATGAAGCTCCCCGGACCGAGCAGGCCGTGGCGAGGATGGCGCCAGCGCACGAGCGCTTCGGCGGCGACGATCCGCCCGCTCGCCAGCGCCACCTGCGGCTGGTACTCGAGCATGAGCTCGTCGCGCTGCAAGGCCTCGCGCAGGTCCTGCTCGAGCTGCTTGCGGGCGCGGAGCTGGGCATCCATGACCGGCTCGAACAACCGGAACTCGCCGCGTGCCTCGCTCTTCGCCCGGTACAGCGCGAGATCGGCATGGCGCAGGAGATCGTCGGGGTTGTCGGCGTCGACCGGGGCGAGGGCGACACCGATGCTGAGGCCGAGATGCGCCGGGTGGCCATCGACGGCGAAGGGGCGGCGGAACGCGTCGACCAGCCGCTGGCACAGCGCCTGGACGTCGGCGAGCGAGCCGACGTCGGTCTGCAGGACGGCGAACTCGTCGCCGCCGAGGCGGGCCACGGTGTCGGCCTCGCGGACCATCTCGCGCAACCGGTCGGCGGCCTCCTTCAGGACCAGGTCACCCGCCGCGTGCCCGCGGGTGTCGTTGACGTCCTTGAAGTGGTCGAGGTCGATGCACAGCACGGCGGCGAGGCTGTTCTGCCGCACCGCCGCCGCCGCGGCGACCTCCAGCCGCTCGCGGAACAGGATCCGGTTCGGCAGCTCGGTCAGCGCGTCATGGAGCGCCAGATGCTGCGCCCGCTCGGCGGCCTCGACCTCGGCGGTGACGTCGCGCCCGGTGCCGCGGTAGCCGAGGAACCGGCCAGCCTCGTCGAAGACGGGCTTGCCGTTGATCTCGATGTGCAGCAGCTCGCCGCGGGTGTTGCGCAGGCGGTAGCGGAAGTCGCGGATCGGACGCCGTTCGTCGAGATCGCGGCGCAGCCTCGCCCATTTGCCCAGGTCTCCATCGGCCTCGGGCAGGCCCACCTCCCAGCGGGTCTTGCCCAATCGCGTCTCGGGCGCGACCCCGAGGACGGCCCGGTGGCGGTCCGACAGGTAGGTGAAGCGGCCCGCGGCGTCGGTCTCCCACAGCCAATCGGAGGCTGCCTCGGCGAAGTCGCGGAAGCGCGCCTCACTGCGTCGCAGCGCCTCGCCGACGGCGTCGGCCGTAGCCACGGAGCGACGCAGGGCGGCGCGGGCGAGCACGCCCGCGGCGGTGGCTGGCCCGAGCAGGGCGAGCAGCAGCCACAGCAGGACCTCGGCCTCGACCGCGCGCAGCGCCGGTGGGCCGAGCGCGACGACCGCGGCCGGCCAAGCGAGGAGTGCGAGCAGCGCCGCGATGGCAGGGATCGCACCCTGCCCACGCCGCCGGGCCCGCTCGATCATGGCAAAGCGATCGCTCCGTCCCTGCTGCCGTCCGCGCGAATGTAGATATGGGTCGACTGTGATTCAATCTTTAAGCGAGCTCTGTGCACGCTAGACGACGACTGCGCGCTGCGCCGGCCCATCCGTCAGCGTCCCGGCGAGGATGTCGAGCGCGCGGTCCAGCTCGGCGAGCTCCCGCGGCCAGCCGAGCGCCAGCCGCAAAGCGGCCGGAGCCGGCTGGCGGGTGAAGGAGAACAAGTCCGCGGGGGCGACGAGCAGGGCCTGGGCCTCGAGCCGACGCGCGGCCTCGGCCCCGGTCCATCCGGCCGGCAGCTCGAGCCAGGCGTGCAGGGCCCCGGGCGCGGTGCGCAGGGCCTGGTCCGGGAGGCGCGCCCGGGCGCGGGCCTGCCGCTCGTCGGCGCAGGCCCGCTGCGCGGCGGCGGCGGCGTGGAGCTGGCCGGAGGCCAGCCAGCGCGCGAGCAGTTCGGCGAGCAGTGGCGATTCCCCGATCCGGGTCGCGTGCGCGACCTGGGTCAGCGCCGGGACGAGACCCGGCGGAGCGGCCAGCACCCCGATCCGCAGGCCTGGCAGGATGGCCTTGGACAGGCTCGCGACGTGGATCGTTCGCGCCGGCGCCAGCGCCGCGAGGGCGGGCAGCGTCGCGCCCGTGAGCGGCCGATAGACGCTGTCCTCGATCAGCAGCAGACCGGTCCGCTCGGCCACCTCGACGAGCGCCTCGCGCCGCGCCGTCGGCATCGTCGCCGTGGTCGGGTTGTGCAGGTCCGGCACCACCACGGCGAGCCGTGCCCCGCTCGTCGCGACCGCGTCGGCCAGCGCGTCGGCGCGCATCCCATCGGCGTCGATCGCCACGGGCTCGGGCCGCAGATGGAGGATCTCGGCGAGATCGCGCAGGCCCGGATAGGCGAGCTCCTCGACCAGCAGGGTGTCGCCCGGCCGGGCCAGGGCGGCAAGCGCCAGGTGCAGCCCGGCCTGCGCTCCGCCGGTGAGCAGGACGCGGCCGGGCTCGGCCGGCACGCCCAGGTCGCGCAGCCACGCCGCAGCGGCGGCGCGGTGAGCCGGCAAGCCGGCACCGGGGGCGTAGCGGCGCAGCATGACCCGACCGATGGGCTCGGCCATGAGCGCGCGCAGGCTCTCCGCGAGCGCCTCGTCCAGTGCGGTCGGACTCGGGCCATTGATTCGCAGATCGAGCGTGTTGTCGCCGTCACTATTGGCGGGCAGCAGGCGGGCCAAACTGCGCTCCGGCGCCTGGACGAAGCTGCCTCGACCGACCTCGCAGCGGATCCAGCCCTGCCGCTCGGCCAGCTCGTAGGCCCGGCCGACCGTGCCGACGGTGACGCCCAGACGGTGGGCGAGCGCGCGCTGGGTCGGCAGCCGCGCCCCGGCCTCGAGGCGCCCGCCGCGGACCGCGGCGGCGATCGCCTCGGCGAGCGCGCGATAGCGCGGACCGGGAAGGCGGGCGAGATCGGCGGGGTCAATTGTCATCGTACAATTGCGCTATTGACTCGCACACACGGGCAGCGCAAGCCGATTGTGCTGCTCCTCGGCGATCGGCTGCGCCATGCCACACCCCTTCCACATCCTCGACGTCTTCACCGATCGCCGCTTCGGCGGCAACCAGCTCGCCGTCCTGCCCGACGCGGCTGGTCTCGCGCCCGCCGCCATGCAGGCGATCGCCGCCGAGTTCGGCTTCTCCGAGACGGCGTTCGTCATGCCCGCCGCGGATCCGCGCCACGACTGCGACGTGCGCATCTTCACGCCCCGGGCCGAGATCGGTTTCGCCGGCCACCCGACGATCGGCACGGCGCTTCTCCTCGCCCGGCTCGGTCGGGTGCGACGCGACGCCGGGTCCGGCCGCATCGTGATGGGCCAGCGCGCCGGAACGGTGGCGGTCGAGGTGCGGTTCGACGGCGAGCACGCCCGATCGGCCGAGCTGACCGCGCCGGCCCGGCCGAGCCATGCCGCGGGCCCGCCGATCACGGCGGCGGCGGTGGCGCTGTCCATCGCGCCCCGCGAGATCGTCGCGACCCATCGCGCCTCGGCCGGCACCGCCTTCGTCGTCGTCGAGGTGCCGTCGATCGAGGTCCTCGCCCGCGCCACCACGCCCTCGCTGGAGCGCCTCGCCGCCCTGGGTGAGGCCGCCGGCGAGGGGATCCTCGTCTTCTGCCGCGTCGCCGACGACCCGCGGCACGACATCCGCGCGCGGATGTTCGCGCCAGCGCATGGCATCGCCGAGGATCCGGCGACCGGCAGCGCGGCGGTGGCCCTCGCGGGCCTGCTCGCCGGCGAGGGGCGCGGCGACGGCTGGCAGCGCTGGCGCATCGGCCAGGGGATCGAGATGGGCCGGCCGAGCCTGCTCGTGGCGGGCGCACGACGCAGCGGAGGGCAGGTGGTCGAGGCAAGGGTGGCCGGCACCGCCGTCCACGTCGCCGCCGGCGCGATCGAGGTCGAGTAAGCGACGGGAGACGGCGATGCTGCCGATGGACGAGCGTGACGGCTGGATCCGGCGCGACGGTGCGCTCGTGCTCGACGGGCGGCATCGGGTCGCCGAGGCGACCGGCGTCAACCTGCTCCTCGCCGTCGGCGACACGGTGGTGACCCCGACCCCGGACTGCTTCCTCGAGGGGATCATCCGACGGACCGTCATGCGACTGGCCCGCGAGCGTGGCCTCGAGGTCGTCGAGCGCGCGGTGATGCCCGACGAGTTGCCGCAGTCCGACGAGATGATCCCCGCCGGGACCGCCGCCGAGGTCGTGCCGGTGCGGCGCGTGGACGAGCTGCACGTTCGCATCCGCCCGGCTGGAACGACGCTGGCCGACGCCTATGCCGGGTATGTCCGGGGCACGCGGCTCGCGACGGCCGCATGAGCACCGCCACGGTCGTTCGCTTCACGTCAGCCGGGGCGCTGGCAGGGGCGCGGGCGGTCCTGCCGATCCTGCCGGGCACCGTCGCCTTCGGCCTCGTCTACGGCTTGCTCGCGGGCGAGAAGGGCCTGAGCGCCGTCCAAGTGGCCTTCACCAGCGCACTGGTCTTCGCCGGAGCTGCGCAGCTCCTGGCGCTCGAGCTGTGGCGTGATCCGGTGCCGCTGCTGGCGGTGGCCAGCACCGTCCTGATCGTCAACCTGCGGCATCTGATGATGGGGCCGGCGCTGCTGCCGTGGCTGCAGGGCCTGCCGCCGACGCACGCCTATGGCAGCCTGTTCTTCATGGCCGACGAGAGCTGGGCGGTCAGCGTGGCCGAGCTGCGCCGCGGCGGCCGGGACGCGGCGTTCCTCTTCGGTGCGGGCTCCTGCCTGTGGCTCGTCTGGATTGCCGCGGGCCTCGCCGGGCGGCTCGCCGGCGATATCTCCACCGCGGTCGACGCCGGGGGCCTGCGCTATCTGACCGTCGCCTTCTTCGTCGCCCTGTTGGCCGGCTTGTGGCGCGGCCGCGGCGACCTCCTACCGTGGCTCCTCGCCGGTGGTGTCGCGATCCTCGCGCACTCCTCGCTGCCCGGTACCTGGCACATCGTCCTCGGAGCGCTCGCCGGCAGCCTCGCCGGTGCCGCCCGCGAGCGCCATGGCCACGGATAACCTCCTTGCCATCCTGGCCATGGCCGCGGTCACCTATGCGACCCGCGCCGGCGGGTTCTGGCTGGCCGGCCGGTTGCGGCCGACCCCGCTCCTCGCAGCCTGGCTCGGTCAGCTCCCGGGCGCCGTGTTCGCCGCCCTCGTGGCCCCGATGGTCGTCGCCGCCGGGCCGGCCGGATGGGCCGCCGCGGCGGCCGGCTTCGCGTTGATGCGCTGGACGGGCCGGTTCGTCCTGGCGATGCTGGGCGGGCTCGCCGCCTATGTCGGGCTGGCCCCACTCCTCGGACCGTGACCCGCATGGCTTCTCACCCCTCCCGCCACCGCACCTGAGCGGTGCCCGTCACACCGCCGCTGGCCCGGCTCCTGATGCTGGTGGCCCCCGCCCTGTTCGCCTCGAACATGCTGGTGGCACGCGCGGTAGCCGGTACGATCCCGCCCGTGGCGCTGGCCTTCTGGCGCTGGGCCGCGACGTTGCTCCTGCTGGCCCTGCTGTTCGGCCGGCCGATCTGGCGGCAGCGGCATGTCCTGCGCCGCGAGTGGACCGAGCTGCTGCTGCTCGGCGCCCTCGGCATGGGGGTCTGTGGCGCTTTCGTCTACATCGCAGCCGCGACCACCACGGCCACCAACATCGGCATCCTCTACGCCGCCTCGCCCGTGTTGATCATCCTGCTCGGGCACCTGCTTCACGGCGAGCACATGGCACCCCACCAGCTGCTCGGCGTGGCGCTCTGCCTATCGGGCGTTCTCGTCATCTTGGCCCGCGCGGATCTCGCGGTGCTCGTCGGGCTGCGCTTCACCGCCGGCGACCTGTGGGTCGTGGCCGCGGTCGTCGCCTGGGCGGTCTACTCGGTGCGCCTGCGCTATCGCCCGACCGCGCTCGGCCTCAACGAGCGGTTCGCCGGCATCGTGATCGGTGGGCTCGCGGCACTGCTGCCGTTCACGATCGGCGAGGCGCTCCTTCACCGGCCGCCGGCGCTGAGCCCCGAGACCGTCGCCTGGGTAGTCTTCCTGGCCTTGGTCGCCTCGTTCGGCGCCTATCAGGTCTACAGCATGATCCTGCAGGCGCTGGGCGCGTCCGAGGCGAGCCTGCTGTTCTACCTGACGCCCGTCTACAATGCGCTGCTCGCCTGGCTGCTGCTCGGGGAGCGGCTGGCGCCGTACCATCTGGCCGGCGCCGCGCTCGTCCTCCCTGGCCTGTACCTCGCGACGCGGCGTCGGCCGCCTCAGCGCAGGTAGCCGACGGTCCGGGCCACCACGCCGTCCAGCGACCAGGCGCCCGCTCCGCGCACCAGCACGATCAGCAGCGCCGCGAACCAGAACAGGTGGTCGGGCCACAGGGTCGGGTAGACGAAGAGCTGGATCACCGCGACGAGACCGAGGAGCGCCAGCGCCGCGAAGCGTGTCCCGAGGCCCACGATCAGGGCCACGGCGCCACCGAGCTCGACGGCGGTGCCGAGATAGGCGGCGAGCTCGGGCGGCAGCAGCGGGACCCGGTACTCCTCGGCGAACAGGAAGATCGTCGAGTCCCAACTCTGGATCTTGGTCTGCCCGGCCTTCCAGAAGACCATCGCGACGCCGACCCGCAAGAGCAGCAGGAGCAGCGCGTCCGGCACGCGGCCGAGACGGTCGACCACGGTGGCGTAGACGGTGAGCGGGCCGGGCCGCGCCGGCGTGGCGGCGGTCTGGCCAAGCGTCTGGCCCCGGGCGACGGCACGGACGAAGGCGAACTCGGCGCGGGGCAGCGGCAGCCAGCCGGCCTCGCCGTCGGCGTCGCGTAGGCTGCTCGCGAGCTTGGCCGAATAGGCGTACCGGTCGAGGCAGACCATGTCCTCGCCGACCAGATCGTCCGCGGTGATCGCCGCAAGATCGGCCAGCGCATGGCCCTCCGCGACGATCACCTGTGGCCGATCGCTGGTCATCGGATAGGGGTGAAGGTCGTCCGCCGCCTCGGTCGATCGCGGCACGATGACGGCCTTCCGCTCGCCGGCCTCCCCGCTCGGCATGCTCAGCTCGCCGTCGGGATGCGGCGTCGCGAAGCGATGGAACAGACCGACGAACGGTGTCAGCGCCAGCCGGCGCAGATCGCCGGGCGCATGTTCCGCCTGCGCCGCCTCGAGATCCAGCCCGGCGCGGTGCTGATCTCGGCCGATCTCCTCGCCGATCCGACCGACGGGCACATGATCTAAGCCTTTCCTTGTGCCTCCCTGATGCGCCTCGGGGGGCGCGGCAAGCCCTCGGACGCCGCGCTGATCCGCAACGTCTCGATTGGCCTCATCGCCTTCCTGACGCTCGTCGATCGGTTCGCGACCCAGGCGATCCTGCCCTCGCTCGTGCAGCGTTACGGGGTCAGCCGGGCGGCGATGGGCACCGCCGTCAACGCCAGCACGATCGGCATGGCGCTCAGCGGCCTCGCCGTGGCTCAGCTGGCCCGCCGCCGTCGCCGGAATCGGCGTCGCCCTGGCGCTCGCGGCCCTGCTCGCGACGCGCCTGCGGGTCTCCGGCGCGCTCGCTGGCGCTGCGGCCGTCGCCCGGCCCGTTACGGCGCGATGACGCCGACCAAGGGCGCGGTCAGAACCGACCGAGCCCGACCCGCTAAGCGGCCGTCAGCCCGGCTCAGGCGACCACCTCGTCGGCCCAGACCTTGAAGCTGGTGAGTGTGTTCGGGCCGAAGGTGGTGGCGAGGGCGACGTCGGCAGCGTCGCGGCCGCGCGCGATCAGGACCCGACCGATGCGTGGCGCGTTGTGCCGAGCATCGAAGCTGTGCCAGCGACCGCCCAGATAGGCCTCGAACCAGCCGCTGAAATCCATCGGCGCCGGGTCGGGCGGCACGCCGATGTCACCGAGGTAGCCGGTGCAATAGCGGGCGGGGATGTTCATGCAGCGGCAGTAGGTGATCGCCAGGTGGGCGAAGTCCCGGCACACGCCGAGACGCTCGTGGGCCGCGTCCAGGGCCGACTTGGTCGGCCGCGCATGCTCGTAGCCGAAGGTGAGGTGGCGATGGACGTGATCGCAGATCGCCTGCACCCGGCCCCAGCCGGTCGGCCCGGCGCCGAACAGCGCCCACGCCTCCTCGATCATCCGGTCGGTCTCGCAGTAGCGGCTGGCCAAGAGGTAGACGAGGGTGTCCTCGGGGAGATCCTGCACCGGTAGCTGCTGCGCCGACCAGTCGACGGGATCGGGGGTCCCCGGGTCGTTGACGATGGTGTCCGTCGTGAGGCGCAGCGCGCCGACCGGTGCGACGAGGCGAGTGCACCAGTTGCCGAACCCGTCACGGTAGCCGCTGAGCGGCACGGATGGGCTGGCGACGATGTGATCGGGCGCTTGCAGGTCCCCGACGCGGCTGTAGTGGACGTTCAGCATCAGGATCATCGGCGTCGGCTGCGGGCAGTCGAACGCCAGCTCGTAGCCGATCCTGATCTGCATCGACGCTCTCCTGGGCGGACCGGCCCGCCCGGCCGCACCGCAGAGCGGCCTGGTCGGGCCGCGGTGGTCGACCGCTGCGACCGTTCCTACGCAGGTCGGGATAGCGCGTCGAGTGGGCCAGCGGATGACGAGCCTAGGCGCGCCGGTTGCCGAGCAGCAGGACCATGCCACCGACGATGGCCGCCACTCCGACGATGCCGTACAGCATCGTCTGGTTCGTGAACCGCCCGGTGAGCGCGTTGGAGAGCTGGTCGAGCGGCGCGTTCGCCGCGTGGTAGGCGAAGCCGAGCAGGACCGCCCCGACCACGGCCACGACGAGTCCCAGAAGCTGCTTGTTGCCCATCACCGTTCTCCCGACCGGCCGTCGCCGGCGACCCGGATCGCGCGAAGGTCCCGGCGCGATCCTCGACAGGACGGCGCGCACTCGCACCGACGAGACTATCGCCGAGCGCCGGCGGCGCGGCGCTAACCTGGATCAGCCCGCCACCGAGCGCGTCCTCGCCCCATCCGCTCCTGGCAGCCACCGAGCGCAAGCTCAGCGGCGACCAAGCTGGCGCCGCGTTCTGGGACAAGACGCGGGAAATGACCGGCACCACCGAAGTGGTCGCCGTCAGCACAGAGGCCCGGGTCGTCGGAGATGTGTCGGTGAGCAAGCAGGTCAGCGCGTGCGAGCAGACCGTGCAGGAGACGGTACGGCGAATGCATGCCGACGTCAAGAAGTCGGCGCCGGCTGATTGAGGTTAGCTCGGCCCGACCGGCAGCATTGTACAGTTGAATAGTTACGACCCCATCGACGGTCGCCCTGTCGTTGGCAGTGCGTCGTCCCCGAGTCCGTTCCAATAGGGAGCCACCATGAGCGTGACCACGATCCGGGAGCTGTTCGTCGGCGAGCTGCGCGACATCTACCACGCAGAGAAGCAGCTGGTGAAAGCGCTGCCCAAGATGGCCAAGGCCGCGGCGAATCCGCAGCTCAAGGCAGCGTTCACGAGCCATCTCGAAGAGACCAAGGGCCAGGTCGGGCGGCTGGAGCAGGTCTTCGAGCTGCTCGATGTCACCAAGCGCGCCAAGCCCTGCGCGGCCATGGAAGGGCTGCTCGAGGAGGCCGCGAGCATGATGGAGGAGGTCGAGGACCCGCAGGTGCTCGATGTCGGCATGATCGTCGGCGCGCAGAAGGTTGAGCATTACGAGATCGCTGCCTACGGCGCCCTGGTCGCCCTCGCCACCCAGCTCGGCCACGCCGACGCCGCCAAGCTGCTCAGCGAGACCCTGGCCGAGGAGAAAGCCGCGGACAGCAAGCTCAACGAGCTGGCGCTTGGCGTCGTCAACAAGGACGCCGCCGATGTCGCCGAGGACGGCGCTGTGCTCGTGGCTTCGCCAGACTCCCTCGTCCGAAAGCGTGCCAGCGCCAAGGCCGCTTGATCAGCCCCAACCAACCGATGCGGAGCACCGGCCGCTTCCGGTGCGATTCGCCCGAAGGCTTAGACCGGCCTTCCGGGCCATCGAGGGACAGCTAATGGCAACAGCAACCTATCCGGAGCGCGCTGTGAGCGCTCCCGCCAACCTCACGACCGGCGAAGCGCAGAGCCCGTCGGTCGAGCGCATTTCATGGTCGGCGATCCTCGCCGGTGTCACCGTGGCGGTGGCGGCCCAGCTGGTGCTAAGCCTGCTCGGCGCCGGGATCGGCTTCGGCTTGGTCGACCCACTGGCCGGTGACACGCCGAGCGCCGGCAGCTTCGGTATCGGCGCCGGACTGTGGTGGCTGGTCAGCAACCTGCTGGCGCTGGCCGCAGGTGGCTACACCGCCGCATGGCTCGCCGGCAACACGCTGCGCTTCGACGGCATGCTGCACGGCGTCGTCACCTGGGGCGTCACCCTCCTGCTCACCTTCTATCTCCTGACCACGGCACTCGGGGGCCTGATCGGGGGCGCCTTCACCGTGGTCGGTGGGGTCACGTCGGGTGCCGCATCCGCAGCCGGCGAGGGAATTCGGGCCGCGGCGCCACAGGTGGCCGCAATGACCGGCGTCACGCCCGAGCAGATGCTCGAGCAGGCGAAGTCCTATCTGAAGCCGGCCAACGCCGACCCGGCCGGTCTGACGCCCGCGGCCGCACAGCAAGAGCTGGCAATGGCGCTGCCGAAGCTGACCGCCGGTGGTGACGAGGCCACGCAAGCCCGCGAGCGGATCGTCGCCATCATGGCGGCGCAGCTGCAGATCAGCCCCTCGGACGCGGCCGAGCGCTTCGACGAGGCGCAGGCGCGGATTGCCAAGACCGCGGACGAAGCGATGCAGACCGCCAAGGTCGCAGCGGACCAGACGGCGAGCGCGGCATCGAGCGCGGCGTTCCTGGGCTTCCTCGCCCTGGTCCTGGGCGGTGCGGCCGCGGCCTTGGGCGGTTCTTTCGCCGTGCAGCGGCGAGTCGCCTTCATCGAGCCGATAGGTCGCAACCGATCCGTCACCGGGTGAGCGCAGCGACACTGGTAGTGTTCCTCGTTCTGCTGATGGGAGAACACGCCTTCCCTGCTGAGCGTCATCGCCGCGCCCCTGCGCCTCGCGCGCGGGGGCGCGGCCGCCTGGGAGGGGTGCGGCTCCTCCCCTTGATCTCGTAGCCCTTCCCGGGGTCCCGGCAGCCCCACCAAGGTGGCACGGGCGGCGGCGTTGCTCGTGAGCGACGCCGCCGG
The DNA here is from genome assembly GCA_937995535.1 of uncultured Alphaproteobacteria bacterium. Classification (GTDB taxonomy): domain Bacteria; phylum Pseudomonadota; class Alphaproteobacteria; order Geminicoccales; family Geminicoccaceae; genus CALKJU01. The sequence goes on from CALKJU010000056.1 coordinate 45,936, forward strand.
CTTCGTCACTGGCGTCAACCTCGTCGTCGACGGCGGCTATTTGCGCGCGGCCTGACCCGCCGAGCCTTGCGGGGGAGGTCCCCGGTCCATATCGGTTCGTCCGGAGCTGCGCCCGATGCGCGGCGTCGACATCTTCGCGCAGCAGATCGTGTTCGGTGTGGTCCTCATCCTGGCCGTCGCGATCACCATCGACCGCAGCAAGATCCCGATCGTGAAGTGAGGTGCGGCCGTGACCATCGTCCTCTATTTCGGCTCCGGCTCGCCCTTCGCCTGGCGAGTGATGCTGGCGCTCGAGCACAAGGGACTCGCCTACGAGGCGCGCCGGCTCAGCTTCGACCGCCAGGAGACGCGCAGCGCGGAGTTCCTCGCCATCAACCCGCGCGGCCGCGTGCCGACCCTGGTCCATGACGGCTGGCCCTTACGCGAGTCGCTCGTCATCCTGGAATATCTGGAGGACGCGTTCCCCGCGCCGGCGCTGCTCCCGACGGCACCGCGGGCGCGCGCGCACGCCCGACTGCTCGCCCGCGAGACCGACGAGTTCGTCGGTCCGCTGATCGCGCGGGTCATGCGGCAGACGCTGATGCGCAAGGGCGAGCCGGACCCGGCCGAGCTGGCGGCGGCGACCGCCGAGCTGGCCCGCGAGCTGCAGCGCCTCGAGGCCGGGCTCACCGGCGAGTGGCTGGTCGAGCGGCTCGGCCTCGCCGACTTCGCCGTCTACAGCCAGCTGCGCATGGTCCGCCGCGTCGGCGAGCGGATGCCGGAGCACAGCCTCGATCACCTGCTCGGGCCACGGCTCGCCGCCTGGATGGCGCGCATCGAGGCCCTGCCCTACCACGCCCGCACCATCCCGCCGCACTGGAAGCAGTGAGCCCGTGGATCTCGGCCTCGATGACAAGGTGGCGGTGATCACCGGCGGCAGCGTCGGCATCGGCCTCGCCGTCGCGCACGGGCTGGCCGCGGAAGGGGCCGACGTCCTGATCTGCGCCCGCGACCGGGAGCGGGCGGAGCGCGAGGCGGCCGCGGTCGCGGTGCGCCTCGCCCGCGGGCTCATCCCGCTGATGAAGGCGCGCGGTGGTGGGGTGATCCTCAGCAGCGCCTCGATCTGCGCTACCCAGCCGCTCTGGTCGGAGCCGATCTACAACACTACCAAGGCGGCGCTGGTGATGTTCACCAAATGCCTGGCCAATGAAGCTGATCCCGTTCAACATCCGCGTCAACACGATCAAGCTCGGCCTGACGCTGACGGCGGACTGGGTCAAGACCGCGAGCCAGCTCACCGCCGGCACGCGCCGCACCTGGCAGGACTACATCCAGGGCGTCGCCGACGCGTATGCCCCGATCAAGCGCTTCGCCAGGCCCGAGCAGGTCGCCAACTATTTTGTCTTCCTGTGCTCAGACAGAGCCTCCTACAGTATCGGCTCGACCTATTACATGAACGGCGGCATGCTGCGCGCGATGAGTTGAGGGCGCGCGGAGCCACCACGGGCTCTCATGCCCGCGCAGCTCGCTGGACGGACGCCGCTGAGCGAAGGGCTCCCGCGCCGAAGGCTTCCGGCGTCCCGCATGGTCGGCGCGAATCCTCTCAGCCCGACACCCGCGCCACAGCGTAGGCGCCGAGGACGACCTGCGCTGCCGGTCCGCGCTCAGCCCAGGCCCGCGGCGAGGTCTCGTCGAGCACCTGCAGGCTCGCGGCGCGCAGGCCCGCGATCCGGACCTCGAGCGGCGCCGCGGTCAGGTTGGCGAGCCACAGTTCGCGCCGCCCGCCGCGCTGGGCGGCGCAGGCGAG
>CALKJU010000057.1 GCA_937995535.1 uncultured Alphaproteobacteria bacterium
GATCGCCGCGATCGCCCATGTGCATGACGCGACGATCGCCACGCGCGACCGCGACCTTCAGGGTTGCGGCGTGCCGGTGGTTGATCCCTGGATGGGATGAGCCCACCCCCTTCGCAGGAAGGGTCTGTTGGACGCGGCGGCAGGACTTGAACCTGCGACCTCCCCACCCGTACTGTGAAAGTGCCATCTCACAGACACGTAGGAAGCGGGACGCTCTATCCGGCTGAGCTACGCCGCGAACCTGATCAGGGTATTGAACTGGCCACCCTCCGATCCTTGAGCCCAGGGCGGGCCACCGCCCGCCGCTTCCGCTTGACCTCTTCCTCGACCGCACGGAACTCCGGCTCGATTTCCTTCAGCCGAGTCACGAGGCCGGTGAGGTCGTATTCGTTCGAGAGCTTGCCGCGATGCTTCGCGATCCGCTCGATCCGCTTCACAAAACCGGCTTTCTCAAGATCGGCAATGATCCTCTGGACCTGTCGCTCCCCGAGCCCAAGCCGCTCAGCAAGCGCCTTCTTGCTCGGGTAGGGCTTGCGCGCCACGTCCCACCAGTAGTCAGCCAGATGCATCAGCACCGCGAGCTGTGTGGGGGTCAGCTTCAGGCGTTGCTGTGCGCGCAAGAGCAGGGATGGCACGACACAGAACCCGCGCTCCAGCACCGCCTTGCCCCACTTCTTCTCCGAAGCTTTCGTGGCCTTGGTCGGGCGCAGCTCGATCACCTCAGCCGTGGGCTTCGTCGCGTCATCAGACATTGCGAACTCCTTCCGCGCCCTCACATGAGCATGCTCGGGGCAAGGAAACAAGTCCTCGTGACAAGACATTAATGACTACTACTACCAGGCGGCGGCGACCGGTAGGTGAGGGCGTGGCCGTCCGATAAATAAGTATCGCCTTTTAGCCATACAGGACAGCCATAAGCGCTTACGAACGAGTACCTAAAAGCCCTCCCGTCCTGCATGACCGGTGGGTTGCCTGCCTTTCTCACGCGCCCCCTGACCCTGCTCGGGTTCCCGGGTGACCTCTCCTTCGGACGGACCTGACCGATCTCGCTATCCACCTGCTTCCAGAGGCGGCGCTTGCCGCGCTCGGCTGACGCCTACCCCAACCCCCGCACGAGCGGCGGACCCAGCAGGTTCGCCACCGGCACCGGCAGGCGCTTCCAGAGCGCGATGAACAGCCGGTATTTCGGGTTGTTCGGGTTGTTCTCGGGGATCGCCGCCCCTGGCGCCAGCCGGTAGCAGTAGTGCAGCTGCTCCGGCGTGAAGCCCCAGTTCCTCTTGTAGTCGAACGCCCCCGTTCCGGATTTAGAACGGCCGAAATCGAAGCGTGTGGCACCGCGCTCGTTGCCGGCGCGGCGCATCACCTCCCAGTACATCACCTCGTTGGCCGAGAGGGCGCGCGCCGCCACCGTGCCGCCGCCGTAATAGGGCAGCACCTCGCCCCGGAAATGGAAGTTCAGCACCGAGGCGACCGGGCGGCCTTCGTGCAGCACGGTGGTGACGTCGTGCTCGTCGGGGAACGCCTCGGCAAGCGCGCGGAAATACCGCCGCGGGAACACCGGCGAGCCGAGATTGCGCACGGACTCGGCATAGACGCGGTGCAGCGTGTCGGTGTCGCTGTTCGAGACCGAGGTGAGGCCGCGCTTGAAGCCCTTGCGCACTTCGGCGCGCTGCTTGCGCGGGATGTTGCGCGCCATGTCGGCCTCGTCGTCGCCTGTGAGCACGATCGCCTTGCGGAACGTGTAGTAGAGCGGCGGCCGGCCGAGCCATCCCTCGTCCTCGGCGGCGATGCGGCGGAACTCGAGCGCGGGCACTCCAAGTTTCGCTTGCAGATCGAGCGCGTGGGTTTCGAGCGCCGTTGCCGCCTCGGGTGTGACGGCGGCCGTGCCGCCATAGACGCAGAACGGCGTGGAGGCGAGCACGTCGCCGAACAGGAACGTCTTCATGCGCGCGAGCGGCAGCACGCCGACGATCGTGCCGTCCTGCTCGGCGAACGTGTAGTAGGTGGCGTGTCCGAACACCGCGCGGATCACGCGCTCCCAGGCGGCGCGGTGGAAGAACGTCGCGCTCTCGGCCGCGCGCACGAACGCGTCCCAGGCGGGGGCACTCGCCGCGTCGAGCGCGCGGATCCGCACCGTCATGAGGGGCTCCTCAGGCCGCGATCGCGGGGGCGAAGACCTGGTCCATCCGGCCCCAGGCGAAATCGCGCAGCAGCCGGCCGACGCGCCCCTCCATCGCCGCGAGCCCGACATAGTGGCGGAAGCGCGCGAGCCGCCCGGCAGCGACGCGCGGCTGATCCGGATCGACCTCCCAGGGGTGGAAGTAGAACAGCCCCGCCGTGCCGTCGGCGTTGACGCGCCGGAGCCCGGCGCGGAACAGCGCATAGGGCACGAGCCGGAACCAGCCGCCGCCGGCGCAGGGCAGGTTGCGGTTGCCCACCCGCACCGTCGTCATCGGCAGCTCGACCACGCCCGACGGGTCCGGCCGGTACGGCGCGCGCGGTGCGTCCGGCTCCCCGTATAGATCGTGCTTCACCGGAAACACCGAGGAGGAGTAGCGGTGCCCCTCCTCGGCCAGCACCGCGTGCGCCCAGGGTGCCGAGCGCCGGCCGATCGAGAAGGTCGGCGCGCGGTAGCCGATCACCGCCACCCCGCCCGTATCCTCCAGCACCGCCTTGGCGCGGCGGAGATCGGCGCGGAACGCCTCCGGCCCGATCGCGTGCACCAG
>CALKJU010000058.1 GCA_937995535.1 uncultured Alphaproteobacteria bacterium
CATAGACCCCGTTCCAGACGGCAAGTCAAGATCTGCTCAATTCAGCCCATGCACCGCTCGCGCGGTGCGCGGGCTGGCGCGGCGGCCGCCATCCTCGCCCCACGCCGATGGCCGGCGCGCCGTGTCCTAGCGGCGCTGGCCGGCCCGGGCCGACGGGCCCTATATGCGGCACATGAGCGAGCAAGCTCCGCGCCCTCGGGACGCCGGCGGCTGGCGCGCGCTGTGGCGCGTCGTGTGGCCGGCGGTCGACCACTTCATCAGTGACAAGGGCTTCATCTATGCCGGCTACATCGCGTTCACGTCGATTTTCGCGCTGTTCCCGTTCGTGATTTTTCTGCTGACGCTGGCCGGCTTCATGGGCCAGGGCGAGGCTGCGGCGGCCTCGATCGAGCTCGCCTTCGAGCTCCTCCCGCCCGAGGTGGTGGGCGTGCTGCGCCCGGTGGTCGACGAGATCCGCACCCATGCCAGCACCCGGCTGCTGACCGTCTCGATCCTGCTCACCCTGTGGTTCGCCTCCTCGGGCTTCGAATCGCTCCGCGCCGCGGTCAACCTCGCCCACGGCGTGCGTGAGTACCCGCACTTCGTGTTGTCGCGGCTGCAGAGCATCGCCTTGACCATCCTCTCCGCGGTGATCGTGATCGTCGCGATGCTGGCGCTGGTGGTGGCCCCGATCCTCGGCCAGATCGTCGCCTTCCTGTCCGAGGGCCAGGTCGTCGAGCCGAACACCTACGCCGTGCTCCGTCAGGCGCTCGGCGGGCTGCTGCTGCTCGGCCTGTTCGCTGGGCTGTACGCGATCCTGCCGCACGTGAACGTTCGGGCCGGGGAGATCCTGCCGGGGGCCATCGTTGCGGCCCTCGCCTGGATCGTCTCGGCCAAGATCTACTCGGTCTACCTTCAGAATCTCAGCGCCTACACGGTGACCTACGGCAGCCTCGCCGGCATCGTCCTGACCTTGTTTTTCTTCTACATATCGGCCATCATTTTCATCTTCGGGGCGCAGCTCAACGGGGCCCTCCGCCGCGAGCGTAAACGCGCCGAGCGGCGCGCCCGGATGATCGCCCCCCGCGAGCCGTCCCTACCTGCAGGCCCGGGCCTCTGATGCCGTGACGCTGATCGAGACCATCCGCACCGACCGCCTCGCGGCGATGAAGGAGCGCGACGAGCTGCGCAAGAACCTGCTCGGCACGCTCTACGCCGCGGCGACCCGGGAGACCAAGACGCCCGACGACGCCACGGTCGTGCGCACGATCCGCGCCTTCCTGAAGGCGCTCGACGAGACGATCGCGGCGCTCGGCACGCGCGACAGCACGCCACAGCAGCGTGAGCGGGCGCTGCTCGAGGCGTACCTGCCGGCGACGCTCGGGGCGGACGCGCTGCGCGCGAGCGTGGCCGAGATCGTGAGCACCCTGCCCGAGCGCTCGCCGCGGGCGCTGGGCCAGGTCATGGCGGCGCTCAAGGAGCGTCACGGCGCCGCCATCGACATGAAGCAGGCGAGCGCCATCGCGAGGGAAGCGCTGGGCTGACCCACGGCCCACGGGCCAAAGCAACCGGGAGAGACGCATGACACGTTGGATCATCGGGCTGATCGTGCTGGTGGTGATCGCCTTCGTCGGCTGGCGCTATTTCGGCGGCGACGACAAGGCCCAGCAGGCTGCGCAGCAGGCCCAGGAGGCGGCGCAGCAGGCCGCGGACGCTGCGCAGCAGGCGGCCGAGCAGGCGGCCGAGACCGCCCAGGCCGCTGCCGAGCAGGCCACCCAGGCGGCGCAGGACGCAGCCAGCCAGGCCGCCGCCGCCGTCGGCAGCCTCGCCCAGAGCCTCCAGGCGCTGACCGTCGACGGGGTCGAGATCGGCAGCAAGATCGGCGGTGCCGTCGACGGGCTGACCAGCGCGCTCGCCGGCATCACCGACGGGCCGACGGCCGAGGCGGCCAAGGCCAACATCGAGGCCGCCGGGCAGACCCTGAACGAGGTCGGGGCGACGGTGGAGCAGCTCCCGGCCGAGGGGCGCAAGCTGCTCGCCGACACACTCGCGGCGGCCCTGCCGACGATCCGCGCCGGGATCGACCGGGTGAGCGCGATCGAGGGCGTCGGTGCCGAGCTCAAGCCGACGCTCGACAGCATCTACGCCCGCCTCGAGGAGTGGGCGCGCGCCCCAGCCTGAGGCTCGGCCGCGCCGTGACCCCGGGCGACAGCGCCGTGTCGCCCGGGCGCACCTTCCAGCGCGGCGCTCGATCCCGAGACGGTTGCGGCCCGCAGTGGAGCGAGCGGGAGCATGAGCCACTCTCATGGTCGTCGTGAGGAGGCGGCCGCTTGCCGGACGTCGTCGTCTCGTCGATGACGTGCACGTCGCCGGCCACGGACGGTGCGCGCAGGCCTGTCGCAATCCCGAAGATCATGAGCGCGACCGTCCGGCCCGTACCGGCGCGCGTCACGACCGCTTCGCCCGTCTCCTTCACCCTGCGGGACCACGCCCATGCCGAAGCTCGATGTCGCCGCCGTGCCGGTCAGGCCCGGAACCGGCTATCCGCCGCCCCATGACGCACCCTGCCGTGGTCGCGCGCAGCAGCGCCTCGGCGACGCCGCCGGTCTGACGCGGATCGGCGTCAACCTGGTACGCGTGCCGCCCGGCGGCTGGTCGAGCCAGCGGCATTGGCACAGCCACGAGGACGAGCTGGTCTGGGTCGTCGCGGGCGAACTGGTCCTGGTCACCGACGCCGGTGAGGACATCCTCCGCGCCGGCGACGCCGCGGCGTTCCCGGCCGGCGTACCCGACGGCCACCACCTGCAGAACCGCTCCGCGGCCGACGCAGTGTTCCTCGTCGTCGGCAACCGCGACCCCGAGGACGTCGGCCACTACCCGGACATCGACCTCGCCATCCGGCCGAACCGCTACGCCGCGCCGGCCTTCACCACCAAGGACGGCCGCCCGATCGACCGCTAGAGCGAAACAAACCCAGACGCGCCCAGGGCTGGCCGGAGCCTGTCCGTCCCGGCCGCGCCTAGATCTCGCTTGCGATCGCCTTGCCCAGCGCCTCGGTCGTCGCGCGCCCGCCCATATCCGGCGTCAGAACCTTGCCCGAGGCGAGGACCCGCTCAATCGCCGCGAGGATCGCCGCCGCCGCATCCGCGTGGCCCAGATGCTCCAGCATCATCGCCCCGGACCAGATCTGCCCCACCGGGTTGGCGATGCCCTGGCCGGCGATGTCCGGCGCCGAGCCGTGGACCGGCTCGAACATCGACGGCCAGCGCCGCTCCGGGTCGAGGTTGGCGCTGGGCGCGATGCCGATCGTCCCGGTCACCGCCGGACCGAGGTCGGACAGGATGTCGCCGAACAGATTCGAGCCGACGACGACCTCGAAGCGCTCCGGGCGGCGCACGAAATGCGCGGTCAGGATGTCGATGTGGAAGCTCTCGACCGTGACCTCGGGGAACTCGGCGGCCAGCGCGCGCACCCGCTCGTCCCAGAACGGCATCGTGTGGATGATGCCGTTCGATTTGGTGGCCGAGGTCAGGAGCCGGCGCGGCCGCGCCCCGGCGAGTTCGAAGGCGTAGCGCAGGATCCGGTCGACCCCGCGCCGGGTGAAGACCGATTCCTGCACCACCAGCTCCGCCTCGGTGCCGGCATAGAGCCGCCCGCCGATCTCCGAGTACTCGCCCTCGACGTTCTCGCGCACGATCAGGAAGTCGATGTCGCCGGGCCGCTTGCCGGCGAGCGGGCATGGCACGCCCGGCATCAGCCGCACCGGCCGCAGGTTGACGTACTGGTCGAACCGGCGGCGGATCGGGATGAGGAGCCCCCACAGCGAGACGTGGTCGGGCACGGTCGGCCAGCCCACCGCGCCGAGGAAGATCGCGTCGTGCCGGGCGATCTCATCCAGCCCGCCCTCGGGCAGGAAGCGGCCGGTGCGCGCGAAACGGTCACACGACCAGTCGCGCTCGTCCCAGGCCAACTCGACGCCATGGCGCCGCGCCGCGGTCTCGACGACCCGCATGCCCTCCGGCACCACTTCGCGGCCGATGCCGTCGCCCGCGATGACGGCGATCCGATGCTGTGCCATGTCCTCCCCCGGCGAGCCTCCGCGGCCCGTCTATAGAGGTCACCTCCGCCGGACGGAACCGACCGGACCATGCCCCCGACCGGCGCGCCGGGCCTCCGGCGGCTGCTCGCCGATCCGGCAATTCGTCGGCTGTGGCTCGCCGGCGTCGCCGCGGGCGTCGTCCGCTGGCTGGAGATTCTCGCTTTCTCGTTGTGGGTGTTCGCCGAGACCGGCTCGGCCCTGGCCGTCACCCTGATCGCCTTCGCGCGGATGTTGCCGCTCCTGCTCCTGGGTGCCGTGGCCGGGGCGATCGCCGACCGCTTTGAACGCCGCAGGCTCCTGACCTTCTGGTTCGGTGCAATGGGCCTCGCTGCGCTACTCCTCGCGGCGCTCGCCGTGACGGGCCGGCTCGGCGTGACACTGCTCGCCCTCTACACGCTCCTCACCGGCCTGTTCTGGACCTTCGAGATGCCGGTGCGGCGGACCATGCTCGCCGAGGCCGCCGGGATGGCCCGCGTGCACACGAGCATGAGCCTGGAGATGACCAGCACCCAGGCGACCCGGCTGGCCGGGCCGCTGATCGGCGGCTGGCTGGTCGCCTGGGCCGGGATCGCCGGCGTGCTCGGCCTCGTGGCGCTGCTCAACGCCGCCGGCGCGCTGCTCCTCGTCGGAGCGCCGGTCGGAACGGCCTCGCTGCCGCGCGCGGAGCCGCTGCTGCGCCGCCTGCGCGACGGTCTGGGCTACGTCCGGCGGACCCCGCTGATCCTCGCCGTCGTCGTCTCCACCGGTCTCTTCAATCTCTGGTACATGCCCTACCTTGCCCTCGCCCCGGTCGTCGCCGAGACCACGATGCGCCTTGCCCCCGGCCCGATCGGCGTGCTGATGGCCGCCGAAGGGGTCGGCGCGGTGGCCGGCGCGCTCTGGGTCGGCGCCTATGCGCGCCCGGCCTGGTTCGCGGTCGCCTACAGCGCCGGCGCGGCCCTGATCGCCGTCGCGGTGTTCGGCTTCGCCGCGGTCGGCGAGCCGCTCGCCGGCTTCGTCCTGCTGCTCGCCGGGGGCTTCGGCATGGCCTGCTTCGCCACCATGCAGACGAGCCTGATCCTGATCGTCGCATCGCCCGAGATGCGGGTCCGCGCGATGAGCGTGATGGTCCTCGCGATCGGCACGGCGCCGCTCGGCTTCCTGCTCGCGGGCCTTCTCGCCGATGCCCTCGGCGCGCGGGTCACGCTGGTGCTGCTCGCCGGCTTCGGGGCGCTGGCGATGCTCGCCTGCACGGCGATCTGGCGCGAGCTGCGGAGCTTCGCGGCACCGGCCGAGGAAACCTCCCGTTAGGCATTGGGCAGTAGCCTGGGGAACGGGGAGCGGTCGTGCGGCGCCGGGGCGCTGCAGCCCGGCTCGCGAGGTTCGGAACGCGGGATGAGCGGCGCAGAGCACGCAGCGTTGCGCAGTGGGCCGGGACCAGGACCGCAGCCGCCTGCGCGCGAGCGCTGGTGGCGCCGGCTCTGGCGGCGGCTGTGGCGGAGCGCGCCGGTTCCCGCCGCGCCGCCCGTTTCGACGACGGTCGCACCCGCCAAGCCCGCGACGCTACCACCGGCCCTGCCCGCGACGGCCACCGCGGCCGAGCCGCCCGCATCGCCGGTGGAGCGGCGCCTCGCACGGATCGCCAAGGCGCAACCGACCGCTGCGCAGCCCTCGATCGATCTCGACAAGGAGCAGCTCACCTGGGCGGACGTGGAGCGGCTCGCCGCCGACCGCTCGGTCGAGAGCCGGGCCCTCGTCGCCGGCCGGTTCGGCCGTCGCTTCGGCCGCGCCGGCACCGTCGCCGAGGAAGAGCTGTCGAAAGCGGTCCTGGACCTGCTCGTCCAGGATGTTGCGACCGAGGTCCGCCGCAGTCTCGCCGAGGCGGTGGCGGCGAGCCCCGATCTGCCGCGCAGCGTCGCGCTGCGCCTTGCCGGCGACGAGATCGTCGTCGCCCGCCCGCTGCTCGAGCGCAGCCCCGTGCTCACCGACCCCGACCTCATCGACGTGGTCCGGACGAGCACGATGCAGCATGCCTTGGCAATCGCCGGCCGGGTCACGGTTTCCGACACGCTGTCGAGCGCACTGGCCGCGACCGGCGATCGTGCCGTCGTCGCCCGGCTGATCGGCAATGCCGGCGCCACCATCTCGCATGACACGCTCGAGGCCGTCATCGCCGCCCATGGCAGCGACGAATCGATCCGGCGGGGCCTCGTCCGCCGCCCCGACCTGTCGTTCGAGCTGGTCGAGAAGCTCGTCAGCGCGGTCGGCGATGGCCTGATCGAGGAGCTGTCCGGCGACGAGGAGGTCGATCCGGCACGGGTGCGGCAGCTCATCGAGAGCGTCCGCTTCCAGTCGACCATCGGCCTGGTGGCGCGCGGTCACCGCGAGCGGCGCTCGCTCGACAGCCTGCGCGAGCTCTTCGCCGCCGGCCGGCTGCGCCACGACGACCTGATCCGCGCCCTCCAGGAGGGCGACGTCGACACGCTCGAACAGGGCATCGGGCTGCACGCCGGTCTCGACCGCGCGGTCGTGCGCCGGGCCCTCTACAGCCCGGATCGGCGCCGGCTCGCCGCGCTCTGCGCCAAGGCCGGCTTCGCGCCCCTGCAATACATCACGCTGCGCGCGGCGATCCAGGCGGCGGAGGGAGGCGTGACCAGCCGCGGCTCGGGCGAATCGACGCTCGAGCGGACCAAGTGGCTGGAGCAGCAATATCTCGGCCTGCGCCGCGATCCGGGCGCGATCGAGCAGCTTCTCGCCTGAGCCGGCGGAGGAGGCCGGCCGACTGCTGCCCTAGTCCCGCCAGTGATGGCAGGCGACGAGGTGCCCGTCGGCGACCGCCTCGACCGGCGGCGTCTCGGCCGCACACCGCTCGGTCGCGCGCGGGCAGCGGGTGCGAAAGACGCAGCCCGAGGGCGGATCGATCGGCGAGGGCGGATCGCCGCTCAGCACGATCCGCCGCTTGCCCGCCTCTAGCCGCGGGTCGGGGATCGGCACGGCCGAGATCAGCGCCCGGGTGTAGGGGTGGCGCGGCTCCGCGTAGAGGCTGTCACGGTCCGCGAGCTCGACCATCCGGCCGAGATAGAGCACCAGGACCCGCCGGCTGATGTGGCGCACCACGGCGAGATTGTGGCTGATGAAGATGAGTGCCGTGCCGAGTTCGGCCTGCAGCTCCATCAGCAGATTGATGATCTGCGCCTGGATCGACACGTCCAGCGCCGAAACCGGCTCGTCACAGACCACGAGCCGCGGGCACAGGATCATCGCTCGGGCGATGCCGATCCGCTGGCATTGCCCGCCGGAGAATTCATGCGGGTAGCGGTTGATCATCTGCGGCAGGAGGCCGACCGCCTGCATCATCGCCTGGACGCGCTCGCGGCGCTCGGCGCGCGACAGGCCCGGCGTGAAGGTCTGCAAAGGCTCGGCGATGCTCTCGCCGACCGGCATGCGCGGGTCGAGGCTCGCCAGCGGATCCTGGAAGACGATCTGCATGTCGCGCCGGCGGGCGCGCAGCTCTGACCCGGCGAGCGCGGTCAGGTCGCGGCCCAGCCACAGGACCCGTCCCGCGGTCGGCCGGATCAGCTGGAGCACAGCACGGCCGAGGGTCGACTTGCCGCAGCCCGATTCGCCGACCACGCCCAGGGTCTCGCCGGGGGCGAGCGCGAAGCTGACACCGTCGACCGCCTTCAGCGTGGCCCAGCGGCGACGTAACAGTCCGCCCGCCGGAACCGCGAAATGGACCCGTAGCCCATCGACGTCGAGCAGTGCCTGGCTCACGGGGCCGCCTCGAGGTGACAGGCCTTGGCCCGGTCCGGGGCGATCGGGCGCAACGCCGGACGCTCGACGGCGCAGCGGGCGAAGGCATGATCGCAGCGGTCGGCGAACGCACAGCCGGGTGGCAGCGCCTGGAGGTTCGGCGGCTGGCCGCGGATGGCGCTGAGCTTGCCGCCGACCGGCGCGTCGAGCCGCGGCATCGAGGCGAGCAGCCCCTTCGTGTAGGGGTGCTGCGGGGAGGTGAAGATCCGCTCCGCCGGGCCGCTCTCGACGATCCGCCCGGCGTACATGACCATGACCCGCTCGCACAGGCCGGCGACCACGCCGAGATCGTGGGTGATCAGCGCAATCGCCATGCCGAGCTCGCGCTTGAGCCGGGCCAACAGCTCGAGGATCTGCGCCTGGACGGTGACATCCAGCGCCGTGGTCGGCTCGTCGGCGATCAGCAGCGCCGGCTCGCACAGGAGCGCCATGGCGATCATCACCCGCTGCCGCATCCCGCCGGAGAACTCGTGCGGGTACATGTCGATGCGCCGGGCCGCCTCGGGGATCCCCACGAGCTCCAGCATGGCGATCGCGCGCCGTCGCGCGGCGACGCCATCCATACCCCGATGCGCGACCAGCACCTCGGTGAGCTGGCGCGAGATCCGCAGGTACGGGTTGAGCGACGTCATCGGATCCTGGAAGATCATGGCGAGGGTGACGCCGCGGATCCGGTTGAGCCGCGCCGGCGGCAGGCCGAGGATCTCCTCGCCACGGAACCGCACGCTGCCCGTGGCCCGACCGTTCTTCGCGAGCAGGCCCATCACGGCGAGGAACACCTGCGTCTTCCCCGAACCGCTCTCGCCGACCACGCCCAGGCTCTCGCCTTCGGCGATGGCGAAGCCGACATCGTCGGCGGCCACCACTTCCCCACCCGCCGGCATCGCGAAGCGCGTCGTCAGCCCGACGACCTCGAGCACCGCCGGCACCTCAGCGGTCCTTGGGATCGAGCGCGTCGCGCAGGCCGTCGCCGATGAAATTGAAGCAGAACAGGGTGACGCCGAGGAAGATCGCCGGGAAGATCAGCATCCACGGCGCCGACTCCATCTGCCGGGCTCCCTCCGAGATCAGGACACCCCACGAGGTGTAGGGCTCCTGCACGCCGAGACCGAGGAAGGACAAGAAGCTCTCGATGATGATGACCTCGGGCACGGTCAGGGTGACGAACACGACCACCGGCCCCAGCACGTTGGGCACGATATGACGCCGGATGATGGTCCAGCCGGGGACGCCCGCGGCGTGCGCCGCCTCGATGAACTCCTTGCGCTTCACACTCAGCGTCTGGCCACGGACGATGCGCGCCATGGTCAGCCACTCGACCGCGCCGATGGCGAGGAAGACGAGCACGATGTTGCGCCCGAACACGACCATCAGGATGATCACGAAGAACATGAACGGCAGCGAGTAGAGGATGTCGACGATGCGCATCATCACCTCGTCGACCCGGCCGCCGATGAAGCCGGCGACGGCGCCGTAGACCACCCCGATCAGGAGGCTCACAAGCGTCGCTGCGACGCCCACGGCGAGTGAGACCCGCGCGCCATAGAGTGTGCGCACGAACAGGTCGCGGCCGTTGGCGTCGGTCCCGAACCAGTGCGCGTTGGCCGGGTCCGGCGGCATCGCGATCCGATCCCAGTAGACCTCGTCGAACGGGTGCGGGCTCAGCAGCGGTGCGAGGAGTGCCGCCAGCGTGATCAGGCCGAGGACGGCCATCGAGGCGACCGCGGCGCGGTTGCGCAGCAGCCGGTCACGCGCGTCCTGCCACAGCGAGCGGCCGCGGAAGGCGCCGAGCTCGGCGAGGCGGTCGCGGCCGGGCGCGAGGATCGCCATCAGTCGTGCCGCACCTTCGGATCGAGCAGACCGTAAATGAGATCGACGATCAAGTTGAGCACGATGATCAGCGCGGCATAGACAATGACGACGCCCATCACGACGGTGTAGTCGCGGTTGAGCGCCGCCTGGACGAAGTAGCGACCGATCCCGGGAATGCTGAAGATCGTCTCGACCACGACCGAGCCGGTGAGCAGTGCCGCGGTCATCGGGCCGAGATAGGAGACGACCGGGAGCAGCGCGCCACGCAGCGCATGTCGGCCGATCACGATCCGCTCATGCAGGCCCTTGGCCCGCGCGGTGCGGACGTGGTTGGCGTGGAGCTGCTCGATCATCGCCCCACGGACCAGCCGTGCGACGCGCGCGACCTGCGGCAAGGCCAGGGCGAGCACCGGCAGGACGATGAACGGCAGGGCACCACCGCCCCAGCCGCCGGCCGGCAGCCAGCCGAGCAGCACCCCGAACACGAGCGACAGCAACGGCGCCATGACGAAGTTGGGGATCGCGATGCCGAGCATCGCCCCCGACATGGTCAGGTAGTCGACCCAGCTGTTCTGGCGCAGTGCGGCGGTGATGCCGGCGGCAAGACCGAGCACGGTGGCGACGATCACCGCGAGCCCGCCGACCTTGAGGCTCGCCGGGGCCCCCTGCAGCAGCAGCTCACCGACCGTGAAGTCCTTCGTTCGGTAGGACGGGCCGAAGTCGAGACGCAGGAGACCGCCGACGTAGCGCAGATATTGCCGCCAGAGCGACTCGTCGAGATGGTAGACCCGCTCGATGTTGGCAAGGATCGGCGGCGGCAGGGGCCGCTCCTGGTCGAACGGCCCGCCGGGCGCCAGCCGCATCATGAAGAAGCTCAGCGTGACGATGACGAACAGCGTCGGGATCGCCGTCGCCAGCCGGCGCAGGACAAGGCGCCCCATCGGCCGTCGGCGCGGCCGCCCCGGCGCTCAGCCCTCGATCGACATCCAGCGGGCGCGGTGGATGTGCTTGACGTTGTCCGCATAGCCCTTGAGCTTCTGCGAGACCAGCGAGCGCGAGACGTAATAGAAGATCGGCGCCCAGGCGTCGTCGTCGATCGCGATCCGCTCGGCCTGCTGCATCATCGCAAACCGCTCGGCACGGTCGTTGGTCTGACCCTGCTCGACCATCAGGCGGTCGAATTCAGGGTTGCTGTAGCCGCCATAGTTCTGCGGGCCGCTGCGTGTCTCGAGGAGGTAGAGAAAGTTCTGCGGATCGTTGTAGTCCGCGATCCAGCCCGCCCGGGCCACCTGGAAGTCGCGCTGCCGCAACGTGTCGTAGTGGACCTTGATCTCCCGGTTGACGAGCTCGGCCTGGACGCCGAGCGCCTTCCACATGGACTGGATCGCGACCGCGATCCGCTTGTGATCCTCGCTGGTGTTGTAGGAGATCTCGACCTGCAGCGGGTTGTCGGGCCCATGGCCGGCGGCAGCGACCAGCGCCTTGGCCTCCTCGACCCTCTCGGCGTACGGCCGGTCGGCCCAGGCCGGGCGATAGGGCTGCCAGTCGCCACCGGTCTCCGGCGGCGCGACCCCATAGGCCGGCACCTCCCCGGTCTTGATCAGCTTCTCCATGATCGCCTCGCGGTCGATCGCCATCGACAGGGCGCGACGCAGGCTCGGATTGTCGAACGGTGGGCGGGTCTGGTTGAAGACGTAGTAATAGGTGCCGAGCTTCGGGTAGATCCGTGTCTCGGCGGGCAGCTCCTGCTTGAGGAACTCGACGTCGGCAGAGGCGAACTCGTCCTGCAGGTCGATCTCGCCGGCGCGGAACCGCTTGGTGACCGCGCCCCGGTCCTCGTCGGGATAATAGACGACCTTGTCGATCTTGACGTTGTCGGCGTCGTAGAAGGCCGGGTTCTTGATCGACACGACTTGCGCGTTGGGGGTCCATTCGACCACCGTGTAGGCGCCGTTGCCGACGAAGTTGCCCGGCTTCACCCACTCCGAGCCGTGCCGCTCGATCACGTGCCGGGGCACCGGGAAGGCGGTGTAGTGGGTCAGCAACTCGAGGAAGAACGGCGTCGGTCCGACGAGCGTGATCTCGAGCGTCTGCGGATCGATCGCGCGCACCCCGAGTTCGCTCGTATCGCTGATCGCGCCGCTGTTGATCTGCTCGGCGTTCTTGATGGGGTAGAGCAGCGAGGCGTACTCCGCGCCGGTCGCCGGGTCGAGGATCCGCCGCAGCGAGAAGACGAAGTCCTCGGCGGTCACCGGCGTTCCGTCCGACCAGGTGTGCGGGCGCAGCTTGAAGGTGTAGACCAGCCCGTCGTCGCTGATCGTCCAGCTCTCGGCCGCACCGGGGATCGGCGTCGCGTCGGCGGCTTCGGTGAGCAACCCGAGAAAGGCGTCGCCGACGATGTAGTTCTCCCACGTGCCGGACACGCCATGCGGGTCGAGCGTCTTCGGCTCGCCCATGGTGGCGATGCGCAGCACCATCTCGGCATGGGCAGTCCCGGCGGCAAGGCCGAGCGCGGCGACACCGCACAGCGCGAGGCGCCGCAGGACGACACGGAGGGTGTTGCGCGGCATGGCGTTCTCTCCCACACGATCTCGCACGGTGGCGGAGCGCACCATCGCCGGCCCCCACCCCGTAGTTGAGCACAGGCTAGGCCGCGCCGCCCGCCCGGGCAACGCCAATCCCGCGTCCCTTGTCGGCGACGGGCGCGCTCTTATGGTGCGGACACGCCCGTGCTGCCGAGAGCCATCGATGCGGCTGCCGTTCCTCGTCCTCACCCTCGTGCTGGCCGGCCAGGCCGTGGCCCAGGAGCCGGCTGCGGCACTGCCACCGGAGGTGGAGGATGCGGCGGCCCTGGTGCGGCGTATGGAGGAGCGGCTGCGCGCCCTCGACGAGGCTGCCCGGGAGCGCGATCAGGCGCTGCGGTTCTTGGAGCAGCAGGTCGAGGCGGCGCGCAGCGCCATCGACGGCGGGCAGGAGGCCGAAGCGGCGCTGCGCGAGGGTGCGGCGGCGCTCAGCACCCGTCTCGACGCCGTCGCCGCCGAGCGCCAGCGGCTCAACGAATCGCTCACCAGCGGCTCGGAGACGATCGAGAGCCTGTCGCGGCAGGTGGCGACGCTGAACGCCACGCTCGCCGAGGAGCGGACAGCGGCGGAACAGCGCCTCGCCGCGCTCGAGGCCGACAATCAGGGGCGGGGCGCCGAGATCGAACGGCTGCGGCGGCAGCTCGATGCGCTGGAGGTGAACCTGAGCGACGAGCGCAAGGCCGCCGCCGAGCGCCTCGCGGCGGTCCAGGCCGAGGCCGACACGCGCGGCCAGGAGCTGACCCGCCTGCGCGAGCAGATCGCCGCGCTCGAAGCGGCGCTGGGCGAGGCGCGCGCGGCCAGCGAGGCGAGCCAAGCGCAGCTCAAGGTGCTGGCCGTGGCGCGCGACGAGGCTGGCGGGCTGGCCGCGGCGCGTGCCGAGGAGATCCGCGCGCTCACCGAGGAGGTCGCCGGGCTGGGCGACGAACTCGCGCGCACCCGGGCGCTGCTTGGCGAGGAGCAGGCCAAGGGCCAGGCGCGCGACACGGAGATCGCCACGCTCAACGCCAGGCTCAAGGAGGCGCTCGAGAGCCGTATCGAGGAGCTGGAGCGGTACCGCTCGGAGTTTTTCGGCCGGCTGCGCGAGGCTCTGGGCGACCGCCCGGACATCCGCATCGTCGGCGACCGTTTCGTGTTCCAGTCCGAGGTGCTGTTCGCCTCAGGCTCGGCCGAGCTGGGCCCCGAGGGCCAAGCGCAGCTCCGCGCGCTGGCCCGCTCGCTGCGCGAGGTGGCGGCGAGCATCCCGGCCGATGTGAGCTGGATCCTACGCGTCGACGGACATACCGACCGGGTCCCGATCCGTGGCGCACCGTTCCGTAACAACTGGCAGCTATCGGTCGAGCGCGCGCTGGCGGTGGTCGAGTTCCTCGAGCGCGAGGGCATCCCGTCCTCCCGCCTGGCCGCCACCGGCTTCGGCGAGTGGCAGCCGCTCGATCCGAGCGACGACGAGATCGCCTACCGGCGCAACCGCCGGATCGAGTTCAAGCTGACCGAGCGCTGAACGGAGGCACCGTCTTGGCCCGCCACACCATCATTCTCGACTGCGACCCGGGCCAGGACGATGCCATCGCCCTGCTCCTGGCGCTGGCCTCGCCTGACGAGATCGAGCTGCTCGCGGTCACCGCGGTCGCCGGCAACGTGCCGCTGCGCCTGACCGAGGGCAACGCCCGGCGCGTCCTCACGCTCGCCGGGCGGAGCGAGGTGCCGGTCCATGTCGGCTGTGACCGGCCGCTCCTCCGACCGCTCGAGACCGCCGAGTACGTCCATGGCGCAACCGGTCTCGATGGCGCCGAGCTACCGCCGCCCGCCGCCGGGCCGGCCCCGGGGCACGCGGCCGACGCGATGATCGCGCTGGTCATGAGCCGGCCGGCCGGCACGGTGACCTTGTGCGCGACCGGGCCGCTGACCAACCTGGCGCTGGCGTTGCGCAAGGAGCCGCGGCTCGCCGAGCGGCTCGCGGGGATCGTGCTGATGGGCGGCGCGATCGAGCTCGGCAACGTCACGCCGGCGGCCGAGTTCAACATCTACGTCGACCCGCACGCCGCCGACATCGTCTTCGGCTGCGCCGCGCCGATCACCATGTTCGGCCTCGACGTGACCCACAAGGTGTTGGTCACCGAACCGCGCCTGCGGGCCATCGAGGCGATCGGCACGCCGGTCGCCCGGGCCGCCGCCGGCTTGCTCGACTTCTACAGTCGCTTCGACCGCGACCGATACGGCGAGCCGGGCGGGCCGCTGCACGATCCGTGCGTGATCGCGCATCTGGTCGACCCAAGCCTGTTTCGCGGCAAGGCCTGCCCGGTGATGATCGAGCGCGAGGGCGTCTGCGCCGGCCGGACCGTGGTCGACTGGTGGAACATGCATCGGCATCCGCCGACCGCGACGGTCATGCGCGACGTCGACGCCGACCGCTTCTTCAAGCTGCTGACCGAACGCCTGGCGCGGCTGTAGGCGAGCGTCCGTCGGAGCGGGCTCGGCCGGCCCGGCCGGGTTCAGCTTTTCTTCATCATCTTCCGCGAGTGTCGGTGGCGGCACGGCGCGGTCCCGCGCTCGATCCGATGGATAAGCGATGCCAAGCTTGAGATCGCTGCTCGCTATCAGGACGATGGTCCGCGGGTATATCGGATTCGCCATGATCGTCTGCGCCGTCGTGGCCCCCGCGGGGCTCGCCTACATCACCTACGACTTGGCCCGGCGACAGAACGAGATCGCGAATGCCGGCAAGCGGTCGGAGATGGAGGCACTAGTCGCCTTTGTCGTCGACCAGTTCCGCCAGCACAGCTACGACTACACCCACTGGGATGAGGCCTATCGGCGACTGGTTCGGGAACTCGACGAAACGTGGTTCGAAGTCAACTTCGGGGCCACCCTCTATGGCACCGCGCTGCACCATTCGAGCGTCGTGGTCGACGAGGCCGGCTCCACGCTGATCGGCGCATGGCATGACCAGCCGGAAGCCTGGAACGCACGCGAGCGGATCGGCGCACCGTTCGAGGCGCTCTTCGCGCGGCTGCGGGCCGATCCGGACAATGTCGACTCCACCGTCGGCTTTGCCGTCGTGGAGGGGGGCATCGCGCTGATCGCGGTGGGACCGATCACGCCGATCGTCGAGA
>CALKJU010000059.1 GCA_937995535.1 uncultured Alphaproteobacteria bacterium
AGCAGCGTCAGCTGGTGACGCTGGCGGCGCAGGACCTCGAAGCGAAAGCCGTGGAACTCGAAGGACTCGCCGCTGTCCGGAATGCGGCGCGCCTCGTTGATGACCAGCCCGGCGATGGTCGTCGCTTCCTCGTCGGGAAGCCGCCAGTCGAACTGTCGGTTGAGGTCACGGACATTGACATGACCTTCGACGACCAGCGTGCCGTCGGCCTCGAGCTGCACGCCGGCGACCACGTGGTCCTTCTCGTCCTCGATCTCGCCCACGATCTCTTCGATGATGTCCTCGAGCGTGACGAGCCCCTGCAGCGTGCCGTATTCGTCGACGACCAGCGCCAGGTGCGCTCGCCGATGACGGAAGGCGAGCAGTTGCGCCTGCAGCGAGGTGGTGTCGGGGACGAACCAGGGCGGCGCCATGATCGCGTCGAGCCGCACCTCCTCGGGGCTGCCGGCGGCGAGAACGGCCGCGAACAGGTCCTTGGTGTGCAGGACCCCGACGATGGTGTCGGGCTCGCCGCGCCAGACCGGATAGCGGGTGTAGGGCTGGCTGCGCACCAGCGCCACGATCTCGGCCACCGGCAGATCGGCGTTGATCGTCACCATGTGCCGGCGGTGGGTCATGACCGAGCTCACCTCGATCTCCTCCAGGTCGAGCACCGCGCCGAGCATGTCCCGGTAGTGCTTGCCGACCCCGCCCTCGGCCGCGGCGAGCGCGATCGCCCCGCGGAGCTGCTCGGTGCCGACCGCGATCCCGCCACCCTCCAGCCGCGTCCCGAATGGGCGCAGGATTCCGTTGATCAGCACGCGCAGCACCGCAGTGACCGGGGCCAGCGCGGCGACCAGGAGACGGGCGGCGGGCGCCACCCGCATCGCCACCGAGTCGGCGTGGCGGATGGCGTAGGTCTTGGGCAGCACCTCACCGAAAATGACCACGAGCGTGGTCATGACCAAGGTCGCGAGCGCCACACCACCGCTGCCGACCAGGCGCAGCAACGCCTCGGTGGCGATTGCGGCGGCCAGAATGTTGACGATGTTGTTGCCGATCAGCAGGGCACTGATGAGCCGTTCCTTGTCCGCGAAGAGCCGCTTGACGAGCTGGGCGCGACGGTCGCCTCGCTCGGCGAGGTGCCAGATCCGGGCGCGCGACACACCGGTCATGGCGGTCTCCGTTCCGGAGAGCATCCCGGACAGCACCAGCAGACCGAGAATCGCCAGGAGCGACGGCAGCTCGGCGGTCATCGCCGGGTCCTCCGGGTTGCTGCGCCGCCCGATCGCGGGCACCCGCGGGGCCATGCTCCCACCGGTTCGGTCGACCGATCAGTCGGGCGCAGCGAGGACGCCACGAGCCACCTCCTCGGGCACTTCGCCCGTCACCGATGCCTCGCCGACCCGCTGCGGCCGGCCCGGCTCATCATGCTTGCTCGGGCGCCGGGGCCGCGCGCAGCAGCGTGACGATCCGCTCGACGATCGTGTCGGCCGGCTGCTCGCCGGTATCGACGACGTGGTCGGCCTCCGCGTAGACCGGGTACCGTTGCTCCATCAGCCGGCCGAGGATCTCGCGCGGGTCGCCCTGCGCGAGGAGCGGCCGCGTGCCACGCTTGCGGGCGGTGCGCGCGACGAGCGTGTCGAGTCCCGCGCGCAGCCAGATCGTCAGCGCCTGCTCCTTGAGCTTGGCCCGCGTGCCCGGATCCATGAAGGCCCCGCCGCCCAGTGCCAGGACGCGCGGCGGGCTCTCCAGCACCCGGCCGATCACGCGCCGCTCGAGGTTGCGGAACTCGGCCTCGCCGTAGCGGGCGAAGATCTCCGGGATGTCCATCGCCGCCGCGGCGACGATCAGCTCGTCCGTGTCCTCGAACGGTGCCGCCAGGGCCCGCGCCAGACGCCGCCCGACCGCAGTCTTCCCTGCGCCCATGAGCCCCACGAGCGCCACCGTCCGCGTCAGCGGCGGGCAGTCGGCGAGCGGGGGCCCGCTAGGATCGGGGTCCGGCTGATCCGGGTCCGGCGACGACATGGGAGCACAACGTTGAAGCGGGCAGCGCCTCTGGATATAAGGCGGTATCCTGCCGTGCAAGCAACCATCGCCCCTCGGTCCGCCGGAAATCGTCGGGCCCGGGAGCGCGTTCGACATCACCCCGGGAGTGGCCCCGGGGCAACAGGACGGTGTCGCCTTGGCGCGAGTTCTGCTGCTGATTCTGGCCGTCCTGGTGCTGGGCGGCGTGATCTTTCTCCTGACCTGGGACATGCCCGCCCCGACCACGCGGGTCGAGGAGGTCGTTCCGCTGTCGCCGGACACGCGGCCGCCACCCTGACATGCTCGAGCTGTTTCTGGAGATGATGGCGGCGGAGCGGGGCGCCTCGCCGCACACGCTGGACGCGTATCGCCGCGACCTCGACGCCTATCTCGGCTTCCTCGCCGCGCGCGGGCGGAATGCTGCCGACGCGACCCCGGACGACGTCCGCGCGCATCTCGCCGACCTCGCCGCGCGCCGGATGGCCGCCTCGACGGCCGCCCGCCACCTCTCGGCGATCCGTCAGCTGCACCGGTTCCTGTTTCTCGAAGGGCACCGCCCGGACGATCCGACCTCGCGTATCGACAGCCCGCGCCAGTCGCGACCCCTGCCGCGTCTGCTGACCGAGGAGGAGGTCACGGCGTTGATCGAAGCAGCCCGGCGCCGCCCGGGTGCCGATGGCGTGCGCCTCGTGGCGCTGCTCGAGCTGCTCTACGCGACCGGGCTGCGCGTCAGCGAGCTGATTTCCCTGACCCTCGCCGCGTTGGCCCCGGACCGCAGCCATCTCACCGTGCGCGGCAAGGGTGGCAAGGAGCGGATGGTGCCGATCGGGAGCAAGGCGCGCGAGGCGCTGACAGCGTGGCTGATCCTGCGGCCGGGCTTCGCCCCCGGGCCGCCGACCCGCTGGGTGTTCCCGTCGCGCGCGCGGAGTGGCCATGTGACGCGCCAACGGGTCGGGCAGTTGCTCAAGGAGCTGGCGGTCGACGCCGGCATCCCACCGGCGCGGATCTCGCCGCACGTGCTGCGCCACGCCTTCGCCAGCCACCTGCTGGCGCACGGCGCGGACCTGCGCGCGGTCCAGACCATGCTGGGCCACGCCGACATCGCGACGACCCAGATCTACACCCATGTGCAGACCGAGCACTTGGCCGCGGCAGTGGCGCGGCACCACCCGCTGGCGCGCCGCGGCGCGACGGCCAGGCGGCGCCGCGAGCCGGAAGGCTGAGCCCGCACGCACGCTCGGTCTGGTCGACCACGCTAGCCTCGCCGCCGGGACAACCAGGGCTGGGGAGCGACGGAAATGCGGGAGGCGCTGCCCACGGCCAGCGTCGCGGCCGGGGACCTGCTGCTCCCGGCCAGGACGCGCAGCGGGCGCCGATGATCGCCTGTGGCGCCACGGTGCTCGCCCACCGGCTCGAAGCGACGACCCACTTTCGCTTGGACGTCAAGGCGCAGCTCGCCGAAAGGCGCTCGCTCCGGGCGATCATCGACGCGGTCCTCGACTCGCTGGTCGACCGCCACCCGCGTGGGCTCGCGGCCGCGGCCTGAGCCTGCCGCATCGGAGCGGTGATCCGCGATCCCTCCTCCTGGCCGATGAGGGTGAAAGAGAACCACCTCCGCTCGACCTGCCTAGCGCACCGACCGGCCCGCCAACGGATGGCCGGTCAGGAGCGTGACGAGGTGCGCAACTGCGAGGACGACCATCACCAGCGCGACGCCGAGCAGCAGTGTCGACGGGAACCAGGAGACCTCTCCGAGCTCGCGCGGCCGGCGCTGGTGCCACAGGCAGAACGCCGCGAGGGCGACGCCGGCGGCGAGCAGCAGCAGGGTCCAGGGAAGGGTCATCGGCCGCTTGCGGCCGATGCGGGCGGTCGCCCATCGTCGCAGCCCCATTGTGCCGGGATGGCCGCGCGATAGCATGCGGCGATGGGGGACGGGGCAGGCATGGACGGCTTCTCGCTCGCCGGCGATTTCGCGCCCGCCACGCGCGCGCAGTGGCTGGAGCTCGTCGCCAAGGTGCTGAACGGCGCCGATCCCGGCAAGCGCCTGGTGCGCGCCACCCGCGACGGACTCGAGATCCATCCGCTCTACCTGCGCGAGGGAGCGCCGCACCCGGATGCTGCGGGCTGGCCCGGTGCGAGCCCGTTCCTGCGTGGCGCCACCGCGACCGGCACGGCCCTTGGCGGCTGGGAGATCCGCCAGCGCCACGCCCATCCCGACCCGGCCGCCGCGAGCCGTGCGATCCGCGAGGATCTCGACGGCGGCGTGCAGGCGATCCTGCTGCGCATCGACACCGGCCTGACCGTGCTGGGCGAGGCCGCAGACGGCTGCTGCATCGTCGACCTCGACGATCTCGACGAGGCGCTGGCCGGCGTCGATCTCGGCGAGGTCCCCGTGGCGCTCGAAGGCGGCCGCTGGGGCATCAACGCCTCGCTGATGGTCGCGCTGCTCCGCCGGCGCGGCACCGACCCGGGCCGCGTCCGTGTCGAACTCGGGGCCGACCCGCTGGGTGCGGCAGTGCGCGGCTTCGCGCTCGACCTCGAGCGTGGCATGCGGCGCGCCGCCGAGATCGTCGCCTTCGCCGACGCGCACCTGGCACAGGCCACAGCGGTCCGGGCCGACGGCCACGTCTACCACGCCGGTGGGGCATCCGAAGCGCAGGAGCTGGCCGCGGCCCTGGCCGGGGCCGTCGCCTATCTGCGCGCCGCCGAGGCGCTCGGTGTGCCGCTCGGGCGCGCCGCGACCAGGATCGCCTTCCGCCTCGCCGCCGACGCGGACGTGTTCCTGACAGTGGCCAAACTCCGCGCGGCGCGCTGGCTGTGGGCGCGCGTCCAGCAGGCCTGCGGCATCGTGCCGGCGCCCATGCGGCTCCACGCGCTCACCGCCACGCGCATCTATGCGCGGCGCGATCCGTGGAACAATCTCGTCCGCGGCACGCTCGCGGCGCTCGCCGCCGGGCTCGGCGGGGCCGATGCGATCACCGTCCTGCCCTTCGACCATGCGCTCGGCCTGCCCGACCCGCTGGCCCGCCGGCTGGCGCGCAACACCCACCACATCCTGCAGGCCGAGACCGGCATCCACCGGGTCATCGACCCGCTCGGCGGGGCCTGGTTCGTCGACGACCTGACCCGCGGGCTGGCGCAGCGGGCCTGGTCGCTGTTCCAGGCGATCGAGAGCGGCGGCGGCATGGTCGCGATGCTGCGCAGGGGCACGATCCAGGATTGGGTCGTGGCGACCCGCGACGCCCGGCTGCGCGACGTCGCGACACGTCGCGAGCCGATCATCGGCGTCGGCGACTTCCCGCTGCTCGACGAGCCCCCTTGGCAGCCCGAGCCGGTCGACGCGACGGCGCTGCGCGCCCGCGTCGAGGCCAAGCTCGCCACCGCCACCGACACGGTCGGCCTTCGGTTCGAAGAGCTCGTCGCACTGTCCGAGGAGGGCCGCGCGCTGCGCTTTCGCGGCACGCTCGACACCTTCACCCCCCTGCCGCCGATCCGCGTCGGCCAGGAGTTCGAGGCGCTGCGCGATCGCGCCGAGCGGTCACTCGCCGAGCGTGGCGTCCGTCCGGCCGTCAGCCTGGCCTGCCTCGGCCCGAGCGCCGAGCATGCGGCGCGCGCGAGCTTTGCCGGCAACCTCCTCGCGGCGGGCGGGATCGCGACGCTGCCCGTCGATCCCCGGGCCCCGGAAAGCGTGCGGCCCGTGGCGTTCCTCTGCGGCAGCGACGCGGCCTACGCGGCCGACGGCGTGGCGGCGATCGCAGGGCTGACGGCAGCGGGGTGCCGCAGGCTGTGGGTGGTCGGCCGGCCGCCCAACGCCGCTGCCCTGGAAGCAGCCGGCGCCGAGGGCTGCATCGTCGCCGGGACCGACGCGGTGGCGCTGCTCGAGACCATCCACGAGGTCCTGGACCAGACGTCATGAGCCGCCTGCCCGATTTCTGGTCCGTGGCGCTCGGCGAGCCGCTGGTCGAGGGGAGCCGCCGGAGCTGGGCGGAGGCCTTCGAAGCCGTGGCCGGCCGGGCGCCCGACGACCACCTCTGGGCCACGCCCGAGGGCATCGACATCCGGCCGCTCTATTCCAACCGCGACCGCGTCGGCCTCGACTTCCTCGACACCTTCCCCGGTCTGCCGCCCTACCTGCGCGGCCCTTACCCGACCATGTACACGACCCAGCCGTGGACGATCCGGCAGTATGCCGGGTTCTCCACCGCCGAGGAATCGAACGCCTTCTACCGCCGCAACCTGGCCGCCGGGCAGATGGGACTGTCGGTGGCCTTCGACCTCGCCACGCACCGCGGCTACGACAGCGACCATCCGCGCGTCGCGGGCGACGTCGGGATGGCCGGTGTGGCGATCGACTCGATCCTCGACATGCGGACCCTGTTCGACGGCATCCCGCTCGACAAGATGAGCGTGAGCATGACGATGAACGGGGCGGTGCTGCCGGTCCTGGCGCTGTTCATCGTCGCCGGCGAGGAGCAGGGGGTCCCGCCCGAACGCCTGAGCGGCACCATCCAGAACGACATTCTCAAGGAGTTCATGGTCCGCAACACGTACATCTTCCCGCCCGGACCGTCGCTGCGCATCGTCGCCGACATCTTCGCCTACACGGCGAAGCACATGCCGCGCTTCAACTCGATCAGCATTTCCGGCTACCACATGCAGGAGGCGGGAGCGACCGCCGACCTCGAGCTCGCCTACACCCTGGCCGACGGGGTCGAGTATGTGCGCACCGGCCTCGGCGCCGGGCTCGCGGTCGACCGCTTCGCCCCGCGGCTCAGCTTCTTCTGGGCGATCGGCATGAACTACTTCATGGAGATCGCCAAGCTGCGCGCGGCGCGGCTGCTGTGGGCGAAGCTGATGCAGGGCTTCGCCCCCGAGGATCCGCGCTCGCTGATGCTGCGGACGCACTGCCAGACCTCCGGCTGGTCGCTGACGGCCCAGGATCCGTTCAACAACGTCCTGCGCACCTGCGTCGAGGCGCTGGCCGCGGCGCATGGCGGCACGCAGTCGCTGCACACCAACGCGCTCGACGAAGCGCTCGCCCTGCCGACCGACTTCTCGGCCCGCATCGCGCGCAACACGCAGCTCGTCATCCAGCAGGAAAGCGGAGTCACCCGCACCATCGATCCGTGGGGCGGGAGCTGCTTCCTCGAGCGCCTGACCTACGAGCTGGCGGCGCGCGCCTGGGCGCATATCGAGGAGGTCGAGGCCTCGGGCGGCATGGCGCGGGCGATCGAGCAGGGGCTGCCCAAGCTGCGCATCGAAGAGGCGGCGGCGCGCACCCAGGCGCGGATCGACAGCGGCCGCCAGGTGGTGGTCGGCGTCAATCGCTGGCGGGTCGCCGACGAGGCGCGGATCGAGGTTCTTAAGGTCGACAACCGGGCGGTCCGTGCGGCACAGATCGCCAAGCTCGAGCGTCTGCGTGCCGAGCGTGACATGGCCGCGGTCGAGCGCAGCCTGGCGGCGCTCCGCGAGGCCGCCGCCGGTTCCGGCAACCTGCTCGCGCTGGCGATCGAGGCGGCGCGGGCGCGGGCGACGGTGGGCGAGATGACGGCGGCGCTGGAGTCGGTCTGGGGCCGGCATCGCGCCGAGATCCGCGCCGTCACCGGCATCTACGCGCGCGAGACGGGGGAGCAGGGCGCCGTGAGCGAGGTGCGGCAGATGGTCGAGGCGTTCGCCCGGCAGGAGGGCCGACGGCCGCGCATCCTGATCGCCAAGATGGGTCAGGACGGGCACGACCGCGGGCAGAAGGTGATCGCGTCCGCGTTCGCCGATCTCGGCTTCGACGTGGACATCGGCCCGCTCTTCCAGACCCCGGCCGAGGCGGCGCGGCAGGCGGTCGAGAACGACGTGCACATCGTCGGGGCGAGCTCGCTCGCCGCTGGCCATCTGACCCTCGTGCCGGAGCTGCGCGCGGAACTCGAGCGGCTCGGGCGGCCGGACATCATGATCGTGGTCGGCGGCGTCGTCCCGCCGCAGGATTACGAGGCCTTGAAGCAAGCGGGCGCGGAAGCAATCTTCCCGCCGGGCACGGTCATCGCCGACGCCGCGGCCGAGCTGCTGCGCAAGCTCGGCGCGCGGCTCGGCTACTCGCTGGAGGCGGCGGTCTAGGCTGGTCGGGCCCGGCCGGGGCGCGGGCGGCACCGCGCCGTCCGGCGCGGCGAGCTGGAGCAGGGGCGATGGCGACCGTTCTGACACGGCCGACGACGGAGGCGCAGCCGCAGCCGCGCCTGCCCGCCGATCATCCGCGCCTGCCGGCGGCGAAGATCGGGGTCGTGCTGATGAACCTCGGCACGCCCGACGGCACCGACTACTGGTCGATGCGCCGCTATCTCGACGAGTTCCTGTCCGACCGGCGGGTCATCGAGGTCAGCCCGTGGATCTGGCAGCCGCTGCTCAAGCTGGTGATCCTCACCACGCGCCCGTTCCGCTCCGGCCGCGCCTACGCCTCGATCTGGAACACCGAGCGCAACGAGAGCCCGCTGCGCACCATCACCCGCGCCCAGGCGGAGCGGGTCGCCGAGCGGCTCGCCGGGCGCGCCGAGCTGCGCGTCGACTGGGCGATGCGCTACGGTCGCCCGGCGATCGCCGAGGTGATCGAGCGCCTCGCCGACGAGGGCTGCACCCGCCTCGTGCTGCTGCCGCTCTACCCGCAGTACAGCGCCGCGACGACCGCCACCGCCTACGACGCGGCGTTCCGCGCGCTGATGCGGCTGCGCTGGCAGCCGGCGGTGCGGACGGCACCGCCCTATCACGACCATCCGGGCTACATCGAGCTGGTGGCGCGCTCGATCCGCAGCCACCTCGCCGGGCTCGACTGGCAGCCGCAGCTCGTGATCACCTCGTTCCACGGGATGCCCGAGGACTATCTGCTCAAGGGCGATCCCTACCACTGCCAGTGCCAGAAGACCGCCCGTCTGGTGCGCGAACGCCTCGGGATGAGCGCCGAGCAGCTCATGGTCTGCTTCCAGTCACGCTTCGGCAAGGCCGAGTGGCTCAAGCCCTATCTCGACAGGACGCTGGAGGAGCTGCCGGCCAACGGGATCACCCGGGTCGCCGTCATCTCGCCGGGCTTCTCCGCCGACTGCCTGGAGACGCTCGAGGAGATCGCCGTGGAGGGGCGGGAGAGCTTCCTCCATGCCGGCGGCGAGCGCTTCACCTACATCCCGGCGCTCAACGACAGCCAGGGCCACATCGACCTGATCGAGCAGCTGGTGCTCCGCGAACTCGACGGCTGGCTGCCGCGCTGAGCGGTTTCCTCACGACCCGGCCAAGCGCTGTCGCACACCTTCCAGATGCCCGTGCAGCGCCGCGCGGGCCGTTTCCGGGTCGCGCGCCGTGATCGCCGCAAGGATCCGCGCATGCTCGGCCGCGGTCACGACCTTCACCGCCGGCGTCCGGACCTCGCCGAGCACGGTGCGGATGACCTTGGCGAGGCTGCCGCCGATATAGGCGACGAAGCTGACGAAGTGGCCGTTGCCGGTGGCCTCGGCGATGCGGACGTGGAACGCGACGTCGGCGGCGACGCCCGCCTCGCTCCGCTCGTCGGCTTCGAGGAAGGCCGCATGCGCAGCGACGATGCGCTCGAGCTGGAGTGGCGTCCGGCGGGTCGCCGCGAGTGCCGCCGCCTCGGCCTCGACCGCCTCGCGCAGTTCGAGCATCGCCAGCATCTCGGTGCGGTCGGCGAGCAGGTCGGTGGCGACCTTGAAGCTCCGCCGGTCGAGGGGATGGGCGAGGAACAAACCGCTGCCACGCGCCGAGCGGACCAGCCCGTCCGACTTGAGGCGCGAGATCGCCTCGCGCACCACGGCGCGGCTGACCTTGAACCGGCCCATCAGCGCCTGCTCGGTGGGCAGCTGGTCACCCGGATCGTACACGCCGCTGGCGATCTCGCGCGCCAGAATGCCGGCGATCTCCTCCGGCAGGGGCGCCGGGCCTCTGATCACGATCGCGCCACGATCCAACCCCGCATTGCTGCAGGATGGACCCGTCGCCGCGCCGCGACAAGGGTTGTCAGACAACTTCGGGCGTGCGTAGAGTGGCGCCGCCCGCGGTGGCGGGTGATCAACGCGCGCCGGGGAGGCAGATCATGCGCACGACAAGGCGGACGTTCACGCTCGGCAGCCTGCTGGCCGCCGGCACGCTCGGCCTGCCGGTCTTCGTCAAGGCGCAGCAGGGCAAGACCGTCGCCCTGCTGTTCGACAGCCTGGTGTCGCCCTTCTGGGTCTCGGGGCTCGACATCATGCGCGCCAAGGCGGCCGAGAACGGCTGGGAGGTGCTGGAGAACATCTCGAACTTCGACGACAACAAGCAGTTCGAGCAGGTCAAGGCGATGATCGCCCGCAAGGTGGACGGGATCCTGATCATCCAGACCGACGCGAAAGCGGTCATTCCGGCCATCCGCGCGGCCAACGAGGCCGGCATCCCGATGGTTCACTTCAACCGCCCGCCGGCCGAGAGCGACGCCTACTCGGTCGCGATCCAGGCCGACAATCGCAAGATCGCCGCCGACACGGTTCAGTTCCTGGTCGATCAGGCGCGGAAGGATGGCCGCCAGCGCAAGGCCGTGATCCTCATCGGCGACCTCGGCGACGTCAACGCCATCCAGCGCCGCGACGGCTTCTTCGACGTGGCCGACAAGAACACCGATATCGTCGAGGTGGTGGCGCGGGTCTCGACCGAGTGGAACGCCGACAAGGCGTTCGCCGGCCTGACCAATGCCTTCCAGGCCAATCCCGACATCGACCTGCTGTTCACCTCGTCGGACTTCATGCTGCCGCAGATCCAGCAGGTCATGGAGACCTTCGACAAGTGGCACAAGCGCGGCGAGGAGGGGCATGTGCTGCTCGGCGGCTTCGACGGCGACGCCACCGCCTACCAGCTCATCCTCGACGGCTACATGGACGCCT
This sequence comes from uncultured Alphaproteobacteria bacterium, assembly GCA_937995535.1. GTDB lineage: Bacteria > Pseudomonadota > Alphaproteobacteria > Geminicoccales > Geminicoccaceae > CALKJU01. The sequence continues at coordinate 10,914 of CALKJU010000059.1, forward strand.
GCGGCGTGCAGAACCTGTTCCTCGAGGTCGACATGGCCTTCCAGGCGTTCCAGGACATGTGGGCCGGCCAGAAGCCGGACAAGCTCTTGCTCGACCCCGGCTTCGTCATCACCGCCGACAACATGGAGCAGACCCGCGACGCGATGTGGGGCTTCATCGTCTGGACGAAGAACGGCGGCAAGCCCTGAGTGGCGCGGGGCGGCGTCGTGGGGACGTCGCCCCGCTCCCGGGCGACGGCGGGCGGCCGTAACGGATGAGCGCGGTGCGGATCGACGCTCGACGCGGCGCGCAGGGCGTCGCTACGGTCTCGTGGCTGCGGCGTCTCCTGCTCTCCGAATATCTCGTTCTGCTGCTGACCATCGTCTTCGTCCTCGTCATGCTGCCGGTGGCGCCGGAGCTGGCGTCGCTGGAGACGTGGCGGGACATCATCGGTGCGATGATGCCGCTCCTGATCGTCGCCACCGGCCAAGCGTTCGTCCTGATCGTCGCCGGCATCGACCTCAGCGCGACCTCCAACCTCGCCATCTCCAGCGTGCTCGCAGCGGCGGTGATGACGCTCGACGGCGGGCCGCTCGCCGCGGCCCCGGCGTGGCTCGCCATCGCCGCCGGGATCCTCGTGTTCGTCGCCGTCGGCAGCGGTCTCGGCGCGCTCAACGGAGCCTGCGTCACCCGCCTGAGCATGCCGCCGTTCATCGTCACCCTGACGACGATGATGTTCTTCTCCGGGCTCGCCATCTGGATCACCACCCTGCTGACCGACGACGGCAGCTCGATCGGCAACCTGCCGCAAGGCTTCGCCTTTCTCGGGCAGGGGCGGATCGCCGGGCTGCCGTTCTCGCTGTTGATCGCGCTCGCCGTCTGCGTCGTGGCGCACGTCGTCCTCAGCCGCACGCTGTTCGGTCGCTGGCTGTTCGCGATCGGCATCAACCCACGCGCCGCCGAGGTGTCCGGGGTGCCGGTGCGCCGGGCCGTGTTCTTCGCCTATGTCATCTGCGGCCTGTGCGCCGGGATGGCCGCCATTCTCTACACGGCGCGGCTGGAGACCGGCACGCCGGTGCTCGGTCAGCGCATCCTTCTCGACGTGGTCGGCGCTGCGGTCATCGGCGGCGTCAGCCTGTTCGGCGGCAAGGGCAAGGTGCTGTGGGTGGTGTTCGGCGCGCTGTTCCTCACCGTCGTCGACAAGGGGCTGTCCTTGCTCGGCCTCTCCCTGGCCTCGATGTTCGCCATCAAGGGCGGGGCGATCCTCGCCGCGGCGGTGATCGACGCCCAGCGACAGCGGCTGCTGCGGGCCTGAGGCGATGCCCGCCACGCCGCTCCTGGTCATCGAGGGCCTGTGCAAGAGCTTCTTCGGCGTCCAGGTCCTGTTCGACGTCGGGCTGACGCTGCGTCCCGGCGAGGTCCTGGCGCTGGTCGGCGAGAACGGCTCCGGCAAGTCGACGACGATGAACATCCTGGGCGGGGTGCATCGCCCCGACCGCGGCCGGATGACCATCGACGGCACCGACTACGCTCCGCGTGGGCCGCGCGACGCCGAGGCGCGCGGCATCGCCTTCATCCATCAGGAGCTCAACCTCTTCCGTAACCTGACGATCGAGGAGAACCTGTTCATCGGCGGGTTCCCGCGCCTGGCGCGCTGGCTGCCGCTGATCGACCGGCGACGGGTCCGCGAGCACGCCGCCGCACTGCTTGCCGCGATCGACCTCGACCTGGCACCCAACACCCCGGTCAGCCGCCTGAGTCAGGGCGAGCGGCAGCTGGTCGAGATCGCCAAGGCGCTCGGCGGCGATGCGCGAATCGTGATCTTCGACGAGCCGACCACCTCGCTGACCGACCGCGAGACGCAGCGCCTGTTCGCGCAGATCGAGCGGCTCCGCGACAAGGGAATCGGCGTCATCTACATCAGCCACATCCTCGGCGACGTGATGCGGCTGTGCGACCGCGTGACGGTGCTCCGCGACGGCCACGTCGTCGGCGACGCGGCCCGCGCCGACCTCACCGTCGACCGCCTGATCACGCTGATGGTCGGGCGCACGATCGACCAGATCTACCCCCCGCGCGCACCTGCGATCCGCCCGGGCCCGCCGGCCCTCGAGGTCCGCGGGCTCAGCCAGCGCGGCATGGTCGAGAGCCTCGACTTTACGGTCGCCCAGGGGGAGGTGGTCGGCGTTGCGGGGCTGATGGGCGCGGGCCGGTCGGAAATGGCGCGCATCCTGTTCGGCCTCGACCCGTTCGAGCGCGGTACGATCCTGGTCGACGGCCGTCCGCTCGAGCGGGTGACACCGCTGACGGCGATGGACCGTGGCATGGCGTTCCTCACCGAGGACCGGCGCGCCGAGGGCCTCCTCATGGAGGCCAGCATCGCCGACAACATCGCGCTGCCCTCGCTGCCGCGCTTCGCCGCCGGCGTGGCCCGGCTGCTCGAGCGCACGAGGCTCGGCGACGCGGTCGAGCGGACCGGCCGCGACGTCCAGGTCAACGCGACCGACTTCGCCGCCACCCTGGCCAAGAACCTGTCCGGCGGCAATCAGCAGAAGGTGGTCATCGGCAAGTGGCTGCTGCGCGCGCCGCGGCTGTTCATCCTCGACGAGCCGACCCGCGGCATCGACGTCGGCGCCAAGTACGAGGTGTACAAGATCATCAACCAGCTCGCCGCGGCGGGGACGGGGGTGCTGATGATCTCCTCCGAGATCGAGGAGCTGATCGGGATGTGCGACCGCATCCTGGTGATGGCGCACGGCGAGATCCGCGCCGAGATCGAGCGGGCCGCGTTCGACCGCGAGGCGATCCTGCGCGCGGCGATGTGGGACAGCGTCCGCCATGGAGCGGCGGCATGAGCGCGGATCCGCACCGGCTGCGCCTGCTGCTGCTGCAGAACGCGCCGCTGCTGCTGTTCCTCGTGCTGCTCGGCACCTTCGCGCTGCTCTCGGAGCGCTTCCTGACCCCCGGCAACTTCGTCAACATCATGGCGCAGGCGGCGCACATCGCGATCATCGCGATCGGGATGACCTTCGTGCTGCTCGTCGCCGGGATCGACCTCTCGGTCGGCGCCAACATGTACGCCTCCTGCATCGTCGTCGCGCTGTACATGAAGGGCATGCATCCGCTGGCCGGATTCGCCGTCGCCGGCGGGCTCGGCCTGCTGTTCGGCGCGGTCAACGCCTTCCTCGTCGTCGTGCTGCGCGTGCCGGCCTTCATCGCCACGCTGGCGACGCTGTTCATCGGCCGCGCGTGGGCGCTCTACCTGTCCGGCGTCAAGATGGTCCCGTTCGGCAAGGAGCTGCTGCTGCTGGGTCGTTCGTCCTGGCTCGGCGTGCCGGTCGCGATCTGGATCTTCCTGCTCGTCTTCGCGATCGCCTGGACGGTCCTCAACCAGACCACCTTCGGCCGTCAGGTCTACGCCGTCGGCGCCGACCCGGAGGCGGCGAAGAAGGCTGGCATCGCCGTGCCGCGCGTGCTGTTTGCGGTGTACTGCATCTGTGGCCTGTGTGCGGGGATCGGCGGGCTGGTCTCGGCGACGCAGGTCGCGGCCGCCGCCTCGACCTTCGGCTTCCAGAAGGAGTTCCCGGTCATCGCGGCCGCGGTGCTCGGCGGGACCAGCCTCTTCGGCGGGCGCGGCGGCGTGGTCGGCACGGTGTTCGGCGCTGTGCTGATCCAGACCGTCGAGAACGGTCTGGTGATGACCAACGCCGATCCTTATGTCTACCCGCTGATCATCAGCGCGATCATCTTCATCGCCGTGCTGGTCGATTCCCAGCGCACGGGCATGCTGGAGCGGCTCGAGCGGCGCAAGATCCGTCCCGAGCCCGGTTGAGCGGTCCGGCGCGCCTATTGCAGGTGGATGTACTCGCGCAGCACGTTGGCCTCGAGCTCGACCTCCTCGAGGCGGTTCTTGACCACGTCGCCGATACTCACGATGCCGACGAGCTTGCCGCTCTCGACCACCGGCAGGTGCCGGATCCGCCGCTGCGTCATCGTCGTCATCAGGTCCTTGACGGTGTCCTCGAGCCCGCAGGTGAGGACGTGCCGGGTCATGATCTCCTCGAGGGTGAGGTCCGGCGCCAGGGCTTCCGCGCCGCGCTCGGCGACCACCCGGACGATGTCGCGCTCCGAGACGATGCCGAGCACGCGGGAGCCGTCGTCGCTGACGATCAGCGCACCGATCCGCTCCAGCATCAGGCGATGGACCGCGGTGGCGACGCTCGTGTCGGGGCGCACGGTCACCACGGCCGAGCCCTTGTGGGCGAGGATGTCCCGGACCTTCATCCGCAGCCTCCCGCGGGTGCACGCCGGCTGCACCGCCCCGCCGGCTAGGGCGTCCTTCTACTTTCGATCATCATCGCCGAGGTGGCAAGCCGCCGCATCGGATCAGCGCCGCACCTGGTCGTAGACGAACCCTCCGGCGGCGCCGGCCGCGGCACCGGTCAGCGTGGTCGACAGGAAGTCGCCGCGGAGCAGGCCGATCGCGGCACCGCTCGCGGCACCCACGGCGGCGCCGGTCGCGGCGCGCTCGCCGGTCTGCCGGTCGACCTCGCAGGCAGGGAGGCCGAGCAGCGCCCCGGCGAGCAGCAGTGGGCGCAGGAAGTTCGGCTTCATCATGGGAGTCCGCTCCCTCGTTGCGGCTGGCAGGGTCACGAGCAGGGATAGAGCGCCGCGGCCGCGCGCCACAGGCCGTCGACCGCGCGGTCGGACGCGTGCTGCGGGTTGGCCGCGGCCCAACCGACGATCGCCTTGCTGATCTCGTCGAGTGTCGGGATCGGGTCGGCGCAGGCCCAGCGGTCGATCACCTCGGCGCGGCGCAGCGCCAGGTAGAGTTCGCCGCTGCCCATGATGTAGCCCTGACAGAAGGCCTGCGCCGCCGCGTCGTCGTCGCGGGCGCAGAGCCCGGCGAGATCGCCGAAGGTCGAGACCGACGGGGGGGCGTCGTCCTCGGCGCTGCCGGGCTTCGCCACCAACAGCAGACAGGTTGCCGCGAGCACGGCGGCGATACGCATCGGTATCCTCCCTCGGAGTCGGCCCCGGGCCGGCCGACACGCCGGTCGGCGCGGGTCAGCAAGCCTTCCTTTAGCCTCTTCACCGGTCCGCGCAAGACGTTAGGCTCGCCATCGCAGGCGGCGCCACGGCCGCGCGACGAGGTGGACGGGGAGGTTTGAGCGCCGCCGAGATCATCGACGTGGATCGCGACCCGCGCGAGGCGGCGCGCAGCTTCCGCCGCCGCCTGCTGCGCCTGGGCGTGCCCTTGCTCGGCGTGCTCGCGATCGTCGCCGCGATCGCCGCCGTCACCTTCTACTCGTTCGCCCGCAACCGCGACGACGCGCTGATCCTGTCCCAAGACCTGATCCGGGCGCTCGACGAGCGCGTGCAGACCGAAGTGACGGCGTTCCTGCGCCCGGCGGCCGACGCCGTCGAGACGCTCGCGCTCACCGTCCCCGCCGGCCCGCTCGAGGCCACAGCCGCGGCCGGCATCGAGGCCTTGGCCCTGGGTCTGATCGGCGCCCGCCCGCAGCTCGCCGCGCTGTTCGTCGGCGACCAGGACGGCGCCTTCCTGATGGTCCAGCGCACGGCGGAGGGCGCGTTCGACACCAAGCGGGTCGAGATCGGCGCGCGGGGCCGCGAGGTGCGCTGGACGCGGCGGGCGAGCGACGGGACGACCCTGCGCGTCGAGACCGACCCGCGCGACGCATTCGACCCGCGCACCCGGCCCTGGTTCACGGGCGCGCGCACCAGTGATCGGCCTTACTGGAGCGACGTCTACGTGTTCTTCACCTCGCGCCAGCTCGGCGTGACCGTCGCCGAGCGTGCCCGGGCACGCCCGGACGCGGTCGTCGGCGGCGATATCCAGCTCGACGCGCTGAGCGCCTTCCTGCGCGCGCTGCGGATCGGTGCCACGGGGCAGGCGCTGATCCTCGATGCGAGCGGCCGGATCATCGCCGCACCGCACCTCGCCGGCGCCGGCCTGCGCGAGCGCGACGGCGCGCCGCACCTCGACGAGCTCGGCGACCCGCTGCTGCTCAAGGCCTACGACCGGGTCCGTGTCGCCGGGCCCGGGTACCGGATCGAGACCATCGCCGACGCGCGCTACGTCGTCGCCGTCTCCTCCCTGGCCGAGGCGACAGGGCGCGACTGGTCGCTGATGATCGTCGTGCCGGAGCAGGATTTCGTCGGCTTCGTCGCCGCCAACAGCCGCACGGCACTGCTACTCTCCGGTGGCATCCTGGCGCTGGTGATCGGGCTCGCGGCGCTGCTCGCCCTGCAAGGCTTCGCCACCGATCGGCTCGCCGCCGATCTCGCGCGGCGCGAGCGCGCGCTGGCCGACCGGCGTGCCGCGCTGGCGGAGATCGCCGACCTCGCGCCGGGCGTCGAGGCCGGCGACCGCGATGCGGTGGCGGCCCTGCTCGCGACCCTCGCCACGGTGACCGGGGCGCGCCGTGTCAGCGTCTGGGAGCTCGACGCACGGCGCGGGCTCTTGCACTGCGAGGCGGCCTTCGACCGCAGCGACCGGACCACGACCAGCGGCAGCGAGATCCGCCGTGGCGAATGCCCCGAGCTGTTCGAGGCGTTGAGCGCTGGCGCCGAGCTGAGCGTGGCCGACGCCGCCGACGATCCACGGACTGCGGCGCTGGCGGCCATCTACCTCACGCCGCTCGGCTGCCGGGCGCTGCACAGCATTCCCGTGCGGCATGGTGCGCGGGTCGTCGGGGCGCTGTGGCTCGAGGACCTCCCCGCGGCCGCCGACGAGATGACCGCCGACGCCGTCAATCTCGGGCGGCTCGTCGCGTTTCTCGGCAGCCGCTCGCTGGCCGACGAGGAGGAGACACCAGCTGGGCCGGCGGGTGCCGCGCCTCCGCCCGCGCCGGCCGGAGAGGCGGTCGCGGCGGGCGTCGGTGCGCCACTCGCGGCGGGTGCCGACGCCCTGCGCCGGGCGTCGATCGCGGAGGCCCGCCGCCGAGCGGAGCTGCTCCAGCTCCACGGCCGCGCCGGCGGCGGCGGCGACCGCGGTGCGCAGGTCTTTCCCGACTGCACCGTGCTGGTGCTCCGGCTCGGCGATCCCAACGCACTCGCCGCCGGCGGCGCCGGCGCCGGCGAGCGGATCGCCAACGTGGTCGCGACCTTCCGCGCCGCGGTGGATCGCCACGGCGTCCGCTACGTCAAGTTCCTCAGCGATCAGATCGTCGCCGTCGACGGCTTCGACCGGGCCACCGACGAGGCGGCCGAGATCCTGGCCGAGGTCGCGCTCCTGCTGCAGGACGGCTGTGCGCGGACCTTCGTCGGCGGCGGCGGCTTCGCGCTCGGCCTCGACTGCGGCCCGGTCCTCGGCTCGGCCGTCGGTTTCGCAGAGGACGCATACAATGTCTGGGGCGAGCCGGTGCGCATCGCGACACGGCTCGCCGCCACCGCCGACCGTGGCGCGATCCTGGTCAGCGAGAGCGCCTATGACCGCCTGCGCGCACATTACCTGTTCCGCCGCCGCGGCGCCTTCTACATCGAGCAGGTGGGCGAGTTGACCACCTACGTCCTGCGCGGGCGGCTGTGAGCGGGCTCGCCCTGGAGCGCCTGCGCCACTGGGTCCCGGGCTGGCTGTCCTGGCTCGCCCTGGCCGGCGGCGTCGGCGCCGCGCTGTTCGTCCTGGCGCTGCGCCCGTCATCCTGGCGCCGGCCGGTCCGCGGCGAGTTCGTCCGCTTCCTCGACCTCACGGCGTGGCGCGCGGTTCCGGCGGTGACCGGCGCGGCCGTCCTGATCGGCATCGGGCTCGTCGCGCAGGGCCTCTATTGGCTCGAGCGCTTCGGCGAGCTCGAGACGGTCTACACCATCCTCGCGACGGTGCTGATCCGCGAGATCGCGCCCGTACTCGTAGGGCTGCTGGTGCTCGGCCGCGGCGGCCTGCTGATCCTCGGCGAGCTGTCCACGATGCAGCGCGGCGGCCAGTGCCGGGCGCTCGACGCCCAGGGCGTGGATCCGTTCCTCGCCGTCGCCCTGCCGCGCGTCGCGGCACTGCCGGTGGCGATGTTCTGCCTGTCGATGCTGTTCGTGGTCGTGGCGCAGCTCTCCGGCTACGCGATGGCCGCGGCCCTCGGTGTCGCCCGCCTGCCGCCCGAGCGGTTCGTCGAGACCATGATCCAGTCCATCGGCGCGCAGGGCTACCTCGTCCTCCCCTTGAAGTCGCTGCTGATCGGAGTGGCGATCGGGGTGGTCTGCCTGCTGACCGCCGTCGAGCGGTGGCGGGAAGTGGAGAGCGAGGACCCGGTGCCGGCCGGGTTCCTGCGCGCCGTACTGGCGACCTTCCTCGCCACCGGCCTGGTCAGCGCGCTGTGAGCGGACGCGAGCGCACCGCGGTGCTGGCCTGCGAGGCGGCAGCCATTGCCGCACCCGGCACGGACCGCGCGGCGATCGTCCTCGATCTTCAGATCGCAGCGGGAGAGCTCGTCGTGGTCGACGCCGCCGACCCCGAACAGGAGCGGCTCCTCGCCGACGCCGTGTGCGGTCTCGTGGCGCCACGCGCCGGGCGCATCGCCTTCCTCGGCCGCGACTGGCAAGAGCAGACACTGGAGTACGCTAACGCCCTGCGCGGCCGGATCGGCCACGTCTTCCGCAGTGGCGGGTGGGTGCCCTACCTGTCCTTGAACGACAACGTCCTGCTCCAGCAGCTCCACCACACCCGCCGGCGCTACGCCGACCTGCGCGAGCAGGCGGCCCGGCTCGCCGCGCGCTTCGGCCTGCCCGGCCTGCCGCTGGAGCGGCCCGCCGAACTGCCGGCCCTGGACCTGCAGCGCGCCGCCTGCGTGCGCGCCTTCCTCGGCACGCCGTCGCTCGTGATCGTCGAGAGCGGCGCCGTCACCAGCGAGGACCTGCTGGTCCCTCTGGTCGACACGATGCGCGAAGCGCGCGACCGCGATGCGGCGATCCTCTGGCTGGTCGACCAGCCCCGGCTGCTGCGCGACAGCGCGCTGCCGGCGACGCGCCGCCTGCGCCTGCGCGGGCGCGAGCTGGTCGACGCGGGCCGTGCGGCATGAGGGACGCGCCGGCCTGGTTCCGCCATGCCAGCCGGCGCAACGGCGCGCTGGTCCTCCTCGCCATCGCACTGTTCGTCGTCGCCGTCCTGCAGGCCGGGGTGTTCCGCGACCTGTTCCGGCAGCGGCTGACGCTGCGCGTGATCCTCCCCGAGACCGGCCTCGCCGGCCTCAATGTCGGCGCGCCCGTCCAGGTCCTCGGCACCGACGCCGGAAAGGTCCGCGAGATCGTCATCGATCCGAACGAGAGCCTCTACGCCACGGTCGACCTCGACGCGAGCTGGGAGCCGTTCGTCCGCCGCGATTCGCAGGTCTTCATCCGCCGGCAGTTCGGCATCGCCGGGGCCGCCTTCCTGGAGATCGCCCGTGGCTCCGGCGAGCCGCTCGACTGGGAGTTCGCCGTGCTCGCCGCCGACAGCGGCGACGCCCCGACGGAGAGCATCGACGCGATGATCAAGGAGCTGCGCGAGCGGGTGACGCCGATCGTCGACGATCTCGGGCGGACGGTGCGCGCCGCCGGCGACCTCGTCGAATCCTTGCAGGCGCCGGACGGGCCGCTGCGCCGCGCAGTCGGCGACCTCGCCACGGTCACCGAACGGCTAGCCGCCGGCGAGGGCACGGTCGGCCGCCTGCTCGCCGACGATGCGCTGGCCGACGATCTCGTTCGGATCGTGGCGGCGCTCGGCGCGCGGGTCGGCGAGATCGAGGCGATCCTCGCCGGCGTGCGCCGCACCACGGACAACATCGCCGCCGCCACCGGGACCTTCGGGACGCAGGCCGACCGGCTGCCGGCGATGGTCGACGACACGGCGGCGGCGATCACCGCGCTGCGCCGGGTGCTGGCCGGGCTCGACAAGACCATGCCGCAGGTGACCGGGCTGGTCGGCGACGCGCGCAAGGCCGCGGTCGGGCTGCCGGCGGTCCTCGCCCAGACCCAGCAGACCCTGGCCGAGCTGCAGCGGCTGCTGGCCCAGTTGCAGAACAATTGGCTGATCGGCGGTGGCGGCGGCACGCCGGCGGCGCCCGAGCGCTCACGCCTCTCGCCGCTCGAGGTGCGGCCGTGAGTCCGCGCCGGAAGCACTGAGATGCGCGGCCTCGCCGTGCTGCTGCTGGTGGCGGTGGTCGCGGGCTGCGGCGGCGCCCGGCGGGAGCCCCCGCCGCCGCCCCCGCCGCCCGCCGAGGAACAGCTGCGCTCGAGCTGGCGCCTCGCCCGGTTCTCCCTCGAGCAGCGCCAATATCGTCAGGCCGCCGCGCTCTACGAGCGGGTCCTGGAGCGAGCCTATTTGATGGACGACGGGGCGACGATCGGCGAGGTCGCCTACGAGCTCGCGGTCGTCCGCCTGCGCCTGTTCGAGCCGCGCAGGGCCGCCGAGCTGGCCGCGCTGACCCGCGCCGAGCGGCGCCGTCGCGGGCTGCCGCCGTTCGCCGAGCTGGCGCTGGTCGAGGCCGTGGCCCGCCACGAGCTCGGCGAGGCCGATGCGGCGCTGCAGCTCGCCGCCGAGGCCGAGGAGCACGGGGCGGACGACGCGCTGCTCGTCGCCCGGGTCCGCTATCTCCGCGGGCAGCTCGCGGCGGAGCGCGGCGACGTTGCCGAGCTCGAGCGGATGATCGGGGCGCTCGCCGCGGCGACCGACCCCGAGCTGCGCGGCCATCGCCTGGAGCTGAGCGGGCGGCGCCAGGCCCTCGCCGGCGACTTCGCAGCCGCCGCGCGCAGCCTGCGGGAGAGTGCCGAACTGCGCCAGTCGGTCGAGGACTTCACCGGCATGGCACGCGCGCTCGCGCTCGCCGCCGAGGCCACGCGCCAGGCCGGGGACGGCGGGACGGCGGCCGACCTCTACCTGCGCGCCGGGCGCAGCGCGCAGGTCGAGGGCAACCGTGTCCAGGCCGAGGCCTGGCTGCGCCAGGCGCGCGAGCTGGCGCAACGCAACGACCGGCCGTTCCTCGCCCGCGAGGCCCGCGACCTCTTGCGGCAGCTGGCCGAGGAGCGGGCGACGTCGGGCTGAGCGGCGCTCAGCTCAGCGCCTGCGCGCGCCGCAGGAAGTCGCGGTTGATCGGGCTGTGCGCCTTGAGCGCGAGCCGCTCGTTGGCGTAGCTCAGGGCGAGGTCCTGGAGCCCGGCGCGGAGCGCGGCCTCCATCATCGTCCAGTCGATGATGTCGCGCTGCGCGTGGCTGCCGCCGAAGGCGTTGGCGTGGAAGCGCACCGGGTGCAGCGTCTCCGCGGCACGGGCGTAGTCGCCGTGGGCGAAGGCGGCGAAGCCCTCGACCAGCGGGGTGGCGATGTGGCGCGCCCAGCCCGCCACCTCGCTCTCCCCCTCGGCGGTGCCGCGCAGTGCCGCGAGCAGCCGGACGACGTCGTGCTGCCGCCCGGCGCCGAGATAGGCCATCGCCGCGTGCCAGTCGTTGAAGGGATAGAGCTGGCCGTCGGCGTGCGTGCTCCAGGCGTCGGCCAGCTCGTCCCAGCGCTCGCCGACGTCGATGCCGACCAGCCAGAGCCGCCAGAGCATCGCCGACGCGTCGACGAGGTCGAGGGCCACCTGGCTGCGCGCGCCGCGGATCGCACCGTCGTAGAGCGCCAGGACCTCGTCCCGCTGGCCCAGGTCGAGATGGTACAGCGCCCGGTGCCACCAGTTGTGCACCTTGAAGAAGTTGCCGTCCTCGGCCCAGTAGGGCTGCCTTGCGATCATCCAGCCGATGCCGTCCTCGGTGCGGCCCTGCATCTCCATGACATGCGCCACGGCGTGATGCGCCCAGCAGTCGCGCGGCTCGACCGCGACCGCGCGCCGGCCGTACTCCTCGGCCCGGGCGTAGTCGCCGCACTCCTCGAGCCCGAAGGCGTACATGCCGAGGACGACGCCGTGGCCGGGCAGATCGGGCGACCAGGCCGGCAGCGCGCGGGCGATCCGGTCGCGCAGGTCGCGTGCGTTGCCGCGGAAGAAGTCGAGCACATGGCCGACCTGGAGGGCGACCAGATCGCGCGGCCAGCGGACGTTGTGCGTATCCATCCGCAGCGCGGCGCGGACCCAGTTGCCGCGCAGCAACTCGTCGAGCACGGCGAGATGTGAACGCTCGCGCTCGCCCAGCGGGCGTCCGGCGATGCCGGCGACGATGCGGCGGGCCTCGGCGGCGGCCGCCGGCTCGGTCGCGAGCGCCAGAAGATGCGCCTTGAGCAGCGCGGCCATGGCGTGGTCGGGCGCCTCGGCGAGCGCGGCGTCGGCCTCGGCCAGCGGGTCGCCGCGGTAGAGGTTGAACGCGGCCACGGCACGGTCGAACGCCTCGGCCGAGCGCGCCGTGGCGCCGCTCATCGGATTGCCCTGTCGATCCATCGGCATGGTCGATCTCCCGAACCGGTACCGTGACGCCGGGTTCGACAGGGCGTCCGTTTCAGGCCGATGCCGTGGCTCCGCCGAGGCCACGGGCGAGGAACGCACTCATCCGCCGCGAGAACGCGCCAGGGTCGGGGAGCGGCTCGCCCTCGATGATCCGCGCCTGATCGAGGAGCAGCTTGGACAGCTCGTCGAGCTCGGTGCCGTTACCAGTGTCGGGCTTGGCCAGCTCGGCCATCTTGCGGATCAGCTCGTGCCCGGGGTTGAGCTCGAGGATCCGCCCGGACGCGGTGTCGAGCTGGTTGTGCTGGCGCAGGAACCGCTCGAGCCGCAGGTCGATGCCGTTGTCCGCGGCGACCAGGCAGACCGCGCTGTCGCGCAGCCGCTGGCTCGGGCGGACGTCCTTCACCGCGTCGCCCAGCGCCAGCTTCACCTTGGCGATCAGGCGGCCGAGATCGCCCTCGGCGACCAACGGGGTCTCCGGCTCGGCGTCGCCCACGACCTTCGACAGATCGACCGCACCCTTGGTCAGCGACTGGAACTTCTTGCCCTTGTAGTCGCCGACCGCGGGGATCCAGAACTCGTCGACCGGATCCTCGAGCAGCAGCACCTCAACCCCCTTGGCGCGGGCGGCCTCGAGCATCGGGCTCGTGCGCAGCGCCGCCACGCTGTCGCCGCTGATGTAGAGGATCGTCTCCTGGCCGGCTTTCATCCGCCCGACATAGTCGTCGAGGGTGATCCAGCCGTCGCCGTGGGTGCTGCGGAACCGCGCCAGCTCGAGCAGCTTCTCGCGGCTCTCCTGGTCCTCGTAGAGACCTTCCTTGAGCACCGCGCCGAACTCGCCCCAGAATGCCTCGTAGGGCGCAGGCTTGCCGGCCTCGGCGGCCGGTTCCTTGGCCTTGCGCGCGAGCTCGTCGAGCAGCCGCTTGACGAGCTGCTTGCGCATCTTGGCGACGACCGCGCCGTGCTGGAGCGTCTCGCGGCTGACGTTGAGCTGCAGGTCCTCGCTGTCGACCACGCCGGAGACGAAGCGCAGCCAGCGCGGCAGCAGCTCGTCCAGCCGGTCGGTGATGAACACGCGGCGGACGTAGAGCTTGACCCCGTGGCGGCGCTTCGGGTCGAATAGATCGAAGGGCTTGGCCGACGGCACGAAGAGCAGTGCCGTGTAGGTCAGCGCGCCCTCGGCGGTGAAGTGGACCCGCGTGAACGGCTCGTCGAAGCTGTGCGCGACGTGGTGGTAGAACTCCTTGTACTGCTCGTCGCTGATCTCGCTCCTGGGGCGCGTCCACAGGGCCGAGGCCTCGTTGATCTGCGCCGGCTCGCGCTTGGTCTTGGTGTCGCCGGCGACGGGGACCATCTCGAGGATGATCGGGATCGCGATGTGGTCGGAATAGGTCCGCACGATGTCGCGGATCCGCCACTCGGAGAGCAGGTCCTTGGCGTCCTCCTTGAGATGCAGGCTGACCGAGGTGCCGCGCGGCACCGGCCCGTCGGCCTCCTCCACGACGTAGCCGGCGCGGCCGTCCGAGGCCCACACCCAGCCCTGTTCGGTCCCGGCCTTGCGCGAGCGGACCACGACCCGATCGGCGACCATGAACACCGAATAGAAGCCGACGCCGAACTGGCCGATCAGCTTGAGGTCCGTGCTCTTGTCGCCGGAGAGCTGCTCGAGGAAGCGGGCGGTGCCGGAGCGGGCGATGGTGCCGAGATTCTGCGCGAGGTCGTCGCGGTCCATGCCGATCCCGTTGTCGACGACGGTGATCAGGCGCTCGTTGGGATCGACGACGATGCGGATCTTGAGCTCCGGGTCCTCGCCCAAGAGCTCCGGCCGGCTGAGGCTCTCATAGCGCAGCTTGTCGCAGGCGTCGGAGCTGTTCGAGATCAGCTCCCGCAGGAAGATTTCCCGCTCCTTGTACAGCGAGTTGATGACGAGATCGAGGACGCGGCCGACCTCGGCCTCGAACGGCTGCGGCGCAGTCGACATCGTCGCGCGGCTCCGATGCTTGGAAACGACCTGCCGATTTAGGAAGCGCCGGCGAAGGGTTCAACGGGCTGGCGTCCAGCGCCGGGGAGCCATGCCCGTGGCGTGATTGTCAGCGCCGCGGCCGGGCGGCTAGCATGGCGTGCTAGCCTCGATGGAGCCCGTGATGCCTGCCGCCCCCAACTCGCTCGCCGCGCGCGACGTCGCCTATGTGCTGCATCCCTACACCAACCTGCGCCAGCACGAGCGCCAGGGGCCGGTCGTGGTCGCCCGCGGCGAGGGGGTGTGGGTCTACGACGACGACGGCAAGCGCTATCTCGAGGGCCTCGCCGGCCTGTGGTGCGCCGGCCTCGGCTTCTCCGAGCGGCGCCTCGTCGAGGCCGCCAAGCGGCAGATGGAGACGCTGCCCTACTCGCAGATCTTCGCCCACCGCTCGACGCCGCCGGTGATCGAGCTGTCGGAGCGGCTGGTCGCGCTGGCGCCGGGCGAGCTGCGCCACGTGCTGTTCTGCAACGGCGGCTCGGAGGCGATCGACAGCGCCATCAAGATCGTCTGGTACTACAACAACGCCAAGGGCCGCCCGGAGAAGAAGAAGATCATCGGGCGCAAGCGCGCCTATCACGGCGTCTCGATCGCCGCCGGCCACCTGACGGCGCTGGAGTACACGCGCGGCGGCTTCGACCTGCCGATGCTCGACCGCTTCCGCTCGGTGACCACACCCTCGCACTATCGCGACGGGCGGCCGGACGAGAGCGAGGAGCAGTTCGCCACCCGCCTCGCCGAGGAGCTCGACGCGCTGATCCGCGCCGAGGGGCCGGAGACGGTCGCGGCATTCTTCGCCGAGCCGGTGATGGGCGCCGGCGGGGTGATCGTCCCGCCGCGCACCTATTTCGAGAAGATCCAGGCGGTGCTGCGCGCGCACGGGGTGCTGATGGTCGCCGACGAGGTGATCAACGGCTTCGGCCGCACCGGCGCGATGTGGGGCTCGGAGACCTACGGCATCCGCCCCGACATGCTGACCTGCGCCAAGCAGCTCAGCTCGGCCTACCTGCCGATCGCGGCGCTGATGATGACCGACGAGATCTACCAGACGCTGGCCGACCAGTCGGAGAAGCTCAACACCTTCGGGATGGGTGTCACCTATGCCGGCCACCCGGTGGCCGCCGCCGTGGCGCTGGAGACGCTGCGCATCTACGAGAGCGACCACATCCTCGAGCATGTCCAGGCGGTGGCGCCACGCTTCCAGCAGCGGCTGAAGCGGCTCGAGCGGCATCCGCTGGTCGGCGAGGCGCGCGGTGTCGGCCTGATCGGCGGCCTCGAGCTGGTCGCCGACAAGGCGAGCCGCGCCCAGCACCCGCCCGAGGCCAAGGCCGCCGCCCATGTCGTCGCCAACTGCCTCAAGCATGGGCTGATGCTGCGGCCGCTGCCGGGCGACGTGGTCGGGATCTGCCCGCCGCTGATCATCACCGAGGCGGAGATCGACGAGCTGTTCGACCGCCTGGCGCTGGCGCTGGACGACACGTTGGGCGTCGTGCCGATGGCCGCCTGAGCGCCGGCGGTGGAGGCCCATCCCTGGCTGCGCCCGCTGTGGCGGCGGGTCGCGGTGATCGCCTTCTGCGCGCTGTGGGTCGCGGTCGAGGCGTGGCACGACCCGAACGGCATCTGGTTCTGGCTGATCGTCGCGATCACCGCCTGGGGCGGCTACGACTTCTTCCTTTCGGGCAAGTACCGGGAGACGAAGACCGACGTCAGCCCGGGGGGGCGATGAGCGTCCCGTCCTCGGTGGTGGGAATGTGCGGGCACCCGGCGGACTTCGTCCGCCGCTGCCGGCAGCCGTCCGAGCAGTAGCGCACCGCGTCCCAGTCGCGCGCCCACTTCCGTCGCCAGGTGAAGGGACGCCCGCAGGCGGAGCAGATCTTGCGTGGCAGTTCCGCCTTCTTGCGCATCCGTGCCATCAGAGGTCGAGCCCGAGCTGTGGATCGGCCCGGCGCCGGGCCGCGGCACGCCGCTCGGCGGGCGGCGTGATGCCGCTGCGCCGCGAGCCGTGGCGGCGCTGGATCGCGTCGGCGATCTCCCGGTAGCCCGGCGTGCGGCGAACCTGCCAGACCGCGTCCCGCGCCGCGCGCGCCGCGGCGACATGGTCGACGAGCGGGGTCGGATAGTCGCGGCCGATGACGCAGCCGGCGTCGGCCTGCTGGAGCGGCGGCATGCGCCAGGGCTGGTGCAGCCAGCGGGCCGGAACCCGCGCCAGCTCCGGCACCCAGCGGCGGATGAAGGCGCCGTCGGCGTCGTGGTCCAGGCCCTGCTTGACCGGGTTGTAGATGCGGATGGTGTTGATCCCGGTGGTCGCCGACTGCATCTGGCATTGCGGCCAGTGGATGCCCGGTTCGTAGTCGGTGAACAGGCGGGCGAGCACGAGGCCGCTGTCGCGCCATGGCAGCCAGAGCTGGTAGCTCGCCACCGCCATCAGCATCGCCCGCATCCGAAAGTTCAGCCAGCCCGTAGCCCGGAGCGAGCGCATGCAGGCGTCGACGAACGGCCAGCCGGTCATGCCCGCGGCCCAGGCCGCGAGCCGCGCCTCGTCCGAGCGGCGCAATCCGTCATAGGCGGGATGGAAACTGGCCTGCTCGATGCACGGCTCGCTCTCCAGCTTCTGGATGAAATGGCAATGCCAGCGCAGCCGGCCGAGGAACGAGGACAGAGCCGCAGGCCAGCGCCCGCGCTCCGCCGGCGGCAGCGCGCGCAGGGCCGCCAGCCGTGCCTCGCCGGCTTGCAGAACCTCGCGCATCGAGAGCGTACCGAAGGCGAGGTGCGGGCTCAGCCGCGAGCAGTGGCGGGCCCCGGCGGCGGGTGCGGACATCGCCCGCTGATAGGGCTCGCCGCGCTCCTCGAGGAAGCTGTGGAGGGTCTCGAGCGCGGCCTGCCGGCCGCCGCGCTGCCGGCCGGGGCAGGGATCGGCCGCGAGTCCGAGCTGCTCCGGCGTCGGGATGTCGCCCGGATCGAGACCTCCCGGCGCGCCGAGCCCTGCGGCCGGTTCGGCGAGCGGGCGACGCATGAAGCGCTCCCAGCGGCGCGCCCAACCGTCGCGCTCGCGTGGTGGCCGCTCGACCCCGGTCTGGCGAAACTCCTGCCAGGCGACGCCGCGTGCCCTCGCCCAGGCCGCGACCCGCCGGTCGCGCGCGAACGTCCAGAGGTTGCCCGTCTCCGCGTGGCTCAGCAGCGCGACCGCTCCGGTGCGCGCGCGGACGTCCTCCAGCACCTCCACGACATCGCCGGTCCGTACGACCAGCGGCAGGCCGAGCCGAAGGAGGTCGGCGCGCAGCTCGGCCAGGCACTCGGCGAGGAAGGCATACTGCCGTGCGCTCAGGTCCGGCTGCCGCCACAGCTCCGGCTCGACGACGTAGAGCGGGATCACCGGACGGCCGCCGGCCGCGGCCAGCGGCGCGTGATCGGTCGAGCGCAAGTCGCGCTTCAGCCAGACGATGCAGGGGGGTGTGGCGTCGGTCACTGCGCGGCTCCGAGGCGCGCAGATAGGTTGAGGACCGGCGCGGCCCAGGGGCCGCGCCGCGCTGCGTGCACCGGGCGGCGAAGCAGGGTAGGGTAGGAGGGGAGTTCGAGCCATGGCGACCCTGCGTTCCCTCGTCCGCGCGCCGACGCCGGCGCCGCCCGAGACCTCGGGCGCGCCGGATCCCGACCGCCTGCACCCGGGCCTGCGGCGGCTGGTCGAGACCGGCGCGCTGAGCCTCGACGATGCCGCCCGCGCGCAGGCCCTGGCGGCGCACGGCCAGGAGCGGCTGCCGGCGCTGCTGCAGCGGACCGGCCTCGTCAAGCCGCGCGCCTGGGCCGAGGTCATGGCCGCGCTGCACGGCATCGAGATCCTCGCCGCCGACGGCTATCCGACCAGCCCGGTCCTCGCCGACCGGTTCTCGACGCGCTTTCTGCGCCACCACCTCGTCCTGCCGGTCGACGCCGACGAGAGCACCGTCTGGGTGGCGATGGCCGACCCGAGCGACGGGGCCACGCTCAAGGCGATCCGCCTCGCGACCGGCCGCGACGTCGTCGTCCACGCCGCCGCCTTGGACGATCTCGAGCAGGCCTTCTCGCGCCTGCTCGACGGCGGACGCGGTGCGCTGCAGAAGCTCGTCGACGATCTCGGCGAGGGTGGTGCCGCCGCCGGCGGCGACGTCGAGCACCTGATCGACCTGGCGCAGGAGGCGCCGGTCGTCCGTTTGGTCAACCAGCTCCTCGCCGACGCGGTGCGGATGAGCGCGTCGGACATCCACATCGAGCCCTATCGCGACCGCCTGCGGGTGCGATTCCGGGTCCATGGCCGACTGCGCGAGATCGGGGCACCCCCGGCCCGGTTCAGCGCCGCCGTCGTCTCGCGGATCAAGATCCTGGCCAAGCTCGACATCGCCGAGCGCCGCCTGCCGCAGGACGGGCGCGCGCGGATGAACATCGAGGGCAAGCGGATCGACCTGCGCATCGCCACGGCGCCGACGCCGCACGGCGAGAGCCTGGTCATCCGCCTGCTCGACCAGAGCGGCAAGGGTGTCGAGCTCGGCCAGCTCGGTCTCGATCCGGACGTCGAGCGGCGCTTCCGCCGCCTGCTCGACGCGCCGCACGGCATGATCCTGGTCACCGGTCCGACCGGCAGCGGCAAGACCACGACCCTCTACGCCGCCCTGCGCGAGCTGAACTCCGCCACCGACAAGATCATCAGCATCGAGGACCCGATCGAGTACCAGATCGACGGGGTGACGCAGATCCACGTCCGCGCCGACATCGGCCTCGACTTCGCCAAGATCCTGCGCGCCGTGGTCCGCCACGACCCGGACATCATTATGGTCGGAGAGACGCGCGACCCGGAGACCGCCGACATCGCGGTCCACGCGGCGCTCACCGGCCACCTGCTGCTGACCACACTGCACACCAACAACGCCGCCGGTGCGGTGGCCCGGCTGCTCGACATGGGCGTCGAGCCCTACCTGCTCGCCTCGGTGCTGCGCGGCGTGGTCGGGCAGCGCCTGGTCGGCGTGCTCTGCCCGCACTGCAAGCGGGGACGCCCGGCGACGCCCGAGGAGCGGGCGATGATCGAGGCGGCCGGCATCCGGCTCGACGGCCCGGTGACGCTGCACGACCCGGTCGGCTGCCGGCACTGCGACGAGGTCGGCTATGTCGGCCGGCAGTGCATCTTCGAGCTGCTCGAGGTCAACGACCGCATCCGCGAGCTGATCCGCGCCCGCGCCCCGACCCAGGCGCTGCTCGCCGAGGCCATGGCCCAGGGGATGCGGACCATGTCCGTCGACGGTCTGCACAAATGCCTCGCCGGGCTGACCACGATCGAGGAGGTCACCCGGGTCACGGAGGACTGGTGAGCCGGTGCCGACCTTCGCCTACCAGGCGCTGACCGCCGGCGGCGAGCGGGTCAGCGGGCAGATCGACGCCGCCGACCGCCGCACGGCGATCGAGCGGCTGCAGGACACCGGCCTGATCCCGATCGACGCGCAGCCGCTGGGGCAGCGCGGCGGTGGCGGCGGGCTCGGCGGCGGCGCGTCGTCGGCGCAGCTCACCGCCGCGCTGCGCGAGCTGGCGACCTTGATCGGCGCCGGGACGACGGTCGAGACGGCACTCGAAATGGTCGCCGACGATGCCGGCAACCGGCGCCTCGCCGACGCCTTCGGGCGCGTCCTCGAGCGGGTTCGCGGCGGTGCCGCGCTGGCCGACGCCCTGGCCGACGAGCCGCGGCTGTTTCCGCGGCTGGTCGTGGCGATGGTCCGCGCCGGCGAGGCCTCGGGGCAGCTCGAGCGGACGCTGGCCGATCTCGTCGCCCTGCGCGAGAAGTCCGAGGCCCTCCGCAGCAAGCTGACCTCGGCCATGATCTATCCGATGCTCCTGGTGCTCACCGCGGTGGGCGCACTGGGCATCCTGCTCACCGTCGTGGTGCCGCAGTTCAAGCCGATCTTCGAGCAGGCGGGCGCGGAGCTGCCCGGTTTCTCGCGCCTCGTCATCGGCACCGCCGACTGGCTCCAGGCCAACGGCGTGGCGTTGCTGCTGGTCCTGCTCCTGCTCCTGCTCGGTGGGCAGCGGCTCCTGCGCCTGCCCGGTCCCGGCCGCGCCGCCGACCGGATGCTCCTCGGCCTGCCGCTGCTCGGACAGCTCAGCCGCGAGCGGATCACGGCGCAGCTCACCCGCGGGTTGGGAAGCCTGCTCGCCGGCGGACTCGATCTGCCGGCCGCGCTCGGCATGAGCCGCGACATGGTCAGCAACCGCTATGCTCAGGCGCAGCTCGACGCGGTCATCGGCGGGGTCCGCCAGGGCCGCACCCTGAGCGACTGCCTCGCCGAGGCCGACATTCTGGCACCGATGGCGGCAAAGCTGCTGCGCGCCGGTGAGGAGAGTGGACGGCTGCGCGCGGTCGCGGCGCATCTCGCCGACGCGTTCGAGGAGCGCGTCGCGACCCGCCTCGCACGGATCGTCGCGGTGATCGAGCCGACCCTGATCATCGTGCTCGGCGTGCTCGTCGGCGGTATCGTCATGTCGATCCTCACCGCTGTGATCAGCGTCAATGACCTGGCGCTCTGAGGCCGGCTACACCGGTCGCGGGCTTGTCGTTGCGGGCGACCGGGGCTAGGTGGTGAACGTTCGGCGAACCATGCGGACGAAGCGGGCTATGCGGAGGTGGCATCCGGCAACGCGGCTGCTCATCGGCGGGGCGATCATCGCCCTGCCCTATCTCGCCTGGACCTCGTTCGCCGAGACGCCGGCGCCGACCGCGGGCGGACTCGCCCCGCCGGCTGACGAGGGCGCGCCGCTGCCGGACCAGGAGCCGGCCGACGAGCCGCTGATCCGGCGTCTGCCGCCGCTCGAGCGGTTCGCCGAGATGGTCGAGCGGCCGTTGTTCTCGCCGACCCGCCGGCCGGAGCCGGTGCGTGACGCACCGCCCTCGGCCTCCGGGCTCGACGACCCGCTGCCGGTCGCCGCGGGGCCGGGTCAGCCCGGGATCCGCTTCGTCGGCACGGTGGGCCAGGCGGGCAGCATGACCGCCGTGGTGATCCGCTCCGAGAGCGGTGACGCGCTCCGGCTCGGCACGGGAGACACGATCGACGGTTGGGAGGTGGCCGAGGTGAGGACCAGCGAGCTGGTGCTGAGGCGGGAGGAGCAGCGGCTCGTCCTGACGATCCTGCAATGATGACGTTGCCACGCCGCCGCCGCGCCGCGGCACGCCGGCGCCGCGATGCCGGCTTCACCCTGATCGAGCTGCTCGTCGTGCTCGTGATCCTGGGTCTGCTCGCGGCGCTGGCCGGACCACGGGTGCTCAGCTACCTGTCCGGCGCCCGCGCCGACACGGCCAAGCTGCAGATCGAGAACCTGCGCCAGGCGCTGGATCTCTACCGGCTCGACACCGGCAACTATCCGACCACGCAACAGGGGCTCGAGGCACTGCTCGTCAACAAGGACCGCGCGCCCGGCTGGAACGGCCCCTATCTCGACAGCAAGGAAGTGCCGAAGGATCCGTGGGGCACGCCCTATGTCTATCGTGCGCCCGGGACCCGGGCGGCGTACGATCTCGTCTCGTTGGGCTCCGACAAGGCGCCCGGAGGCACCGGCGATGCCGCGGACATCTCCGTCGGCGACCGCTGACGGCGGCTTCACCCTCCTCGAGCTGCTGGTCGTCCTCACCCTGCTGGCGCTCGTCGTCACGACCGTGCTGCCGCGTTTCGTCGCCGGCTCCGGACCCTCGGCTCGCGACTGGGCGGCGCGGGCCGCCTACGAGCTCAACGCCGCGCGGCGCGAGGCGATCATCGCCGCGCGGCCGGTCCGGGTCCCGATCGCGTCCGACGTCGCGCGCGTGCGCACCGTCGACGGCCAGGTCACCGACGCCGTGCTGTTCTTCCCCGACGGGGGCTCGTCGGGCGCGGTGATCACCTTCGAGCTGCGCGGCCGCATCGCGACCTTGACCGTCGACGACCTGACCGGCGCGGTGCGCCTGCACGATGGCTGAGCCACGCCGCGACGCCGGCTTCACCCTGGTCGAGGTGCTGGTCGCGCTGGCTGTCGTCGGCCTCGTCCTAGGCGCGGTCTACCGGATCTACGGCACCGGCGTGCTCGCGGTCGGGCGTGCCGCGAGCCAGCTCGAGCTGGCGCTTGCCGCCGAGGCGATCCTCGAGCGCACCCGGGCCGACCTCGACCCGCGCGGTGCCGGCGTCGAGGGGCGGATCGGCGAGGATCTGCGCTTCCGGCTCAGCGCCTCGCCGATGCCGCCGCCGCCACTGCCGGCCCGGCAGGCCGCGGATGGACCGCCCCTGAGCGGCGATCGGTCCACGCCGCGCGAGCGGCTGTGGCTGGTCCGCGTCGACGTGGCCGACCCGGACGGCCGCATCTTCACCCTCAGCACGCTGCGCTGGCTTGCGGAGCGCGGCGCGTGAGCCCGACCGAGCGCGGCTTCACCGTCGTCGAGCTGCTCGTCGCCATGACCGTGCTCGGCCTGGTCATGGTGCTGATCATGCAGGGCATGTCCTACGCCACGACGACGCGCGAGCGGATGCTCGCCCGCAGCGACGCGGTGCAGGCCGAGGTGCTGGCCCGCGAGCTGCTCGGCCGCGAGGTCGCGCGCGCCCAGCCGGTGACCTGGCGCGAGCGCGACCAGACCCGGCCGGGCTTCCTCGGCACCGCCGATCGCCTGCGGCTCACGACGGTCACGCCACCCTATCGTGGCGGTGCCGCGTGGGCCCTGTGGGAGTTCGCGCTGGAGCCGCTGCCCGGCGAGCGCCGCCGGCTGGTCGTGCGTCGCGCCGCGCCCGACCGGCGCGCGCCGGGCTTCGCGCCGCTCGACCGCGCGGCGGGGCGTGTGCTGCTGGTCATCGAGGCACCGGTGCAGTTCCAGTATTTCGGCCGGCCCGGCGAGGACCGCCCGGCGGCGTGGCTCGATCGCTGGGCTGCGCCCGGGCAGATGCCGCAGACGGTGCGGCTCGTCGATCCGACCGGCCGTGCTGTCTGGTCGGAGCTGCTCGCCGCGCCGCGCATCGAGCTGTCGGTTTTGTGCGCCGCCGGGACGGAGGAGGAGGGCAGCGAATGCCCGGCTTGAGCACCCCGGACGGCGAGCGCGGCATCGCCCTGGTCGCGGCGCTCTGGTTCACCGTCGCCGTGGCCGGCATCGCCAGCGCCTTCTCGACGCTCGCCTTCGGCGAGGCGATGCGCGCGCGCAACCTCGTCGATGCGATCCGCGCCCGGGCGGTGCTGGAGGCCGGCCTCGAGCAGGCCGTTTACGCCCTGCAGGCGCCGCGCGAGCGGCCGCCGGAGCCGGAGCTGCGCGTCGACTGGACCTTCGACGGTGCCCTGGTCGCGATCCGCATCACCGGCGAATCCGGGCGCGTCGACCTCAATCAGGCCGACGCTCGACTGGTCGCCACCGTGATGCAGGAGGCGGGCGCGCCGCGCGACGTCGCGCTGCGGATCGGCGATGCGGTGGTCGACTGGCGGGACAGCAACGACCTGCGTCAGCCCAACGGTGCCGAGGCGCGCGACTACCGCCTCGCCGGCCGCGAGGACGGCCCGGCCAACGCGCCGTTCCGCCACGTCGCCGAGCTGCGCGACGTGCTCGGGGTCACGCCCGAGCTCTATGCGCGGACCCGCGAGCTGTTCACGGTCGCGACCGGCGAGGCGCGGCCGCGGGTCGAGCTCGCGCCGGAGCTCACGCGCCGGGCCTTGCGTGCTGTCCCGCAGCAACGGCCGACCTCCGACGACGGCGCGCCACTGCCCGACGACGGCCGGCCGGACGGGGAGCCGGGCGGCGCGGCCGCGACCGGCGCTTCGCGCGGTGAGCCGGAGGGCTTCCGCGACCCCAAGGGCCTCTACACGGTGCGCCTGGACATCCGCTTGGCCAACGGTTACGTCGCGCATGCCGATGCGCTGATCTGGATGCGGCCCGATGGGCCGCGGCCGTACCGGCTGCTCGACTGGGAGCCTTCGCCCTTGCGCGCCGACGCGTCGTCCTGATGGCGAGCCTGAGCCTCGGCACGGGCGTGCGCCCGGGTGTCCTGTGGCGCTGGTGGCTCGACGAGCTGCGCGCGCTGCTGCCGGCGCGCCCGCCCGGCGCGGTGCTGGTGCCGCGCGCCGTCATCGCGCTCTACGAGCGGAGCAGTGTGCGGCTCGCCATCCGCCGCGGGCAGCGCCTCGACAAGCTGGGCTCGATCCGTCTGCCCGACCCGGCCCGCCCGGAGCTGGGTGGCGTGGACCCCGGTGCCGGGCCGATCCTGCAGCGCGTGCGCCGCAGCCGGCTGCCGGTGGTGCTGCGGCTCCCGGCGGCGACCGGCCTCGTCTGCCAGGACGTGCTCCCGGCCTCGGCGGAGCGCGAGCTGGCCGCGATCATGGGCAACAAGATCGACCTGCTGACCCCGTGGCCGGCGGAGCAGGTGCATGCCGACCAGCGCATCGACCGGCGCGACGACGGCCAGCTCGCCGTGTCCCTGGTCGTGGCGCCGCGCGCGGCCGTCGCCGAGGCGCGACGGCGGCTCGTCGCGCTCGGCCTGGAGCCGCGCGGCGTGGACCTCGTCGAGGACGATCCCTGGGCGCTGCCGACGGTCGACCTCGCGCACGGGCTCGTCCAGTCGCGGCGCGGGACCCGCTGGCTGGCTGTCGCGGCGCTCGTCCTGCTGATCCCCACGCTCGTCGCCGGTCTCGGCCTCGGTCAGCAGATCCTCGCCCGCAAGGCGCTGATCGCCGAGCGCCAGCAGCAGGTCGACGCGCTCGAGCAGCGGCTGGCCGACCTGCCCGAGCTGCGCGCCAGCCTGGAGGCGTTGCGCAGCGAGACGCGGTTCGTCGCCGAGCGGCAGCGCGAGGCACCGTCGCCGCTGATCGTCCTCGAGGCGCTGAGCGAGCTGCTGCCGGACAGCGTCTGGCTCAGCGACCTGACCATCGAGGGCGGCAACGTCACGCTCAACGGCTTCGCCGACGATGCGGCGGCCGTGCTCGGCCTGGTCGAGGGCTCGCCCTATTTCGCCGGAGCCGAGTTCCGCGCGCCGAGCACGCGCGAGCGGGTGCCGCTGCCCGACGGCAGCGAGCGGGAGGTCAGCCGCTTCTCGGTCGCCGCCCGGATCGAGTCGCTGCGGAGCCTCGAGCCGTGAGCGGCCTGC
This sequence comes from uncultured Alphaproteobacteria bacterium, assembly GCA_937995535.1. Lineage (GTDB taxonomy): Bacteria > Pseudomonadota > Alphaproteobacteria > Geminicoccales > Geminicoccaceae > CALKJU01. The sequence goes on from CALKJU010000059.1 coordinate 36,359, forward strand.
CGCCGCTCGTCCGCCGCGCGCTGGCGGTGCTGGTGCTGGTCGTGCTGCTCGGCGGCATCGCCTACGTGGTGGCGCTGCCGTTCTCGATCCTGGCCGAGCAGGAGGCGACGCTGGCCCAGCTCGCGCGTCGTGCCGGCGATCTCGAGCGGCGCCTCGTCACCCGCGACCAGCTCCTCGCCGAACAGCGCCTGCTCGCGCGCGCCAGCGACGCCGACCAGACGCTGATCCAGGCCGACACGCCGGCCCTCGCCGCAGCCCTCCTGCAGCGCGAGCTGTCGGCCCTGGTGGCGCAGGGCGGTGGCAGCCTGGAGAGCGTGCAGGCGCTGGCGCCGGTCGAGACACTGCCGTTCGTGCGCATCCCGGTGCGGATCAGCTTCACCGGCAGCGTCGAGGGGCTGCGCTCGTTCCTCTACGCCGTCGAGCAGCACGCGCCGGTGCTGCTGGTCGACGAGCTGCAGGTGGCGGAGACCTACCTCTATGGCGAGGAGGACGGCGAGGAGCGGCGCGCGCTGGCGACGGTCGTCGCCGTGTCGGGCTTCGCGCGGGCGCGACCGGGTGGGTGACCGTGCGCGCTACGGTTGAATTGCGACTCGCGACCGAGGCAGGATCGGCGATCGGCGCGTGACGGGCGCCGCGGCCTGCGGGGGAGTGGGGCATGTGCGGGATCGTCGGTGTGATCGGTCGGCGCGAGGCGGCGCCCCTGCTGCTCGAGGGCCTGCGCCGGCTCGAATATCGCGGCTATGACAGCGCCGGAATCGCGACGCTCGTCGACGGCCGCATCGAGCGCCGACGCGCCGCTGGCAAGCTCGACAATCTGGCCCGCGAGCTGGCCGCGGCCCCGCTCGGCGGGCGGACCGGGATCGGCCACACCCGCTGGGCCACCCACGGCGCCCCGACCGAGGGCAATGCGCATCCGCACATCGCCGAGGGTGTCGCCGTCGTCCACAACGGCATCATCGAGAATTTCCAGGAGCTGCGCGCCGAGTTGCTGGAGCGTGGGCACGAGTTCCAAACCCAGACCGATACCGAGGTGATCCCGCATCTCGTCGCCGATCACCTGCGCCGCGGCGTAGCGCCGGAGCAGGCGGCGCGCCTCGCCATCGGCCGGCTGCACGGCGCGTTCGCGCTCGCCCTGCTGTTCGCCGGGCGCGAGGATTTGCTGATCGGGGCGCGCAAGGGCGCGCCGCTCGCGGTCGGCTATGGCGAGGGCGAGATGTATCTCGGCTCCGACGCGCTGGCCCTGGCGCCGCTGACCGAGCGCATCCAGTACCTCGACGAGGGTGACATCGCGATCCTCGGCCGCGACGGCGCGCGGCTGATCGACGCCCACGGCCACCCCGTCGAGCGCGCGATCAAGCAGACCGCCTTCTCCGGGGCGATGATCGGCAAGGGCAACCACCGCCATTTCATGGAGAAGGAGATCCACGAGCAGCCGGCGGTGATCGGCGACACGCTGCGCTCCTTCGCCGATCCGCGCGACCATCGGATCACGCTGCCGGATCTGCCGTTCGACCTCGCGACCGTCCCGCGCCTCGCCATGATCGCCTGCGGCACGGCGTCCTTCGCCTGCCTCGTCGCGCGCTACTGGTTCGAGCGGCTGGCCGGCATCCCGGTCGACTGGGAGATCGGCAGCGAGTTCCGCTACCGCGACGCGCCGCTGGCCGCGGGCGAGGCCGGCATCTTCGTCTCCCAGTCGGGCGAGACGGCCGACACGCTGGCGGCGCTGCGCCACATGAAGGCGCACGGCCATCCGACGTTGGCCGTGGTCAACGTGCCCGAGAGCACGCTCGCACGCGAGGCCGACGGCTGGCTGCGGACCCTCGCCGGGCCCGAGATCGGCGTCGCCTCGACCAAGGCGTTCACCACCCAGCTGGCCACGCTCGCCTGCCTCGCGGTCGGCGCGGCACGGGCCCGCGGGCGCCTCGACCCGGCGCGCGAGGCGGTGCTGACCCAGGCGCTCGACGAGATCCCGGCGCGCGCGCATCAGGTGCTGGAGACCGAGGCGCAGATCCGCGAGATCGCCCACGACCTCGCCCTCGCCCGCGACGTGCTCTACCTCGGCCGCGGTGCGATGTACCCGATCGCGCTGGAAGGTGCGCTGAAGCTGAAGGAGATCAGCTACATCCACGCGGAAGGCTATGCCGCCGGCGAACTCAAGCACGGGCCGATCGCCCTGATCGACGACAGCGTGCCGGTGATCGTCGTCGCCCCGCGCGACGATCTGTTCGAGAAGACCGCGAGCAACCTGCAGGAGGTGGTGGCACGCGGCGGCAAGGTGGTGCTGCTCAGCGACGCCCGCGGTGTCGCCGAGCTCGCGGGCTATTGCTGGCGGACGGTCACCATGCCGGCGGTCGAGCCGTTGGTGGCGCCGATCCTCTACGCCCTGCCGATCCAGCTGCTCGCCTACCACACCGCCGTGGCGAAGGGTACGGACGTCGATCAGCCGCGCAATCTCGCCAAGTCGGTCACCGTGGAGTGATGGTTCGGTGACGGCCGCCTACCACGCGCCGCAGGCGCTCTTGCCCGACGGGTGGGCGCGTGACGTACGGCTCGAGGTGGGCGCGGATGGCAGTATCGTGGCGGTTCGGCCGGGGGATGCGGGGGAGGGCTGCGAGCGGCTCGCCGGCGCCGTGCTGCCGGGCATGCCCGATCTGCACTGCCACGCCTTCCAACGGGCGATGGCCGGACTCGCCCAGCGCCTTGAGCCCGGCGAGGCGAGCTTCTGGACCTGGCGCGAGACGATGTACCGCTTCCTCGAACGGCTCGAGCCCGAGGACGTGGCGGCGATCGCGGCGCAGCTCTACGTCGAGCTCCTCGAAGGCGGCTACACCACGGTCGTCGAGTTCCACTATCTGCATCACGACCGCGACGGGCGACCCTACGCCGACCCGGCGAGCATGGCCTGGGCGGTCGACGAGGGCGCGCGCCGGGCCGGCATCGCGCTGACGCTGCTTCCGGTCGTCTACCTGACCGGCGGCTTCGACGGCCGGGCGCTGGAAGGCGGCCAGCGCCGATTCCGCTTGGATCCGGCTGGCGCGCTCGACCTGCTGGACCGCGTCGGGGAGCGGTTCGGCGACGATCCCGACCGCGCGCTGGGGCTCGCGCCGCACAGCCTGCGCGCAGTGCCGCCGGCGGCGCTCGCGGAGGCGGTGCGCGGTGCCGCGCCGTCCTTGCCGCTGCACATCCATGTCGCCGAGCAGGTCCGCGAAGTCCGTGACTGCCTCGAGGCCACCGCCCGGCGCCCGCTGGCGCGGCTTGCGGATCTGGTCGGGCTGAGCGAGCGCTGGTGCCTGGTTCACGCGACCCATCTCGACGACGATGAGGCCCTACTGCTCGCCGGCTCGGGCGCCGTGGCGGGCCTGTGCCCGACCACCGAGGCCGATCTCGGCGATGGCCTGTTCCGTCTGCCGGAGCATCTCGAGGGCGGCGGCCGGCTCGGGATCGGCTCGGACAGCAATGTCGGCACCGACGCGTTCGCCGAGCTGCGGCTGCTGGAATACGGTCAGCGCCTGACCAGCCTGCGCCGGCTGGTGGCGGCGAGCGCGGCCGAGCCTTCGACCGGCGGGCGGCTGTGGCGTGCGGCGCTCGCCGGCGGCGCGCAGGCGAGCGGCCGACCGATCGGCCGTCTCGCCCCAGGTTTGCGCGCCGATCTGCTGGTGCTCGACGGCGCGAGCCCGATCCATGCCGGGCTCGCCGGCGACCGTTTGCTCGACGCGCTCATCTTCGGGCCGGGCCGGGCGCCGATCCGCGACGTCATGGTCGGTGGTCGCTGGGTCGTCCGCGACGGCCTGCATCCGCGCCGCGCGGCGATCGGCGCCGCCTATCGGTCGGTGCTAGCCCGGCTGCTCGCCTGACGGCCGAGCCGTCGACCGGACCGCGAGGTCGGTCCGCTTGGGGAGCGCACCGCGCCGCCATTCCGGCTCCGCCCGCCGGCTGCCCCTCAGCAGGATCCGCGCCATTCGCTCGAACCGATCCTGAAGACGCCGTGCCGCCTCGGCTTCCCGCGACCCCTCCGGCATGACACCCCCGCTCGCACAACGAACGCTGCGAGGGTTCCCAATAATCAGCCACCACCGCCGAATCCGTGCGAAAAATCACGGATTCAGCGGCGTCTACGGAAAAATCGTCGCGCTGGGGCTACGCTGAAATACGCGCGCCTGATTGCTTGTCGAAGATGTGAACGTGCTCGACGCGCGGGGCGAGCGCGATCCGGTCGCCTGGCTTCATCTGGTAGCGCTCGCGGAACACCGCCTGGACCTCGTTGCCGGCGAGGTGGTTGACGACCAGCATCTCGGCGCCGGTCGGCTCGACCACGACCACCTCGGACGGGATCCCGCTGCCGTCGGTGCGCAGCTCGAGATGCTCGGGCCGCACGCCGTAGATGACCTGCTGCCCCTCTCGTCCGCCCGAGATCGCCGGCAGCGGCAGATGCGTGCCGTCCTTGGCCACCGCCGACACCGTGCCGTTCGCCCGGTGGATCGTGGCGTCGATGAAGTTCATCGCCGGGCTGCCGATGAAGCCGGCGACGAACAGGTTGTTCGGCCGGTCGTAGAGGTCGAGGGGTGCGCCGACCTGCTCGACATGGCCGAGCTGCATGACCACGATCCGGTCGGCCATCGTCATCGCCTCGATCTGGTCGTGGGTGACGTAGATCGAGGTCGTCTTGAGCCGCTGGTGCAGCTCCTTGATCTCGGTGCGCATCTGCACCCGCAGCTTGGCGTCGAGGTTGGACAGCGGCTCGTCGAAGAGGAACACCTGCGGGTCGCGGACGATGGCGCGGCCCATGGCGACGCGCTGCCGCTGGCCGCCGGAGAGCTGGCGCGGATAGCGGTCGAGGAGCTGGGACAGGCCGAGGATCTGCGCCGCCTTGCCGACCCGCTCCTCGATGACGTTCTTGGGTGCCTTGGCGAGCTTCAGGGAGAACGCCATGTTCTCCTTGACGGTCATGTGCGGGTAGAGGGCGTAGTTCTGGAAGACCATCGCGATGTCACGGTCCTTGGGTGGCACGTTGTTGACCACCCGATCGCCGATCGCGATCTCGCCGCGGCTGATCTCCTCGAGCCCGGCGATCATCCGCAGCAGGGTCGACTTGCCGCAGCCGGACGGACCGACGAGGACGACGAACTCGCCGTCCTTGATGTCCACCGAGACGCCGAACAGCACCTGGACGGTGCCGAAGAACTTCTCCACTTTCCGCACATCGACGGAGGCCATGAGGCGTTTCCCTGATCGCAGGCGCGCGGCCGCTTGGCATGCCGGCCGCCGCGCGCGGGTCCGGCATGAGCCCGGTCGCGCGACACCGGGTCGCGGCAGCCGAGGGTCGAGGGACTATGCCGGCGGGCGGCGGCCGTCGCAACCCGCCCGCCGGGAGCAAGCGCCATGATCGAGCTCTCGCCGCCCCTCCGCCGTGCCGTCCCCGACGACGCCGCGGCCCTCGCCGAACTGGTCAACATGGCCGGGGAGGGCCTGCCACTGCACCTCTGGGCCGGCATGGCGGAGCCGGGACAGTCACCCTGGGAGGTCGGCCAGCAACGCGCGCGCCGCGACGAGGGCGGCTTCTCCTGGCGCAACGCGGTCGTCGCGGCGCCGGCCGGTAAGGTGATCGCGGCGCTGGTCGGCTACCCGCTGCCGGCCGTGCCGCGGCCCCTGCCCAGTGATCTGCCGTCCCTGTTCCGTCCCTTGAAGCAGTTGGAGAATCTCGTTCCCGGCACGTGGTACGTGAACGTCCTCGCGGTGCGGCCGGCACAGCGTCGTGCCGGCTGGGGCCGGCGGCTGATCGGCGTCGCCGCCCAGCTCGCCTGGGCCGCCCGGTGCCGCGCGGTCAGCCTCGTCGTCGCCGATGGCAATCTGGCCGCGCGCCGGCTCTACGCGGCCTGCGGCTTCCATGAGGCGGCGCGCCGACCGGTGGTCAAGAACGGCTGGTCGAGCGACAGCCGCGACTGGGTGCTGATGCGCCGCTGGCTGCGCGCCGGTGATGCCGGCGCGGCTCAGCCATAGGGGGTCACCGACTCGGCCTCGAGATGGTAGCCGACATCGGCGATCTCGACCGACAGCGCCTTGGCGCGCATGATGCCGGTGACCCACACGGGATCGAACAGGTTGCCGAGCTGCACCGGGGTGACGCTGGTGACGTAGACGATCTGGTTGGGCGGCGGCGGCGGCACGTGGATGCACGCCCCGACATAGGGTACCAGCAGGAACTCGCGCGTTGCCGCGCCCGAGAAGTCGAGCGGCAGGGTGTAGCCCGGCATGCGGATCCGCTTGCCGTCCCAGTCGGTCACCAGCATGGCGAGGATTTCGTCAGCGTCGGTGCCGCCGAGCGCGGTGGCGCGGACGATACCGCCATGGGGCACGATCCCGCGCACCACCTCGTCCGGAGCGAGGTCGGGCGGGATCAGCTGCTCCCATTCGACCACCTCGGCCGGCGGCCCCGCTTCCGCGCGTGGCCACAGCCACCAGCCCGCGGCACCCGCCACCGCCGTGGCCGCCGCCCCAGCCAGCACCGTCCGTCGCCCCGGCATCCCCACCAGCCCCGCGTCAGGTCCGCACCGTCATCCCGTCGGCGACCGACATCCGATAGGCCCGCCAGGCCGGGATCAGCCCGGCGAGGGTCCCGGCCAGCACGACCCCGGCGAGCATCGCCAGCTCGCGCCGGCTCGGCGCACCGATCGCCAGATAGAGCCCATAGCGGGAGTCGATGACCGGCTGCAAGGCGAGCTGGGCGCCATAGAGGAGCAGGACGCCCAGCGCGGTGCCGGCGAGCCCGAGGAGGAGCGCCTCGGCGGTGAGCAGGCCGAGAATGGTCCGCGGGCTGGCGCCGACCGAGCGCAGGATCGCCATCTCGCGGCGCCGCTCGGCGAGACTCGCCAAGGTCATGGTCACCATGCCGAGCAGCGCCGTCGCCACGACCATCACCGTCACCGCGCTCAACGCCTGCTCGGCGGTGCCGAGGATCGCCCACAGCTCCTGCAGGGTCGCCCCGGGCAGGATGGCGAGCAGCGGCTCCTGGCGGTACTCGTTGACGAAGCGCTGCACGCGAAAGGTGGCGAGGCGCGATTGCAGGCCGACCAGGGCCGCCGTCACCGCGCGTGGGCGCAGCTCCATCGCGCGCACCGCCTCGGCGCTGACCCGCCGTCCGGGAACGGGCGCGCCGCCCTGCCAGTCGACGTGGATCGCCTCGATCGCTTCCAGGCTGACATGGACCGTGCGGTCGACCGGGGTTCCGGTCCGCTCGAGGATCCCGGCGACACGGAACGGCTTGTCGTCGTGCCGCGCGAAGCCCTCGCGGCCGAGGCCGTGGGCGACGACGATCTCGCGGCCGAGATCGTAGCCGAGCCGAGCCGCCACCTCCGAGCCCAGGACCGCGTCGAACAGGTCGGTGAAGGGGCCGCCGGCGGCGAAGCGGAGCGGCTGCCCGTCGCGATAGCGGTAGTGGCGGAAATAGTCGTCGTTGGTGCCCAGCACGCGAAAGCCGAAATGGCTGTCGCCGAGCGAGAGCGGCACGATCCACGCGACGTCGGGGTGCGCGGCGATGTCCTGGTAGCTCGCCCAGGTGATGTTGTTGGTCGGGTTGCCGATGCGAAAGACCGAATAAAGGAGCAGGTTGAGTGCCCCACCGCGGGCGCCGACGATCAGGTCGGTGCCGGCGACCGTGCCGACGAAGCTGTCGCGCGCCCCGCTGCGGATCCGCTCGACGCCGAGCAGCAGCGTCACGCTCAGGGCGATGGCTAGCGCGGTGAGCAGCGCGACCGGCCAGCGGTTCAGCAGCGAGGCGCTGGCGAGGCGAAGCAGGCTCATGTGTGGGCGGGGAGGCCCGGCTCGATCGTCGCCACCGTCGGCAGCTCGAGGGTCCGGTCGAAGCGCGCGGCGAGGCTCGGGTCGTGGCTGACCATGACCAGCGTCCCGCCCCCGGCCGCGAGTTCCTGCGCGAGCAGCTCCAGGAAGGAGAGCTGATGCGCGCGGTCGAGCGAGGAGGTCGGCTCGTCGGCGACGACGATTTCGGGCCGCCCCAGCAAGGCGCGCGCCGCGGCGACGCGTTGCTGCTGGCCGACGCTCAGCGTCGCCGCCCGTGCCTCGTGGCGGACCTTCGTCCGGTCGAGACCGAGCCGCTCGAGCAGGCGGATCGCCTCCGCCGCGGCACTGCCGGCCGCGGCTGCGGCCCGGGCGCGACGGCCCGGGGCGAAGCGCAGCGGCAGCAGCACGTTGTCGAGCACCGACAGGTAGGGCACGAGGTTGAACATCTGGAAGATGACGCCGATGTGCTCGGCGCGGAAGGCGTCGCGGGCCGGACCGGCCATGCCAGTCAGTTCGCGCCCGAGCAGCGCGATCCTGCCCGCTGTCGGGCTCAGCGTCCCGCACAGCAGGTTGAGCAGGGTCGACTTGCCGCAGCCCGACGGGCCGACGAGCAGCAGGCGCTCGCCGCGCGCCACCGCGAGGTGCGGGACGGTCAGCCGGAACCCGCCGCGGCCCGGCCAAGCGAACCGCACCCCGTCGAGCGCGATCGCCGCCCCCGCCTCGGCCATCGGCGCGTCAGCTCTGCCCGGCGATCTCCAGCCGCGGCGCGTTGCGCTCGACCCGGTAGGCGCTCTGCCCGTCCGGCCCGGTCACGGTCACGTCGATCTGCTCGGTGGCCGGGAAGACGTCGAAGAAGGCGAAGCCGACGCTGCGCAGCGCACCGGTGTCGGCGCAGGCGAGCTCGTAGACGGCGCGGTACTCGTTGTGGCGTACGTCCTCGGCATGGTCATGGTCGTGTCCATGCCCGTGCGCATCGGCGTGCTCCTCCTCGTTGTCCTCGGTGACGATCTCGACTGCCGCATCCGCGACGCGGCATCCGGCCTCCGCGGGCAGCATGAACAGGCCGAGGGGCTCCCCCAGGCGCGCCAGGGCCGCGGTGACCGCCGCCCGTTCCTCCTCGGTGCGGGCTGCGTGCTCGAAGCCGACGATGTTGGCACCCGGCGATTCGAGGTCGAGCAGCACGCGATCGCCCTCGATCGCGATCTTCAGGCTCGCCCGCCCGTGCTCGTGCGCCTTCAGCTCGCGCCGCGGCTCGTCCGCCGAGGCGGTCGTGCCGAGGATCGCCACGGCGGCCAGCGCGATTGCAAGATGTCTGCTCATGCGTCACCTCCATCCTCGCAGCCTGCCATGGCAATGTTACTCTATAACGTCAAGCCGCCCGCCATCCATGCCTGCGACCGAGCCTGACCCGGCGCCCGGTGCCGCCGCCCGGCGCGCACCGCTCGCGGCGTGCCTCGCCCTCTACTGGCGGCTGTGCGCGGCGCTGTCGCCGGATGCCGCCTCGGCGCTCGGCGGCGCGCTCGGGCGCGTCGTCGGCCCGTGGCTCAAGGCCGGTCGGGTCACGGCGCTGAACCTGCGGCTGGCCTTCCCGGACTGGCCAGAGCGGCGGGTGCGGCGCACGGCGGCCCGCTCGATGGCCCAGCTCGGCCGGGTGATCGCCGAGTTCCCGCATCTCGGTCGGATCTGCGGCGACGGCGGACCGTCCCGGGTTGAGCTGGTCGGTGGTGCCGTCCTCGAGCGGCTGCGCCGCGCCGGCCGGCCTTCCTTCCTCGTTTCCGGCCATTTCGCCAACTGGGAGCTGCTGGCCGGGGCGGCGGTACGCGCCGGCCTGCCGCTCACCGTGCTGCACGCGGTCCGTGCCGACGCGGCGGTCGAACGGCTGCTCGCCGCGCACCGCGCCGCGCTCGGCTGCCGCTTCCTGCCGGCGGACGCGCATGTCCATGCGGTCGTCGCCGAGCTCCGCGCCGGCCGCAGCCTCGGCATCCTGCTCGACCAGCGTCACGACGCGGGCGAGGGTGTGCCGCTGTTCGGGCGGCCGGCGCCGGCGCCGCTGGCCCCGGCGCTGCTCGCCCTCCGCCTCGGCCTGCCGTTCGTTCCGGCGCGGCTCGAGCGGCTGGGCGGCTGCCGCTTCCGCCTCACCGTCGAGGAACCGATCGAGCCCGACCCGAGGCTGCGCGACCGGCGCGCGATCGCCCGCGACATGACGGCGCGCGTCTACGCGCGGTTCGAGGCCTGGATCGGCGAGCGGCCCGACCAGTGGCTGTGCATCAAGCGGCGCTGGCCCGACCTGTCGCGCGACAAGTGGCGCCGTCGACTGGCACAGAATCCGCGACTGCTCGGGCCGGGTGGCAGCAGGGACGCGCCGCCCGGTCTTGCCGACGCGGCGCCCCCGGACTAGAGATCTGATCAAGTAGGTCCGTTGGGCCCCGGGACGGATGCCGCGTTGCCGATTCGCGGCCGGGCCGGTAGCGCGCGCCTGCTTCGGGGGACCGCCGCTGTCAGGTGCAGGGTGATCGCGACCCAGGAAACCAGCGCCCCGCAGCCGCGCGCGGCGGGCGCGAAGCGGGGCGACCGCCCGGTGGCGGCGCGCTTTCACCCGTGCCCGGTCGAGCCGGGCTGCCCGCACTGCGCCGGCCGGGGGGGATACGACTGGTCGTTCGTCGACGCGGTCTACTGCATCTCGCTGGCCGACCGTCCCGACCGCGCCGCGCTGGCGGCGCAGGAGCTGCATCGCGTCGGCCTGTGCCGGCGGGTACTGTTCTACCGGCCCGACCGGCATCGCAGCGCGGTCATCGAGGGCATCTGGGAATCGCACCGCGCGGTCGCCGACCATGCGCTGCGGCAGGGCGCACGCACGGCGCTGATCCTCGAGGACGACGCCGCGTTCGGCCGCTGGGTGCGGCCCCGCACGGTCGCCGCGGTGGCCGCGGCGATGCGCACCCTGCCCGAGGACTGGATGCTCTATTTCCTCGGCCACTGGCCGCTGCGGGCACGCTTCGTGCGGCACAACGTGGTCCGCACCCGATCCGGCTGCGCGCACGCCTACATCGCCAGCGAGCGGCTGCTCCGCTGGCTGCGCGAGACGCCGTTCCGCAAGGAGGCGCGCGACCGCAGTCGCCTCGTCGGCGGCGGCATCGACGCGAGCTACGCCAACATGGAGCGGGCCTTCGCCCATTTCCCGATGCTCGCGGTTCAAGCCGTGCGCGGTAGCGATCACATCGCGTTCAAGAAGCGCAAGCGGCGGATCCGTAAGTTCAAGCACCTGGTGACGCGGACCAGTGCCGGCGAGGTGCTGATGTCGTACCTGATGCGGCCGAACGAGCTGCTCCAGGCGGGCATCGCCGTCGTCGCCGGGGCCGGCGCGCTGCTCGTCCGGCCGTTCCAGCGCCGCTCCTGAACCGCGCCGCTCAGGCGGCGACCGCGCCGCCGCGCGGCGCGGGCGGCTCGGCGGCGCCACGCTCGGCCAGTGCGGCCCAGCTCGCGCGGAGCGTCCGCAGCAGGCCCACGAGCTCGTCGCAGGCGCGCGGGTCGTTGCGCAGATTGATGTCCTGCAGGCGCAGCGTGACGTAGGTGTAGAGCCGGTCGAGCAGGGCGGCGATCTCGCCGCCGCGGGCATGGTCGAGGCATTGCTGCAGACCCTCGATGATCGCCGTGGCCCGCGCGACGTGCTGCCAGCGCCGCTCGATCGCCGCCTCGGCGATCGCCGCGCGGGCCTGCGCGATGTGCCGGATGGCGCCGTCGTAGAGCAGCACGACGCTGTACGCGTCGGCACCGCGGCCAGCCATCCGGCCGTAGGTCTGCGCGGCGTCGGCCAGGGTCGGTCGGTGCATCTCGGATCCCCGCTCGGGCCCGCGCGGCAGCGGGCTCATTGCTTGGCGAACATCGCGTCGGTCGCGGTGCGGACCTGCTGCAGCATCGCCTTGGCGAGCGCCAGGGCGCTCTCCATGGCGGCGAACTTTTCGATCAGCCGCTGCCGGTAGTCCTCGGCGCGGGCCTCGATCCGCTCGATGTCGGCGCGGTGCCGCTTGTTCGTCGCCTCGAGGCCCTGCGCCGCGCTGGCGAGCTCGCCGTCGACCTGGTCCAGGATCGAGTCGAGCGAGGTGTAGAGCCGTTCGGCGATGCCGCGGGTGGCCGTCACGTCGATGCTCGTGCTGCCGCGGCCGGTCCAGATCAGCTCGAGGCCGTCGAAGGCGGTGCCCGCCGGGCCACGCAGGCTGTTGCCGCTGACCGTCAACGCGACACCGCCGATCGCCGCGCTCTCGGGCTGGCCGTCGGCGTCGGCGTCGACGATATCGACGGTGAACTGCGTGGCGCTCAGCCGTCCGGTCCGGCTGAACAGGGCGAGGTCGGGCGAGCTGGCGGTGAAGGTGAACTCGAGCACGCCGCGGACACCGCCGAGATCACCGAGCAGCTTGGCGTCGAGCCGCGCCTCGTCGACGACCAGGCGGTTGCTCGCGTCGATGGTGATGCCGAGCGCGCCGAGAGAGGCCGCGGCGTCCGGCGGAAGGCCGTCGACCCGGCCGGTCAGGATCCCGGCGACGGCGCCGGCGACGCTGCGCAGCGTGGTGTCCCCGAACAGCACCGAGCTCGCGTCGACCCGGCCGCTCTCGTCCACACGGCTGTTGCGCTCGACGAAGGCGCGCAGCTCGTTGAGCCGGTCGACGAGCGTGGCGATGCTCTCCTTGGCGCCACCGAGCGCCCGACCGACTTCGACCGTCACCGTCGTTCCCGGCTCGGCGCGGTACAGCTCGAAGGTCAGGCCCCTGATCGCGTCGTCGATGCGGTTGCCGCTGCGCTCGACCGTCAGCCCGTCGATCGTCAGCCGGGCCGGTTGGGCCGCCTGGATCGGGTTCTTGGGCGAGGCGCCACCGTCGGCGGAGAGGCCCAGCACCGCCAGCACGTCGTCGCCGCCGGCCGCGGCCATGGCGACGGCCTTGCCGGTCTCCTGCGCCGCGAGCACGAGGCGGTGCTCGGTGGCCGAGACGCTGATCACCGAGGCGGTGACCCCGGTCGTCGCGCTGAGCGCGTTGATCGCCGCGCGGACGTCGTTGAGACTCATCGTCCCGTCGACGGCGATGGTGGCACTGCCGCCGCCGGCGAGGCCGAGCGTGAAGCTGCCGGAGAACGGCGTGCCGCCGTTGCGCGCCGTGGCGAGGTCCCGGCCGCGATCGGTGACCGCGTCGCTCATCAGCTTCTGCGCGGTCGCGAGCTGGTGGACGACCAGCTCGTAGGTGCCCACGTCCGCGGTCGCGTCCGGGCGCACGGCGAGCAGGCTCGCCGGCGAGGTCGTCGTGCTGGAGCTGTAATAGGCCTCCTTGGCCTCGAACAGGTTGGCGCGGGCACCGAGGAAGCCCGGCGGGTTGCGCAGCCCCGCCGCAGCGTCGCGGATCGCGCCGAGGATGCCGCGCAGCTCGCTCAGCGCGGCGAGCTTCGCCTCGTTGCGCGTGATCCGGTTCTCGAGCCGCAGCGCGGGGATGCGCTTGGCCTCGACCAGGGCGGCGACCAGGGTCTCGGTGTCGATGCCCGAGCTCGTCCCGCTCAGCCGCGGCGTCGTCCCCGCGGTGGACAGGCGGCCGAAGTCGATGACGCTGGCCATCGCCGGCCTAGGCCTCGATCGCCACGAGCGGCCCGTCCTCGGCACGGGCGCTGGCATAGAGGCGCAACAGCGCCTCCGCCGGCTGCTGCAGGAGGACCTCGCCACTGTGCGCGTCGGACACGCGGTAGACCATCCGGCCGCTGCTCTCGTCGTGATAGCTCGCGACCGAGACCGCGCGGTCCGCGAACATCTTGGCGATTGCCGCCTCGGCGGCACGGCGCAGCGCGCTGTCGGCGGCGACGACCCGGGCGGCGGAGCGCTCCGCGGGTGGAGTGGCCAGGAGCGCGGGGGGGGCGGGCGGCTCGGCCGGTCGGTCCGCACCGCGCTCGGTGCCCCGTGCCGCACCTAGGGTGAGGTTGGTGAGCATGGCTCGACCCGTCAGGAAGCGCGCCCGGACCCGACGGGTGGGACGCCGCTCGCGCGGCGTCCCCCGTCACGGACCAGTCTTAGCTCAGAAGCCTTAACAAATTCTGTGGCATCTGGTTGGCTTGGGCGAGCATGGCGACGCCGGCCTGGGTGAGGACCTGGGCGGAGGTGAAGCGGGTCATTTCCGCGGCCATGTCGACGTCGAGCAGGGTCGAGCGGGCGGCGTCGAGGTTCTCGATCGA
>CALKJU010000060.1 GCA_937995535.1 uncultured Alphaproteobacteria bacterium
GGAGGCGCGCACCCGCATCGCCGGCACGCTCCGCACCCTCAGCGTGCGGGAGGGCGATGCCGTCACCGCCGGGCAGGTGATCGCCGAGGTGTTCGACCCCAAGATCCCGCTGCAGCTCGCAGCGCTCGACGCGCGGCTGGACGCGCTGGCGGCGCAACGCCGACAGGCCGCGCTGGAGCTGGAGCGCGCCCGGCAGCTGCGCGCGACGGGTGCGGCGACGCAGGTGCGGCTCGAGGACGCACAGACCGCGCTCGAGGTGGTGGAGGCCCAGCTCGCCGCCGCCCGTGCCGAGCGCGAGGTGCTGGCCGAGCAGCAGCGCGAGGGCCAGGTGCTCGCCCCGCAGGCCGGCCGCGTGCTCGGCGTGCGCGGCACCGTCGGCGCGGTCGTCACGCCCGGCGAGCAGATCGCCGTCATCGCCACCGACCGCTACGTGCTGCGGCTGCGCCTGCCGGAGCGCCACGCGCGCTTCCTGCGCGCAGGCGATGCGATCGAGGTCGGCGCCCGCGGCCTTGCCGAGCGGCCGGACGCCGTGCTCGGGCGCGGCGAGATACGCCTCGTCTATCCGCGGCTGGAAGCGGGCCAGGTGGTGGCGGATGCCGAGGTGCAGGGGCTTGGCGACTTCTTCGTCGGCGAGCGGGTCCGCGTGACGATCGCCGCCGACCGCCGGCCGGCCGTGGTGATCCCGGCCGCCTTCCTGATCGCGGGCCCGGGCGTGGATCTGGTGCGCCTCGCCTCCGGCGCGGTGGTGCCGGTGCAGCGCGGGCCGGCGCGCGAGATCGGCGGGCAGCCGGGCGTCGAGATCCTCTCCGGCCTGCAGCCCGGTGATGTGGTGGTGCGGCCATGACCCTCGGTCTGTCCGGCAACCTCGCCCGCGGCTTCATCCGCTCGCCGCTGACGCCGCTGCTGCTGGTGGCCTCGGTCGCCCTCGGCCTGCTCGCCCTGGTCGCGCTGCCGCGCGAGGAGGAACCGCAGATCAGCGTGCCCATGGTGGATGTCGAGGTGCGTGCCGACGGGCTGTCCGCCCCCGACGCGATGGAACTCGTCACCCGCCCGCTCGAGGCGATCCTGACGGCGATCCCGGGCGTCGAGCACGTCTATACCCAGACCGCCGACGACCGCGTGATGGCGACGGCGCGCTTCCTCGTCGGCACCTCGGCCGACGATGCCATCCTGCGCGTGCACGAACGGCTGCGGGCGAACTGGAACCGCATCCCGCTCGGCATCCCGGAGCCGCTGGTGGTCGGCCGCGGCATCAACGACGTGGCGGTGGCCGTCGTCACGCTGCGCCCCGCGAACCCCGCCGACACCCGCTGGACCGACGCCGCGCTGCACGAGGTGGCGGACCGCGTGCTGTCCGACCTCGCCACCATTCCCGACGTCGGCCTCACCTACATCGTCGGCGGCCGCCCGACCGAGATCCGCATCGAGCCGGATCCGGAGCGCATGGCGCTGTTCGGCATCACGCTGAACCAGATCGTCGAGAAGCTGCAGGGCGCCAACCTGTCCTACCAGGCGGGGGTGCTGCGCCAGGGCGGGCAGACGCTGCGCGTGCAGGCCGGCCGCACGCTGCGCGGCGTGCCGGATGCCGGGCTGCTGATCCTCACCAGCCGCGACGGCCGCCCGGTCTATCTGTCGGACGTCGCGCGCATCTCCGCCGAACCGGCGCCGACCGAGGCGCGGGTGTGGCGCCTGACGCGCAATGCCGCCGGCGAGTGGGACCGAGCGCCCGCCGTCACCATCGCCATCGCCAAGCGCGCCGGCGCCAATGCGGTGGACATCACCCACGCCGTCGCCGCCCGCGTCGCCGCGATGCGGGGGACCGTCATCCCCGAGGGGCTGACCGCCGACCTGACGCGCGACTACGGCGCGACGGCGCAGGAGAAGTCGGACGAGCTGCTGTTCCACCTCGGCCTCGCCACCGTCTCGATCGTCGCCCTCATCTGGCTCGCCATAGGCTGGCGCGCGGCGGCGGTGACGGCGGTGGTCATTCCCGTGACCATCCTGATGACGCTGTTCGGCGCCTTCCTGCTCGGCTACACGCTGAACCGCGTGTCGCTCTTCGCGCTGATCTTCTCGATCGGCATCCTCGTGGATGACGCCATCGTCGTCGTCGAGAACATCGACCGCCACTGGGCGATGAAGGACGGGCGGGACCGCGTGACGGCGGCGATCGAGGCGGTGGCCGAGGTCGGCAACCCGACGATCGTGGCCACCCTCACCGTCATCGTCGCGCTGCTGCCGATGATGTTCGTCTCCGGCCTCATGGGGCCCTATATGGCGCCGATCCCGGCGGTCGCCTCGGCGGCGATGGCGTTCTCCTTCTTCTCGGCCATGGTGCTGACGCCCTGGCTGATGGTGAAGCTCGGCGCCTCGGCCGCGCACCACGGCCACGCGCTGGCCGACGCCTACCGCCGCATCGCGGGCCCCCTCGTCCGCCGCAAGGGCGCCGCCTGGCTGTTCCTCGGCGCGACCGGGCTGCTCACCGCCGCCTCCATGGTGCTGTTCGTGACCCGCGACGTGACGGTGAAGCTGCTGCCCTTCGACAACAAGAGCGAGCTGCAGGTCGTGCTCGACATGCCGGCCGGCGCCAGCCTCGAGGACACCGAGCGGCTGCTGTTCGCCGCCGCCGACCTCATCCGCGGCGTGCCGGAGGTGCGGGCGGCCACCGTCAATGCCGGCACCGCGGCGCCGTTCAACTTCAACGGCCTCGTGCGGCATTCCTTCGCGCGGCAGGAGCCGCGGCGCGGCGACCTCGACATCCAGCTCGACGACCGCCACCACCGCCACCGCGCGAGCCATGCCATCGCCCTCGACATCCGCGAGCGTCTGCGCGCGCTGCCGCTGCTGGAGGGCGCGCGGCTCGGCGTCGTCGAGGTGCCGCCCGGCCCGCCCGTGCTCGCGACGCTGCTCGCCGAGATCTACGGGCCCGACGCCGAGACGCGCCGCGCCGCCGCCGCGACCGTGCGCGAGGCGTTCCGCCGCGTCCCCTTCCTGGTCGACATCGACGACACCATCGGCGACCCGGGCCGCCGCTTCCGCGTCCGCCTGCTGCCCGACGAGATCGAGTTCCACGGCGTCGAGGAGGGCGCCGTGCACGACACCCTCCGCGCGCTGCTGACGGGGGTGCAGGCCGGCTGGTCGCACCGCGGCGAGGGGCGCAACCCGCTCGCCATCATGATCCGCCTTCCGCGCGAGGAGCTGTTCCTGTCGGAACGCCTGCTCACCACGCCGGTGCCGGGGCGGCGCGGGCCGGTCGAGCTCGGCAACCTCGTCGAGATCGTCGAGGAGCCGGCCTCGCCGCCGATCTTCCGCCGCAACGGCCGACCCGCCGAGATGGTGATGGCCGAGCTCGCCGGCGCCTACGAGGCGCCGATCTACGGCATGCTCGCGGTGGCCGAGGCGCTGCGCGACACGCCGGGCGCGCCGGAGATCCGCCTCGCCGGCCAGCCCGACTCGCCGCGCACCGCGGTGCTGCTGTGGGCCGGGGAGTGGGAGATTACCCGCATCACCTTCCGCGACATGGGGGCGGCCTTCGCGGTGGCGCTGCTCGGCATCTATGTGCTGGTGGTGGCGCAGTTCGGCTCGTTCAGGCTGCCGCTCGTCGTGCTGCTGCCGGTGCCGCTGGCGCTGCCGGGGGTCGTCGTCGGCCACTGGCTGATGGGTGCGGCCTTCACCGCGCCGTCCATGATCGGGTTCATCGCGCTCGCCGGCATCATCGTGCGCAACTCCATCCTGCTCGTGGATTTCGTCCGCCATGCCGACCGC
>CALKJU010000061.1 GCA_937995535.1 uncultured Alphaproteobacteria bacterium
TCGCGGAGCCGCGCCTCGAGCGCGTCGGGGTCGGCTACCGCCGGCAGCGGCAGAACGAAGCTCGTGAAGTCGTCATGGCCGTGCTCCTCGCCGTCGTCGTGGTGCGAGGGGCGGCTCGCCAGATCGTCCTCGGCAGCGACACCGAGCCCGAGCGCCACGCTCGGGGCGAGGCGGCCGTGGCTCGTCCACAGCAGCCGTGCCGCCGGGCGCAGATGCGGGCGCAGCGCCGCCTCGACCGCGGCCCGGTCCCGCTCGGTGACCCGATCGGCCTTGTTGATCAGGACGAGATCGGCGCAGCCGAGCTGCTCCTCGAGCAGCTCCTCCAGCGGGCTCTCGTCGTGGGCGAGCGCCGGATCGGCGGCGCGCTGCGCGGCCAGCGCGGCGGGATCGGTGGCGAATCGTCCGGCCAGCACGGCTTCCGCGTCGACGACCACGAGCACCCCGTCGACGGTCACCCGCGACCGCACCTCGGGCCAGGCGAAGGCGCGCACGAGCGGCTTCGGCAGCGCCAGCCCGGAGGTCTCGACGACGATGTGCTCGGGCGCCGGCTCGCGGGCCAGGATCTTGCGCATCGCCGGGAGGAAGTCGTCGGCGACCGTGCAGCAGATGCAGCCATTGGCCAGCTCGATGATGTCCTCCTCGGCGCAATCGGGCAGGCCGCAGCCGGCGAGGATCGCCCGATCCACGCCGAGATCGCCGAATTCGTTGATGAGCAGCGCCAGCCGGCGCCCGCCGCCGTGGGCGACGAGATGGCGGATCAGGCTGGTCTTGCCGGCACCGAGAAAGCCGGTGACGACCGTTGCGGGGATCCGGCTCATGTCGCCCTCGCGCCGCGACGCCGCTCGGCGACGAGCGCCGCCACTGCGGCGCGCGGCCATCGCGTCGTGTCCGCGAGCAGGGCGGCAAGCCGTGCGGCCGCCGGCGGTGTCACCCGGGTGGCGGGCAGCGCGGCCAGCACCACCGCCGCCGCCTCGGCCGGATCGTGCTCGACCTCGAGCGACAGCAGCCAGGCGAGGTAGACGGGCTCCGGCGCGATCTCGGCGCCGGCGGCGAGGAAGGTGCCGATCACGCGCTGCGGATCGGCGCTCGGCTCGATGGCAGTCCAGGGCATGACGACCTCCACCGGTGCACCCCGCCCGGCTCGCTGGTGGGCTCACGCGACGGCAGGTCTCCTGGCTCGCGGGTCGTCGCCTCGATCCACCTTCCCAGGGCGCGTCGCCCCAGTGGTCGGCGCGGGTCTCGGCTCACCGCCTACAGTTGCGGGGGCAGCACCGGACTTGGGCCAGAGGCCCGCACCGGCTTCCCTCTTCGGTCCACGATGGACACCGTCGCGGATCGAACCCTGCGCGCCCGCCGCGTCCGCGTCAACGCACAACGACGGGTGGTCAGGTTCGTTCCGCGGTGCCCTGGCGTCGTCGCCGCCAACCCTGATAGGCGACCGCGACGATCAGCAGAATGCCGATCAGCACCCGCTGTAGATGGAAGTCGGCGCCGATCAGGACCATGCCGTTCTCGATCACGCCGATCGTCAGGATGCCGAGCACCGTGCCCCACATCGTGCCGATGCCGCCGAACAGGGCCGTGCCGCCGAGCACCACGGCGGCGATGATGTGCAGCTCGTAGCCGGTACCGACGTCGGGCGAGGCGCCGTTGAGGCGGCCGACGAGGATCGCCGCGGCGAGGCCGCAGCACGCGCCTTGGAAGGCGTAGATCAGGATCTTCTGGCGGTCGACGTGGACGCCGGCGAGCGCGCAGGCGGCCTCGTTGGAGCCGATCGAGGTCGTGTAGCTCCCGAACCGGGTATAGTGGAACAGGTACCACGCGAGGACGCACATCGCCGCGGCGATGATCGCCGGCACCGGCACCGGCCCGACGAAGCCCTGGCCGAGGTAGACGATGTCGCGGGGCAGCCGCGACACGACCTCGTGCGCGTAGAGATGGGTGTAGTAGAGATGCGTGGCGCCGCGGAGCGCCACCAGGGTGCCGAGGGTGGCGATCAGCGGGCTGATCTGCAGCTTCGTGATGATGAGGCCGTTGCCGACGCCGATCAGGCTGCCGAGCGCGATGCCGAGGCCGATCGCGAGCCAGACGTTGAGGCCGTCGGAGATCTGGGTGGCAACCACGGCGGCGCAGAGGCCGAGCGTCGAGCCGACCGAGAGATCGATGCCGCGGCTCGAGATGACGAAGGTCTGACCCAGCGCGATGATCAGATAGACCGACACCTGGCGGGTGATGTTCATCTGGTTGGTGACCGCGAGGAAGCGGTCGCTCGCCAGCGCGAGGACGATGTACAGCCCGATGATGATGAACAGCAGCGGGTTGATGTCGCCGATGCTCCACGTCCGCGCCGTGGCGCGTCCGGGAGCGGGCAGGGTCTCGCCGGCGCGCATCACGCCGTCCCGCCGACGATCAGGGCGACGATGGTCTGCCGGTCCGCCGCGGCGCGCGGCACGACGCCGGCCACCCGCCCGCCGCGCAGCACGATGATGCGGTCGGCGACGCTCAGCACATGCTCGAGATTGTGGCTGATCACCAGCACGGAGATGCCCTGCTGCTTGAGCTGTTCGATGAGGTCGAGCACCTTGCGCTGCTCCTGCACGCCGAGCGCCGCGGTCGGCTCGTCCATGATGATGAGCTTGGCCCGGTCGGAGAGGAGGAAGCGCGCGATGGCCGTCGCCTGGCGCTGGCCGCCGGAGAGCTGCCGGACGGGAACCTGCAACGACGGCAGCCGGATCCGCACCCGTTCGAGCAGCTCCGCCGAGCGGCGGCGCATCTCGGCGCGGTCGAGGACCGGGACCACGCCGAACAGACGGCGCACCGGCTCCTTGCCGAGGAAGATGTTCCCGGCCGGATCGAGGTCCGGGACCAGCGCCAGATCCTGATACATCGTCTCGATGCCGAGATCCTTGGCATCCTCGGGCGACTGCGGCTCGACCGGCCTGCCCTCCCAGAAGATGCGCCCCTCGTCGCGCGTGTAGGCCCCGGCGATCATCTTCACCACCGTGGATTTGCCGGCGCCATTGTCGCCGACGACCGCCACGACCTCGCCACGGGCGATCGAGAAATCGACGCCGTCGACGGCATGCACGCCGCCGAACGACTTGCGCAGGCCCTCGACGCGCAACAGCGCCGTGGCGTCGTCGCTCATGCTCCGCACACTCCCGATCCGGCAGGGCGGGCGGCGGAGCGGTGCCGGCCGCTCCGCCGCCGCGGCTCAGCGTCCGTGATGCTTGTTCAGGAACGCCACCACGTCGAACATCGCCTTCGGCACCTCCTTGCGGATGCGGTAGGCGCTGTCGAGCACCGGGATCGCCGCGTAGTAGGTGGGCTGGATCTCGGCCGCGCGGCCGGCGATGTGGAGCAGGATCGCCTCGGCGCAGGCACGCCCCATCGACGGCGGGTCGCGATAGGGGGCGACGCCGATCTCGCGCAGCGCCACGGCTTCCAGCTCCTCGACCGTGCCGCCCATGCCGATGACCGTGACGTCGTCGAGCTTGCCGTTGGCGGCGAGCGCGTTCTTGGCGGCGACGGCGGTCGCGCTGTTCATCCCGACGATGCCGTCGAAATCGTACGCGTTGAGCGCCCGCTCGGCCTCCGTGTAGGCCTTGTCGCGGTTGAAGTCGGCGTTGGCCTCGTAGACCACCTTGACCTTCAGGTCGGTCGCCTCGTTGAGCCCCTGCAGCACGCCGTTGCCACGGTCGCGCGAGATCGACGAGGCCGCCGGCCCCCACAGCATCACGATCCTCGGCTCGAAGATGCCGCGGGCGCGGAAGTCGTCCGCCAGCCACTCGCCGGCCTTGTAGCCCATCTCGCCGTGGCGATAGACGACCCAGGTGAGGACCTTGTCCTCGTAGGGCACGCCGCCCTCCGGCCGCTCGTAGTCGGTCATCACGAGATGGCCGGCGTTCTGGGCGAAGGTCATCAGGCCCGGCTCGTTGAGCTCGAGCGAGGTCGGGCCGACCATCAGATAGTCGAGCTGCGCCGTGGCCATGTCCTCGAGCAGGCGGACGAGCCCGGCATGGTTCGAGCTCGCGTCCGGCGCGCCCTCGAACCACTGATATTTGAGACCGACCTCGTCGAAGCGCGCGCGGGCACCCTCGCGCAGCTGCCCGAACAGCCCGGTGAGCTCGAGCGTGTGGGCGACGAGGCCGATGCGGAACTCACGGTCGGGCAGCTCGAGCGCCTGCGCCTGGGCCTTGCGCACCAGGCTCGTCGCGGCGCCGATCGCCGCCGTTCCCGCCAGAAAGCCACGTCGCAACATCGTTCTGCCTCCCTCGTCACGGCTCGGTGATGGCCGTTCTCATGTGTCAAAGCTGCTCGGCCGGGTCCCCGGCGTGCAAGGCGCCGGTCGCGGCTGGCTGCGCACAGCGAGCGACCGGCGCTGCATCAACGGCCCGCGGAACCTGCGGCAGGATGCCGCGGCCGTCAACTGGCCGGCGCGCCTGACGCCAGGGCGTGGATCTCGCACGGCCGGGGCACGCCGCGCAGGGCGTGCCGGCCGAGGCTGACGGTCGGCCGGCCGCAGCGGCGGGCGAAGGCATCCGACAGAAGCAGGCTGCGATCGAGCGTCGCGCAAAGACCCTCGATCCGGCTGGCCTCGTTCACCGCCGGACCGACCACGGTGAAGTCGAGCCGGTGCGGCGAGCCGACATTGCCATAGACGACCTCGCCGAAATGCAGCGCCACGTCGAGCCCGAGGCCGGGCTCGCCGGCGGCGCGGCGCCGGTCGAGGAGGGCGCCGTTCGCGGCTTGCGCGGCCTCGGCGCCGCACAGGGCGCGGCGGCAGGCCGCAGCCTCGGCGTCTGCCCCGGTCCCCTCGACGGGGAACACGGCGAGCAGGCCGTCGCCCAGGAGCTTGAGCACCTCGCCGCCCTGCGCCGAGACCGCGTCGATCATCGCCGCCAGATGCTCGTCCAACCAAGCGACCAGGCGCAGGGGATCGGCGGACGCGGCGAGCAGGGTGAAGCCGCGCAGGTCGGCCAGGAGGATCGCCGCTTCGATGCGCTGGCCGAGGCCGCGGCGGATCTGCCCGTCGAGCACCAGCCGCGCGGTGCGCGCGCCGAGATAGAGCCCGAGGACCGAGGTCATGATCTGGACGAGCATCGCCCGCCCCGCGGCGAGCCCCAGCGCCGGTGCGATCCGCGCCAGCTCGGCCAGCTCCGCGTCGCTGAAGCCGTCAGCACGGTCGGTGGCGAAGGCGATCGCGACGCCCGGCAGCTCCGGCATGGCGGCGTCGAAGCGCAGGAGGTGCAGGACGTAGTCGGTGCCGCCGGCGGCGCGCAGCTCGACCAGCAGCGGGAAGTCCTCGATCGCGTCGCACTGCAGCCGCCAGCGGCCGGTGCGCGCATCGCGCTCGAGCAGATGGTGGATCGGGCTGCGCAGGTATTGCGCTTCGCCGTCACCGTGCGTGGTCTGGAAACGGTCCGGCGTCGAACCCTTGTCGCGCCACCAGACCAGCGTCTGCGCCCGGATCGTCGGATCGAGGGTTCGGTAGCTGATCGTCACCCGCCACAGCGGCAGGCCCTCGCCCACAAGCTGCCCGCACAGCGCGGCGAAGCTCGCCTCGAAGTCCTGGCTCGCCGCGACCTCGCAGAGGAACGTGTTGAGGCGATCGAGGCGGTCGACCATGATGGTGGACCCTAGCGCAGGTGATGCCGGCCGCCGAGGGTTCACGGCATCTCCCGGTTGGCCGACGCACGGCCGCTGGTTACAGTGCCCTTTCTGTGTCGACGGAATCGGACAGGGAGGGGAATCCATGGCCGGGCGGCTCGAGGGACAGGGGATCATCGTCACCGGCGCCGGTCGCGGCATCGGCGCGGAGATGGCCAAGGCGCTGGCCGGTGAGGGCGCCGGCGTGATGGTGGCCGACATCGAGGCGGGGCTCGCCCAGGAGACGGCGAGCGCGATCGAGGCGTCGGGCGGTCGCGCCGTGCCCTTCCGCGTCGACGTCCGCGACCGTGCCGGCAATGTCGCGATGGTCGAGGCCGCGGTGCGGGCGTTCGGTGGGCTCGACGCGATCTTCAACAATGCCGGCATCGCCCAGGTCCGGCCGTTCCTCGACATCACCGAGGAGGACTGGCGCCGGGTGATGGACGTGAACGGCCTCGGTGTGCTGATCGGCATGCAGGAGGCGGCCCGGCAGATGATCAAGCAGGGCAGGGGCGGCAGCATCGTCAACACCGCCTCGATCGCCGGCAAGCAGGGCTACGAGCCGCTCGCGCACTACTCGGCGAGCAAGTTCGGGGTCGTGGCGCTGACCCAGGCCGGTGCCCGCGCCTTCGCCAAGCACGGCATCCGCTGCAACGCGATCTGCCCCGGTGTCGTCGCCACCGACATGTGGAAGTTGATCGACAAGGGCTTCCAGGAGATCGGGGCGACCAAGCAGGACAACGAGGCGTTCGACATGTTCGCCAAGACCGCGCTGCTCGGGCGCGGCTCGCGGCCCGACGACCTGGCCGGTGTCGCCGTCTTCCTCGCCAGCGGGGAGTCGGCGTTCATGACCGGCCAGACCCTGCTCGTCGACGGTGGCATCGTGCTCGACTGAGCGCGACCGGGAAGCACACCAGGCAATCCAGGAAGGAGGCAGAGCGATGCGGGCAGCCGTCTATCATGGTCGCGCGGACGTGCGCGTCGAGGACCGACCGGAGCCGGTGGTCCGGCCCGGTACGGTCAAGCTCAAGGTCGACTGGTGCGGGATCTGCGGCACCGACCTGCACGAGTACGAGGAGGGCCCGATCTTCGTCCCGCCACCAGGCCGGCCGCACCCGCTCACCGGCGAGACGCTGCCGATCATCCTCGGCCACGAGTTCGCCGGCACGGTCACCGAGGTCGGCCCCGGGGTCACCGGGCTGCGGGAGGGCGACCGCGTCGCGGTCGATCCGATCTTCGCCTGCGGCACCTGCGACGAGTGCCGCCGCGGCGATCATCATCTGTGCCGCAAGCTCGGCTTCCAGGGACTGTCGGGCGGTGGCGGTGGCTTCGCCGAGTCCGTGGTGGTGCTGGCCGAGCGCAGCTACCCCTTGGGCAATCTCGGCACCGAGGTCGGCGCGATGGTCGAGCCGCTCGCCGTCGCGCTGCACGCCGTGCGCAAGTCCGGGGTCCAGACCGGCGACGTTGCCGTCGTCTACGGCGCCGGGCCGATCGGCCAGGCGGTCGTCTGCTGCCTCAAGGCGGCCGGCGCCGGGACGATCGCCGTCGTCGAGGTGGCCAAGGCGCGTCAGGAGATGGCGCGCGGGCTCAAGGCCGACCTCGTGCTCGATCCGCGGCACACCGACGTCGCCGAGGAGCTCCTTGCCGTCACCGACGGCCGCGGCGCGGACGTCGCGTTCGACTGCGCCGGTCTCGACGTGACGGTCGATTCGGCGATGGCCGCGGTCAAGCGCGGCGGCGTCTTCGTCATGATCGCGATCTGGGGCCACCGCGCCAAGGTCGACATGCTGGCGCTGGTCCTGCGCGAGATCAATCTGATCGGCAGCATCTGCTACAATCGCGACTTCGCACGGGTGATCAGCCTGCTCAAGGACGGTCGCATCGACCCGACGCCGCTGATCACCAAGCGCATCGGCCTCGAGGAGATCGTCAGCGGCGGGTTCGAGGAGCTCC
This sequence comes from uncultured Alphaproteobacteria bacterium, assembly GCA_937995535.1. GTDB lineage: Bacteria > Pseudomonadota > Alphaproteobacteria > Geminicoccales > Geminicoccaceae > CALKJU01. The sequence continues at coordinate 7,603 of CALKJU010000061.1, forward strand.
TCGCCAACCGCGACCGGCATGTGAAGATTCTCGTCCGGCCGCACTGACCCGCCGAGCAGCCGCCGCGCCCTGACCGGCCCGGGGCGCGGCGCGCCTTGACACCCCCGTACCTCGGCTATAGTTAACCGACAGGTTCGTTAACCGCACGGTTCCGCAGCGCGTGTCCGATCGCCTCAGCCAGACCCTCGCGGCCCTCGCCGACCCGACCCGGCGGGCGATCCTCGCCCGGCTCGCCTCCGGCGAGGCGTCGGTGAGCGAGCTGGCACAGCCCTTCGCGATGAGCCTTCCGGCCGTGTCGAAGCATCTCAAGGTGCTCGAGCGGGCGGGACTGATCACCCGCGGGCGGCAGGCGCAATGGCGGCCCTGCCGGCTGGAGGCGGCACCGCTCCGCGAGGTCGCCGACTGGGTCGAGCACTACCGCGCGTTCTGGGAGGCGCGGCTGGACAACCTCGAGGACTATCTGCGCGACCTGCAGGCCAAGGAACGGGTCCATGGCCGCGAGAGCTGAGGCGGCCCTGGCCGAGCGCGAGCTCGTCATCACGCGCCTGCTCGACGCCCCGCCGGCCCTGGTGTTCCGTATGTGGACCGATCCGGCGCATCTCGTCCGCTGGCTGGGGCCGCGGGGCTTCAACGCGCACTCGGCGCAGCTCGACCTGCGCCCCGGCGGCGCCTGGCGCGCCGCTATCCGCAGCCCCGAGGGCCGCGACCACGTGATGCAGGGTGTCTACCGCGAGATCGTCGCCGACGAGCGGCTGGTCTTCACCTTCGCCTGGCTCGGCGAGGACGGCACTCCCGGTCACGAGACCCTGGTCACGATCGGCCTCGCCGCGGAGGGCACGCGGACCCGGCTCACCTTCCATCAGGCCCTGTTCCAGAGTGTCGAGGCGCGCGATGCTCATCTCGGCGGCTGGAGTTCGTGTCTCGACCGCCTGGCCGAGGCTGTCACGCAGCTCTGACGCAATCGCCATCGAGGGAGACAAGTGATGCAGCTTTACCTGACGCCGGGCGCGTGCAGCCTGGCCGACCACATCGCGCTCAACGAGGCGGGGCTCGGCTTCGAGCCGATCCGGGTCGATCTCGCCGCCAAGCGCAGCGAGCGCGACGAGGACTTTCTCGCGATCAACCCGAAGGGCTACGTGCCGGCGCTGCGGCTCGACGACGGGCAGGTGCTGACCGAGAACGTGGCGATCCTCTCCTGGATCGCCGAGCAGGCGCCGCAGCTCGTCCCCGATGGTCCGCTCGGCCGCATCCGGATGCTCGAGGCGCTCGCCTACATCACGAGCGAGCTGCACAAGCCGCTGGTCCGGATGATGTTCCCCACGGCCGACGCGGACAAGGAAGCGGCCCGGGCCCTCGCCGAGGGCCGCTTCGCGCTGCTCGCCGGCAAGGTCGCCGATGGCTTCCTGTTCGGCGACCGGGTCAGCGCCGCGGACCCCTATCTCTACGTCATGCTGCGCTGGGCGCGGATGCTCGAGCTGCCGGCGCCGGCGCCACTCGCTTCGTTCGCCACGCGGATGGAGGAGCGTCCCGCCGTGCAGCAGGCGCTGCGCGTCGAGGGCCTCGCCTGAGCCATGGATCCGAGGCCCGACCACCAAGGAGGTACGCCGTGAGAGCCAGCCCCTATCTGTTCTTCGACGGGACCTGCGAGGAGGCCTTCGCCTTCTACGAGAGCGTACTCGGTGGTGAGCTGTTCTTGATGCGTCGGCGCGACGCGCCCGACCCGAGCGAGCTCACGCCCGGCTTCGACGACCGGATCATGCATGCGAGCCTCGCCGTGGGCGACGTGATGCTGATGGGCTCGGACGGCGACCCCGAGCGATCGCAGACGCTCGGCGGCTTCGCCGTCCATCTCGAGGTGCCCTCCACCGCCGACGCCGAGCGGATCTTCGCCGCGCTGGGGGAGGGTGGCACCGTCAGGATGCCGTTGGGTGAGACCTTCTGGTCGCACGCCTTCGGCATGACCACCGACCGCTTCGGAGTGACCTGGATGGTCGATCACGGGAAGCCGATGTGAGGCTGGGCGTGGCGCGGCTGCGCGCGGCGCTGGCGACGTGACGGGGCGGCGGGTGACGATCCTGCAGGGTCACCCCGACCCGGCCGGCGGCCACCTCTGCCACGCCCTGGCCGCAGCCTACGCCGAGGGCGCCGCCGCGGCCGGCCACGAGCTGCGCACGATCGACATCGCGCACCTCGACATCCCGATCCTGCGCACGCAACAGGAGTTCGAGCACGGCGCGGTGCCGGAGGGCCTGGTCGCGGCGCAGGCGGCGATCGCCTGGGCGCAGCATCTGCTCCTCGTCTTCCCGCTCTGGCTCGGCTCGCCGCCGGCGCTGCTCAAGGCGTTCCTCGAGCAGGTGTTTCGCCCGAGCTTCGCCTTCGCCTACGGGCGGCGCGGCTTTCCGCAGCGGCTGCTGACCGGCCGCTCGGCCCGGCTGGTCGTCACCATGGGCATGCCGGCACTGCTCTACCGCTGGTACTTCCGCGCCCACGGGCTGAGGGCGCTTGAGCGCAACGTGCTGGGCTTCGTCGGCATCGGTCCGGTCCGGCGCGACCTCTTGGGCAATGTCGGCGGTGCCGACGACGCGACGCGGCGGCGCTGGCTCGAGCGGCTGCGCGAGCACGGTCGGCGCGGCCACTGAAGGTCATGCTGGGGAGGGTGCGATGGCGAGGCGCGTTCTGATCCTGGTCGGCACCAAGAAGGGTGCGTTCATCCTGGAAGGCGACGCGGCGCGACGCTCCTGGGAGCTGCGCGGACCGATGTGCGAGGCTTGGCCGCTCAACCATGTCGCGGCCGATCCCGCGACCGGCACGATCTACGCCACCGGTGGCAACGAGTGGTTCGGCCCGGCGGTGTGGAAGAGCACCGATCGCGGCCGGAGCTGGACCCATTCCAGCGAAGGACTGAGCTATGGCGAGGGCGAGACGCCAATCAAGGCCGGCTGGAGCCTCGCCCCCGCCGGCGAGGTGCTCTACTGCGGCGTCGAGCCCGCCGGGCTGTTCCGCAGCGAGGACGGCGGCCTGAGCTGGCGCCACGTCGCGGCGTTGCGCGAGCATCCCTCGCGGCCGCAATGGCAGCCGGGCGGCGGCGGGCTGATCCTGCACCACATCGAGGCGCACCCGGCCGACCCGCGGAAGCTCTGGGTCGGCATCTCGACCGCCGGGGTCTTTCACAGTGCCGACGGCGGGGCCAGTTGGGAGCCGCGCAACCGCGGCACGCGCTGCGACTATCTCCCGGAGGAGCAGCGCTATCCCGAGGTCGGCCAGTGCGTGCACAGCATCGCACTCGCCCCGGGCACGGCCGAGCGCCTCTATCAGCAGAACCATTGCGGCATGTATCGCAGCGAGGACGGGGGCCGGCAGTGGGAGAGCATCGAGAACGGCCTGCCGTCGAGCTTCGGCTTCGCCACGGCGGTCCATCCGCGCGACCCCGACACGCTCTTCCTCCTGCCGCTCAACGGCGATTCGATCGGCCGCTACGTGCCGGACGGTAAGGCGGCGGTGTGGCGCACGCGCGATGCCGGGCGGAGCTGGCAGGCACTGCGCGACGGACTGCCGCAGGAGAACGTCTATTTCGGCGTGCTCCGCCAGGCGATGGCGGGCGACGGCCTCGACCCGGTGGGGGTCTATTTCGGCACCAGCAGCGGCGAGCTCTACGCCAGCGCCGACGAGGGCCTGAGCTGGCGCTGCCTGGCGCGCCATCTGCCGACCATCACCTCGGTCGAGACCCTGGTCGTGGAGCGCTGAGCCGCTTGCCGCGCGTCACCGTCGTCCTGCCGCCGCCGCTGCTGCGGCTGTTCCCGGCCGCCGAGCCGCGCGTGTCGGTCGAGGCGGCGACCGTCGCCGCCGCGATCGCCGCGCTGGACGTGCGCTGGCCCGGCCTGCGCGACCGGCTGTGCGACTCCACCCCGCGCATCCGCCGCACCGTCAACGTCTTCGTCGGCGGGCGGAAGGCGGGCCTGGAGACGGAGCTTGGCGAGGGCGTCGAGGTCGTGGTCCTGCCGGCGGTGATCGGGTGAAGCTGGCGACCCGATCCACGACAAACCGTCGCGGCCCGAGCTGGGCATTCGATCGGGGCGATCCCACCTCATCGGGCTGAGAGAGGTGCGATCGGACGATAGGAGCACGGCGATGAGCGGCGAGTGGCAGTACCAGCTGCGGATCGACCTGTCGGAGGAGCTGGCGGCGGTGGCGCGGCGGGACGCCGGTGACGCGGCGTTGGCGCCCCTAGGGGAAGTGCTGCGCCGACACGGCGCCGAGCTCGTCTGCCAGTACGACGCGTTCGCCGGCTACGTGGCCGAGGCCGAAGCGCGCGGCGTCGAGAGCTACCCGCTCTATGCCTGGACCAAGGCGACCATCGAGGATCCCGCGAAGCAGGCGAAGTACCTGAAGTCGTTCACCCTCTACCTCGACGGCGCGCAGGTCTATCCGAAGGACCGGGCGGAGGCGCTCGAGGCGGATCTCCGCCCGCTCCTGGCGAGCGGCCTGATCGCCAAGCTCGCCAAATACGACACCAACCCGGCCAACAACCCGCAGCCGCCGGCGCAGTACCGCCGCTAGCGACCCCCGGCCGCGCCGCGGCGCGACCGGGGGCGGCGCTCCAGCCGCCGTCAGCCGCCGCAGTGGCCCGGACCGGTCTTGCCCTCGTTGTAGTTGGTCAGCGCGGTGACCAGCGCGCTGACCGACGCGGGGGTCAGCGACGCCGTGCTGCCGTTGGTCGGCGGCACGATGCGGGGGCCGATCAACGCATCGGCCGCCGTGATCGTCGTGGCGATGGTGCTGTCATCGGCGCCGTTGGCGATGTTCAGCTTCGCCGCGATGAGCTGATGCGCCAGAATGATGAGCCCGTTGCCGGCCGGCGCCTTGTTGAAGATGGCAAGGAGCTGCGCTGGCGAATAGGTGAACGGCGGCGAGCCCAGGTTGAGCCCGTTGTCCTTGACCGATTGTGGCCAAGCATAAGGGTTGTTGCCCTGGGGCACCGGCCCGTGGGTCTTCCAGTGGCCTTGGGTGTAGGTGCACTGTCCGGTCGAGGTGCATGGCAGGGTCGCGCAGTAGACCGGCCTGCTGAACGCGCTCGCGCGCTTCGTCGGCGTCTCCCGCGTGCGGGCGCTGAACCCGTAGGTCTTGCCGCACTGCAGCGCCTCCATGCAGGCGGGCGGCCGCGTCCTCGTCGACTGGGTCGCGAGCAGCTCGCCGATCGCCAC
>CALKJU010000062.1 GCA_937995535.1 uncultured Alphaproteobacteria bacterium
CGCCATCTACACCGAGCGCGGCTCGGAAGGCATCACAATGGGCGTGACGGCGGCGATGTACGCCTGGGGCTTCCAGTACGACGATCCGGCCAAGCCGTACCACATGGAGGGCTTCGTCAACTCGCCCGAGGCGGTGGCGGCGCTGGAGTTCTACAAGGACCTCTACAAGTGCTGCACCCCGCCCGGCCACTCCGACGCCTACATGACGGCTAACCTCGACGCCTACAAGTCGGGCCAGGTCGCCATGCAGATGAACTGGTTCGCCTTCTTCCCCGGCATCGCCAAGGATCCCGACGTCGGCGGCGACAGGTCGGGCTTCCTCGTCAACCCGAAGCAGAAGGTCGAGGCGAGCACGCTCGGCGGCCAGGGCATCTCGGTGGTCGCCTACTCCGACAAGCAGGACATGGCGCTGGAATACATCAAGTGGTTCGCCCAGCCCGAGGTGCAGAAGAAGTGGTGGTCCTTGGGCGGCTACTCCTGTCACAAGGCGGTGCTCGAGGATCCGGGCTTCCCCGACACGGCCCCGTTCGCCGCGGATTTCCTCAAGGCGATGAGCGGGGTGAAGGACTTCTGGCAGGAGCCGACCTACGCCGAGCTGCTGCAGGCGATGCAGAAGCGCGTCCACGACTACGTGGTGGCGGACATCGGCACGGCGCAGGAGGCACTCGACAAGCTGATCGCGGACTGGACGGAGACGTTCGAAGACGACGGCAAGCTCTGATCCCATCCCGCACCTGCGACGGCTGAGGCCTGCCTTGCCTGGAGCGGCGCTCCGGCCCGCCCTGCGGGCCCATGCCGCCGGCGGTGGACGATGAGGATCGGACCGCCGGCGGCACGGGTCGGGCGGCAAGTGCCCTTGGCCGGGGCGGGGCCCGCCCGCCCGGCGCTCGCCGGGCGTCTGCGCGCGCGCGGCCTGTCCGACCCGCTGCTCGCCTGGCTGTTCATCGGCCCGACCATCCTGCTGCTGCTCGCGATCAACATCTTTCCCCTGCTGTGGACGATCTGGCTGTCGTTCACCAACTACCGCGCGAACCGGCCGAACGAGACGGTCGAGTGGGTCGGCCTCCGCAACTATCAGCGGATCCTGACCAGCGAGGACATCTGGCACACCCTGCAGGTGACGGCCCACTTCGTCTGCTGGTCGATCTTCTTCCAGGTCGTCATCGGCCTGGGCTTGGCGTTGCTGATCAATCGTCAGTTCAAGGGCAGCGGTTTCTGGACCACGCTGATCCTGCTGCCGATGATGCTCTCGCCGGCGGTGGTCGGCACCTTCTGGACCTACCTCTTCCAACCGCAAGCGGGCATCTTCAATTACATCGTCAACTTCTTCATCGGCGCCGGCGACTTCACGATGATCGGCGACGTGCGTCTGGCGCCCTGGGCGATCGTCCTCGTCGATACCTGGATGTGGGCGCCCTACGTGATGTTGATCTGCCTCGCCGGGCTGCGCTCGATCCCCGACTACATCTACGAGGCGGCTGAGGTCGACCGCGCCGGGCCGGTCCGCACCTTCTTCAGCATCACCCTGCCCATGGTCCTGCCCTTCCTGATGCTCGCTGTGCTGTTCCGGGCGATCGAAAATTTCAAGATGTTCGACCTGGTCGTCGAGCTGACCTCGGGCGGGCCCGGCTCGACCACCGAAGTCGCCTCGATCAACCTCAAGCGCGAGGCGTTCGAGAAGTGGCGGACCGGGTTCAGCTCGGCCTTCGCCATCATCCTCTTCGTCACCGTCTTCGGGGCGGCGAACATCTACGTGAAGCTGCTCAACCGGGTGAAGGCGCGATGAGCCCGGACACGGCGCGCTCGGTGGTCGAGCCCGGCGCGACGGCCAAGCTGCTCGCCGCCGTCCTGGTCGCCGCCTACGCGCTCGTGGCGCTGATCCCGATCGTCTGGATCGTGCTGACCAGCTTCAAGACGCCGAGTGCGGCGATCGCCTATCCGCCGAGCGTCCTGTTCAGCCCCTCGCTCGAGGGCTACGTCAACGTGTTCACCCAGCGGACCCGCCAGACGCCGGAGTACATGGCCAGCCTGCCGCCGCCGGAGACCTGGTACGATGCGCTGGTCCGCTCACGGAACATGGTCATCGCCGGCCCCTCGCGCTTCGCCGAGCGCTACTGGAACTCGATCATCATCGGCTTCGGCTCGACCTTCCTCGCCGTGTTCCTCGGCACCCTCGCGGCTTACGCCTTCTCGCGCTTTCGCGTGCCCCTCAAGGACGACCTCCTGTTCTTCATCCTGAGCACCCGGATGATGCCACCGATCGCCGTAGCGATCCCGATCTTCCTCATGTATCGGACACTCGGCCTGAGCGACACCCATCTCGGCATGATCCTGCTCTACACCGCGGTCAATCTCAGCCTTTCGGTTTGGCTGCTCAAGGGTTTCATGGACGAGATCCCGCGCGAGTACGAGGAGGCGGCACTGGTCGACGGCTACTCGCGGTTCCAGGCCTTCCTCAAGGTGGTGTTGCCACAAGCCGTCACCGGGATCGCCGCCACCGCCATCTTCTGCCTGATCTTCGCCTGGAACGAGTACGCCTTTGCGCTCCTCCTGACGTCCGGCAACGCGCAGACGGCGCCGCCCTTCATCCCGACGATCATCGGCGAGGGCGGCCTGGACTGGCCCGCCGTCGCCGCCGGCACCACCATGTTCCTCGTCCCGATTCTGGTGTTCACCGTGCTGCTGCGGCGCCATCTGCTGCGCGGCATCACCTTCGGCGCGGTGCGCAAATGAGGCGGCTCCTGCGCCGCGGCCCGCTCGAGAACCTGGCGGCACTGCTGATCGGGCTCGGCGTGGTCATGCTGATGCAGCCCTATTCGCTGTGGCTCTACGGCTGGTCGTTCGCCGTGATCCTCACGGGCACGATCATGTTCGTCCTGGTCAGTCACTTCCCCGACTGAGATGGCCGAGATCCGCATCGCCCATCTGCACAAGCGCTTCGGCGAGTTCGTCGCCGTGCGCGACACGACGCTGACTGTCGCCGACGGCGAGTTCTTCGTCCTGCTCGGTCCCTCGGGCTGCGGCAAGACGACGACCTTGCGGATGATCGCCGGTCTGGAGCTGCCGACCTCCGGGGAGATCCGCCTCGCCGGCGAGGACGTCACCTTCCGCCGCGCGCGCGATCGGGACATCGCCTTCGTCTTCCAGCTCTTCGCCCTCTACCCGCACATGAACGTCCGCCGGAACATCGCCTTCCCGCTGCTGGCGCAGGGCCTGCCGCGGGCCGAGGTGCGTGCGCGGGTCGTCGAGGCGGCGCGTCTTCTGCGCATCGAGCATCTGCTGGACCGCCCGGTGGGCGGCCTGTCGGGCGGCGATCGGCAGCGCGTGGCACTCGGCCGCGCCATCGTCCGTCGTCCGGCGGCCTTCCTCATGGACGAGCCTCTGGGTGCCCTCGACGCCGAGTTCCGCGCCCTGATGTGCGAGGAGCTGCGCCTGCTGCACCAGCGGATCGGCGCCACCACGGTCTACGTCACCCACGACCAGCTCGAGGCGATGGCGATGGCCGACCGCATCGCGGTGATGGACAAGGGCGTCGTGCTGCAGTGCGACCGGCCGGCCGAGATCTACCACCGGCCGCGCTCGATCTTCGTCGCCGACTTCATCGGCAGCCCGGCGATGAGCTTCCTCGACGCAAGGCCGGCGGGGCCGACCGCCGCTCGGGTCGGCGAGGCCACCGTCGCCGTGCCGCGCCTGCAGGAGGAGCCGCCGCCCGAGCTCGTGCTGGGCATCCGCCCGGAACATCTGCGCCTCGCCGACTCGGCGCCGCTGCGCGGGGTCGTCGCCGGTGTCGAGTACATGGGCGCCCGTCAGGTCGTCACGGTCGACACCGCCGCCGGGCGCGCGCGCCTGCGCTGTGGCAACGAGGTCAAGGTCGGGTTCGGCGAACGCGTCGGCCTCCTGCCCGATCCGACACGCGCGATCCTGTTCGACCGGGCGAGCGGCCGGGCCCTCCGGAGCGAGCTGTTCGCGGCGGCTGGCCATGGCTGAGGTCGCGCTCGAACGGGTCGCCAAGCGCTTCGGCGACGTCCAGGCGGTGGCCGAGCTGTCACTGACCGTGGGTGCCGGAGAGCTGCTGGTGCTTCTCGGCGCCTCGGGTGCCGGCAAGACCACCACCTTGCGCCTCGTCGCCGGTCTCGAACGGCTCGATGCCGGCACGGTGCGCATCGCCGGGCGCGACGTCAGCCGCGCCGCGCCCGCCGAGCGGGACGTCGCCTTCGTCTTCCAGCAATACTCGCTCTATCCGCACTACAGCGTCTACGACAACCTCGCCTTCCCGCTGCGCTCGCCGCTGCGCCGGATGGCGGAGGACGCGATCCGCCGGCGTGTCGGCGAGATCGCCGAGACGCTGCGGATCGCGCACAAGCTCGACAGTCGCGCGACGCAGCTGTCCGGCGGCGAGATGCAGCGCGTCGCGATCGGTCGGGCGCTGGTCCGCGAACCGGCCTGCTTTCTCATGGACGAGCCGCTCTCCTCGCTCGACGCCAAGCTGCGCGAGGACCTGCGCATCGAGCTCAAGCGCATCCAGCGCGAGCTGGGGGCGACGATCCTCTACGTCACGCACGACCAGATCGAGGCGATGACGCTCGGCGACCGGATCGGCGTCCTCGAGGCCGGTCGGCTGATCCAGGTCGGCACGCCGCGCGAGCTCTACGAGCGGCCGGCCAGCGTCGTGGTGGCGCGGCGCCTCGGCTCTCCGCCGATCAATCTGCTGCCGGCGGCGCTCGTCGGCCAGATCGTGCCGGCGGCGGCGACGCTCGGTGTGCGGCCGGAGGACATCCGGATCGGCACGGTGGGCCTGCCGGCGCGGGTGGCCGCGGTCGAGGCGCTGGGGGCCGAGACGGTCGTCGCGCTGGACATCGCCGGCACCTTGCTGCACGCGCTGATCAGCGGCGAAGCGGACCTCGTGCCGGGTGCCGGCGTTCATCTGGAGTTGCCGCGCGAGCGGCTGATCGCCTTCGATGGCGCCGGCCGGCGGGTGGTCGGAGCGGAGAGCCTGCCGGCATGACTGCGGACACGGTCGGGATCGTCATCGTCTCGCACTCGCCCAAGGTCGCCGAGGGCGCGGCCGACATGGTCAGGGCGATGGTCGGTGACGGCGTGCGTGTCGCCTGCTGCGGCGGGAATCCCGCCGGCGGGCTCGGTACCGACGCCGCCCGGATCCTGGCCGCGATCGAGGAGGTCTGGAGCCCGCAAGGCGTCGCCGTGCTGGTCGACCTGGGCGGGGCGGAGATGAACGCGGAGATGGCGATCGAAATGCTGGACGAGGGGCGCGGGGCGCAGGTCCGGGTGTGCAATGCCCCGATCGTCGAGGGGGCCGTGGTCGCGGCCACGGAGGCTTCCGCGGGCAGCTCGCTCGACGCGGTCTGCGCCGCCGCCGAGGAGCTCTGCCAGTGACCGCGGCCAGCGCGACCGTGCTGATCACCCACCCGACCGGCCTGCACGCGCGGCCGGCGGTCAAGCTGACCAAGCTTGCCAAGACCTTCGAGGCCGCCATCCGGCTTCGCCCCGACGGTCAGGAAGGCTGGATCGACGCCAAGAGCATCGTCAAGGTGATGGGCCTCAAGCTGCGCAGCGGGAGCCGCCTGGAGCTGGCCGCGGAGGGTGTCGACGCGCCCGACGCGGTGGCCCAGCTCCGCGCCCTGGTCGAGCGCAACTTCGACGAGAATGTCTGAGCGCCGGATCGCCGGGGAGCCGGCCTCGCGCGGGATCGCCATCGGCCCGCTGGTCCGGCTCGCCGACGGCTCCGCGGAGATCGGTCGCCGCCACGGCGATCCGGCGGCCGAGCGGGCGGCGCTCGACGCCGCGATCACCGCCGCCCGGACCGAGCTCGCCGAGCTCGCCGCGGCGGCCGACGAGCTGGCTCGCGAGATCCTCGAGTTCCAGGTCGAGATGTTGGGTGACCCGGCGCTGGTGGCGGAGGCCGCGGAGGCCATCGCCGGCGGCGCGCCGGCCGGTGCCGCCTGGGCGGCGGCGCTGGCCGGGCAGATCGTCGCCTTCGGCGAGGCCGAGGAGGAATACTTCCGCGCCCGCGCCGGCGACCTCGCCGATCTGCGCGATCGGGTGCTCGGCCATCTCGCCAACGGCGCCGCCGTGGTACCGCAGACACTGCCTGCCGGCGCCATCCTGGTCGCGCACGACCTCGGACCGTCCCGCTTCCTCGGCCTCGACTGGAGCAGGCTCGGCGGTCTCGCCCTCGAGGCCGGCAGCCGGACCAGTCACCTGGCGATGCTCGCCCGGGCGCGCGGTGTCCCGCTCGTGACCGGGCTCGGGCCACTCGCCGGCGAGACCGGGGAAGCCGTGCTCGATGCCGCGCACGGCTTCGTGATCCTGGCGCCGGAGCCGGACACCCTGGCCCGCTACCACGCGCAGCGCAGCGCCGCCGGAGCGGACGACGACCCGGCGGCGCTCGCTCGCCCGGCGACGACCCGCTCGGGCGAGCGGGTGCTGACCCTGCTCAATGTCGACGATCCGGCCGCACTCGAACCGCACCGGCTCGCGGCGAGCGACGGGATCGGTCTGGTGCGCAGCGAATTCCTGTTCCTCGGGCGGGAGCGGCCGCCCGAGGAGGCGGTGCAGCGCCGCGCCTACGAGGCGCTGCTCGAGGCGGCGGCGGGACGCCCGGTGATCGTCCGCACGCTCGACATCGGTGGCGACAAGCCGTTGCCCGGCGTCACCCTGCCGCAGGAGCGTAATCCGTTCCTCGGTCTGCGCGGCATCCGCCTGTGCCTCGAGCGGCCGGAGCTGTTCCGCCCGCAGGTCCGGGCACTCCTGCGCGCCGCCGTCCGCGGCAATCTCAAGGTCATGCTGCCCATGGTGGCGCATCCCGACGAGATCGCCGAGGCGCGCGAGCTGTTCGCCGCCGAGCTGGCCGGGCTGCGGGCTGCGGGCCTTGCGGCGGCGCTGCCCGAGATCGGCATCATGGTCGAGGTGCCCGCTGTGGCCATCCGACCCGAGCGGTTCGCGGCGGCCGACTTCTTCTCCATCGGGAGCAACGATCTGATCCAGTACACCCTGGCCGCGGCGCGCGACGCCGGAGGCCGGGTCGCTCGCCTTGCGCTCGGTCTCGATCCCGCCGTGGCGCGGCTGATCGCGAACATGGTCGACTTCGGGCGCGAGACCGGCAAGGAGGTCAGCGTCTGCGGCGATCTCGCCTCGGAACCGGACGCCGTTGGCGCCCTGCTCGACCTCGGCGTGCGCCGGCTCTCGGTGGCCCCCGCCGCGCTCGGCCGGATCAAGGCGGCGATCGCGGTGCATGGTTGAGGCGCTCGCCCCCGACCGCGCCACGCTCGTCGCGCGCTACAAGACCTACTTGCGCGACTGCATCGACCGGCGCCCGTCGGGGCTACGCCAGAAACTCGCCTTGGCCCTGGACAAGCACAAGAGCTTCATCAGCCAGATCACCAACCCGGCCTATCCGGTACCGGTGCCCGCGGGCGATCTTGAGACGATCCTCGAGGTCTGCCACCTCTCCCCTGAGGAGCGTCGCCGGTTCCTCGCGCTCTACGACGCCGCGCACCCGCGCGAGGCGCCGCGCCGCGGGGTCCGCGCCGCCGGCGCGCACCGCATCCACATCGACCTGCCGGCGTTCCCCGACGTCGCGACCGCCCTCGAGGTCGAGGGCCTGATCCGCGACTTCGCGGCACGCGTGATCCGTCTCGCGCAACGTCGGCAGCGCTGAGCGCCACGCCACCGGGAGGCCGCCGATGAAGAAGCTCCTCAACAGCGTCGACAGCATGCTCGTCGAGGCCCTGCGCGGCCTCGGCGCGGCCCATGCCGACATCCTCGAGATCCACGAGGAGCCGGCATTCATCAAGCGCCGGGGCGCGACCCGCCCGGGCAAGGTGGCGCTGATCTCCGGCGGTGGCTCGGGCCACGAACCGCTCCATGGCGGCTTCGTCGGCCGCGGCATGCTCGATGCCGCCTGCCCCGGCCAGGTGTTCACCTCGCCCACCCCGGACCAGATGGCCGCCGCCGCGCAGGCTGTGGATGGCGGCGGGGGCATCCTGTGGATCGTCAAGAACTATGCCGGCGACGTGATGAACTTCGAGATGGCGGCGGAGCTCACCTCGGGCAGCGCCACGGTGCTGACCAACGACGACGCCGCGGTGGAGAACTCCACCTACAGCCAGGGCCGGCGCGGCGTGGCCGGGACGCTGGTGGTCGAGAAGATCGTCGGCGCCGCGGCCGAGGCCGGGGCCGACCTCGGCGCGTGCCAAGCCCTCGGCGAGCGGGTCAACGCCGCGACCCGCTCGATGGGCCTGGCGCTCACCTCCTGCACCGTTCCCGCCGCCGGCAAGCCGACCTTCGAGCTCGGCCCCGACGAGATCGAGATGGGCGTCGGCATTCACGGCGAGCCCGGGCGTCGCCGGATCAAGCTCGCCAAGGCCGACGACCTCGCCGCCGAGCTGCTGGGTCCGATCCTCGGCGAGCTGGGTACCGGGCACGGCCGCCCGGTCCTGCTCCACGTCAACGGCTTCGGCGGCACCCCCTTGATGGAGCTATACCTGATGTACGACGCGGCGCGGCGGATCCTCGACGACCGCGGCATCGCGGTCGCCCGCTCGCTGGTCGGCAACTACACGACCAGCCTCGAGATGGCCGGCTGCTCGATCACGCTGACCGTGCTCGACGACGAGCTGCTGCGCCTGTGGGACGCACCGGTGCACACGGCGGCACTGCGCTGGGCCTGCTAGGGCGACGCCGCGACCGACAATATCCGATCGCCCCAAGGCGCGGTCGGCTCGATCGACGCGGTGGCACGAGCTGCTGCGCCGGTCATGGCGAAGAGAGGCAGACGGCGACGCAGCCCGCGGCGCCGGCTCATGCCGTGCGCCTCCGCTACCGTCGATCCCGCGGCAGCAGGAAGACCGCCGTGGCCATGGCGAGGCTGCCGAAGGTGACGGCGAAGCCGCCGGCGGTCACAACATCCTACTGCGTGGGTGGGGTGCCTGGATGCGCGCCGGCGACCACGATCCTCTGCCATCTGTGGTTCGATTATCTTCCCTAGGTCGCACAAGCACTACTGCTGCGGCGACAGGATCGGCCGACTGTAGGGGTCTGGGGCCGCGCTCCGGGCACCATCGAAGTTTACGCTGTCTGAGACCAAGTAATGCGGCCGGTGCTTCACCTCCTCGTAGATCTTCGAGATGTACTCACCGATGATGCCGAGACTGATCATTATAAAGCTTCCAATGATGAGTAGCGTGAGGATGATGGTGGCGAAACCAGAGACCGCGCGGCCATGCAGCCATGACCAGAGCGTGTCCATGATCAGCAACCCGCTCAGCGCGAGGGTCAAGAGCCCAAGCACGGTGACAATTCGCAGCGGCGCGCTCGTGAAGGAGACGAGCGCGGTGATGGCGAGATCGGCCAAACGCACGATCGACCAGCGGCTGGCACCGACGGGTCGTGCGGCGACATCGAATGGTATCTCAGCGGTCGGGTAGCCGACCCATGCGGCAAGCCCGCGATAGAACCGCTTGCGCTCAGGCAGTCGGTGCACCAGCACGTCGGCCACCACACGGTCGAGCAGTTTGAAATCCGATGCCTCCTCGAGGTCGATCCCGCCCAGGCGGAGCATCAATCCATTGAACAAGCGTGCGCGCAGGCGGACCAGCGGGCCATCGTTACCGCGGCTCCTCTTGACGGCATGCACAATCTTCGCGCCTTGGTGCCATGCCTCGATCATCGCTGGCAGTAGGGCGGGGGGATGCTGAAGATCTGCGTCCATCGTCACGACGGCTGAGCCCCGCGCGGCCGCCAGACCGGCGGAGAGGGCCGCTTCTTTGCCGAAGTTTCTGCTGAAGCGGAGGCCTCGCACGCGAGGATCGCGAGCCGCGCGTAGGCGGACGCGCTCGAATGTCGCGTCACGACTTCCATCGTCGACGACGACGATCTCAAAGCTCTCGCCGACGCCTTCCATAACGCGAACGATCTCGTCGAGAGCGTGATCGATGCCGGCCTCCTCCCTGTAGGTCGGCAAGACCAGGCTGACGACCGGATCTCCGTCGTTCCCTCGTTGGTTCATCGCGCCGGCAGCGCCATCCGCACAGCAATCGGTTCTGCATCCGAGGTCAGGTCGCGGTAGCGGACGAGACGCACGTGGTGCTGGTCGAGAAGCTCGCCGAACCTGGGGGCACACAGGGCGCGGCGCTCGCCATCCCAATCATGGTACGCGCGGGTCGCCGGCTCGACCCCGTCATCATCATCGCCGGGGCGCCCGGGATGACACATAAGCTCGGTGCAGGTGCCCGGTCGGAGGCTTCTGACAACCTGGTCCAGAACGGCGAGGTCGAGGCGGCCGCTCGCAGCCATCCCTGCGAGCGGCAGCGCTGGGGTGGCCAGTACGCCGCGATCGAGTCGGGCCAACAGCGCGAGTGCCGCGTCGCGGGCGAGAGAGCCAAGTGACCATCGCCGTGGCCATTCCGGCGTCGACAAGCGAATATGCGAGACCTCGTAAGTCTCGCCGAGCTCAATAGCGAGTCGAAAGAGCGGGGTGAGCATGTGTATGTGTTCGTGGGAGTTAATGAAACGCACACGCAATCCGGCGGCGAGGCAGCGCTCGGTCTGCGCGCGCCATTCATCGCGCACGAGCCGCAGATCGAGGCGCCGCAACAGAACGTCACGGACCACGGCGGCCTTGCCTGGGAAGCGCCCTCCCGGGAGGACGGCGGCCAAGGCCGGCGTCAGGGGAGCCCCCGCCGTCAAGACGAGATGAACACCGACGTCGACATCGACAGTATCGCGCAGCATGGCGACGTCCTGGTCGAACCACGGGCGATTAGCCATGATTCCTACGGCCGTCACACGGCCCGCCCGCACACAGTCGAGAATGCCACGCGTGATGCCCGGGAAATACCCGTAATCATCCGCGTTGATGACGAGCTTGGCAACTTCCTTGATTCGTGCCAGCTGGCCTCCGCCGTTCACCATTGGGAATGCCTGTTGACCACTTGCCGTGCTTCGTCGCCCCAGCTGTAGCCAAAGAGCCGCTCACGGTTGTATAGTGTCGCGAAGCCTGTCCACGGGACCGAGAGCACGCCGCTGACCAGTCGCGGAGACATGTCCTGGGTCTCGGGAAACCGAGCCATCGCCGCCTCGACCGCCCGCCTCAACGGCTCGACGACCTCTGCGATCGCCTTGACCTCCGTCCGTGTCCGCCGGTCGATCACGACGTAGCGTGCATCGCCACCGTCCGCGAGGATCTCGATCGGATTTACGCTGAGGCCACCGGTCGGTAGCGGCCGAGCGTCTACCATGTACGCGATGTAGTCCTCCCACGTCTGATTCGGCATGTAGCGGGCCATGGTACGCTCGAACTGCTGCGGCGACAACCAACCCAGCATGAGGAACGTGCACGGCTCATCAGCGAACCGGTCAGGTTTGCGGGGCTCGACACCCGTAGTCACGTTGAAGAACTCCCGCTCAACTCGAAGAATGAAATAGTCGTCGCGGCGGTCAAAGTATGTACGCAGCGGCCCCAGATGTTGTCCAACAGAGTAGATGCGGCACCCAGGCGGGGAGATCTCGACCAATCGCGCCGCCTCGGCCACGAATGGCCCCTTCGAGCGAGCCAACTCTCGGATGGAGAATGAATTCAGGCCAGCCACAGCGACGATGGTAGCGGCCAGCGCCCCGGCTGCGATACGGCGGGCGACGCTCGATGCAATGGCTCGCATGGCGTCGTATGCAACAAAAGCGATGAGAACGATGAAGACGACGGCCGAGTGGATGTAGAACTTGTGAACCGTCGGATCCCACCACGTAAAGACCAGGAACCAGACCATACAGAGAGTGACGAAGAATAGACGCTCCGAACGATGCTCGCGGCGGCGGGCGATGGCGATGAGATTCCAGCCAAGGCTCAAGGCCAGGAGCGCCCCCACCACTACTGCCAGCGGGACCTGGAACCAAGGATATGACAAACCGAAGGCGTAGGCCGGCGGCCACAGGGCCAATGCCTCGATCTGGTTCCACGCGCACTGCACGATGGCGAATGGCGCCCAGTTCTGCACCGTGCCCCACTCGGTCAAGGGCCGATTCGTAATCTCCAGGAGCCAAACGAAGAAGCCTCGAATGGAAAGTCCATCCTGACTCCAGAAATAGGCGACGATGAAGCAGACAAAAACAATGCCGCCCGCAATCACCGACGTGACGAGCCACTGCCACGCGCCGCTCCGCCCCCGAGTGAACGCAAAATAAATAAAGAATGGCACAAACAGCAAGACATTTACGATATGGTACATGACCGCCGCCGCCCAGAACAAGGCGACGCCAATCAGTCGCAAACGCGAACAGGGTCCGGGCGGTGTAGTGAGGAGGAGGCACGAAGCGGCCATCGACGCTCCAACCCCGGCAGCGTAGACCTCGGCCTGCGTGGCGAAGATCCAGAAGCCATGCGAGAAAAGGACAGCGGCGGCGAGACCGAGAGCGCCAAGCAGCCCGAACAGACGCTTCCCGATGAGGAATACTGAGACGATCGCAATCCCAGCCCACAGCATCGAGTGAAGCATGGCGGAGCAGGTCGTGCCGCACGATGATACAGAAGCCAACAGGTTGTACAAAAGGCTGAGTGTTGGCACATGCATTAGATGCGGCGGGTAGAGCCGCATGTCTTGAAGCCCGACTTGACTAGCAGTATATGCATAATTCGTCGCGTTGCCACTCATCTCCTGAGGATGGCCAACATACAGAAATACCATCGTGATCATGAAGACGCACAGCGCTTCGAACGCGACCCGTAGCTGGATCGGCACCCGCCCGGGCGGGTCTTGAGCACGGTTCAGGGCTTCGCTGTACATCCCGCCGGTATCCGATCGCTAACGACACGCCACGCTACCTACCGACTGCGGCACTCCACAGCCCGTCCGGGCGGCACGATGAGGCCACGGTTCAGCCCGCTGGAGCTATCGTGCTCGTCATCACGGCACGCACTTCTGTCACCGCCCGAGAAGGTCCAATACTTGTTCGCGAGGAAGTTCCACACGAGAACCGAGCCAGTCGCCGCAACCTGCGCAAGCGCGTACTGGACGCCACCCAGTGCAGTGAGCGCCCAGACCACCGTTGCGTTGGCGGCTGCCCCGACGAGGGCCACAGCTACGAATCGCGGAACGGCCCGCTGGGCCCGTGCAGCCGACCGAAAGGTGTATCTCTTGTTGAGTATATAGTTCAGCGCGCCGCCGGCAACATACCCGGTACTCGATGCCGCTGTCGGACCGACGCCCATCAGCTCGACCAAACTCACCAGTACGATATAATGAAGTGCGGTCGCGGCGGCACCTATTGTACCGAACCAGCCGATTTGCCGCAGGCTCTCGACCGTCGCCGCGAACACGTTCAGCACCTCCGCGCCGGCGTTGCACAAAACCGATGGGCCTGGAGGCCACCGCAGGGAGACCTCGTCAGCTTGAGCGCAGGTCGTCAATCGATTTACCGGCCCAATGCGCGCGGCATCGAACCCGGCCCTCGACTGGCCCGACACAGCAGACGCGTGCGACCAAGACCGGTCCTCTTGGCCGCCAGCCTCTTAGCGCCGGAGAGTTCCAAAGGCAACCGAGCAGACAGCGACGGATATCCCCGGATACGATGAGATGCCAGCCGGCCACGCGAGCCCGCGTCGAACCGCGGTCGGCAGACCGCACGCCGATCTCGATCGCCACCGATCTCGCGCCGCCCTGACTGCGCCGCCCGCGCTCACTTCACCGCCGATGGCCATCCCGCGGCAGCAGGAAGACCGCCGTGGCCATGGCGAGGCTGCCGAAGGTGACGGCGAAGCCGCCGGCGGCGAGGAGCAGCCACAACCACGCCTCGTCGCTGCGCCCCAGCAGCTCGCCGATCCGGCCGACGTCGAAGCGGATGAGCGCGGCGAGCAGGAGCCAGCCGACCAGCACCCCACCCGCGGCGTTCGACGCGAGGTAGACGAGCAGGCGACGGTCGGGCGGCGGTGGCATGGGCGGGACCCGCGTGTTGCGCTGCGCGTCAAGGTGGCGCGCCGCGGACTGAGCGGAAGACCTGCCGGCAACGGCGCACGCCGAGGTGCATGGCGGCGCACGGCGGGCCGCCACTTAGCCGTCCGTTAAGTGTCTCCACGCAGCCTGCGCAGCGACCCGATGCCATGGAGGCGTGATGCGGCATGCGCAGGACGGTGAGACCCAGCCCGGCGACGGGCGCGCGCTGCGGCGCAGCGGCCAACGGCCGACCGAGCCCTGCGAGCGCCTCGTCCTCGGCCTGCTCGCGCACATGCCGCTCGCCGAGGCGCAGCGCTTCGATGCCGATCATGTGGCGGCGCTGCGCGCGGCCGCCCGCCATCTGCAATGGGGTCGCCATCCGCTCGATCTGCGGCTGGGCCTGCCCCTAGGCAGCCGGCGGCTCTACCTGACGCTGGTCGGCGGTCTCGAGCGGCGCGCCCTGCCCCGGCGCCAGCGGGCGCTGCTCGGCGTCGCCGCGGCGCTCGTGGCCCTGCTCGCGATCGGTCTGGGCTGGCACGGGCTCGGCTGAACCGCCGAGCGGCAGGCGCATCGGGACGGCGCGGATCCCGTCGATCACGGCTTCCGGGCCGGTCGCGACGAAGCCCAGGCGGCGATAGGCGCTGAGCGCACCGGGATCGGCGTTGACCGTCAGCGCCGGCGGAGGCTGCGGCATGAGCCGCAGCCGCGCCACGGCCTTGGCCAGGAGTCGTCGCGCCACGCCCTGCCGCTGGCGGTCCGGCGCCACGAACAGGAGGCTCAGATGGTCCCGGCCGCCGAGCGCGCCCCCGGCCCCCTGCAGTTCGGCATAACCGACGACCTCGCCCGCGACCTCGGCGACCAGCCCCAGCGCGCCCGCCGCGAGCCGGGCCCGGATCGCCCGCTCGTGGGCGTACATGCGAAACGCCACCCGACCCACGACATCGTAGCCGGGCGCGATCGAAGTAACGAAGCCGGCCTCGATCAGGCGCGCGACAGCGGCGAGATCTTCGGCCCGCGCCGTTCGCACCCTGAGCTGAGGCCGCGCCGTCAGGTGGGCGTACCCTTGCCGCTCGCGATGTCGGCGACGATCTCGCGCGCCCGCGCGCCCTGGCGGCTGCGGTGGTGCGGGTCAACCACGCCGGCGCGCGCGATCCCGTCGGCGGGCATGTCGTTCCTCCGGACGAACCGCGCGGAGGAACGACCACGCCCTGCCGGCTGTCAACCGCCGCTGCCGTGCTCCCCGTGGCCGTGGCCGTGGCCACCGGCAGCGGGCGGCTCGACCTGCATCTCGACCTCGACCTCGCCGGCCCGCTCGAAGGTGAGCGTGACCGGAAAGCGCGTTCCTTCGCGCAGCGGCTCGGCCAGGCCCATCAGCATGAGATGCAGTCCGCCCGGCATCAGCTCGACCGTGGTCCCCGCCGGGACGTCGATCGCCTCGATCTGCCGCATCCGCGCCACCCCCTGAGCGTCGATCTCGTGGGTGTGCAGTTCGACCATCGGCACCAGCGGCGTGCGTGCGGCGACCAACCGGTCGGCCTCGCCACCCTGGTTGCGGATCGTCAGATAACCGGCGCCGACCTTCTGCGCCGGCGCCGTCGGCCGTGCCCACGGGTGGTCGATCAGCAGCTCCCCGGCGCGGTACTCGTGCGCGCGGGCCGGCGATAGCAGCAGCGGCGCCACCGCCAGCGCGGCCAGCAGCGCCCGTCGATTGATCGTCATGTTTTCGGCCTCCTGCATGACGGCGGTCGGCCGCCGTCGGGATCCCTAGCCTGTGCTCGAGGATTGCCCGGAAGCAGGAGGCGGCGCGCGCGACCAGGGCCGCGCGCGCGGCGTGGCGACACGCCGCGACGTCGATGGCACGCGTCCGCGGCGGCCCAGTGGCGTGTGCGCTGCCGGCAGCGGCGGAGGTCCGAGCGGTGCGGCGGCGTCGCGCCCGGCGCAGCACCCGCCGGGCAGCAGGCAACAGAGGTCGTGATGGTCAGTCGGTGGGCGTGCCGGCTCGCCCGGCGGTACGATCCGGACGAAGGCACCGTCACGGCAGATGACGATACCGGCGGAAGCCGGCCGCGCCCCCGCCAAAGCGTGTAGCGCCAGCGCCAACGCGACGAGCAGCGCCGCGCCGCGCCGCACACGGTGGCGGACGAGCGAGCCGCTGCGGCAGCAGCGCATCGTCGGGCGGTTCAGGCGCCGGCGGCGATCGCGGTGATGCCGACGACCACCAGCAGCAGCGCGAAGCCACGCATCGCCCAGGGCGCGATGTCCGGGACGTGCCGGGCGAGCGCGTGCGCACCGGCCCAGCCGGCGAGCGCGATGCCGGTCTGCACCACGCCGAGGCCGAGGAGGTAGGCCACCAGCGGCGCCGGCTCGGCGCCGACGATCGACTCGCCGAAGGCGTAGCCGTGGACGATTCCGGCGAGTGCGAACGGCGCCACTAGGGCCGGTGCCGGGACCAACGTCCGCTGGGCGAGCAGGAGCGCGCCCAGCACGATCAGCGAGACGGCGATCAGCAGCTCGGCCGCCGGCAGGTCGACGAGGCCGACATGCAGCCCGACCCCGACGAGCGCCGCCGCGACGAACGCCACCGGCAGCAGGACGCCGCGCGTGAACAGCGACGCCAGCGCGCCGACGGCGAGGATCGCCAGGAGGTGGTCATGACCGATGATCGGGTGGCCGAGGCCCGACAGCAGGCCCTCGGCGAAGGTCGACGGCAGCACGCCGTCCATCATGTGGTGCGCCAGCGCGGGCGTCGCCGCGGACACGGCGAGCGCGCCCGTGAGCAGGAGCCGGATCGTGGACATCGCTTCCCCCAGCGGAGCGGATTGTCGCCTCGGCGCCCGGTGGATCGGATCACCGCGCCCGCCTGCCCTCCGCAGCGCGGGCGTCGCGTCGGCTGCCATGCCGTGGCAGGTCTCCTGGCTCGCGGCTCGACCGCCCCGCCTCCGCCTTCCCGGGACGACCCCAGTGGCCGCATGGAGGCGCGGCTCGCCGCTTACAGTTGCGGGGGCAGCGCCGGGTTCGGCCGCGAGGCCTCACCGGCTTCCCTCTCTCCGCCCCCGAGGGGGCACCACGGCGCCGCCAACAGACGCCGGCCGGCCGGCATCTGTCAACGGCGACAGGGGACTCGCGATGCCCCACGGCGAGGCGCTAAGCTCCGGGGCGCAGCGGACGGGAGGGACGAGCATGGGCGTGCTGATCCGTGGCGGGACCGTGGTCAACGCCGACCGCAGCGAGCGGGCCGACGTCTACTGTTCCGACGGCGTGATCAAGGCCGTCGGCACCGGCCTCGACGTGCCGGCCGGGACGGAGGTGGTCGACGCCGGCGGAGCACTGGTCATGCCCGGCGGCATCGACCCGCACACGCACATGGAGATGCCCTTCATGGGCACGCGCGCGATCGAGGACTTCGAGAGCGGCACCGCCTCGATGCTCGCCGGCGGGACGACGATGCTGATCGACTTCGTCATCCCGAGCCCGCAGCAGAGCCTCACCGCCGCCCTCGACGACTGGTCGGACTGGGCGAAGAAGGCCGTTGCCGACTACTCGTTCCACGTCGCCATCACCTGGTGGTCGGAGCGGGTCGAGCAGCAGATGGCCGAGTGCGTCGACCGCGGCGTCAACAGCTTCAAGCACTTCATGGCCTATAAAGGGGCCCTGATGGTGGACGACGAGATCCTCTTCAAGTCGTTCACCCGCTGCCGCGAGCTGGGTGCCCTGCCGATGGTCCACGCCGAGAACGGCGACGCCGTCTACCTGCTCCAGCAGCAGCTCTTGAACGCCGGCATCACCGGGCCCGAGGGGCATGCGCTGTCGCGCCCGCCGCATGTCGAGGCCGAAGCGGCCAACCGCGCGATCATGATCGCCCAGACGGTCGGCGTTCCGCTCTATGTCGTGCACACCTCCTGCCGTGAGGCGCACGAGGCGATCGCGCGGGCGCGCGCCGCCGGCCTGCGGGTCTACGGCGAGCCCTTGGCCCAGCACCTCGTTCTCGACGAGAGCGTCTATTACAGTCCCGACTGGGAATTCGCCGCCTCGCGGGTGATGAGCCCGCCGTTCCGCACCAAGGACCATCAGAAGTCGTTGTGGGACGGGCTGGTCGCCGGCTCGCTCCAGGTCGTCGCCACCGACCATTGCGCGTTCCTGATCTCGCAGAAGAAGATGGGTCTCGACAACTTCACCAAGATTCCCAACGGTACGGGCGGGATCGAGGAGCGCCTCAAGGTGGTCTGGCATTTCGGGGTCAACTCCGGCCGGCTCACGCCCGAGGAGTTCGTCGCCGTCACCTCCACCAACTGCGCCCGGATCTACAACATCTACCCGCAGAAGGGCCGGGTCGGCGTCGGCTCGGACGCCGACCTCGTCGTCTGGGACCCGAAGGCCACCCACACCATCAGCCAGAAGACCCACCACTCCAGGATGGACGTCAACGTCTTCGAAGGCATCACGGTGACCGGCGCACCCAAGGTCACGGTCAGCCAGGGCAAGGTGGTCTGGAAGGACGGCCAGCTCGACGTGACCCGCGGCCACGGCCGCAACGTCAAGCGCCCGCCCTTCGCGCCGGTCTTCGAGGCGCAGGCGAAGGTCAACGACCGCACCCGCCCGCACCCCGTCAAGCGCACCGTGCACCTGCAGCAGACGCCGTGAGGGCTAGACGCCGAGGAACAACAGGTCGATCGCGGCGACGATGGGGTCTCGTGCGTGGCCCAGGTCGGCGATTGGCCGGCTGAGATCTCGCGCACCGATCGGAGCCAGCTTCGGGACCAGGACCGCAAAGGATCAGCCCGCCAGCGCCACGGCGGGCGGGAGATGCCGCGGCCTCGCCGGGATACCGGCATCCGGCACGAGTGGCGCAACCACGAGCTCGAGCCCGAACGTCGTCAGGCCGGACTGCAGCACGACAACGAACGGCATCGCGTGGCGCGCTGCGATGATCGGGTTCTCAAAGACCTCGAACTGACGCGGCATCGTCCTCGGCCGCGTAGTGGTCCCGCACCATCTCGGCGAACGAGCCGTGGCGGTCCGTGAACGCGTCGAGCCAGCACAGCTCCTCGCGGATCTCGGTGCGGATCCGGTCCGCTATCGCGGCGCGGACGGCGGCCGCGAGCGCCTCCTCGGTAATCGCCGATAGGTTGAGCCCGAGCGCGCGCGCCTTGGCGTGCAGATCGGAGTTGAGTCTGACGCCGACCGACCGCTTGACCGCCGCCTCGTCATAGATCGGCTGTGACATGGACGGACGATACATGGGGATAATACTGCTAGAGAATCTGTAGAGCCGCACCCGCGCTCAAGCGCCGATGATCGGCCGCCCCGCGAGGCCCTCCGTCTCGCGCCGAGGCGACGCAAGGGGTCGCGGCGGCGCTGGTTCCGGCCCCTCCATCGCTCGCGCCGATCGCAAACCCGACCGGTCAGGCCCAGGACGGCGCTGTCGGACGCCTGCGGCGGACCGGTAGCGGAGAATCCCGGCTCAGTCGGGCAGCTCGAGCGGCTTGAGGTCGTCGAAGCGGTCGCCGGGGCCGGGATTGTCGGGCGCGGTGGCACCGCCGAGATGGTTGACGATGCCCCAGACGGCATTGAGCGCCGTGGTGATCGCACCCTCGACCCAACCGGGGGTCCAGCCGACATCGTCGCCGGCGAGGAAGATGCCGCGCTGCTCGGGCGGCAGCCGGTCCTGCATGAAATGGCAGTACATGCGGTGGTTGTAGCGGTAGTGCCCGGGGAGCGCGCCCTTGAACGCGCCGAGGAAGTCGGGGTCGGCCTCCCAGGAGACGGTGATCGGATCGCCGACGATGTGGCTGCGGATGTCGAGGCCGGGATAGATCTTCTCGAGGGCGCCGAGGACCAGCTCGACGCGCTTCTCGACCGGCAGCGGCAGCATCTTGAGCGCGTCGCTCATCCACGAGTAGCTGAGGCAGATGACCGCCGGCCGGTCGGGGCCGTTGTCGAACAGGTAGGTACCGCGGCTGATCCGGTCGGTGAGCGTCTGGCTCATCCGGTAGCGGCCGGTGGCCGGGTCGCGCTCGTTCCAGAACGGCCGGTCGACCATCACGAAGGTTTTCGACGACTGCATGTAGCGGGTCCGGTCGAGGGCCATCCACAGCTTCTGCGAGAAGAGCCGCTCGTCGCAGTCCATGTGCGTGGTCAGCAGCCAGGACTGGAGCGCGACCAGCACGGCGGGGAAACGCCGGGTGTGGCCCCAGCGGTCGGAGACCAGGAAGCCGCCGCCGTCCGCCGCGGCGATCCGCGCCACGCCCGGACGGGTGGCACCGTGGTTGAGCTTCTCCAGCGTCGTGCCGGCCGGCCAGTGGACCAACCGATCGGGCGCGCGCCGCCACAGGCCGCGCGGCATCTGCTCGACGCCGCCCACAACAAGCCGCTGATTTTCGTCGCAGTTGGTGTAGACGACGCGCAGGATCTCGAGCATCGAGTTGGGGAAGTCGGTGTCCCAGCCGCCGGTGCCGAAGCCGACCTGACCGAACGCCTCGATGTGCCGGAAGGAGCGCCGCATGAAGGCGTCGGAGGTGGCGCAGAAGCCGTAGAAGCTGCGATCGTCCCAGATCGGGATCAGGCGGTTCCAGATGGCCTTGATGCGGGCCACGTCGCGCGCCCGGATGGCGTCCTGCATGGCGCCGAACTGCGCCACGTGCTCCAGCGCCTCGTGCCACGCCGCGCCGACCTCCTGGTAGAAGCGGGGCAGCTGATCGAGGGTCTCGACGTAGGTCGTCTCACCCTCGAGATCGATCACCGTGCTGGGCGTGGCCGGCGCGAGCGGGTTCGGGAACGGCCGGGTCTCCAGTCCGAGCAGGTCGAGATAGTGGAAGAAGGCCGTCGAGGAGATGGGAAAACGCATGCCGCCGAGCTCGGCGACGACGCCTTCCGCACCCTTGAACGGCTCCGAGCGCAGCCGCCCGCCGATCCGCGAGGACTCGTAGACGATCGGCCGCAGCCCGAGCTTCATCAGCTCGTAGGCGGCGGTCATGCCGGCGGCCCCGGCGCCGACGATGGCGACCTCGGTGCCGTGCCGGTCGGCCGGCACGGCACCCAGTCCCGCCGGGTGGCGCAGCCAGTCGTCATAGGCGAACGGGAAGTCAGGACCGAAATAGGTGACGGGGCGCTCGTCGGTGCTGGTGGCGACGGCGGGCGCGTGCGAGGCGGTCATGACGGCTCTCCGACGAGGTCGCGGTACAGTTCCGGCCGGCGGTCGGCGAAGTAGGTGTTGATCGCCCGCGACTGCTCCATGCGGCGCCGGTCGAGATCGGCCACCAGCAGCGCCTCGCCGGCATCGGCTCGGGCGAGGTCCGCGCCGTCCGGTGCGACGACGCAGCTCTGCCCGAGATAGACCAGCTCGCCCTCCCGCCCACAACGGTTGGCGTAGGCGAGGTAGATCTGGTTCTCGTAGGCGCGCGCCGGGACGAGGCTGCGGGCGACGAAGTGGTAGGGCTCCATCAGCGCCGTCGGCACCGCGACGAGGTCCACGCCGCGCAGCGCCCAGCGCCGCACGTTCTCTGGGAACTCGACATCGTAGCAGATCAGCACCCCGAGCCGCCAACCGTCCAGCTCGGCCGGCCTGGGCAGCTCCTGCGCGGCGGCGAACATCCCGCGGTCGAGGTCGCCGAAGAGGTGGGACTTGCGGTAGTTGAGCAGCGTCCGGCCGTCACGGTCGACGAGGATGGCGGCATTGTAGACCCGGCCGTCCGGGCCGCGCTCGGGATAGCCGTAGAGCAGCGCCACGCCGTTCGCCCGCGCGATCTGGGCCGCGGCCTGTGCCGAGGGCCCGTCGGCCGGCTCGGCCAGCGCCTCGGCGGCGACGCGGCCGATCGCGTAGCCGGTGAGGAACATCTCGGGACAGATCAGCAGGCGTGCCCCCCGGCCGGCGGCCAGCCGCGCCTCGCCCGCGAGCCGCGCGAGGTTGTCGGCGACCGTCCCGGCCCGTGCCGGTCCCTGGAAGATGGCGATGCGCACCACCGGCCTCCCGTGCTCGACGGGGCGAGCATGACATGCCTGCACGGAGCGCGGAATGACTCGCTCGCGGTGCGCTGCGCGGATCGGTCCGCTTGCGATGTACGGGCATGCGGTCCTAGACCGCTGCCGCCGGGGGATGGTCCTCCGGGTACCGGTCCCCGGCGATGATGCTCGTCTCGGTCCTGCTGCTCGCCGTCGCCTTCCTGGCGCTCGGCACAGGCGCGCTGGCCGCCGGCACGCAGCCGCCCTGGACGGTGGCCGTGTACGGCGGGGCCCTCCTGCTCGCCGTGGTCGGCGCGCTGGTCGCGCTCGCGAGCCTCACCACCGGCACGGTCGACGAGGTGGTGCTGCCGCTCGGCCTGCCGCGCACCGGCCTGCGCTTCCGGCTCGACGGGCTCGCCGCGTTCTTCCTGCTCGTGCTGGATCTCGGCGCTGTCGTCGCCTGTCTGTTCGCGCTCGGCTATGGCCGACACGAGCCGCGGCCCCGACGCGTCCTGCCGTTCGTCCCGGCGTTCCTCGGCGCGATGCATCTCGTCCTCGTCGCCGACGACGCCTTCGCCTTCCTGTTCACCTGGGAGCTGATGTCGCTCTGTTCCTGGGCGCTGGTCGTCTCGCGGCCGGACACGGCGGAGAACGCGCGCGCCGGCTACGTCTACCTCGTGATGGCCGGGCTCGGCACGGCAGCGCTGCTGCTGGCCATGGGCATCCTCGCCGGATCGGACGGCGGCTACGCCTTCGCCGAGATGCGTGCGGCCGAGCGCGAGCCGTGGCTCGCCGCGGTGGCGGTCGGACTGATCCTCGTCGGCACCGGCTCGAAGGCCGGGCTGGTCCCGCTACACGCCTGGCTGCCGCTGGCGCACCCGGCCGCACCCAGCCACGTCTCGGCGCTGATGAGCGGGGTGATGACCAAGGTCGCGGTCTACGCCGCGCTGCGGCTGATCCTCGACGTGATCGGCGAGGTCGCCTGGTGGTGGGGCCCGGTCCTGATGCTGCTCGGCGCCGCCTCGGCGGTGCTCGGGCTGCTCCACGCCATCCTCGAGACCGACCTGAAGCGCCTCCTGGCCTACAGTACGGTCGAGAACATCGGTGTCATCTTCACCGCCTTCGGACTTGCGATCGCGTTCCGCGGCGCGGGCCTGCAGACGGGCGCCGCGCTGGCCTTGACGGCCGCGCTCCTGCACGTCCTCAACCACGCCTTCTTCAAGTCCTTGCTGTTCATGGGCGCCGGCGCGGTGCTGGAGGCCACCGGCGAGCGCGACATGGAGCGCCTGGGCGGGCTGATCCACGCGATGCCCCTGACAGCGGCCGCGATGCTCCTCGGCTCGGCCGCGATCAGCGCCCTGCCGCCGCTCAACGGCTTCGTCTCGGAGTGGCTGCTGTTCCAGGCGATCCTGCAGAGCCCGGCGGTCGACGTGTGGGCGCTGCGCTTCCTCACCCCGGCGGTCGGCGCCCTGCTGGCGCTGGCCGCGGCCCTGGCCGCGGCCTGCTTCGTGCGCGCCTACGGTATCGTGTTCCTCGGCCGCCCGCGCAGCCCGGCGGCGGCGGCGGGCCACGAGGTCGATCGCTGGTCGCTCGCCGGGCTCGGCGCCGCCGCGCTGCCCTGCGTGCTGCTCGGCGTGTTTCCCGGCCCGGTGATCGATCTGCTGGCCCCGGCGGTGGCCACCCTCACCGGTGGCGCGACGCTCGCCACCCAAGGCGGCCAGGGCTGGCTCTCGCTGGTCCCGGTCGATCCCGCCCACAGCTCTTACAACGGGCTGATCTTGCTCACCTTCATCCTCGTCTCCGGGAGCCTGGTCGCGTTCGCGGTGCATCGCCTCGCCTCGCACCGTGTCGCGCGGGGGCCGATCTGGGACTGCGGCTATCCCGACCCGAGCCCGGCGACGCAATACACCGCGAGCAGCTTCGGCCAGCCGCTGCGTCGGGTGTTCGGCAGCGTCGCCTTCTCGGCGCGCGAGCAGGTCGAGATGCCGGCCCCCGGCGATCTCGGCCCGGCGCGGCTCGAGGTCCACCTCCGCGACCATGTCTGGACCATGCTCTATGCGCCCGTG
Source organism: uncultured Alphaproteobacteria bacterium (assembly GCA_937995535.1). GTDB lineage: Bacteria > Pseudomonadota > Alphaproteobacteria > Geminicoccales > Geminicoccaceae > CALKJU01. The sequence goes on from CALKJU010000062.1 coordinate 23,951, forward strand.
GCCGGCGTCATCGACGCCTTGTCCGAGCGTCTCAACGTGATCCAGTTCCTGACCATCCGCCGTTACCTGACGATGATGTTCGGCGCGCTGGTGTTCCTGCTCGTCGTGGTGGCGGTATGGCGCTGATCGTCGAGCTGCTCGCCCAGGGCCTGCAGATGGCGATCGTCCTGGCGCTGGCGCCACTGCTCACCGGGCTCGTCCGGGTGGTCAAGGCGCGGCTCTTGCGCCGTCGCGGCCCGCCGATTCTCCAGCCCTACCGCGACCTGCTGCGTCTCCTGCGCAAGGACGTGCTGCTCGCCGACAACGCCTCGTCGCTGTTCCGCACCGCACCCTACCTCATCTTCGCGGTGACTTGGGTCGCGGCCGCACTCGTCCCGACCTACGCGCTCGGGCTGATGTTCTCCTGGTCGGTCGATCTGATCGCGATCGTGGCACTGCTCGGCACCGCCCGCTTCGCCCTGGCGCTGGCCGGGATGGACGTCGGGACCAGCTTCGGGGGCATCGGCGCCTCGCGCGAGATGATGATCGCCTCCTTGGCCGAGCCGGCGATGCTGCTGATCGCCTTCACCCTGGCGCTGTTCGCCGGCACGACCCAGCTCTCGGGCATCGCCGCCTACGCGCTGACCGAGGAGATCGGCCTGCGCGTGTCGCTGCTCTTGGCGGCGGTGGCACTGGTCATGGTGGCGATCGCCGAGAACGGCCGCATCCCGGTCGACAACCCCGCGACCCATCTCGAGCTGACGATGGTCCACGAAGCCATGGTGCTCGAATATTCGGGTCGCCACCTGGCCCTGATCGAGGCCGCGGCGTCGCTCAAGCTGCTGCTCTACCTGTCGCTGATCGCCTGCGTCTTCCTGCCGTTCGGGATGGCGTTCGGCGAGCGCGCGCCGCTGCCCATGCTACTCGGCCTGCTCGCCTGGATCGCCAAGCTCGGGCTGCTCGGTGTGCTGCTGGCCGTGTTCGAGACCAGCATCGCCAAGATGCGCGTGTTCCGCGTCGGCGAGTTCCTCGGTGGGGCGCTGATGCTGGGCTTCCTCGGCACGCTGCTCTTGTTCGTGTCGCGGGGCATGTGATGACGGACGCGCTGGCCTTCGACATCGCGCATCTGCTCGCCGGCGGCATGGTCCTGGTCAGCTTCATGCTGCTCTATCAGGACCGGATGAACGGGATCCTCAACGCGTTCACCCTGCACGCGCTGGTGCTCGCCGCCGCGGTCGCCTGGCAGGCGCACATCCAGAGCGCGCCGCACCTCTACCTCACCGCCGTGATCGCGCTCGGCTTCAAGGCGATCGTGATCCCGCTGGCATTGCGCCAGATCGTCCAGCGTCTGGGCATCCATCGCGAGATCGAGAAGGTCGTCGGCGTCGGCCTGACGATGCTCGCCGGCCTCGGGCTGACGGCGCTGGCGATCCTGGTGGTGCTGCCGGTCACCGGCGGCGCCGACGCCGTCGCTCGGGAGGACCTCGCCTTCAGCCTCGCCGTCGTGCTGCTCGGCCTGCTGATGATGATCACGCGGCGCAACGCGGTGAGCCAGATCGTCGGCTTCATGAGCCTCGAGAACGGGCTGATTCTCGGCGCCACCGGGGCGCGCGGGATGCCGCTCGTGGTCGAGGTCAGCGTCGCCTTCTCGGTGCTGATCGCCTTCATCGTGTTCGGCGTGTTCCTGTTCCGCATCCGCGAGCGGTTCGACACGGTCGACGTCCAGGCGCTCGACCGCTTCCGCGGTGACCGTGGATGAGCGACCTCGCGCTCGCCGCCGTCCTGCTCGTTCCGGCGCTGGCGATCCCGGTCCTCGCGCTCGTGCCGGCGTACCACCTGTCGGCGCGGATCAACGTCGCGGCGACGCTCGTCACCTGGCTCGCGTCGCTCGTGCTGCTCGGCGCGCGGCCGGTTCCGGGCGACTTCCTGCTCGTCGACGACTTCAATGTCTACTTGATCGTACTCAACACCTTCGTCGGATTCACGACGAGCATCTTCAGCGCCAGCTACATCGACCACGAGCTGGAGACCGGCCGCCTGACCCCCGGCTACCTCCGCTTCTACCACGCCATGTACCAGGCGATGATGGGAGCGATGAACCTCGCCCTGCTCGCCAACAATGTCGGGCTGATGTGGGTCGCGGTCGAGGTCGCGACGGTCACGACGGTGCTCATGGTCGGCGTCTATCGGACCGCCGAGGCGCTCGAGGCCGCCTGGAAATACTTCATCCTCGGCAGCGTCGGGATCTCGCTCGCCTTCTTCGGGACCATCCTGATCTACCTCGCCGCGCAGGAGGTGCTGGGCGAGGGGCTGCCGGCGATGGCCTGGTCGCGGCTGGTCACCGTCAGCGGGCTCTTGGATCCGGACCTGCTCAACCTCTCCTTCGTCTTCCTGCTGGTCGGTTACGGCACCAAGGTCGGCTTGGCGCCGCTGCACGCCTGGCTGCCCGACGCGCATGCCGAAGGGCCGACCCCGATCTCGGCGGTGCTGTCCGGGCTGTTGCTCAACGTCGCCATGTTCGCGGTGCTGCGCTTCAAGATGGTCATGGCCGGCAATCCCGGGGCGTTGGCCCCGGGCCCGCTGATGATCACGATGGGCCTGACCTCGCTCCTGTTCGCCGCGCTGATGCTCTACCGCCGGCGCGACATCAAGCGGCTGTTCGCCTACAGCTCAATCGAGCACATGGGCATCATCACCTTCGCCTTCGGGATGGGCGGGCCGCTCGCCAACTTCGCCGGCCTCCTGCACATGACCATGCACAGCCTGACCAAGTCGGCGATCTTCTTCGCCGTCGGGCACATCGCCCAGGTCAAGGGCACGCAGCGCCTCGCCGACATCCGCGGCCTGGGTGCGACCCACCCGCTGCTCGCCTGGGGCTTCGCGCTCGGCGTGGTGGCCATCGCCGGCCTGCCGCCGATGGGCGTCTTCATGAGCGAGTTCCTCGTCGTCACCTCGACCTTCGCCCGCGAGCCGCTGCTCGCCGTGCCGCTGACCCTCGGCCTCCTGACCGCGTTCGGGGCGCTGATCCTCCGCCTGCAGGGCGTGCTGTTCGGCACGCCGACCGGCTCGACCGCGCCGGTCAGGGCGTCCTACCTGCCGATGTTCGCCCATCTCGGACTCGTGCTGCTCGCCGGTCTGTGGCTGCCGCCACCGGTGGTGCGCTGGTTCGAGCACGTCGCGGCACTCCTCGGATGACCCTCCTCGCGCCCTTCGCGCCGCTCCCGGCGCATCACCCCTGGCCGCGCCACGTCGTCGACGAGGCGACGTGGCAGGCCGTCGGCGCACGCCTCGGCGACGGCGCCGCCGACCTGCTGGGCCTGTGGGGAGAGCCGGACGCGGTGCATCTGGCCCTGCACCGCGGCATGGAGCAGGGCGTTGCCGTCGTCAGCCTGCCGTGCCCGGACGGCCGGTTCCCGTCGGTCGGCGAACTGCACGCACCGGCGATCCGGCTGGAGCGCGCCGTGCGCGATCTTTGGGGCCTCGAACCGGTCGGCGCCTCTGACCTGCGCCCGTGGCTCGCCGCCGTCGACCAGCCCTACGACTTTCTCCCGGCCGAAGGGCCGGGGCTGCATGAGATCCCGGTCGGGCCGATCCATGCGGGCATCATCGAGCCGGGCCATTTCCGCTTCACCGCCAATGGCGAGACCGTGGTGCGGCTGGAGCAGCGGCTGGGCTGGGTGCACAAGGGCATCGAGCGGCGGCTGGCCGGTACCGGGCTGCTCGAGGCGGCGCGGATCGTCGCCCGCGTCTCCGGCGACAGCACGGTCGCCTACGGCGTGGCATTCGCCCGCGCCGCCGAGGCCGCCTTGGCCGTGCAGGCGCCGCCGCGGGCCCAGGCGCTGCGCGGCGTCATGGCCGAGCTCGAGCGCGCCGCCAATCACCTCGGCGACATCGGCGCCATCTGCAACGACGCCGCCTTCACCTTGATCCACGCGCATGCCGCGCTGCTCCGCGAGGGCGTGCTCCGGACCGCGGGGGAGCTGTTCGGCCACCGCCTGATGATGGATCGGGTGGTGCCCGGCGGCGTCGCCATCGACCTGGACGAGGCCGGCGGCCGACGCCTGCGCGCGCTGGCGGCGGAGATCCGCCCGCGCCTCGCGGAGCTCGCTGCAGTCTACGACCGCACGCCGTCGCTGCGCGACCGGACCGTGACGACCGGCGTCGTCGGCGCGGCGCTGGTCCGCCAGTGGGCAGCGGGCGGCTTCGTCGGGCGCGCCTCGGGACGAGACTTCGACACCCGTCGCGACCTCCCCTACCCGCCTTACGACCGGCTGCGCCTCGCCGTGCCGACGCGCACCACCGGCGACGTCGATGCGCGACTCTGGGTACGCGTCGACGAGGTCCAGCATAGCCTCGGCCTGATCGAGCAGCTCGTCGCCGACCTGCCGGGCGGCCCGCTGACGGTCTCCCTGCCACCGCCGGCGGGCGCCGCGGAAGGTCTGGCGCTGGTCGAGGGCTTTCGCGGCGACGTGCTGGTCTGGCTGCGGCTGGCGCCGGACGGCAAGGTCGCGCGCTGCCATCCGCGCGATCCCTCGTGGTTCCAGTGGCCGCTGCTGGAGGCCGCGATCGAGGGCAACATCGTCGCCGACTTTCCTCTGTGCAACAAGAGCTTCAACTGCTCCTACGCGGGTCACGACCTGTGAGGGCGGGCCTCCTCCTGCGCGGCCTGCTCGGCGGACCGGCGACGGTCGCGGCGCCGGCGCCGGCCACGGACGCCCTGGCCGAACTGGCCCGAACCGTCGACGCTGCGGCGCGCCGCCGGCTCGGCCGCTCGCTCTCGATCCGCGAGGTCGACGCCGGCTCCTGCAACGGCTGCGAGCTGGAGATCCACGCGCTCAACAATCCGGTCTACGACGTCGAGCGGTTCGGCCTGCGCTTCGTCGCGAGCCCGCGCCATGCCGACGTGCTCCTGGTGACCGGCCCGGTCACGCGCAACATGGCCTTCGCGCTGCGGCGCGCCTGGGACTGCACCCCGGAGCCGCGCTGGGTCGTGGCGGTCGGCGACTGCGGCGCCGGCTGCGGCGCCTTCGTCGGCGCGCCTGGGATCGTCGCCGGAACCGGCGCGGTCAGCGAGGTCCTGCCCGTGGCCCTGCACATCAAGGGCTGCCCGCCGACCCCGATGCAGCTCCTCGCCGGGCTGCTGGCGCTGATGGAAGGCTAACGCCAGCGCCCGAGCAGGAGCGCGGGCATGGCGGCGAAGGCGAGGTAGAGCAGCCAGGTGACGGCGCCGAACAGGCTCGCCCAGTCCGCGACCTGTGCGGCGATGGTGCGACCGCGGATGAGCCCACCAAGCGCCAGCTCCACGGCGAGCAGCAGGAGCAGGGCGATCGCGCCCATCGCCGACCGATGCCGCAGGTCGGCCGGCACGCCGAGGCGCCGCGTCACGTAGCGCGCCGCCAGCGCGATCGCCGCGAGCATCAGCGGCGCTTCCGCGAGCAGAGCCGCGTCACGGCCGATGCGTGGCGCCAACAGCAGCTCGCGCAGCGGACCGAGAACGGCACCCGCGGCGAAGCTCAGCGCGACGTAGAGGGCCGCCGCGCGGAAGCTGCCCAGCTGGTCACACTCCCTTGCCGCTCCAAGCCTGGTCGAGCAGGGCGCGGGCGGCGTCGCGGGTCAGCTCGCGCGGGTTGCCGCCGGCGGTCGGATCCGCGACGGCCATCGCCGCCAGTTCGTCGAACCGGTCGTCGGCGATGCCGAGCCCGGCCAGCGTGTGCGGGATGCCGAGCTCCTCGCGCAGCGCCAGGATCCAGCCCTGCACCCCCTCGAAGCCGCGCCCGGCGAGGCCGAGCCAGGCGGCGAGACGCTCCAGCTTGGCCTCGATCACCGGCCGGTTGTAGGCCAGCACATAAGGCATGAACACGGCGTTGGTCAGGCCGTGATGGGTGTCGTAGAGTGCTCCGACCGGATGGGAGAGGGCATGGATAGCTCCCAACCCGCGCTGAAACGCAACCGCGCCCATCATGGCCGCGGCCATCATGTGAGCCCGAGCTTCGATGTCGTTCGGCTCATCGAACGCACGTTGCAGGCTACGCTTGACCAGGCGAATGCCTTCGACCGCGATGCCCTCCGACATCGGATGGAAAGAGGGGGCACAGTACGCCTCCAGGGAGTGTGCGAGGGCGTCCATACCGGTTCCCACCGTGACGTCGGGAGGAAGCTCCAGCGTCAGCTCGGGATCGGCGATCACAGCGACCGGCATCATT
>CALKJU010000063.1 GCA_937995535.1 uncultured Alphaproteobacteria bacterium
TGGCGCGCAGCACCTCGGCGCTGTCGGCCATCTGCGGCACCCAGCGGGGCGAGACGAAGGCGCCGGCCTCGACCACCGGCAGGCCGGCCGCCGCCAGCGCCTCGATGAGCGCCACCTTCTCCGCGAGCGGCACCGGCTGCGGCTCGTTCTGCAGTCCGTCGCGCGGGCCGACCTCGACGACCGTGACCGCTGTGGGGACGCCGGCCAGCGGATCGCTCACCCGCCGTCCTCCGCGCCGAGGTCGAGCAGGCGCGTGCCCTCGGCGATCTGCTCGCCCTCGGCGACGTGCAGCGCCGCCACCACCCCGTCGCGCGGCGCGGTGAACCGCTGCTCCATCTTCATCGCCTCGAGCACGGCGAGCGTCTGGCCCTTCTCGACCCGATCGCCGACGGCGACGAGCAGGCGCACGACGCGCCCGGGCATGGGCGCGGTGAGCAGGTCGGGGCCGGCTTCGTCCTCCTCGCCGTGCGGCGCGGCGTCGGGCAGGGTCAGCTCGAGCCGCCGGCCGCGATGCACCAGGGTCAGGCGATCGCCGAGCAGGCTCGCCCGATAGCGCAGGCGATGGCCGTCCAGCTCGGCCCAGAAGCGCCCGTCGCCCTCGGCGCCGAAGCGGACCGCACGGCGTACCTCACCGAGGATCGCCCAGCTCGCGCCGCGGTCGCGCTCGATGGTCAGGACCTCGCTGCGCGCGCCGCCGGCGACACGCAGGATCTGCCGGCTCGGGCCGTTCAGGCGCCAGCCGTCGGTCCGGTGCCAGGGCGAGGTGGGATCGGCCGAGCCGCCGGCGCGGCGCCGGCCGCGCTCGGCGAGATCGGCCACCGCGGCGAGGGCGGCGAGCAGCAGATCGGCATCGTCCGGCTCCGGTGCTGTGGCAATCGGTGCGCCGGCGCGGTCGAGCCAGCCGGTGTCGACCGCGCCGGCTTGCAGCTCCGGCGTCGCGATGACCGCGCGCAGGAAGGCGAGGTTGGTCGTCGGCCCGGCGATGACGCAGGCGTCGAGCGCTGCGGCGAGCCGCCCCATGGCCGCGGCGCGGTCGGGCCCGTGGGCGACGATCTTGGCGATCATCGGGTCGTAGAAGGTGGTGACCTCGTCGCCCTCGGCGACGCCGGTCTCGATGCGCAGATCGGCCGCGGGCTCGGGGAAGTGCAGCCGCGCGAGCCGCCCGGCCGAGGGCAGCCAGCCGCGCGCCGCGTCCTCCGCATAGACCCGCACCTCCACCGCGTGGCCGCGGATGGCGAGCTGCTCCTGGGCCAGCGGCAGCGGCTCGCCGGCCGCCACGCGAAGCTGCCACTCGACGAGGTCGAGCCCGGTGATCATCTCCGTCACCGGATGCTCGACCTGGAGCCGGGTATTCATCTCGATGAAGTAGAAGCCGCCGTCCGGAGCGAGAAGGAACTCGACCGTGCCGGCGTTGACGTAGCCGACGGCGCGTGCCGCCGCGACGCCGGCCGCCCCCATGGCCGCACGGGTCGCCGCCGGCAGGCCCGGCGCCGGCGACTCCTCGAGCACCTTCTGATGGCGCCGCTGCAGCGAGCAGTCGCGTTCGAACAGATGCACGGCGTTGCCATGCCGGTCGGCGAACACCTGGATCTCGACGTGGCGCGGCCGACGCAGGTACTTCTCGACGATCATCCGACCGTCGCCGAAGGCGCCCAGCGCCTCGCGCCGCGCCGCGGCCAGGGCCTCGCCGAGATCGCCGGCGCCCTCGACGATCCGCATGCCCTTGCCGCCGCCGCCGGCCGCGGCCTTGAGCAGGACGGGAAAGCCGATCTCCGCCGCGGCGCCGGCGAGGCGGGCGTCGTCCTGATCCTCGTCGTCGTAGCCGGGGACCACCGGAACGCCGGCCGCGCGCATCAGCCGCTTGGCCGTGTCCTTGCCGCCCATCGCCTCGATCGCGGCGGCCGGCGGGCCGATCCAGACCAGCCCGGCGTCGCTCACGGCCCGGGCGAAGGCGGCGCGCTCGGAGAGGAAGCCGTAACCCGGATGGATCGCGGCCGCTCCGGTCCGACGGGCGGCGTCGAGCAGCGCCTCGATCTTGAGATAGCTCTCGCCTGGCGGCGGCGGCCCGATGCGCACCGCCTCGTCGGCCAGGCGCACATGCAGCGCGTCGCGGTCGGCGTCCGAGAACACCGCCACGGTCCGCACCCCGAGCCGCCGGCAGGTGCGGACGATCCGGCAGGCGATCTCGCCACGGTTGGCGATCAGGACCGACTCGAGCATGGCGGCAGGCGCCCCGCGGCGACGACGCGGCCCTGCCCCGCATCGTCCCGTGCTGCATGCCTAGCCGACCGCACGCGGCGCGGGAAGCGCGCGGGCAGATGCGGCCCCGGTCGGTCGCGATCCGCCGCGTCGAGGGGGAACGAGCGCGGGAGCGCGGCGAACGGCTCCGCCCCGCCGCGCCTCAGGGTAGGGGCGGCGGCTCGAGCGAGGTGATGTAGGCGGTGAGATCCGCAGCGCTGAGGCCCAGCACCGAGGCCAGGTCGGGCATCGCGGTGTGGACCTGGGGTGCCACGATCTGCGCCCAGATGCGCTCCGGGGTGCGATAGACGGCGATCGCGGCGAAGGCGGGCGGCTCCTGGCGGAACGCGCCGCCGGGGGCGATGTCGTGGCAGCGGGCGCACCAGCGCTCGGCGACCTCGCGCCCGGCGGCGGCGTCACCCTCGGGCGGCGCCGCCAGCACCAGCTGCGGCGCGGCGAGGCATGCGATCGTGGCCGCGAGAGCGGCGAGCTTGACCATGGTTCGTGCTCCTCGGATCAGGCCACCAACAAGCAGTCGCAGGCGGCGAGCTGGGTCACCTTGTGCGAGACGCTGCCGAGGAGCAGGCCAGCGAGCATCCCCAGCCCGCGCCGCCCCATGACGATCAGGTCGGCCTTCTCGGTCCGCGCGACCTCGGCGATGGCGGTGGCCGGATCGCCGGTCTCGACCATGCTGCGCACCTCGGCGACGCCGGCCTCGCGCGCGTCCGCCTCGGCCTGGCGGAGGATCTGCTCGGCGATGCCGCGCAGCAGGTCGCCCTTGGTCACGTGGATATGCTCGATCTCGGCGTACGCGGCGAGTTCCCTGGGTACGACCTCACGGGCGCCGCTCGGCAGCACATTCACCAGCAGCAGCTCGGCGCCATACTTGACGGCGAGGTCGGCCGCCCGCCGCACCGCCCGCCGCGCAGGCTCCGAGCCATCCACCGCGACCAGGATCCTCCTCATGCGCGCCTCCCTCCTCTGCGCACCCCACCCCGGCGCCCCGTAGTGCGGTCAAGGCACGATAGCGCTTCGGGAACGGGAGAGGTTGACCTGGATCAATCCAGCGCCGGCGAGGTCACCGATGCTTGATGAAGGTCCCGGCGCGCAGCTCGGCCACGGCCCGCTCGAGCTCGGCACGGCTGTTCATGACGATCGGCCCGTACCAGGCGATCGGCTCCTCGAGCGGACGACCGGAGATCAGCAGGAAGCGGATCCCTTCCTCGCCGGCCTGGACCGTGACCTCGTCACCATCGCCGAACAGGACCAGCGAGCGGTTGCCGGTCCGCTCGCGGACCAGCGTCTCGCCCGCGTCGCCCGCGCGCTCGGTGAGCACACCCCGCGGCTGCGACGCGTCGCGGAAGCTTCCGCCGCCGTCGAACACGTAGGCGAAGGCGCTCCTGCCCGCCTCGACCGGGAAGCTGCGCCGCTTTCCGGGCGGTACCGTTATGTCGAGATAACGCGGCTCGGCGGCGATCCCGTCGACCGGCCCGCGCCGGCCCCAGAACTCGCCGCAGATGACGCGGACCGTGGTGCCGTCGTCGTCGACGATCTCGGGGATCGCCGCACCGGGCACGTCCTGATAGCGCGGGCGGGTCATCTTCAGCGACGCGGGCAGGTTGGCCCAGAGCTGGAAGCCGTGCATCCGGCCCTGCGCATCGCCCTGCGGCATCTCCTGGTGGAGGATGCCGCTGCCGGCGGTCATCCACTGGACGTCGCCGGCCCCGAGGCGGCCGCGGTTACCGAGGCTGTCGCCATGCTCGACCGTGCCGGCGAGCACATAGGTGATTGTCTCGATGCCGCGGTGCGGATGCCACGGGAAGCCGGCGCGATAGTCCTCGGGCCGCTCGTTGCGGAAGTCGTCGAAGAGCAGGAACGGATCGGTGCTGCTCGTGTCGCCGAAGCCGAAGGCGCGGCGCAGCTTGACGCCCGCCCCCTCGAGGGTCGGCCGTGACTCGCTGATCTGCCGGACCGGTCGAATGCTCATCTCGCCTCGCGCCCCTGGCCGCACCGCCGCTTGTAGGTTGGCGGCACGACGATCCGGGGCAAGGCCGGGGCGGACGCAGCTAGGGACCCGACGGGCCGACGGTGAGCGTCGCGCTGGTCCGCGGTGGGGCGCGCAAGGTCTGCAGGACGACGCAGTAGCGCTCGGTCAGCTCGAGCAGGCGGGCCTGCATCGCGGCATCGGCGTCGGTGTCGAGCTCGAAGGCGAGGCGGATCTCGCGGAAGCCCACCGGCGCGTCCTTGGCGACGCCAAGCGTGCCGCGGAAGTCGAGGTCGCCCTCGACCCGCACCCGCCCGCCGCGCAGCGCGATGCCGAGCGCAGTCGCCACGGCCGAGAGCGTGACCCCGGCGCAGGCGACCAGCGCCTCGAGCAGCATGTCGCCCGAGCAGGCCTGCAGCCCCGTGCCGCCGGTGGCCGGGTGCAGGCCGGCCTCGACCAGCGCCCGGCCGGTCTCGACCCGGCAGCTCGGACCCTCGCCCCCCAGCTCGCCGCTCGCATGCAGCGTCACGACCGCCGCGAGGGGGTCGTCGCGATAGCGCGCCTTGAGCGGCGCCTGGAGCGCGCGCAACGCCTCGCCGTCCATCTGCGGTCCTCCCCTGCTCTTGCCGTCCGGTCCGGCTCCGCGCAGGCTAGCAGCTGCGAGGAGGGCCATGACAACCGCCACCGGCGAACGGGACGATCTCGCGGCGCGCGCGGTTCGGGCGGCGCTCGACCTCGCCGCGGCCGAGGGCTGGGACCAGGTCCGGCTGCACCGGATCGCCGAGCGGCTGGAGGTCCCGCTGGTCGACATCGCCAAGCGCTTCCGCGACATCGACGCCATCGCCAACGCCTGGTTCACGCAGGCGCGGCTCGCCATGCTCGCGGTCCCGGCAGGAACTCTCGACGGGCTGGGCGCCGACCGGCGGCTCGCGCTGGTCCTCGAACGCTGGCTCGACTTCCTCGCCCCGCAGCGCGACATCGCGCGCGAGGTGCTCCTGACCAAGCTCTATCCCGGCCATCCGCAGCATTGGGTGCCGCTGATCTTCGACCTGTCGCGGCTGGTCCACGACCTGCTCGACGCGGCGCGGGTGCCGGGCCGCGGCCGCCTGCGCCAGCTCCAGGAAGTCGGCATGACCGGGATCGTGCTGGCGACCCTGGCGCAGTGGCTGCGCGACGACACCCCCGGCCAGACGGCCACCAAGCAGCGTCTCGCCCGGCGCCTCGCTGCCGGCGGCCGTCTGCTCACCCTGATGGAGCCCCGCCCGTGACCGCGACCCGCTTCGAGCCCCTCTCCGGCATGGACCTGCCGCGGTTCGCCGGCATCCCGACCTTCATGCGCCTGCCGCATCTGCCGGTCGAGGCGGCCGACGGGGTCGAGGTCGGGCTGATCGGTGTGCCCTGGGACGGAGGGACCACGAACCGCCCGGGGCCGCGCCACGGGCCACGCCAGCTCCGCGATCTCTCCACCATGATCCGCAACATCAACCAGGCGACGGGCATCAACCCGTGGACCACCGCGCGATGCGCCGATCTCGGCGACTCCCCGGTGAATCCGGCCGACCTCCAGGACGGGCTGCGGCGCGTCACCGCCTTCTACGAGCAGGTCGCCGCGCGCGGCATCGTGCCGATGACCGCCGGCGGGGATCATCTCTGCACGCTGCCGGTGCTGCGCGGCATCGCCGGCAGCCGCGCCCCGCTCGCCATGATCCATTTCGACGCGCACACCGACTTCTACGACAGCTACTTTGGCGGGTTCCGCTACACCCACGGCACGCCGTTCCGCCGCGCCGCCGAGGAGGGGCTGCTCGACACCACGAAGGTCGTGCAGATCGGGATCCGCGGCACGGCCTATGACGGCGAGGACGTGCAGTGGGCCCGGGACCACGGCGTGCGCGTCGTGATGATCGAGGAGCTCATGGACCGCGGGCCGGACGCGGTGCTCGAGGAAGCACGCGGCATCGTCGGCGACCGGCCCTGCTATGTCAGCTTCGACATCGACGGGATCGACCCGAGCCAGGCGCCCGGCACCGGCACGCCCGAGATCGGCGGGTTCAGCACGCACATGGCGCAGCGCATGGTCCGCAGGCTGCAGGGGCTGAACCTGATCGGCGCCGACCTCGTCGAGGTCTCGCCACCCTTCGACCCGAGCGGGGCGACCGCCTGGGTCGGGGTTAGCATCATGTTCGAGCTGCTCTGCGTGCTGACCGACGCCGTGGCGCGACGGCGGGGCTGAGCGAACTCAGCGCGACCGCGGTCCGCCGGGCCGCGACGTCACCGGGTGGTCGCGCCCCGGAGCACGGCCCCTTGTCCTGCGGCCTTGACAAAAACGCTCCACTTAGTGAGATGTTTTAGGCTGGCAGGGAGGCAATCGCGATGCAGACCTCGGTCCTTCTCGTCACCCTTCTGTTGATCGCCGTGGTCATTGCCGCTTTCGTCCGCGTCATCCTGAGCACCGGCGAGGCGGCGGCGGCGCCCGCGATCGAGCGCGTCCGCAACCGCCTGTTCTGGGGGCTCGTTGCCTTCGGCGTCGCGGTGAGCGGCGTCTCGCTGGCGAGCTGGCCGCACGCCACGCCGGCCGATCCCGCGGAGCGTGTCCGCGTCCTGGGCAGCCAATGGAGCTGGGAAATCACACCGAGCGAGCTGCCAGCCGGGGTGCCCGTTCTGTTCGAGGTGACCGCAACCGACGTCAACCACGGCTTCGCCGTCTACGACGAAGGGGGCACCCTGCTGTTCCAGACCCAGGCGATGCCGGGCTGGATCAACCGCGTCGCCTGGACCTTCAGCGAGCCGGGTACCTATCGTGTCCTCTGCCTCGAATATTGCGGGCTGGTCCATCACGACATGTTGGCCGAGTTGACCGTCCGCGAGCGGGAGGGCTGAGCCATGGCCACGGCCCGGATCGACCTGCCCGCCGCGAGCACCGGCGCGGCCGAGCCGACCATCCGCCTGATCCTGGCGCTGGGCGGAGTGGTGTTCCTGCTGCTGGCCCTGTTCGGGGCCGCGATGCGTGCGGCGCAGGGCGGCTGGCTGACCCTCGAGCCCGAGCTGTTCTACCGGCTGATGACGGCGCACGGCATCGGCATGGTCGGCACGGCCGGCCTCACCGGGGCGGCGGTCATGTGGCTGTTCGCCGCCCGCCATCTCCGTCTCACAGCCTGGGTCCCGGCGGTCTTCCTGGCCTTCTTCCTGGCCGGGGTAGTGCTGATCCTGGCCGCCATCTTCGTCACCGGCTTCGCCGGCGCCTGGACCTTCCTCCACCCCCTCCCGACCGTCTCGGGCGGTGTCTGGGCGCCGACCGCGGCGGTCATCTATCTGCTCGGCCTGCTGCTCGTCGGCGTCGGCTTCCTGCTGCTGCATCTCGAGATCGGCCGAGGTGCGATCGCCGCCTATGGCAATCTCGGGCGCGCGCTGGCTTTGCCCCTGCTCCTGCGCGGCAGCCAGGACCCGCTACCGCCGCCGACGGTGGTCGCGGCCAGTGCCGCCACCGTGTTCAACACGCTGGGGATCGTCGTCGGCGCGGCGGTGGTGCTGGCCATGCTGGTCAACGCCCTGGTGCCGAGCTTCCTCGTCGATCCGCTCGCGGCCAAGAACATGATTTACTTCTTTGGCCACGTCTTCATCAACGCGAGCATCTACATGGCGGTCATCGCGGTCTACGAGATCGTGCCCGAATATACCGGCCGCCCCTGGAAGACGAGCCGTGCCTTCGCCGCCGCCTGGGCCGCGATTATCCTGCTCGTGATGGCGGTCTACCCGCATCACCTGCTGCAGGACACCGTCATGCCGCCCTGGGCCCTGGTACTGGGCCAGGTCCTGTCCTACGCCAGCGGCCTGCCGCTGCTCGTGGTGACCGTGCTGTCGCTCCTGGCCTACCTCTATCGGGCACCGGTGCGATGGGACCTGCCGATGGCACTGCTCGTCACCGGCGTCGCCGGCTGGGCGGTCGGGGTCGTCCCGGCCATCATCGACGGCATGATCGGCATCAACCGGATCCTGCACAACACGCTGTGGGTGCCCGGCCACTTCCACACCTACCTGCTCCTGGGCGAGATCGCGATGGCGCTGGGCGTCATGGCGTGGCTGGTGCGCCGCCCCGGCGAGCGCCTCGCCGGCGTCGAGGCCGCCACCTTCTGGGCCTATCTCGGCGGCGGCACGGTGTTCGTGCTGGCCTTCCTCTTCGGCGGCTGGGCCAGCGTGCCGCGCCGCTGGGCGGTCCACGCGCCGGAGTGGATGGTCTTCGACCGCATCGGCGCGCTCGCCGCGCTCCTCGTGATTCTCGCGGCGACGGCGATGGTCGGCCGGTTCGTCCTGCGCCTCGCCGCGCCGGGCCGGAGGTGACGCACCATCGATCGGCGCTCCGTCCTCGCCGGGCTGCTCGTCGCCAGCGCGGGCACGACGGCTCTCGCGGCGCACACCCGCGGCTTTCGCGCCTTCACCGCTGACGCCGCGCGCCGCCTCGACGTCGCCCGTCGCCCGCGCCCGGTCCCGCCGCTGCCGGTCATCGACCAGACGGGCAGGGTCGCGCCGTTGCCGGTCGCGGGCGGGCGCGCCTGCATCGTCGATTTCGTCTACACGAGCTGCCCCACACTGTGCCTCGAGCTGGGCAACCAGTTCGAACAGCTTCAGGCGGCGATCCGCCGCGATCAGCTCGTGTCCCGGGTGGGCTTGTGCAGCGTCAGCTTCGATCTGGCCCGTGACGAGGTTCCGGAACTGGCGGACTACGCCGCCCGTCACCGCGCCGACCCGCGGGTCTGGCGGATCGTTCGCCCGCTGGCCGCCACCGACCTCACCCGGCTCCTCGACCTGTTCGAGGTCGTGGTCCTGCCGGACGGTCAGGGTGGCTTCGTGCACAACGCCGCGCTGCATGTCGTCGACGGTAGCGGCGATCTCGTCGCGATCACCGCCAGCGTCGACGCGGCGCTCGCCCGTGCCGGAGCGCTGGTCGCATGAAGCGCCGGTCCCTCGCACCGGTCGCGGCGCTCGTGCTGTTGTGGAGCGCGCTCGCCGCGCCGCCGCTGCGCCACGTGCTCGAGGCGACCCTGTTGGGCAACGTGCTGGTGCAGATCCCGGCGCTCGTCCTGCTCGGCGTCGCGGCCGCGGGCCTCGACCACGGCACCCTGCGCGCGCTGGCGAAGCTGGCCGGTCGCTACGCCGGCGCGGCGCTGCTCCTGTTCCTCTTCGTCGCCGCCTTCTGGATGCTGCCGCTGTCGATCGACCGCGCGCTGCGGGTGCCGCTCTTCGCCGGCGCCAAGTTCGTGAGCCTCCCGGTCGCCGGCTTCGCGCTCGCCGCCGCTTGGTGGCGCCTGCCGCTGCTGCTGCGCGGCGCGCTCGAGGCGAAGGCCTACTCCATGGGCCTGTTCATGGCGTGGTTCTACGCTACCGTCCCGGACCGCCTCTGCACCGGCTATCGGCAGGACGAGCAGACCGTTCTGGCGCATGGCCTGCTCGCCTTGACCTGCGCGCTGGCCGCGGCCCGCGGGCTCCAGTTGCTGCTGCTCGGCGAGGTGGACGCGAATTCGCCACCTCGCCGCGATCTCGCCGCGCGCCTATAACCGCCCGGATCAGAGCCCGGGCGGATCGCGGTGCGCCTCACGACCTATTCCGACTACGCGCTGCGGACCTTGATGTTCGCCGCAGCGCGCCATCCCGAGCTGACCTCGATCGCCGAGGTCGCTGGAAGCTACGGCATCCCGCAGGGCCATGTGCGCAAGATCGTGCACGAGCTGGCGCGGGCCGGGCTGCTCACCTCGCTGCGCGGGCGCAGCGGCGGCTTCCGGCTCGCCGCCGCACCGGCCATGATCCGCCTCGACGAGGTGATCCGCCACACCGAGACGGACTTCGCGCTGGCGGAATGCTTCGCACCGCGCAACGGCCATTGCCGCCTGCAGGCGGGCTGCCGGCTGCAGCGCGCCCTGGCCGACGCCGCCGACGCCTTCCTCGGCTCGCTCGCGACCTGGACCCTCGCCGACCTGGTCGAGCCGCGCGGCGCGTTCCTCGCCGCGTTCGCCAGCGGCGAGGGAGCCGTCGCGGCTCAGGGCCTCGCGAACAGATCCACGGCGTAGCTGGCCACCGGCGGCGGCGCGTCGAGCAGGCCGCGTTCCTCGAGGAACGCCGCGAAGCGGGCGTAGCGGCCATGGTCGAGGGCCGCCGGGCTGTGGGCGAAGCGCGGCAGGGTGTCGGACCAGGCGCGGGCATTCAGCTCGTCGTCGAGCGCCGGGTCGGTGGCGCGGAACAGGTCCCACGCCTCCGCGGGGCGGTTGACCAGCCAGTGGGTCGCCCGCTCGACCGCGGCGAGGAAGCGGCGCAGCTCCGGGCGATCCAGGCGATCGCGATGGGCCACGTAGATCAGCTCGTCATAGGGCGGCACGCCTTCCTCCTCGGGGAAGAAAGCGCGCCCCGGGTGCCCGGCGAGGTCCATCTGGTTGAGCTCGAAGTTGCGGAAGGCACCGATCACGGCATCGACCTGACCGGTGATCAGCGACGGCGACAGCGAGAAGTTGACATTCACCAGCTCGACGTCGGCGAGCGTGAGCCCATGCCCGGCGAGCATCCCGCCCAACAGCGCCTCCTCGAAACCGCCGACCGAGAAGCCGACCTTGCCACCCTTCAGGTCGGCGATCGCCTGCACCGGCCCGTCGGCCAGCACGACCAGCGAGTTGAGCGGCGTGGCGACGAGCGTGCCGATCCGCACCAGCGGCAGGCCCTCCTGCACCTGGAGGTGGAGCTGCGGCTGATAGGACACGGCGAGGTCGGCCTGGCCGGCGGCGACGAGCTTGGGCGGATCGTTGGGATCGGCCGGCGCCACCAGCTCGACCTCCAGCCCCTCGGCGGCGAAGAAGCCCTTCTCGCGGGCGACGATCAGCGGCCCGTGGTCGGGGTTGACGAACCAGTCGAGGATCACGGTCAGCCGGTCGGCGGCGTGCGCCGGTCCAGCGAGCAGGAGAAGGGCCAGGGCCAGCACCGGCGTCGGCATCGAGGGCTCCACGGTCAGGGGTGGGCGGGGGCGTCGGGCTGCCAGGGCACGACCCGGCGCAGCGCCCGGTCGAGGGCGAACCAGAGGAGCAGCGCCATCGCCGCGAGTACGGCGAGCGCGGCGAACATCAGGTCCACCTGCATGCGCGCATTGGCCTGCAGCATCAGGTAGCCGAGCCCGCGCGAGGAGCCGACCCACTCGCCGACGACGGCACCGATCGGCGCCACCGCCGCGGCGACGCGCAGGCCCGAGGCCAGGGCCGGCAGCGCCGCCGGGACGCGGATGCGCCAGAGGATCGCCGCCGGCGTCGCGTCCATGGTGCGCGCCAGCTCGAGCCAGCCGGGCTCGGTGCGGCGCAGCCCGTCATGGAAGGCGGCGGTGACCGGGAAGAAGATGATCAGCACGGCCATCGCCACCTTCGATGCCATGCCGTAACCGAGCCAGAGCACGAGCAGCGGGGCGAGCGCGAAGACCGGCAGGGCCTGGCTCACCACGAGCACCGGCAGCATCCAGGCCCGTGCGCCGCGCACCGCGGCGATGACGATCGCCGTGGCGATGCCGAGCAGGCTGCCGATCAGCAGGCCGAGCAGGATCTCGGCGGCGGTCACCGCGGCGTGGCCGAGGATCAGCTCGAAGCGGCTGGCCAGCGCCGCGCCGACGGCCACGGGCGAAGGCAGGATGAACGGCGGCACCCCGGTCAGCCGGACCAGCAGGTCCCACAGAACGAGCAGGCCGAAGCCGACGACCAGCGGCCGCAGCGAGCTCACGATGCGGCCTCCAGGCGCGCGAGCGAACTCGCCAGCTCCTTGAGCAGCTCGGCTTGCATGGCGAGCAGGTGCGGCTCGGCCGGATCGCGCGCCGGTGCGCCCGGTGGAACGATCGGCCCCTGCAGCCGGCCCGGCCGGCCGCCGAGAACCCAGACCTTGTGGCCGAGACGCAACGCCTCCAGCGGGTTGTGGGTGACCAGCAGAACGGTCCGTCCGGTCAGCAGCGCCGCGGCGAGATCCTGGAGCCGGTGCCGGGTGATCGCGTCGAGGGCGGAGAACGGCTCGTCCATCAGGACGACCGGACGGTCCTCCATGAGCGTGCGGGCCAGCGCGACCCGCTGGCGCATCCCCCCGGAGAGTTCGGCCGGGCGCTTGGCCGCGTCACCGGCGAGGCCGACCGCCTCCAGCAGGGCCATCGCCCGCTCGCGCTCGACCGCGCCGACCCGTCGGCCGCGCAGACGGTGCCCGAGCAGCACGTTGTTCTGCGCTGTGAGCCAGGGCAGCAGCAGATCCTGCTGCGCCATCAGCGCGACGCGGCCCTTAAGCGGACGGCCGTCACCGGTGGCGACCAGGGCCCCGGGCTCGAGCCCGGCGATGAGGCGCAAGAGCGTGGTCTTGCCGACCCCGGAGGGCCCGAGCAGGCAGGTCCAGCGCCCGGCATCGAGGCGAAAGCGCAGGTTCTCGAACAGGAGCGTGTCGCCCCAGGCCAGCCGGGGCACGCCCAACGTGACCTCGGGCGCCGTCTCATGCACTGTTGCGGGCCTCGAGGAAGGCCTGTGCCGAGTAGCGCGACCAGCCGATGGCGCGGCGCTGCATGGCGTTGAAGGATCCGTAGATGCGCGCCTCGATCCCGCCCATGGCCGCGAACCGGGCGAGCACGTCCGCGGCCGCTTCGCGCGCCGCCTTTTCGACGTCGGACGGAAAGCGGCGGAGCTGCACGCCGTGGTCGCGCACCAGGACTTCGAGCGCACCCTGGTTGTGCCAGTCGGATTCCGCCACGGCGTAGGCCGCCTCGGCCCGGCAGGCGTTCTCGACCACGGCGCGCAGGTCCTCGGGCAGGCTGCGCCACGCCGGCAGAGCGACGATCGCCTCGCCCGTGCCGTTCGGCTCGTGCAGGCCGGGCCAGTAATAGTAGGGTGCGGCCTTGTAGAAGCCGGCGGCGAGATCGCTCCAGGGACCGAGGAACTCGGTGGCGTCGATGGCACCGCTGAGCAGCGCCGGGAGCATCTCCGGCGGTGGGATCAAGGTCGGCACCGCGCCCAGCGCGCGCATCATGTCGCCGCCGAGGCCGGGGATCCGGAACTTGACGCCCTGGAGGTCGGCGAGCCCGTGGATCTCCTTGCGGAACCAGCCGCCCATCGAGGTCCCGGTGTTGCCCGCCATGAACGGCTTGACACCGAACGGCTCGTAGAGCTCGTCCCACAGCACCTGGCCGCCGCCGTGCTCGATCCACGCCATGTGCTCGAGCGGCAGGAGCCCGAACGGCACGCTCGTGAAGAACGGTGCCGCCGGCATCTTGCCGGCCCAGAAGAACGAGGCGCTGTGGGCCATCTCGGCGGTGCCGGCCTCGACCGCGTCGAGCACCTCGAGCGCCGGCACCAGTTCACCCGCGGCGTAGAGCTCGACCTGCAGGCGGCCGCCGCTCATCGCCGTGATGCGCTCGGCGAGGCGCTGCGCGGTCATGCCCGGCCCGGGCAGGTTGCGCGGCCAGGACGTGACCATCCGCCACACGATCGGCACCTCGGCGCGGACCACCGCCGGGGCGGCCACGGCCGCGGCGGCGGTAACGGCGAGCAGCCGGCGACGGGTCGTCATCAGGCGTCCTCCAGAACGGGCCACAGCGCGTGGAAGTGGTGGACCGGCCCGTGGCCGTGGCCGATCCCGAGCCGATCGGCGGCGCGCAGGGCAGCCTCGAGCCAGCGCTTCGCCTCCGCGACGGCGGTCGGCAGCGGGCGCCCGCGGGCGAGGCCGGCGGCGATCGCCGAGGACAGCGAGCAGCCGGTGCCGTGAGTGTTGCGGGTGGTGACGCGCGGCCCCTCGAACCAGTAGAGCTCACCCTCGGCGAGGAGCAGATCGGGGCTCTGCGCCCCGCCGAGATGCCCGCCCTTGAGCAGCACATTGGCGACGCCCAGCCCCTGCAGCCGCGCCGCCACGCCCGCCATCTGCCGCCGCTCGGTGGCCGGCCGCTCGCCCAGCAGGTCGGCCGCTTCGGGCAGATTGGGGGTGAGCAGTGTGGCCAGCGGCAGGAGCCGCTCGCGCAGCACGGCGACCGCGTCGGCGCGCAGGAGCCGGTCGCCGGACTTGGCGACCATCACCGGGTCGACGACGACGAAGCGCGGCCGCCAGCGGGCGAGCCCGTCGGCCACCGCGGCGATCGTCTCCGGCCGCGACAGCATCCCGACCTTCACCGCATCGACGCGGATGTCGCTGAACACGGCGTCGATCTGCGCCGTCACCATCTCGACGGGTACATCGTGGATGGCGGTGACTTCGCGGGTGTTCTGCGCGGTCAGGGCGGTCAGCACCGCGGCGCCGTAGACCCCGAGGGCCGAGAAGGTCTTGAGATCAGCCTGGATGCCGGCGCCGCCGCCGCTGTCCGAGCCGGCGATGGTGAGCGCGGTGGGGATCATGCCGCCCTCCGTGCGCCGAGCGCCGCGTCGACGGCGGCGCGCAGCCGCGCCGTCGCGGCGGTCACGTCCTCGGCCAGGAAGATGGCCGAGAGCACCGCCACCCCGTCGACCCCGGCGGCGATCACCGCGGCGGCGTTGTGCGCGTCGATGCCGGCGATCGCGACGCAGGGCAGCGCGGGGTGCGCGCGCCGAACGGCGGCGAGGAGCCGGGCGAGCCCGTCGGGTCCGAGTGGCGGATCCGGGCTGGCCTTGGTGGCGGTCGGGAACACCTGCCCGAGCCCGGCGTAATCGGCGGCCCCGGGCGGCAGCGCCGTCGCCTCGTGGGCGTGATGGATCGTCACGCCGACAATCGGCGCACTGCCCAGCAAGCGGCGCGCGTCCACCACGGCCATGTCCTCCCGGCCGAGATGGACGCCGGCGCCGACCAGCAGGGCCACATCGACCCGGTCGTTGACAATCAGCGGGACGCCGGTGCCGGCGAGGGCAGCGGCGACCTCGCGCGCCGCTGCGACCAGGTCGGGCGTCGTGGCCGCCTTGACGCGCAGCTGAAGCAGCGTGGCGCCGCCTTCGGCCGCGGCACGGGCCATGGCGCCGAGCGGCCGACCTTGACAGCGCGCCGGATCGAGCACGGCGTAGAGACGGAGGTCTAGCGCCTTCGGAATGGGCCTCTCCCCGCGGGCGTCGCGGCGGGGACGGAGAGGCTGGACCCGATGTCTGGCATCCCAATCCCTTCGCCGGCATGACCCGGATCAGGTTCGACGGGTTTGCGCGTCACCGCGCCTCTCAGCCCCGCCATGGGGCACCCCGTTGAGATACAAATCAGGTACGCGCGGCGGCGAAGCTTGACAAGACCGCAGCGACCAGATCGCGTCGACTGCCTCACAGCGGCCGCGCATCCCTTCCCGGGGGCGCCGCGCACGGAGGGCGGCACGTGAAGGGCTACATCATCGCCAACATCGAGGTACGCGACCCGGAGGCGTTCGAGCGCTACCGCGCGGTGGTGGCGCCCGTGATCGCCCGCTTCGGGGGCCGCTACCTGATCCGCGGCGGCAAGATCAAGCACAAGGAGGGGGAGATGCCGCTGCAGCGTCTGGTGGTGCTGGAATTCCCCTCGCCCGACGCGGCCGAGCGCTTCTATCACAGCGACGACTACCGCCCGCTGCTCGAGCTGCGCAGCGCGGCCACGCTGTCTCAGGTCGTGCTCGTCGAGGGCTACGATCCCGGCTGAGACCCCGGATCGTCCTCGACCGGAATGACGTCGATGATCACCGCCGCGCGCTCGGCCCGCAAGCGCGCCACCTGCGGCGCGCCCGTCCCCGATGTAGAACATACCCATCATGCTCGCGCCGCCCGTCAGACGATCCTTTCCCCCGTGTGATTCGGCGGGTCACGGATCGGTCATGTGTCGCGGGCCGGCGGGGGCGCGATCGGCGGCACTCCGGCCATGATCTGGCTCGAGCTTCTGGTCATCCTCGGGCTGGTCCTGCTCAACGGCTTCTTCGCCATGGCCGAGCTGGCCATGGTCTCGGCCCGGCGCGCCCGGATCCAGGCCCTGGCCGATCAGGGCCACAAGGGCGCCAAGGTCGCGCTGGCGCTGCAGGCGCAGCCGACGCGGTTCCTGTCGACGGTCCAGGTCGGGATCACGCTGATCGGGGTGCTGGCCGGTGCCTTCGGCGGCGCCCGGCTGTCCGGGCCGCTCGCCATGCGGCTCGCCGAGGCCGGCCTGCCGCGGGCCTCGGCGGAGACCCTGGCCTTCGCCGTGATCGTCGTGTTGATCACCTATCTCTCGCTGGTTTTGGGCGAGATCGTGCCCAAGCGCCTCGCGCTCGCCGACGCGCCGCGGATCGCCAGCCGGGTCGCCCGGCCGCTGCGACTGCTGAGCCGGATCGGCGCGCCGGTGGTCTGGCTGCTCGAGCGCTCGACCGGCCTCGTCCTGCGACTGGCCGGTGCCAGCGCGCTGCATCGCGACACCGTCACCGAGGAGGAAATCCGCGCCATGCTCGCCGAGGGTGCGGCGGCCGGAGTGCTGCACGGCGCCGAGCGCGAGCTGATCGAGGGCGTGATGTGGCTCGCCGACCGGCCGGTACGCTCGATCATGACGCCACGGGTCGACGTCGTGTGGCTCGATGTCGGCGCGTCGCCGGAGGTCGTCCGCGACCGGATCCTCACCAGCGGTCACGCCCGCTTCCCGGTCTGCCGCGGCCGCCTCGACGACATCGTCGGCGTCGTCCACACGAAGGACCTCGCCGCGGCGCTGCTGCGCGGTGCACCGCTCGACCTCGCCGCGTTGGCCCGGCCACCGCTGGTCATCCCCGAGCGCAGCCCGACGCTGCGGCTGCTCGAGCGGCTGCGCTCCTCCAGCGTCCACATGGCGGTCGTCATCGACGAGTACGGCAGCATCGAGGGCATCATCACGCCGACCGACATCCTCGGCGGCATCGCCGGCGAGCTGCCGCGCGACGCCGCCGAAGAGCAGCCCGACGCGGTGCGCCGCGACGACGGCTCCTGGCTGATTGACGGCCGGCTCGAGATCCATGCCGTCGAGCGCCTGCTCGACGTCACCGGCATGGCCGACGAGCACGACTACACGACCATCGCCGGCTTCGTGCTCTGGCAGCTCGGGCGGATGCCGCGGGCGGCGGACTCCTTCACCTGGCGCGGCTATCGCTTCGAGGTCGTCGACATGGACGGGCGGCGGATCGACAAGGTGCTGGTCGCGCCGCTGCGCGAGACCGAGCGCATCCAGGCCGGCGCGGAGAACGACAGGGAGGACAGGACATGAACCCGATCCTCGCGAGCTTCGGCCGGCGTCTCCGGCTGGGTCTCGTCGGCGGCAGCCACGGCTTCATCGGCCCGGTGCACCGGACCGCGGCGCGGCTCGACGACCTGTTCGAGCTGTCCGCCGGCGTGCTGTCCTCGGATCCAGCGCGCGGGCGCGCCGCGGCGGTCGCGATCGGCCTCGCCGCCGAGCGCGCCTATGCGAGCGTCCCCGAGATGCTGGCCGCCGAGCGGGCGCGCGCCGACGGCATCGACGCCGTCGCCATCATGACCCCCAACGCCGACCATTTCCCCTCGGCGATGGCGGCGCTCTCGGCCGGCCTCGACGTCATCTGCGACAAGCCGCTGACGACCAGCCTCGCCGATGCGCTGGCCCTGGTCCGCAAGGTCGAGGAGACCGGCCTCGTCTTCTGTACGACTTACAACTACAGCGCCTATCCGATGGTCCGGCAGGCCCGTGAGATGGTCCGCGCCGGGGTGATCGGCGAGGTCCGCCAGGTTCATCTGACCTATGTCCAGGGCCACAATGCGACCCTGGTGGAGGGTGATGCCGCGGGCCGGACCTGGCGCTTCGATCCCGGCCAGTGCGGGCCGTCGCTGATCCTCGGTGACATCGGCACCCATGCGGTCCATCTCGGCAGCTACGTCACCGGCCTCGATCTCGACCGGGTGCTGGCGGATGTCGGCGCGGTGGTGCCCGGCCGGATCACCGACGACTACGCCGGCGTGCTGCTCCGTTGGGCGAACGGCGCCCGCGGCACCCTCTGGGTGACCAACGCCGCGGCCGGCGCCGAGCATGGCCTGGCGTTTCGCATCTTCGGTGCCACGGGCGGCCTGGAATGGCACCAGGAGCACCCGAATGAGCTGCGTCACCGCCGGCTCGGTGGGTTCGAGGAGGTGCTGACCCGGCGCCTCCATGGCGCGCTCTACCCACTGGCGGAGCGGTCGGCGCGGGTCGAGATCGGCCATCCGGAAGGCTATCAGGAGGCGTTCGCCAACCTCTACCGGGAGGCCGCGGCGGCGATCGTGGCCCGGCGCACGGGTCGCCCCTGCGATCCGCTCGACCTGCAGTTCCCGACCGTCCGCGACGGCGCCAAGGGCGTCCGCTTCATCGAGGCCTGCCTCGAGAGCCGGCGGCTCGAGGGCTGGGCGGACGCTCGTCTTCCGGTATGAGCGGGAGACGTCCGGCCGCAGTTGACGACCGGCCGACTTGGCTGTTGTCTCGTCTCTGGGGAGGGAGGGGAGCCACGATGCCGACGCCGCTGCGGTTCTTCAACGATACTCTCCTCGTCCGCCAGGCTCGGCCAACCGACGCGGCGGCGGTGGCCCGCGTCTATGTCGACAGCTGGCGCGACACCTATCGCGGCCTGATCCCCCAGGGCTATCTCGACGGGATGAGCTACGTCCGCCACGAGCACAGTTGGCGCCAGACCTTCGCCGCCGGTGGCTGGGGGTTCGTCGCCGAGCTCGACCGGCAGGTGGTCGGCTTCGCCTCGGGCGGGCGCTGCCGCTCCCGCGGACGCTGGGCCGGCGAGTTGTTCGTCCTCTACGTCCAGACACCGTGGCACGGACGGGGGATCGGCCGCGCGCTGTTCGACGCGACGCATTACGAGCTGGCCCGCCGCGGCTATGCGGGCATGCTGGTCTGGGTGCTGGCCAACAACCCGGCGCGCGGCTTCTACGAGCACCTCGGTGGCGAGCCGGCGGGCGACAATGTCTGCGAGCTCGGTGGTGCGCGCCTGCGCGAGGTCGCCTACGGCTGGGCGGATTGACCTAGCGGCTCACCGCGTGATGGCGCCCGCGGCGGCGAGCGCCACGGCGGCCGCCAGGGCGGCGATCAAGATCACCACGCCGAAATCGTAGAGCTTCATGGCACTTCTCCAGGTCGGGCAAGGCCCCGCGGCGCGGGGACGACCGGCACCGCTCGCTTTAGGCCGCGCCGGGCCTGACAGCAAGCGATCGGCGCGCACATTGCGAGGAGCCCTCGCACGGCTTCCGCGACCTCGGCGTCATGGCGCCGTCATCTGGCCGGTGCTAGCTGCACGGAGTCACATCGCCAGCTTGGCCGACCGGGAGCAGCGCCCGGTCCGGCTCGGGAGAGGAGCGCATGAGCGAGCTGATCAGCCCGCAGGAGCTGAAGAGAATTCAGGAAGAGGTCGAGGCGAAGAAGGTCGCCGAGGCGCTCGAGAAAAAGCGCAAGGCCGATCAGGAGCGCGACCAGCTCCACGAGGCCTTCATGGGCCAGGAGATCCGCCCTGACGCCAAGGATCGTCTCAACGCGGCGATTCGGCGTGCGGTCGAGAACGGTCTCAGCGAGATCCAGATCATGACCTTTCCCGCGGCGTGGACGAGCGATCACGGCCGGCGGATCAACAACAACGAGCCCGACTGGCCGGAATCGCTCGAGGGGTTTGCCAAGCGTGCGTACGAGTTCTTCGTCCGCGAGATGCAGCCCTTGGGCTTCAAGGCGCGCGCGCAGATCCTGAACTACCCCAACGGCCTGCCGGGCGACGTCGGGATCTTCCTGAGCTGGTGAGCGCACCCCGTCCACGCCCGGCCGCTGCGGCCGCGCCGGCGGCCGAGCCACGGCGCGCGTCGCGGCCGCGCCCGCCGCCGGTCGCCACGCCCCGCGACGGGCTCGTCAACCTCGACCGGCTGCTCCACGCCGCCCAGGCACGGGTGACGCACGGCCTGTCGCCGACCGCGCTCGCCAGCCTCGGCTTCGACTGGCTCGTCCACCTTGCCAACTCGCCGGGCAAGCTCCTGAGCCTGCAGCACAAGGCCGCGCAGGATGGGTTCCGGCTGTGGCTCTATGCGCTCCGCCGCGGGCTCGGCGTCCCCGCCGAGCCGCTGGTCCCCGCCGACGGCGACCAGGCTCGCTTCGACGCGCCAGGCTGGCGTGTCTGGCCCTTCGACCTGCTGGCCCAGTCGTTCCTGATCGGCGAGGCGTGGTGGCAGGCGGCGACCCGTGGCGTGCGCGGGGTCTCGGCCGCCGACGAGCGGCGTCTGCAGTTCATCGCCAAGCAGCTTCTCGATCCGTTCTCGCCGGCCAACCATCCGCTGACCAACCCGGAGGTCATCGAGCGCACCGTGCGCGAGCGGGGGGTCAACCTGCAGCGCGGCTTCGGCTTTTTCCTCGACGACCTGCTGCGCGAGCTCGACGGGCGTCCGCCCGCCGGGGTCGAAGCCTACGTCGTCGGCCGCGATCTCGCCGTCACCCCGGGCCAGGTCGTGTTCCGCAACGACCTCATCGAGCTGATCCAGTATGCGCCGCGCACGCCCGCGGTCCGCCCCGAGCCGGTCCTCTTCGTGCCCGCCTGGATCATGAAGTACTACATCCTCGATCTGGCGCCGGGCAGCTCGCTGGTCGAGCATCTGGTCGATGCCGGCTTCACGGTGTTCATGATCTCCTGGCGCAACCCGACCGCGGCCGACCGCGACATCGCCTTCGACGACTACCGGCGCCTCGGGGTCATGGCGGCCCTCGACGCGGTCCAGGCCATCACCCGCGCCGACCGGATCCATCTCTGCGGCTACTGCCTCGGCGGCACGGTGGCGGCGATCGCCGCCGCGGCCATGGCCCGCGACCGCGACCAGCGCCTCGCCACCCTCACCCTGCTCGCCGCGCAGACCGACTTCTCCGAGGCCGGCGAGCTGATGATGTTCATCGACGAGAGCGAGCTCGCCTTCCTCGAGGACATGATGTGGGACCAGGGCTATCTCGATGCCAAGCAGATGGCCGGGACGTTCAAGCTGCTGCGCGCCGACGACCTCGTCTGGTCCCGCCTGGTCCGCCAGTACCTCCTGGGCGAGCGCGACAAGGTCAACGAGTTGATGGCCTGGAACGCGGACGCCACGCGCATGCCGGCGCGCATGCACGGCGAGTATCTGCGCACGCTGTTCCTCGACAATCGGCTGTCGCGTGGCCGCTACGCGGTCGACGGGCACGCGCTGGCACTCAGCGACATCCGCGCGCCGATCTTCGCCGTCGGCACCGAGACCGATCACATCGCGCCCTGGCAATCGGTCTACAAGATCCGGCTCCTGGCCGACACCGAGGTGACCTTCGTCCTGACCAATGGCGGGCACAATGCCGGGATCGTCAGCCGCCCCGGGCATCCGTCGCGCGCCTACCGGATCATGACCATGGCGGCGGAGGACCAGTACGTGCCGCCCGACGCGTGGCCGCCCCGGGCCACACCGCACGAGGGCTCCTGGTGGCCGGCCTGGGCGGCTTGGCTGGCGACGCGCAGCAGCGAGCCCGCCCCGCCACCGCCGCTCGGCGCAGCCGCCGCGGGCTATCCGATCCTCGAGCCGGCACCCGGCAGCTACGTCCTGATTCCCTGAGCCGGAGGCGAGCATGGCCGGAGCCGAGCTGCGCGAGAACCTGACCTTCGACGAGATCCGGGTCGGTGCCCAGGCGAGCCTGTCGCGGGTCATCACCGAAGAGGATATCGCCAGCTTCGCCGCGGTCTCCGGCGACACCAACCCGGCCCATCTCGATCCGGACTTCGCCGCCCAGGAGCGCTTCGGCGGCGTGGTCGCACACGGCATGCTGAGCGGCGCGCTGATCTCGACCCTGCTCGGCACGCGGCTGCCCGGTCCAGGCACGATCTACGTGTCGCAGGATCTGGAATTCGTGCACCCGGTACGGATCGGCGACACCGTGACGGTGACGGTGACCGTTCACGACAAGCGGCCCGAGGGGCGCCGCGTCATCCTCGACTGCCTGTGCGTCAACCAGGAGGGCGTCGCTGTCGCGCGCGGCCGCGCCACGGTGATCGCGCCGGCGCGCAAGCTGCGGCTGCCGGTCCGGCCACCGCCGCCGCTGATCGTCCAGACCCACGATTCCTTCCGCCGCCTGATGCGGGCGGCGCAGGCCATCCCGGCGATCCGTTGCGCGGTCGCCCACCCCTGCAGCGCGGACGCGCTCGAAGGCGCGCTCAACGCCGCGGACGAAGGGCTGATCGTCCCGGTGCTGGTCGGCCCCGTCGGCAAGATCCGCGCGATCGCCGCCGAAGCGGGCCTCGACCTCGGTCCGGTCGAGCTGGTCGACGTGCCACACAGTCATGCCGCGGCCGACAAGGCCGTCGAGCTGGTCCGCACCGGCGAGGCCGAACTGCTCATGAAGGGCAGCCTGCACACCGACGAGCTGCTGGGTGCCGTGGTGGCCAAGGAGACCGGGCTCCGGACGGCGCGCCGGCTGAGCCACGTCTTCGCCATGGACGTGCCGACCTACCCCAAGCCGCTGTTCATCACCGACGCGGCGATCAACATCTTCCCGAGCCTCGCCGACAAGGTCGACATCGTGCAGAACGCGATCGACCTGTTCCGCGGCCTCGGGCTCGGCACGCCCAAGGTGGCGATCCTCTCCGCGGTCGAGACGGTCAATCCCAAGATCCCGGGGACGATCGACGCCGCCTCGCTGTGCAAGATGGCCGAGCGCGGCCAGATCACCGGCGGCCTGCTCGACGGCCCGCTCGCCCTCGACAACGCCATCGACGCCCATGCCGCGGCGATCAAGGGCATCACCTCGGCCGTCGCCGGTGCCGCCGACATCCTCGTCGTGCCCGACCTCGAGGCCGGCAACATGCTGGCCAAGAATCTGTCCTTCATGGCGAAGGCGGACGCGGCCGGGGTCGTGCTCGGCGCCCGCGTGCCGATCGTGCTCACCAGCCGCGCCGATTCGGTGCGGGCGCGCTTGGCCTCCTGCGCCGTGGCGGCACTCTACGCCCACGCCCGGCGCACCGGCGCACCGCTCGGCCCGGCTCCGGCCGACGCCGCGGCCGACAGCGCTCAGGCGTAGTCGCAGACGATCTCGATGCGCTTGCGCGGGCGCGCGCGCCGCTCGGGGATTCGCTCGCCGTGGGCACGGGCCACGGCTTCGGCCTTGCCCACGCTGTCGAACGGCCCGAGCCGCAGAGGCGCGCCGCGGCCGCTGTCGATCTGTCGGACGACCACCCAGTAGACCATCGCCCGGTCCCCGCTATGGTGCGCGCGCCGCGGATAGCCCGGCCGTGGTTAAGGGCCGGCCAACGCGGTGCATCCGTCGTGATCCGGCGAGCGTTGAGAGGCGTAGTGAGAGCGGCCCGATGGCGGCTTGCCGCCAGGCTCGGACGCCCGCCGGCCGCCCTCCCCCAAGGTCCGGCGGGCGTCACCGCCTGGAGTTGAGAGAGAAGGACCTCGCAGCTTGCGCATCGCCGTTGTCGGAGCCGGCATCGCCGGGCTCGGCGCCGCCTGGGCGCTCAACCGTCGCCACGAAGTGCAGGTGTTCGAGGCGGAACCGCGTCCCGGCGGCCACGCCCACACCGTCGAGGTCGACCATGGCGGCCGCAGGATCGCCGTGGATACCGGCTTCATCGTTTACAATCAGCTCAACTACCCGCTGCTGACGCGACTGTTCGCCCATCTCGGCGTGGAAAGCGAGCGCAGCGACATGTCGTTCGCCGCCAGCATCGCCGACGGCGCACTCGAGTACTCGGGCTCGAGCCTGGCCCTCCTGTTCGCCCAGAAGCGCAACCTCGCGCGGCCGGCCTTCCTGCGCATGCTGGCCGACATTCTGCGCTTCAACGCGGCCGCGAAGCGTCTCGTGGCGGAGCCGGCTCGGGGCGGCGACGAGCCGACGCTCGGCGCGTTCCTCGAGCGCGGCGGCTACGGTGTCGGCCTGTGCCGCTGGTACCTCCTGCCGATGGCGGCCGCGATCTGGTCGGCGTCGACCGACGCGATGCTTCGCTTCCCCGCGCGCAGCATATTGAGCTTCTTCGCCAATCACGGCCTGCTCAACCTCCTCGAGCGACCGCAATGGCGCACGGTGCGCGGCGGCTCGCGGGCCTATGTCGAGCGTATCGCCGCCGGGCTCGGCCCGCGGCTGCGTTGCGGCCGGGCGGTACGCGCGGTGCGCCGCATTCCGGGCGGCGCCGAGCTGGCGACCTGGGCCGGGGAGCGCTATCTCTGCGATCATGTCGTGCTCGCGTGCCACGCCGACCAGGCGCTGCGCCTGTTGGGCGACGCCCTGCCGCGCGAGCGCGCGGCCCTGGCCGCGATCCCCTACCAGCCGAACCGCGCCGTGCTGCACGCCGACCGCTCGCTGATGCCGCGGCGGCGCGCGGTCTGGTCGAGCTGGAACTACCTCGCCCGGACCACCGCCGACGGCGCCGCCCGGGTGTCGGTCACCTACTGGATGAACCGGCTGCAGAACCTGCCCGAGGACCGACCGCTGTTCGTGTCGCTGAACCCGCTGCACGAGCCCGATCCGGCCTTGACCTTCGGCGCCTGGCGCTACGACCATCCGGTGTTCGACGCCGCGAGCCTTGCCGCGCAGGCCGAGCTGCAGGCGCTGCAGGGCCGCGACCGGGTGTGGTTCGCCGGCGCCTGGATGGGCTACGGCTTCCACGAGGACGGCCTGCGCTCCGGCCTTGCCGTGGCCCGCGCGCTCGGCGCGGCACCACCCTGGGAAGCCGATCACGCCCGCTCGGCCGATACCTCGATCAGCCTGCCCGAGCGCGCCGCCGCGCATCCGCTCTGACCATGCCGCTGCGCTCCTGCCTCTATCGCGGCCAAGTGATGCACCAGCGGTTCCGCCCGGTGCGTCACCGTTTCGTCTACGAGGTGTTCTCGCTCTACCTCGATCTCGACGAGCTCGACGCGGTCGACCGGAGTCTGCGCCTGCTGTCGGTCGAGCGCGCCAACCTGCTGTCGTTCCGCGCCGTCGACCACGGCCCGCGCGACGGCAGCGCGCTGCGGCCCTGGGTCGAGGCGCAGCTCGCCCGGCACGGCATCGCCGACGCCGGCTCGCGGATCGCGCTGCTCTGCTTTCCGCGCCTGCTGGGCTACGTCTTCAACCCGCTCAGCATCTATTTCTGCCACGGCGCCGGCGACCGCCTCCGCGCGATCGTCTACGAGGTCAAGAACACCTTCGGCGACCAGCACTGCTACGTGTTCCCGGTGACGCCGGACCAGGGCCGGCTCGCCCACGCCTGCGCCAAGGCGATGTATGTCTCTCCCTTCATCGGCATGGAGGCGCGCTACGAATTCAAGCTGCGCGTGCCGGACGAGCGCCTCGCGATCACGATCTTCGAGCGCGAGCCGGCGGGTCCGGTGCTGACCGCGACGCACAGCGCCGAGCGCCGTCCGCTGACCGACCGCGAGCTGCTCCGCGCCTTGCGTCAGAACCTGTTCATGACCTGGAAAGTGATCGGCGCTATCCACCTGGAGGCGCTGCGCCTGTGGTGGAAGGGCGTTCCCTACTTCCCGCGTGGCGACGCAGCCGATAGAGGCACGCGCATCGTGGGGGGTGAGGCGGAATCGGGCAGATGAGCGGCAAGGGCGAGATCGTCGGGCAGGGCGACGGGCACGCGGCAGCGGGATCCCTGTCACCGGGGCTGGCGATGCTCCTGGGGCTTGCCGCGCGGCTCGACGTCGGCGAGCTCACGGTCACCCTCCCCGACGGCCGCAGCCGGCGGTTCGCCGGCGCCCGGCGCGGGCCGCGGGCAACGCTGGCGATCCGCCACCCGCGCATGGCGCGGCGGGTCCTGTTCGGCGGCAGTGTCGGCTTCGCCGAGAGCTACATCGACGGCGACTGGGACACACCGGATCTCGCCGGGCTCCTGGAGCTGCTCGATCGCAACCACGCGGCGCTCGGACAGACCTATTACGGGCGCTGGCTGGCCCGGATCCGCGACCGCGTCGCACACGCTCTGCGGCCCAACAGCCGCGCCGGCAGCCGCCGCAACATCCGCGCCCACTACGATCTCGGCAACGAGTTCTTCGCTGCGTGGCTCGATCCCACGCTCACCTATTCGGCCGCGCGGTTCACCGCGCCGGAGCACGACCTGGAGCAGGCGCAGCTCGAAAAGTACCGCAGCCTCGCCCGGCTGATCGGGCTGGCGCCCGGCCACCAGGTGCTCGAGATCGGCAGCGGCTGGGGCAGTTTCGCGGTCCTCGCCGCCCGCGAGTTCGGTGCGCGCGTGCGGAGCATCACGGTTTCCCGCGAGCAGCACGACTACGCCGCGCGCCGCGTCCACGAGCTCGGCCTCGCCGACCGGGTCGCGATCGAGCTGCGCGACTACCGCGACGTGGACGGACGCTACGACCGCATCGCCTCGATCGAGATGTTCGAGGCGGTCGGCGAGCGCTGGTGGCCGGTCTTCTTCGACCGGCTGCGCGCGGCACTCGCCCCCGGTGGCGTGGCCGGTCTGCAGATCATCACCATCGCCGACCAACACTTCCCCGCCTACCGGAGGGGTGCCGACTTCATCCAGCGTTACATCTTTCCCGGCGGGATGCTGCCCTCGCCGAGTGCGCTCGCCGAGCAGCTCGGCCGCGCCGGCCTCGCCCTGCAGGACCAGGTCGCGTTCGGCGCCTGCTACGCCCGCACGCTCGGCATCTGGCACGCGCGCTTCAACGACGCCTGGGAGCGGATCGCGGCGCTCGGCTTCGATGCGCGCTTCCGCCGCCTGTGGTCCTACTACCTGGCCTATTGCGAGGCCGGCTTCCGCACCGGATCGACGGACGTCGTCCAGCTTGCCGTGGCACCGCGCTGAACGCGCCGGCGGACGCTACCTCGGGGTCTCGGCTCGGCTGGCCGTTGCTGGCCGCCTATGGCGGGCTCGCCCTGCCGCTCGCCGCCTTGAACCTGCCGCTCTACGTCTACCTGCCGACCTTCTACGCCACGGCGCTGGGCCTGCCGCTGGCCACCGTCGGCACGATCCTGCTCGTCGCGCGCCTCGTCGACATGGTCACCGACCCGCTCCTCGGCGAGCTGGCCGACCGGACGCGCAGCGGGTGGGGCCAGCGCCGGCCGTGGCTGGTCGCCGTCACACCCCTGCTGTTGCTCGCGACCTGGATGCTGTTCGAGCCGCCCGGCGACGCCGGGGCGCTGTTCCTGCTCGGCTGGTCGGTGGTCTGCTACCTGGCCTGGACGATCATGCTGCTGTCCTATGCCGCCTGGGGCGCGGAGCTGACCGGCATCTACCACGAGCGCACCCGGGTCACCGCGGCCCGCGAGGTCTACGTCATCCTGGGCATCGTCACCGCCGCCGCGCTGCCGGCGGTCCTCGGCGTCGACCCAGGCTCGGCGACGGCGCTGTCGGCGCTTTTCTGGCTCATGGCGGTGACCATGCCGGTGGCGCTCCTGGCC
Organism: uncultured Alphaproteobacteria bacterium; assembly: GCA_937995535.1. GTDB lineage: Bacteria > Pseudomonadota > Alphaproteobacteria > Geminicoccales > Geminicoccaceae > CALKJU01. The sequence goes on from CALKJU010000063.1 coordinate 27,509, forward strand.
CTGCTCCTGGTCGTGCCGGAGCCGCCGATCGCCCCTCAGGCGCACCTGCCGCTCATCGACGGGGTGCGCGCGGCGCTGCGCAACCGGCCGTTCGTCCGTCTGGTCGGCGCCTATCTCCTCAACAGCCTCGCCAACGGCCTCCCGGCGACACTGTTCTTGCTGTTCGCCGAGCACGTGCTCGGCGCCGGCGCCAGCGCCGGGCTCCTCCTCCTGGTCTATTTCGGCGCCGGCATGGTCTCGGTGCCGTTCTGGCTGCGGCTGAGCTACCGCCTGGGCAAGAACCGGACCTGGGGCTGGTCGATGCTGTGGGCCTGTGCAGCCTTCGCCTGCGTGCCGTTGCTCGGCCCCGGCGACGTGCTGCCCTTCGCCGTCATCTGCGCCCTGTCCGGGTTCAGCCTCGGCGCCGACCTGGCCCTGCCGGCGTCGATGCAGGCCGACGTCGTCGATCTCGACCGGGTGATGACCGGCCGGCGCCGGACCGGCCTGTTCTTCGCCCTGTGGAGCATGGTGACCAAGCTCGCCAGCGCGCTCGCCGTCGGGCTGGCCTTCCCGATCCTGCAGCTCATCGGCTTCGCCGCGACCGGCCCGAACGAGCCCGGGGCCCTCCTCGGACTCGCGGTGCTCTATGGCGGCCTGCCGGTGCTGCTGAAGCTCACCGCCGTGCTGCTGGTCTGGCGCTTCCCGCTCGATTCCACGACCCAGGCCGAGCTGCGCCAGCAGATCGCCGAGGCCGGCGGTCTGGTCGACCGCGGCTGACAAGGACACCTGACAGATCGAGCGTCAACGAAAACTGACGGCGCCGGTCATCCAAGCGGCCGCCGCCGGCGTATAGCGGCGAGAGGTTGAGCCGATGATCCTGTTCCGGTGGCTGGCGGCGGCCTTGGCCGTTCTGGTGGCGGGTTGTGGTGGCATGAAGATCGACGACTACGAGGGAACCGCCCCGGCCTTCCGGCCGGAGGCGTATTTCGCCGGGCAGACGCGCGCCTGGGGCTTCTTCCAGGACCGTTTCGGCACGATCCGGCGCGAGTTCACCGTCGACATCACCGGGACCGTCGACGGCGACACGCTCGTGCTCGACGAGGACTTCACTTACGCCGACGGCGAGCGCGCGACGCGCGTCTGGACGATCCGCCACATCGGCGACGGGGTCTACGAGGGCACCGCGGCCGATGTGGTCGGCACGGCGAGGGGCCGCGCCGTCGGACGGGCGATGAACTGGGTCTACGAGTTCGATCTGCCGCGCGGCGATTCGACCCTGCGCGTGACGATGGACGACTGGATGTTCCTGCAGGACGACGAGGTGATGCTGAACCGGACGACAGTCCGCAAGTTCGGCATCAAGCTCGGCGAGGTGGTGATTTTCTTCCGCAAGCTGCCCAAAGAGGCGGCGCTAGCCGGGGGCCGCGAGACGTTTGCGGAGCTGTTGCAGCACGCCGCCGAGTAGCGGGATCCGCGCATAGACCTGGCTCGCCGCGTCCCAATGGTCGAGGTGCGCGGCGACGCGTTCGTCGTCGGCGAGATGGATTTCGCTCACCCCCTCGATCGCGATCGCGCGGCCCCGCGCCGTACAGGTGAAGTCCCAGCGGATGAAGGCGACCTCGCCATCGCGGGCGATCCGGCGGACGA
>CALKJU010000064.1 GCA_937995535.1 uncultured Alphaproteobacteria bacterium
TGTTGGAGATCGCGGGCAGCCGCAATCCGGTTCACCGCGGTCTCGCGCTGCAAGCGTTCGAGGCCGCGCTGGAGACCAGCGGCTCGTTTGTGGCGAGCATTGTCAACCACCCGCTCCAGCGTGCAGCCAACCTCTGGACCCCGCGGACCTGGGGCGAAGTCTTCGACGCACTCGTCGCATACTGGGACGCGCTCGTCTCCCTCCTGCCTGAGATAGCACCGAATGAGCGCGGCGAGTGGACCGACGTCGTACTCACGCGCCTCCGCCGCCTAGTTCGGCAGGAGGCGATCTCCGAGCAAGTCGTCGATCGGTTGGAGTGGGCGCTCAACCGCAACACTGTTCCTCGGGATGGCGCACTGCGCGCGATCGACGACGTCCTGCACGACCCCGGAACCAAGCTGGATGACCGCGCCGCTCGCCGTCTGCGGAAACTTCGTGAAGACCTCGTCGGAGCGGACTTCGAGGTGAGGCTGAGGTGCTTCGTTGGCGCGGGCCGACAAGCCGTAGAGGGCGAGGCGGCGAACCAAGACATGTTGGGGTTCGAGAGCGTCGTCGCTGAAACCGTCGCGCAGCCATCACTGCTCCATCCACTCCTTCCCTGGATCGTCTCGGCGGATTTAGGAAGTGGCTTCGAGTTCGGCAGGCGGCTTGCGATCGAAGATCTCGATCTGTCGGTCTTTTGGCCGCCGATCCGGCAGATCCTGGCCAAATCCCACCTAACGATTATCGGCCCTTTCCCCCGTGGCTATTTTACCGGTGTGTTCGGGCGGGACCCCGTCTGTTGGGAGTTACTGCTCCAGCAGCTCATCCAGGACAGTCTGCCCAGGTCCACGATCACGGCGCTCGCCGTCGACACGGGGATGACGAAGTCAATTGCCGTCCTCTTGTGTGAGTGGCTGGAGAAAGAGGAGATCGACGCCCAGACCCTGACGAGACTCGCGCTCAGTACGCCCGCTTCGCGTTTGCCGAGCGACCTGTTGAGGCGATGTCTCGATTCTCTTTTGCATCGAACCGACCTGGCGGCCGCGGTGGCCGCACTGGAAACGGTGCACTTCACTCTGCAGGGCGACCCTGCCGCGTTTGACGACGAGTTGCTTGGCCGCATCCTGCTGAATCCCCCTCTGTTCTCCCTGAGCCAGGGCGACCAACGGTTGATTCCGAGCTTGGCGTTCTGGTGGGCAAGACACGCTGCACGCTGGGCCGACGACGACGCCGACCGGTTGGGGCTTCTCGCCGAGGCCCTGCTGCGCAGCTTCCGAAACGATGACGGCGTTTTCCGGCGCGACGACGAGAGCCTCAGGCTGCTCAGGCAAGCGTTCCGCGCGGCACCCAGTCGCGCATGGTCCCTGGTAGGGCCACTCCTCGCGTCGGGCGACCGCCCGTTGTCCTACAGGTTGAGCATCTGGCTGCGCGGCGAGGACTGGTTCGGACGTGAGGGAACCGACGAAGCGCCGCCCACCGATCTCCTGCCGCAGGAGCTTATCCTCACTTGGGTTGAGGGCAATCCAGGTCAGCGCGCTCCGCTCGCAGCCGAGATCGCGCCTCCGGTACGTGAAGCCAGCGAGTGGCCGTCGTCGCTCGCGAGGCGTCTGCTGATACGCTACGGGGACAGGCGGGACGTGCAATCCGCGCTCGACGCCGGCTACTTCACGGAGAGCTGGCCGGGGCCAGCGAGCCTGCACTACCGAGGCCGTCAAAATCAGATTAAGCTGATGTGGCAAAGCGAAACGGAGCCGCGACCGCGGGAGTGGCTGGCTACAGTCGACCTGCAACTCAGCGACTTCATCGAACGTGCGGAGATCGAGGAGGAACGTCGTTACTGAGGATTCCTCCGGTAATGGCACACCACCATACCCCCTGAGCACCTCCTTGCCCGGGCCTCCGAAGGGCGCTCCGCGATCACTTCCCTCGGACACCGCTCGCGCAGGCTGCCGGGCCCGTCGCTAGTCGTCCGCCGCCGGCGGCCGCTCCCGGCAGTGCGGCCGCCGGTCGGGGCGGCGTGCTCAGAAGAACTCTTCGGTGAAGTCGTGGATCGTCAGGCGGGTCACGCCGCCGACGGCGAGGGTGCCCGGCTGGTCGGGGAAGGACGACACGGCGGCGATGTCGAGGACGAGGCTCGTGCCGACCTGGGTCGCGAAGCTGTCGGCCGCCGTGATCTGGCTGTCGCGGTTGCTGTCGAGACGCTGGAACAGCGTCAGCACGCCGACGCCGGCGGTGATGTGCAGCAGATCCTCGCCGCGCACGAAGGACAGGATCCGATCCTCGTTCCGGTCGGAGAAATAGTCGAAGCGGTAGATGTCGTTGCCGGCGCCGCCGTCGAGCAGGTCGTTGCCCGCGCCGCCGTCGAGCACGTCCGCGCCGCTGCCGCCGCGCAGGATGTCGTTGCCGAACCCGCCCTGCAAGCTGTCGGCGCCGGCATCCCCGGCGAGGCTGTCGTCGCCGTCGCCGCCGAACAGATCGTCGTTGCCGGTACCACCGGCGATCCGGTCGTGGTCCGCGCCGCCGAACAGGAAATCGTCGTCGGCACCGCCGAAGATGCGATCGTTGCCGTCACCGCCGTCCAGGAAGTCGTGTCCGGCGCCGCCATGGATCACGTCGTCGCCGCCGCGACCGTCCACGCCGTCGTCACCGGCACCGGCACGGATCACATTGCGGGCCTCGCTGCCGTCGATCCGGTCGTTGCCGGCGCCGCTGCTGGCGTTCTCGATCGAGGCGAGCAGATCGGTGCCGAACCAGCCGGTCGCGACGCCGCTTTCCAGGTTCACCACGACGTCGCCCAGCGCCGCCGAGAAGTCGAGGGTGTCGGTGCCGGCGTCGCCGTTGAGCAGGTCGTTGCCGGGATCGCCGAGGAAGGTGTCGTTGCCCGCACCACCCTTGACGAAGTCGCTGCCGGCGCCGCCGGTCAGGAGATCGTTGCCGCCGCCGCCATAGATGGCGTCGTCGCCCGCCCTGCCGTCGATCGTGTCGTCGTTGCCCGTGCCGACCAGGATGTTGTCGGCCGCGTTACCGGTGATGATCGCCATTGCGTTCTCCCCCGGACCCGGTCCGGGTCCGTGATGGAGGCTATCCGCGATCGCATGACCTATGATATGCGCAAACGCACGGAATAAGATCCTCGGATGCCTGACGAAGCGGCAGCCGCGCCTCAGCCGATGTCCTGGACCTCGACCTCGACCTGGCGCCGCCGGCCGTCACGCAGGATGGTCAGCGACGCGGTAGCGCCGATGCCGACACGCTCCAGCTCGAGCGCGAGGTCGGCGAGGCTCGCCACCGGGCGGCCGTCGACGGCGAGGATGACGTCGCCCAGCCGGCCGAGCTGGTCGACACCTCGGAGCCCGGCGCGGGCCGCGGCCGAGCCCGGCTGGACCGCCTGGATCGCGACCCCGCGCAGGCCCAGCCGGATCGCCGCTTCCTCGGGCAGGACACTGATGCCGATCCCCGGCAGCGGCACGCGGCCGTCGCGGATCAGCAGCGGGACGTAGCGATTGACGGTGTCGACCGGGACCGCGAAGCCGACGCCGGCGAAGGTGCCGGCGGGTGCCAGGATCGCCGTGTTGACCCCGATCAGCCGGCCGGCGGTGTCGATCAGCGGCCCGCCGGAATTGCCGGGATTGATCGCGGCGTCGGTCTGGATCACGCCTGCGACCTCGCGGCCAGCGGCGGTCGGCAGGCGGCGGTCCAAGGCACTGATGATGCCTTCCGTGAGCGTGCGGGTGAGCCCGAACGGATTGCCGATCGCGAACACCTTCTGCCCGACGAGCAGATCGGCGGAGCTGCCGACCGGGATCGGGCGCAGCTCCGCGATCCTGCTGTCGATCCGCAGCACGGCCAGATCGACCCAGGGCGCCGTGCCGACGACGCGCGCCGGCAGCGCCAGGTCACGGTCGAGCACCACCACGACCTCGCCTGCACCCTCGACGACATGGCTGTTGGTCACGATGTGGCCGGCGCGGTCCCAGACGAAGCCGGACCCGGTCCCAGCCGCGCCCCCGACGCCGTCGCGGGTGAAGATGTAGGCGACCGAGGGTGCCGTCGCGGCGAACAGCTCGGCCGCAAGACGCTCGGTCGCGGTGAGCTCGGCGCGCGGCACGACCGGGCGCGGCGCGTCGGCACGATAGAGCCAGTCGCGGACGTAGCGCTCGCCGAGGAGCAGGCTCAGGAGGAGCAAGGCCCAGGCAGTGGCGTAGCGCCAGTAGCGGTCCGATCCCATGCGCCGATCCCCGCGTGCGCCGCTCACCATAGGGTAGGCCCGCGGCCGGACGAAGGCGGCCGACGACCCGGCGTTCAGCCGCGGCAGGCCGCCGGGCGCACGAGGCCCCAGCCGAACACCGGGTCGCGGCCCGGCGGGCCGAGGTCGAGCGCGGCGCGGGCGAGTTGCGCCTCGAGGTCGGCCGAGCGCCCCAGCCCGGCCACGGCGGCGGTCACGAAGGCGGTGGCGTAGGAGGTCCCCGAGACGGTGCGGGCGGCACCGCCGGCCGGCAGCGGCAGGTCCACGCCCGGTGCCGCGAAGGCCACGTAGGGGCCCTGGTTGGCGCGCGGATAGACGGCCAGCGTCCGATCGACCGCGGTCACCGCGAGCACGCCCGGATAGGCTGCGGGATAGGCCGGCGGCGCGTCCGGCCCGGCATTGCCCGCCGCGGCGACGATCGGGATGCCGAGGCGCAGCACCCTGGCCACCGCCAGCTCGAGGATCCCGTTGGCCGGCCCGGCGAGCGCCGCGTTCACCACCTCGACCCGTTCCGCCACCAGCCAGTCGAGCGCCGTGGCGATCTCGAGCGCGCCGGTGACCGGCCGGCCACCGCGCTGGCCGAACACCGCGGCGACCCGCAGTTCGGCGTCGGGCCGCAGGCCCGCCACCGCCGCGTCGGCCCGCCCGACGAGCAGTGTGGCGATTGCCGTGCCGTGCGCCGGCGAGGCTTCCGGCAGGCCCTCGGGCAGCACCGCCCGGACCCGCATCGCCGCCGCGGCCAGGGCCGGCTCGGCGGCGTCGACGCCGGTGTCGACCAGGCCGATCCGCCGGCTGCTGCGGCAGGCGGACGCTGCCGCGCTCCAGCCGACCAGCTCCTGGCTCCAACACGCCTCGCCGGCGCAGTCCGACTGGAGCGCGTAGGCATGGTCGAGATCGATCGGGCGCGCGGGTGCGAGAGCGCGCAGCCGCAAGGCGGCCTCGCTCGCCGGCACGCCGGGCGGCGGCGTCAAGCGGGCCACGACGAGACCGAGATTGGGCAGCTCACGGCCGACCCGGATGCGGAACCCGGCGGCTCGCGCGGCGTCGAGCTCGGCACGGGTCAGGTTCGCGGCGAGCAGCGCGTCGCTCAGGCTCTCCCGCTCGCCGCCGCTGCCGCCCGGCTCGGGCAGCACGCCGGGGACGGACGGCACCGCCGCGGCCCGCGCCGCATCGTCGCCGGAGCGACCGCGGCCGCGCCCGCGGCCGGAGCGGTCGTCCGTGTCGTCGGGCTCCTCCGCATCGTCGTCGCGGCGCTCGTCATCGCCACCGCGGCCCCGGCCACGGTCGTCGTCGCGGTCGTCGCGGTCGTCGCGATCACCGCCGCCGGAGCCGGACGAGCCGGAGCCGCCGTCGTCGTCATCGCCGGAGCCGGAGCCGGACGAGCCGGATCCAGACCCCGATCCGCCCGAACCACCGCCGTCGTCGTCATCATCATCGTCATCATCGGACCCGGACGACCCGGAACCGCCCGACCCGCCGTCGTCATCGTCGTCGTCATCGTCGCCGGCCCAGGCGGCACTCGTCGCCAGTGCGCCGGCCACGGACATGGCGAGCATGACGCGCTCGGCGGCGAGCGCCCCGCCGAGGAGGATCGCCAGCGCACCGAGTCCGGCTCGAAGGGGGGTCAGGGTCGCCTCCGTGGCATGCCTGCGGCGCCTCGCCGGGTGGCGGACCAAGCCGCCACCCGGCATCGGTCGCTTAGCGCGCCGCCAGCCAGTCGAACAGATAGCGGTCGCGATCGCGGTCACGATCGCGGGTGCGGGTCCGGGTCTGGTGCGTGTGGTCGTTGCGCACCGCGCGCTGGTCGCGATCGTCGCCGGGCTCGACCCGGTCGTCGCGATCGCGGCGGCCGCCGTGGTCGTCGTTGGCATCGTGCCCGGGGCCGTCGTCGCTGCCCCGCCCGCGGCCACGATCGTCGTCGCTCCGATCGTCGCCACCACGCCCGCGACCGCGGTCGTCGTCGCGATCGTCGTCGCCACCGCGCCCGCGGCCCCGGTCGTCGTCATTCCGGTCGTCGCCGCCGCGGCCACGACCTCCGCGATCGTCGCCGCGGTCGTCGTCACCGCCCCGGCCTCGACCGCGGTCGTCGGCCCAGGCCTTGGCGAGGGTCGGCTCGGTGCCGTCGAGCACGGTCGTGACGAGTCGCTCGCCGGTCATGAAGAATGCGCCGGCGGCCACGGTCGCGAGCAGCAGCCTACGGGAAGTCGACATGGATTCTCTCCAGAAGTCGCATCGGTGGTCCGGTCACGCCGCGTCGTCGGCGTTCGGCTCGACAACGACGGCTCTTCAGGCGCTATTCCACGACGTCTTGTGTCCGCAGCGTAGCGACGTAGAGGTGGATTTCGCCGCCAGGATGGAATAGCCGGCGACGGTTGCGCGTTGTCGGCCCGATGGCGTCACCGGGGGCGACGAGCGGAGCACGCGGCATGACGGAGGACCTGATCGCCCTGCTGCCGCGTCTGCGCCGGTTCGCCCGCGCGCTCGCGCGCAACGACGACGAGGCTGACGACCTCGTGCAGAGCGCCTGCGAGCGCGCGTTGCGCAACCGCGACTCGTTCGTTCCCGGGACGCGCCTCGACAGCTGGATGTGCCGGATCGTGCAGAACCTGTGGATCGACCGTTGCCGCTCCGCGGCCGCCCGCGCCGAGACGGTCGAGCTCGACGACGCACTCGAGCTCCCCGGCAGCGACGGGCGGGCGGTGACGATGAGCCGGCTCACGCTCGCCGAGGTGCGCCGGCGGGTCCGCGAGCTGCCCGAGGAGCAGCGGCTCGTGCTGGCGCTGGTGACGCTCGAGGGCCTCTCCTACCGCGAGGCGGCGGAACGGCTGGCGGTGCCGATCGGCACGGTGATGAGCCGGCTGTCCCGCGCCCGGCGTCGTCTGATGGATCTCGACCCCAGTCTGGGCGCCACGGCGCCCTCAGCCGCGAGGTGAGCGACATGTCCCGGCCCGACGAGCTGCAGCTCATGGCCTATGCCGACGGCGAGCTGAACCGCGAGGAGGCGGAGGCGATCGAGGCGCGCCTCGCCGTCGACCCGCAGGCGCGGGCGCTGGTCGCGGCCTACCGCGACAGCGCGGCGCTGGTCCGCGCGGCATTCGCCGCCGGCGCCGAGGAGCCGCCGCCGCGCCTGGAAGCTGCGCTGCGCGCGGCCGCCGGCACCGGCCAAGTGATCCCGTTCGCGACCCGGGTGGCGCGTTGGCGGCGTCCTGCGGCGCAGCTCCTGCCGCTGGCGGCCAGCCTCGCCCTCGGCGTCGTCGTCGGCGCCTGGTGGCTCGACCGCGCGCCCTCGGGCGACGCTCTTTCCGTCGCGCTCGCGACGATTCCCTCGCAGACGGAGGCCGCGATCGAGGAGGGGGCAAGCATCACGCCGGACGCGACGTTCCGCATCGCCGACGGCCGCTGGTGCCGGGCCTTCACCCAGCGCAGCGTCGCGGAAACGGCCCAGGGGGTGGCCTGTCGCGCCGCCGACGGTGCGTGGCGCGTCGAGCTGCTGGTGCCGCAGGCGATCGCCGCGCTGCCGGCCGACGCCTACACCCCAGCCGGCGACGAGCCGGGGCCGGTCGAGGCGTGGCGGGCGGCGGTCGGCGCCGAGGCGCCGCTGTCGTCGGCGAGCGAGGCCGAGCTGCTCGCCGGCTGGCGCTGAGCGCGGCTCAGCCGCGCCCGTGCGGCGTCGACCAGTCGAGGACCGGTCCGGCCGGCACGATCCCGGTCGGGTTGATGCTCTTGTGGCTGCCGTAATAGTGCCGCTTGATGTGCCCGAGATCGACCGTCGCGGCGACCCCCGGCCATTGGTAGAGCTCGCGGGCGTAGGCCCAGAGGCGCGGATAGTCGACCAGCCGGCGCAGGTTGCACTTGAAGTGGCCGACATAGACCGCGTCGAAGCGGACGAGCGTGGTGAACAGCCGCCAGTCGGCCTCGGTGAGCCGCTCGCCGGCCAGCCAGCGCTGCCGGCCGAGGCGATCCTCCAGCCAGTCGAGGCTCGCGAACAGCTCCGCCAAGGCCTCGTCGTAGGCCTCCTGGGTGGTCGCGAAGCCGGCCCGGTAGACGCCGTTGTTGACCGTCGCGTAGACGCGCGCGTTGACCGCCTCGATGGCGTCGCGCAAGGCTTCCGGCCAGTAGTCGCCCTCGCGCGCGCCGACCCCGTCGAAGGCGCTGTTGAGCATCCGGATGATCTCGGACGACTCGTTGCTGACGATGGTCCGGCGCTCCCTGTCCCACAGCACCGGGACCGTCACCCGCCCGGTATAGTCCGGCTTCGCCCGGGTGTAGATTTGGTGCAGGAACTCCGCACCGTACAGCCTGTCGCCGGTGCAGCCCGGGCCGGGGGCGAAGGTCCAGCCCTGCTCGCCCATGTGCCAATGGACCACCGACACGCCGATCGCCGCCTCCAGCCCCTTGAGCCGGCGAAAGATCAGCGTCCGGTGCGCCCAGGGGCAGGCGAGCGAGACGTAGAGATGGTAACGCCCGGGCTCGGCCTTGAACCCGCCCTCGCCCGTCGGGCCGGGGGCGCCGTCCGCTGTGACCCAGCTGCGGAACGCGCTCTCGCTGCGCTCGAACCTGCCACCGCTCGACTCGGTGTCGTACCACCGATCCTGCCACCGCCCCTCGACCAGCAGACCCATCCCCATCCCTCCGTGGCCTCTGGCCAAGCGCCCGGCGCGGCCTCACTCGATACCTGCGCCGCTCAGGCCCCACCGCCAGTGCTCGCGGTCGGCGGCGTCGCGGAACTGGTCGATGAAGATCTCGCGCGAGAAGAGCGGAGCCTGCCGGCGCAGGCTAGCGGCCGCGGCGGCGGCGGCCGCGGCGTTCCCGAGCCGCGCCTGGGCGGCCGCGAGCGTCGCCAGCATGTAGCTGCGAAAGAGCGGATTGCCCTGGGCGGCGAGGCTGCGCTCGATCAGCGCCACCGCGTCCGCATAGCGACCGGTCAGGTAGTACGCCAAGGCCAGGTTCATCGGGCCGGCGAAGCCGATCGCCGGGTTGAGGCGCTGTGCGGCCTCCAACGCCGTCACCGCCTCCGCCGCGGCGCCGGTCCAGACCAGGACCGCGCCGAGCCGGGCGAGGCTCTCCGAATCGCTCGGGTTGATGGTCAGCGCCTGCCCGAGTTCCGCGACGGCGAGGTCGTACTTGCCCCGCTGGAGAAAAACGAAGCCGAGCAGGCGGTGGGCACCCGCCGAGCGCGCGTCGATCGCCAGCGCCTCCTGCGCGAGCCGCTCGGCACGGTCCAGATTGTCGCCGACAAACTCGGTCCAGCCTGCGACGACTTGCTGGTGTAGCGCCGAGCCCAGGGCCACTTTGGCCGGAGCGTAGGACGGCGCCAGCTCCACCGCGCGGGTGAGCAGCTCGCGCGCCTCCCGGTTGGCGGCCCGGGTCCCCTGGTTGATCAGATAGCGACCACGCAGGACGAGGTCGTACGCCTCCAGGCTGTCGGGCGGCCGGGCGAGCGCCCGGGCCTGCTCGAGCTGGTCCAGACGCACCGCCAGAGCCCCGGCGATCGCGCGCGTGATACGGTCCGACACGGCGAGAAGCTCGCCCGAATTGGCGGCGAAACGCTCCGACCAGGCGGTTGCCCCGGTGCTGGTATCGACCAGCCTCGCCGTCACGCGGAGCTGCCCCGTCGCCTCGCGACGCACCGTGCCTTCGACGAGGTAGCGGGCGCCAAGATCGTGCCCGATCGCGCCCAGGTCCGTCGTCGCGGCAGCAATCGCCCGCGCAGCGCTCGGTGCCACCACCGCCAGCTCGCTGAACTGGGCGAGCGCGTCCGCGACCTCCTCGGCGAGCCCTTGCGGGAAGTAGGCATCGACGGCGGCGCCGGGTGCCGTGAACGGCAGGACGGCGATCGCCGGGCGCGACTCCAGCGCCGGCCATGCCGGGCTCGTCGGGGTCCTCGGCGGCCCGTCCCGGAGCACCGCGACGAGGACGGCGATCACCGCGGCGGCGGCGATGATGCCCGCCAGCCCCCATCGTACCCGCCGCCGACCGGCGGTCGCCCCGGTCGATGCCGCCTCGGCCCGGTCCAGCCAGCGGAACACCCGGATCGGCCGGTCGATGTTCTTCAGCCGCCGCTCGCCGAGATCCTCGAGCGTACCCTCCACCTTGCCGGCGACCTGTTCGGCGACAGCGGCCGAGACGAGGATGCCGCCGACGTCGGCCATGGCCTCAAGACGGGCCGCGATGTTCACCCCGTCGCCGTAGAGGTCAGCCCCCTCGACGAGCACGTCGCCGACATGGATGCCGATCCGCAGCCCGAGACGGCGCTCGGCCGGCTCCGCCGCCTGGTGGGCGACCGTCGCGCGCTGGATGTCGACGGCACAGGCGACGGCCTCGACGACGCTCGCCAGCTCGACCAGCACCCCGTCGCCCATGATCTTGATGACCCGGCCGCCGTGGCGGGTGACCGCCGGGTCGATCACCTCGGCGCGATGGGCCATGACGCGTGCGAGCGTGCCGGCCTCGTCGGCGCCCATCAGCCGGCTGAAGCCGGCGACGTCCGCGGCCAGGATCGCCGCCAGCCTACGCTGCCCCGTCACGTGCCCCCGGCACCTCGCGACCGCATGGCATATCGCGCACGGCGCGGCGCCTGTCATCCGATTGTGATTTGCACCGCACCAGCCACCGTGCATTGCTTATCGCTCGAAGAGACGGCTCCGGCAGGGAGGGTTGGCAATGGGCGCACTTGGCATCAGGGCGCTCCCACATGCCCTCATGGGTGTTTGGCTCGTCGTGAGCGGCGGGTCGGCGGTCGGTGCCGCCGACGAGCCGCGTGTCGCGATCAAGGGCTTCGATGCGGTTGCCTACTTTACCGAGGGCCGCCCCGTGCCGGGCCTCCCGGAGTTGCGCTACGATTGGGACGGTGCCCGCTGGCTGTTCGCGACGCCCGAGCACCGCGAGCTGTTCCAGAGCAGCCCCGACCGATACGCCCCGCAATATGACGGCTTCTGCGCGCTCGGCATGGCCTTCGGCGAGAAGGTCGAAGTCGATCCGACCCAGTGGACGATCGTCGACGACAAGCTCTACCTCAGCTCCAGCGCCCAAGCGACGCTGACCTGGCGCGACCGACGTCAGGAGTTCATCGCCACTGCTAACGAGAACTTCCAGAGGCTCGGCCAGTGAGGCCCGCCGCCTAGGGCAGATCCGCGAGCAGGATCTCGCTGGGCTCCAGCGCCTCCAGGCGGATCGCGGGCGCGCCGCGGACGAGCACCCCGTCGCGCGCCGCGGCCGCGACGCCGTTGACGGTGAAGCGGCCCACGGCACCGACCAGATAGGCTTGCCGTCCCGGAGCGAGATCGTGCGTCACGCCCTGGCCCGCTTCGAGGGTCACGCCGAGCAGCGCCGCGTCCTGGTCGATCGGCAGGGCGTCGTCGTCCCCGGCGCGCCCCGAGGCCAGCACGACGAGCTGGCCCGCCCGGTCGGCCTTGGGAAAGGCGCGCTGCGCCCAGCGCGGTTCCAGCCCTCGGCTGCGCGGCTCGATCCAGATCTGGAAGATCGTGGTCGTCGCGTCCTCGCGATTGTACTCGGCGTGGCGGATGCCGCTGCCGGCCGACATCACCTGGACGTCGCCCGCCGGCGTGCGGCCCGCGTTGCCGAGGCTGTCGAGATGCGTGATCGCCCCGCTCCGCACATAGGTGACGATCTCCATGTCGCGGTGCGGGTGCGGATCGAACCCTGTCCGCGGCGCGATCTCGTCGTCGTTCCACACCCGCAACGGACCGACCCCCATCCGCGCCGGGTCGTGGTAGTGGCCGAAGCTGAAATGATGGGTCGCGTTCAGCCAGTCGAACCGTGCCTTGCCGAGCCCGGCGAACGGTCGCACCTCGACAACCATCGCCTTACGCCTTGAGCTTGGCGGCGATCTTGGCGACGTGCTCGCCCTGGAAGCGGGCCATGCCGAGTTCCTTATCCGAGGGTTGCCGCTCGCCCTGGCCGCCGGCGATGGTCGAGGCACCATAGGGGCTGCCGCCCTTGATCTCCTCGAGGCCCATCTGCTCCTGGCAGGAATAGGGCAGGCCGACGACCACCAGCCCGTGGTGCAGGAGCACGATGTGCGTGGCGAGGATGGTGCTCTCCTGGCCGCCATGCTGCGTCGCGCTGCTGGTGAACACGCTGCCGACCTTGCCGACCAGCGCCCCCTTCGCCCACAGGCCGCCGGTCTGGTCGAGGAACTGCTTCATCTGCGCCGCCATGTTGCCGAAACGCGTCGGCGTGCCGATGATGATCGCGTCGTAGTCGGCGAGCTCGGCCGGCTGCGCGATCGGCGCCTTCTGATCGAGCTTGTAGTGGAACTGCTTGGCGACCTCCTCGGGGACCAGCTCCGGTACGCGCTTGATCGTCACCTCCGTGCCCGGGACCTTGCGGGCTCCCTCGGCGACCGCCTCGGCCAACTGCTCGACGTGGCCCCACGAGCTGTAGTAGAGGACAAGGATCTTCGTCACGGCGGCCTCCGCGCTGCTGTGTTCCTGCAGCGGTGGAGATAGGGATCGGTCGCGGCGGCTCATATCCCATCGTGTCGCGACAGATTGTTTCCAGTCAGGCGACAATCCACCCGGACTCCCCGGCCCGCAGCGCACGTGTTAGGCGTCCGGCCAAGCGAGGAGGACAGCCGTGCGGGTGATCGTCGTCGGGGCGGGGATCGTCGGCCTCTCGGCGGCTTGGTGGCTGCGTCGCCTCGGCCACGAGCCGATCGTCCTCGACCAGGGGCCGATCCCCAATCCGGAGTGCTCCAGCTTCGACCGGCACCGGTTGATCCGCCTCGCGCACAGCGCGGGCGACGGGCGCGGGGTCATCATCCACGAGGCGTACGCCGCCTGGGACGCGCTGTGGGAGGATCTCGGCCGCACGCACTATGTCGAAACCGGGATGCTGATGACCGCCCGCGATCCGACCGACTGGGCGGTGAGCTGTCGCGCGCAGTTCGACCGCCTCGGGACCGCCTACGAGATCTGGGACCGCGACCGGCTGGCGGCGCGGTTCCCCTACCTCGCCCTGACCGAGCGCGACTGGGGCCTCTACTCGGCGCAGGGCGGAGCGCTGCTGGCCGACCGCATCCTCGCCGACCTCGCCGCGTGGCTCGCGCGCCACGGGGTCGCGCTGCGCCCCCACACCCCGGTCGTGCGCCTCGACGGCCGCGCGGCGCTCCTCGCCGACAAGGAGCGCGTCGAAGGCGACGCGGTCGTCTCCGCGGCCGGCGCATGGAGCGGCCGGGTCCTGCCCCATCTCGCCCACGAGCTGACACCCAAGCGCGCGATCGTCACCTACCTCGAGCCGCCGGCGGAGGTCGCCGCCGCCTGGGCCGCGAGCCCCTGCTATCTCGACTTCGGCGGGACCAGCGACCTCTACCTCGTGCCGCCGATGCACGGGTGCGGGCTGAAGTTCGGCGCCGGTGCCCACAGCCGACCCGCCGCGCCCGACGAGCCGCGCCGCCTGCGGCCCGACGAGCCGGACAGCCTTCTCGACCATCTCCGCCCTTACATCCGCGACCTCGAGCACTACCGAGTGCTGGAAACACGCGTCTGCTGGACCTGCGACTCGCCCGACGAGCGGTTCCGCTGCGGGGTGCGCGACGACGGCGTCGTCTATGCCGCGGCCTGCTCCGGGCAGATGTTCAAGTTTGGCGCCGTGATCGGCCATCGCCTCGCCGAGGCTGCGACCGGCGCCATCGACGGCACGGCGCTGGCCCGCTGGGCGGTGGGCGAATGGCCGCGCGCGATGTAGGACACGGGCGACCAAACCGGGAGGACACGATGGGAACGGTCGCGCAGCGTCTGGCCGAGCTCGGCATCACCCTGCCGCCGGTGACCGCACCGGTCGCCAACTACGTCAACGCCGTGCGCACCGGGAACCTGCTGTTCCTGGCCGGCAAGGGCCCGACCGAGGCGGACGGGCGCACCTACACGGGCAAGGTCGGCCGCGACGTGACCGTCGAGGAGGCCTACCGGCACGCGCGGGTCACCGGCCTCAACCTGATCGCCGTGATGCAGGCCGAGCTCGGCGACCTCGACCGGGTGCAGCGGATCGTGAAGGTGTTGGGGATGGTCAACGGGACCCCCGAGTTCGCCGATCAGCCGAAGGTGATCAACGGCTGCTCGGACCTGTTCGTCGAGGTCTTCGGCGAGCGCGGCCGGCACGCCCGCTCGGCCGTCGGCATGGGCAGCCTGCCCAACAACATCACGGTCGAGATCGAGTGCATCGTCGAGGTGGCGTGAGCCGCACGGCGCCCGCGACCGGCGCTCAGCCGCCGGCCGGCACCGACCGGTAGATGTCCGCGCGGCTCGGTGGCAACGGCGCGGGGCCGCCGGTCTGCTTGGTCGCGACGGTCTGGTAGATGCGCAGCGGCCCGTCGGCGAAGGCTCCGGACACCCCGGCGAGGTAGGCGAGCCACATCCGGAAGCGCTCGGGTCCGACCTCGGCCACCGCGGTGTCGCGCGCCGCAAGCAGCCGGTCGTGCCACAGCCGGGTGGTGCGGGCGTAATGGAAGCGCAGACCCTCGACGTCGTGGACCTCGAACCCGGCGAGTTCCATGACCTGCACGGTGTGGCCGATATGGTCCAGCTCCGCGCCGGGAAAAATGTAGCGCAGGATGATCTTGCGGCTGGGACTGCTCCGGTGGAAGCGTCCCTCGTCGCGCTTGGCCCGCCGCGTGATGCCGTGGTTGAGGAACACGCCGTGGTCCGCGAGCAGCCGGCGGATCTTCCCGAAATACGCGCCGTAGTTGGCGATTCCGACATGCTCGTACATGCCGACGCTGGCGATCTTGTCGTAGGTGCCGTCGAGGTCGCGGAAGTCGCGCAGCTCGACGGTGACGCGGTCGGCGAGCCCGAGCCGCGCGATCCGCTCGCGCGCGAGGTCCAGCTGCGCCTGCGACAGGGTCACCCCGTACGCGCGCACGCCGTAATTGCGCGCGGCGTGACAGACCAGGGCACCCCAGCCGCAGCCGATGTCGAGGAAGGCCTCGCCGGGACGCAGGCGCAGCTTGCGGCAGACCAGGTCGAGCTTGGCCCGCTGCGCCTCCTCCAGGCTCTTCTCCCAGTCGGTGAAGTACGCGCAGGAGTAGACCATCTCGGGGTCGAGGAAGAGCGCGTAGAAGGCGTTGCTGGCGTCGTAGTGGAACTGGATCAGCTGGCGGTCGCCGCGCCGGCGGCGCTGCTCGGCCGGCACCGCGCCGTCGACTGCCTGCGCGACCGCCATCGGCGCCTCGCGGGCCAGCAGTAGCGGGACCAGCGCGGGCCACGGAAAGCCCTTGCGCAGGGTCCGGAGGCCCAGCTGCTTCTTGCGCTCCCGGGCGAGCGCCATGCAGGCCGGCAAGTCGATCCCATGCAGCTCGACAGCGCCGGTGACGTAAAGGCGGAACAGGGTGTCCAGCGACGGCCGGCGCAGCAGCGCGCCGAGCGCGCCCGGCGAGGCGATAGCGATCCAGCGGCCATCCGGGACGTCGCGGCCGAGCGGCGCGAGCGAGCCGTCCCACAGCCGCACCGCCAGCGGAAGGTCCGCCACGGCGGCGACATGGCCGAGCACACGGCGGGCGGCGACAAGCTCGCGG
>CALKJU010000065.1 GCA_937995535.1 uncultured Alphaproteobacteria bacterium
GGCTCGATATCGGCGAGCACGGCAACGGCCAGCTCGAAGGACGACACGTCGCCGTCGCGCAGCATCGCGATCAGGCTCTCCGGGCCGAGCTCGCCGCTCGCGTGCCGCGCGCGCATCGCCCGCTCCATGCCCCGCTCGTCACGGTCCCGCGCGGCGAGCGAGATCGCGGCCCGCTCGCGCGTGGCCCGCATCAGCTCGCGCGCCTCCGCCGCGGTCAGGCTGCGGCTACGCACCAGGTCGATTTCGAGCTGCTGCCCGATCGCCTCGACCATCTGCTCGACAAGCTCGAACGGCAGCGCGGGACGCCGAACGAGGCGTTCCTGGACGACCGGATCGCCGGCCCATTGCCTCGCGACCCGGCGCAGCAGCTCCGGCGAGAAGGCGGCCCCTGCGTTGTCAACGACGGCGCCGACAACCTCCCGCTCGCCGGTCTCGACGAGCGCCTCTGTCACGGTGCCGGACAGGGTGCTGCGGGCCGCGACGGCCAGGGCGTATTGCGTGGCATGAGTGCGAACGATCTGGATGAGATCCTGGTCCTGGAGTACGGGACTCCCTTCGAGGACCGGACGGGCGATCGAGATCTCGTCGGTCGCCAGCACGAGCGCGAGTTCGCGCGGCAGGTGCGGGCTGTTGGCGACCGTCTCGGAAAGCACCTCCCGCACGCAGCGCGCGACATCGCGGGCCAGCAGCCCCAGGATCGCCCCGACGAGTTCCTCCTGGCCCGCAGCGACCATGGACTCGAGACCAAGGCCGAGCTTGCGGGCGATGATCGCGCGCGCCGCCTCGCTCCGGTCCGAGCGCAGCGTCTCGACGTCTGCCCTGGTGAGTTTGGTATCTGCTGCCATCGCTCCCTGGAGGAGAGCCTGCCGGCGGCGGCCGGCCGCTGACATCTCCGACTGCGCAATCGACATGGCTGCTCCGAGTGCGGAGGCGCCCCGCTTGCCCGCGGCGGTGCGGCGGTGGCAAGTGCGAACGGAACCTAGCCGAGAGCCGCTTAAGCGACCGTTATGGTGCCGATCGTAGCGTTCCCGCCTGCCTCAGCCCCGGCTCTGGAAATCCGTCGCGGGACGATGCGCTGGCTGCTGGAGCTGGACCGGTTCGCCCTGGCCGAGGTGACCCTGCCCGGCGGTCGGCGGGCCGATCTCATGGCGGTCGCGCGCAGCGGCGAGATCGAGGTGGTCGAGATCAAGTCCTCGCTCGCCGACTTCCGCGCCGACCGGAAGTGGGTCGATTATCTGGAATTCAGCGATCGGTTCTATTTCGCGGTGGCGCCGGACTTCCCGCTCAACGCCTTGCCTGACGACGAAGGCGTGCTGATCGCCGACCGGTACGCTGCGTCGCTCCATCGCCCGGCGGTCTACCGGCCGCTGCCCGCTGCGCGGCGGCGTGCGCTGCTGCTGCGCCTCGCGCGCCTCGGTGCGCTGCGGCTCCACGCCCTGGCCGATCCCGAGGCCGTCGGCGCACGCGTCGAGGAATGACGCTCAGGGTGCTTCGGCCAGCCACTCGTCGATGAGGAAGCGGGCGATGCTGTCCGGGTTGGGCAGCCGCACGGGGCGGCGCTCCGGCTCGCAAAGCTCGTCGCGGCTGAACCAGCGCGCGTCCTCGAGCTCCTCCGGATCGATCCGCAACCGCTCGTCGAGCGCCTCGGCGCGGAAGCCGAGCATCAGCGACTGCGGGAACGGCCAGGGCTGCGATGACCGATAGCGCGGGTTCTGGATACGGATGCCAGCCTCCTCGCCGACCTCGCGGACGAGCGTCTCCTCCAGCGATTCCCCCGGCTCCACAAAGCCGGCCAGCGTCGAGTACATGCCGGCCGGGAACCGGGCGGAGCGGCCGAGCAGGCAGCGCGCGCCGCGGGTCACCAGAACGATCACCGCCGGGTCGGTGCGGGGAAAGGTCTGGTTGCCGCAGGCCGGACAGGTGGCGGCGTGGCCGCCCTGGTCGAACAGGTTGGCCGTGCCGCACGCACCGCAATGGCGATGCCGGAGCCGCCAATGCGCGAGCCCGCGTGCGTAAGCCGCGAGGCCGGCCTCCCGGCCCGGCAGCGCGGTACCGACCGAGCGCAGCTCGACGAAGCGACCCACGGGCGGCTCCGGCCCCGCGGCCTCGGCGGCGAAGATGGCCCGCCCCTGTTCGCACCCCAAGAATGTGGCGCCGACCAGGAGCTCCGCCGGCAGCTCGGTAGGGCTCAGCAACCTGAGCCGCGGCGCATCCTCCTCCATGCCGATCAGGATCTGCAGCCCGAAGGTCAGAAGCACGCGGCTGGTCGGTTCGGCCTGCGCCCGCGCAAGCCAGGAGGGATCGCGCCGCCGCTCGGCGGCGCGGTCGAAACCGCAGCCGGTGTAGATGTGAGGTGGCGGATTGCTGACGATGGGCATCGCGTTGCGCGGCGTCTCCCGGTCGCCGGACGGTCGCAGAGCCCCCAGCCTTGCGCAAGGATTGCCGAGATCCGATATTGGCCGGTGGAAGGCTGGCGGCGGACGGCGTCCTCGCCAACCCGGTCAGGTCCGGAAGGAAGCAGCCGTAACGAGTTCCGCGCCGGGTCGCTCGTCAGTCTTCCGCCCGATCGTTCCCCGCTCTCCTGACCGCGGATGCCGCCGATCCCGGACCAGCCTGCCGCCTACCGGGTGCTCGCCCGCACCTACCGGCCCCAGCGCCTGTCGGAGCTGATCGGTCAGGAGGCTCTCGTCCAGACGCTGGGGAACGCCTTCACCTCGGGCCGCATCGCGCACGCCTTCATGCTCTCGGGTATCCGCGGTGTCGGCAAGACCACGACCGCGCGGATCATCGCCGCTGGTCTCAACTGCACCGGGCCCGACGGGAGTGGCGGGCCGACGCCCGAGCCCTGCGGCGTCTGCCCGAGCTGCGTGGCGATCCGCGAGGACCGCTCGCTCGACGTGATCGAGCAGGATGCGGCCTCGAACACCGGCAAGGGCGACATGATCGAACTGCTCGAGGGGATCGCCTATCGGCCGGTCGCCTCGCGTTACAAGGTGTTCATCCTGGACGAGGTCCACATGCTCTCAGACAAGGCATGGGCCTCGCTGCTCAAGACGCTGGAGGAGCCGCCGCCGCACGTGAAGTTCGTCCTGGCGACGACCGAGCTGCGCAAGGTGCCCGTGACCGTGCTGTCGCGCTGCCAGCGCTTCGCGCTGCGCCGCGTGGCGCCCGAGGTGATCGCCCGTCACCTCGCCACGGTGTGCGAGCGGGAGCGCGTCGCCGCCGAGTCGGACGCGCTCCAGGTCGTCGCGCGCGTCGCTGGGGGTTCCGTGCGCGACGCGCTCTCATTGCTGGACCAGGCGATCGCGCTGGGCGAGGGGCGCGTACTGACGCCCGTCGTGCGCGAGATGATCGGCCTCGGCGACCAGCGGCGCTCGCTCGACCTGCTCGTCGCGGCGCTTCGTGGCGAGGCTGCCGCGGCCCTCGACCGGTGTGCCGAACTCTATGCCCTGGGCGCCGATCCACCGGGCCTGCTGCAAGAGCTCCTGGAGCTGACGCATCGCCTCGCCCGCCTCCGGGTCGATGCCGCGGCCGATGAGGATCCGGCCCTCGATCCGCTGCTCGCGCCCCTCGCGCACGACCTGTCCGCCGGCACGCTGACGCGCGCCTGGCAGATGCTCCTGCAGGGTCTCGACGACGTGAATCGGGCCCCGGACCCGATGGCGGCCGTGGAGATGGTGATGCTGCGCCTCGCGACCGCGGCGACGTTGCCGCCGCCGGAACAGCTCCGCCGACTTCTCGACGGCGCTCCGACCGATCCGGCGTCGGTCACGCCGGCGGCGCCAGGATCGGCGCGCTCCCAATCGGTTGCGGACGCAGGATCGGCCTCCCCCTCGCCCGACCTTGCCGCCTTCGCCGAACTGGTCACGATGCTCGGCGAGCGGGGCGAGAAGACACTCGCGGCATGGCTCCGGCAGGGCGCCCATCTTGTTCGCATCGAGCCGGGTCGGCTGGAGTTCCGCGCCGGCCCCGGTCTGCCGAGCGACCTGCCCGGCCGTCTGACGCACGCCCTGCACGAGCACACCGGGCGGCGTTGGGTGGTGAGCCTCGCCACCGCGGGCGGCGCGTCCACGCTGGCGGCGCTCGACGAGGCGGCGCAGAGCGCGCGGCTGGCCGAACTGGAGCACGACCCGGTCGTGCGCAGCGTCTTGGACCTGTTCCCAGGGGCCAAGATCGTCGATGTTCGGCGGACCGGCACGACCCCATGACACCGGACACGTGACACCCAGGCGGACAGGCGATGAAGAACCTCACGAACATGCTCAAGGAGGCGCAGAAGCTCCAGGAGCGCATGGGCGAGATGCAGGCCAAACTGGCCGAGATGGAGGTCGACGGGGCCGCCGCCGGCGGGATGGTCCGGGTCACGCTCAGCGGCAAGGGCGACATGCGCCGGATCAAGATCGACAAGGCGCTGGCGGTACCGGACGAGGTCGAGATGCTGGAGGACCTCATCGTCGCCGCGACCAATGACGCGAAGGCCAAGCTCGAGACACACCTGCAAAGCGAAATGAGCCGGCTGACCGGTGGTCTGCCGCTGCCCCCGGGCCTCAAGCTGCCCTTCTGAGGTCCGCTTGCCGGCCGGTCCGATCGAGACCCTGATCCGCCAGCTCGCGCGCCTCCCGGGGATCGGGCCGCGGTCCGCGCGCCGCGCCGTCCTGGCGATGCTGAAGCGACCGGATACGCTGCTCGAGCCGCTCGCTGCGGCACTCGGCGAGTGCCGCGCAGCGGTGCGGATCTGCTCGGCCTGCGGCAATCTCGACGTCACCGACCCCTGCGCGGTCTGCGCCGACCCGGATCGCGATCCCGACGTGATCGCGGTGGTCACCGAGATCGACGATCTCTGGGCGATGGAGCGCGCGGGCGTGTTCCGTGGCCTTTATCACGTACTGGGTGGGACACTCTCCGCCCTCGACGGCCGCGGCCCGGACGACCTCGGGGTTGCGCGGCTGCTCGAGCGGATCGAGGCGCGACCGGTGCTGGAGGTGATCCTCGCGCTCGGCGCCACGGTGGAGGGCCAGACCACGGCGCATTATCTCGCCGAGCGGCTGCGCCCGTTCCGGTGCAAAGTGACGCGCATCGCTCACGGCGTCCCCGTGGGCGGCGAGCTCAACTATCTGGACGAGGGAACGCTGGGGGCGGCGCTCAAGGCCCGACAGCCGCTCGCTTGACGCCGTCCGTAACGGTTCATAGGTGAGCGCTCTTTGCGTGGGGAACGGCGAGGAGAGACATGCCCCTCCTGCAGATCCTGCAGGTTCCGCATCCGCTGCTGAAGCGCGTCGCGGCGCCGGTCGAGCGGGTCACCGACGACATCCGCCGTCTCATGGACGACATGCTGGCGACGATGTACGCCGCGCCGGGTATCGGGCTCGCGGCGCCCCAGGTCGGCGTGAGCCGTCGGGTGATCGTCGTCGATCTCGCCAAGGACGAGACGAGCCGCGCGCCGCTGCGGCTCGTCAATCCCGCAGTCCTCTGGGCATCCGAAGAGCAGGTGATCATGGAGGAAGGCTGTCTCAGCCTGCCGGACCAGTTCGCGGAGGTGCGACGGCCGGCGGCGGTCAAGGTGAGCTATCAGGACGAATCCGGCGCGGCGCGGGAGATCGAGGCCGACGGCATGCTGGCGCGTTGCCTGCAGCATGAGATCGATCATCTCGATGGCGTGCTGTTCATCGATCACCTGTCCCTGCTCCGGCGTCAGATGATCTTGCGCAGGCTCGAGAAGGCGCGCCGCGTCCGTGCCTGAGCGCACGGCGCGGCTCGTGTTCATGGGCACGGCCGAGTTCGCGGTTCCGGCGTTGCAGCGCCTCGTCGAGGCCGGGCACCAGATCTGCGCCGTTTATACCCAGCCACCGCGCCCGGCGGGCCGCGGCGCCAAGGCCCGGCGGACGCCGATCCACGACGCTGCCGAACGTCTGGGCCTCACCGTGGAAACGCCTGCGACGCTGCGCGATCCCACGGTGCAGGA
This sequence comes from uncultured Alphaproteobacteria bacterium, assembly GCA_937995535.1. Lineage (GTDB taxonomy): Bacteria > Pseudomonadota > Alphaproteobacteria > Geminicoccales > Geminicoccaceae > CALKJU01. Next base: position 5,963 of record CALKJU010000065.1, read on the forward strand.
GCGCTTCCGATCGTGGCACGCGGACCTCGCGGTGGTCGCCGCCTACGGCCTGCTCCTGCCGCCCCCGATCCTCGCGGCGCCACGCCGCGGCTGTATCAATCTGCACGGCTCGCTGCTCCCGCGCTGGCGCGGCGCCGCTCCCGTCGAGCGCGCCATCCTCGCCGGGGATACGGTCACGGGCGTCTCGATCTTCGTGATGGACGCAGGCCTCGACACGGGCCCGCTGCTGGCGGTCCGCTCGGTGCCGATCGAACCCGACGATACCGCCACCTCCCTGCGTGCGCGCCTGGCGACACTCGCGGCCGAGATGCTCCCGGCCGTGGTCGCGGACCTACTGGCCGATCGCGCCCGGCCGGTAGCGCAGGCCAGCGACGGCGTCACGCTGGCGCCGAAGCTGCGGCCCGAGGAGGGCCGGATCGATTTTCGCGCCACGGCCGTCGAGATCGGTCGGCGGCTGCGCGCGCTCAACCCGAGCCCCGGCTGTTGGTGCACGCTGCGCGGCGAGCGGCTCATTCTTCTGTCGGGCGAGCCGACGGCCGGGAGTGGCGAGCCGGGCACGGTCATCGCCCCGCCGCTCACCGTCGCCTGCGGCGAGGGTGCCCTGCGGCTCACCCAAGTGCAGAGGCCCGGACGGCGGCCCATGGACGCGGCGAGCTTCGTGCGTGGCTTCCCGCTCCAGCCAAGCGATCGGCTGGGGTGACGGATCGTGCCCCGTTACCGCCTGCTCATCGAGTACGACGGGCGCGGTTTTGTCGGCTGGCAGCGTCAGGCAGACGGGCCCTCGGTCCAGGCGGAGCTCGAACGCGCGATCCACGCGTTCAGCGGCGAGCCGGTCCAGACCGTGGCCTCCGGCCGGACCGATGCCGGCGTTCACGCGAGCGGACAGGTCGTCCACTTCGACCTCGACCGGTGGGCCCCGCCCGAACGGATCGTCGGCGCGCTCAACGCCCACCTGCGGCCGTTACCGATCGCGGTGTTGGAGGCGCGCTGCGCGCGCGACGATTTCCACGCCCGCTTCCACGCCCTACGCCGCCGCTACCGCTACACGATCCTCAACCGCCGCGCTCCGCCGGCGCTGCTCGCAGGCCGGGTCTGGCATGTGCCGGTGGCGCTCGATGCCGAGCGGATGCACGCCGCGGCCCAGCCTCTGGTCGGGCGGCACGACTTCACGAGCTTCCGCGCCGTCGCCTGCCAGTCGACCTCGCCCGTCAAGACCATGCAGCACCTGCACGTGAGGCGGGTCGGTGAGCTGGTCCTGGTAGAGGCCGCGGCGCGCTCCTTCCTGCATCACCAAGTACGGAACATCGTTGGAACGCTGAAGCTCGTCGGCGAAGGTCGTCGACCCGTGAGCTTCCCGGCCGAGGCGCTGGCGGCCCGTGACCGCTCGGCTGCCGGCCCGACGGCGCCGCCCGGCGGCCTGTGTCTGGTCGGCGTCGACTACCCCTCCTGAATCCAGGCATCCGTCGCCAGATTGAGCAGTACCGCCAGGAGCAGGTCGACGACGACGAAGCCGAACGCGATCCCGCCGGTCGTCTCGAGCGCGGTGCGAAACACGAACCAGTGATAGGCGACGGCCACCGCCGTGGCGATCAGGCGCAGCATTCCCGCCGGTTGGTCGGGAAACAGGCCGGCGACGAGCGCCGTCGCGGCGAGTAGCGCAGCCTGCAGGACGGCAGCCCAGTTGCCGGCCACGATCAGGGCGACATAGCGCGCCCCGAGGCCCAACAGTCGGGTCAGCAAGATCGCCGCTACCGGGAAGACCAGCCAGCCCAGCAGGTATCCCGCGACCTCGGCAAACACCACGTTGCCGAGATGCGGCCCCGTGCCCGTCCGGCTGTACTGATCCATGACCAGCACGAGATAGAAGGGGCTGGCCACCACGGCGGCCAGGAAGGACCGCCAGAACCCCTCGACCGTCAGATCGAACCGCCGCATCCCGCTGGGATCGAGACGCGCCAGCGCTAAGGCGCCATCCAGACCCCGCTGGACGTCGGCGAGGAACGGCATCAGCCGAACCAGCGCTCGAGGATACGACGGTAGATCTCTGTCAGCCCATGGATATCGGCGATCGACACGTGCTCGTCGACCTGGTGCATTGTGGTGCCCACGAGCCCGAGCTCGACCACCGGACAGACATGCCGGATGAAGCGCGCATCGGAGGTTCCGCCGGACGTGCTCAGTGTCGGTCGCCGGCCGGTGACTTCCGCCACGGCGGCGGCCACCAGCTCGGTGAAGGGCCCGGGCACCGTGAGGAAGGCGTCGCCGCTGCTGCTCAGTTCGACCTCGAACTGTCCGCCGACCTCCGCGCAGCGGGCGCGCAGCCAAGCCTCGAGCGACGCCACGTCGTGCCGATCGTTGTAGCGGATGTTGAAGCGGGCCTCGGCCCGCGCCGGCACCACGTTGCCGGCCGGATTGCCGATATCGATCGTCGTGATCTGGAGGTTCGACGGCTCGAAGTGCGTGGAGCCCGCATCGAGCGGTACGGTGAGCATCGCATGGAGCGCGGCCACCAAGCGATGGGCGGCGTTGTCCGCACGCTGTGGGTACGCCGTGTGACCTTGACGGCCGAGCGCGACGAGCCGGCCGACGGCCGAGCCCCGCCGGCCGATCTTGATTACGTCGCCCAGCCGCTCTGGTGACGTCGGCTCGGCCACCACGCAGGCGTCAAAACGATGCCCCTCGGCCGTCGCCCAGTCGAGGACCCGCACCGTGCCGTCGACTGCCGGTCCTTCCTCGTCGCCCGTGATGATCAGGGCGAGCGAGCCGCGTGGTGGATCATGCCGGTCGAGGAATGCTGCGATCGCGGCGACCGCGCAGGCCACACCGCTCTTCATGTCGGCCGCGCCGCGGCCCCAGAGCTTACCGTCGCGGATGTCGCCGCCGAACGGATCGACGGTCCACAGCGCATGATCGCCGGGTGGGACGACGTCGACATGACCGGCGAAGGCCAGGCTCGGTCCTTCCCGGCCAAGCCGCGCGAACAGGTTGTCGACCTCGCCGAAGCGCAGGCGGTGGCAAGCGAACCCCAGTGGGCGCAGCGCGGCCTCGACGATGTCGAGGGCGGCACTGGCGTCGGGCGTCACGCTCGGGCAGCGGACCAGCGCCCGCGTCAGCTCGACCGGGTCGATTGCCGCCATCAATCGCGGAGCAGCTCGTTGATCGCGGTCTTGCTCCGGGTACGCGCGTCGACCCGCTTGACGATGACGGCGCAGTAAAGACCCGGCCCGGGGCTGCCATCCGGCAGCGGCTTGCCCGGCAAGGTGCCCGAGACGACGACGGAGTAGGCCGGCACCCGACCGACATGCACCTCGCCGGTGGCGCGGTCGACGATCTTGGTCGAGGCGCCGATGTAGACGCCCATGCCGAGCACCGCACCGCGTTCGACGATCACACCCTCGACGACCTCGGAACGTGCGCCGATGAAGCAGTCGTCCTCGATGATCACCGGGCCGGCCTGGAGCGGCTCGAGCACGCCACCGATGCCGACCCCGCCGGAGAGATGGCAGTTGCGCCCGATCTGCGCGCAGGAGCCGACGGTGGCCCAGGTGTCGACCATCGTGCCGCTGCCGACGTGGGCTCCGAGGTTGACGAACGACGGCATCAGCACCACGCCCGGCGCGATATAGGCCGAGCGGCGCACCACGCAGCCGGGCACGGCGCGAAAGCCCGCCGCGGCGAACCGCTCCGCATCCCAGCCGAGGAACTTCGACGGCACCTTGTCCCACCAGGTGGCACCGCCTGGGCCGCCGGGTATTGGCATCATGTCGTTCAGCCGGAACGACAGCAACACGGCCTTCTTCAGCCACTGGTTGACACGCCAGCCCTCGCTCGAGGGCTCGGCGACCCGCGCTGCGCCGCGATCCAGCAGATCGAGCGCCGTCTCCACCGCGTCGCGCACCTCGCCGCCGGTCTGCGGCCCGATTCCTTCGCGCTGCTCGAACGCCGTCTCGATCGTCCGCTGCAGCTCCATCACGTCCATGCCCAAGGTCTCCCGGCTCGTCGGGCCGCGCCAAGCTAGTGGCCACCGGGGGGCTGTCAACGCGCCCGGGTTGCTGGCCCGAACCGACGAACCTAACCTTCACACCATGGCGAACGCGGTTCCGCGGCAGTTCCTCGATGCGTGCCGTGACGCGCTCGGCGCTTCCGGCGTCGTCCAGGACCTCGAGGCGATCGAGCCCTACACCGTCGACTTCTGGCGCCAGCATCGCGGTCGGGCGGCGGCGGTGCTGCGGCCGCGCTGCACCGCCGAGGTCGCGGCCGCCGTCGCGCTGGCAGCCGAGCATCGGGTGCCGCTCGTGCCGCAGGGGGGCAATACGGGCTTGGTCCGCGGCGGCATACCGGACGGTTCGGGTGGCCAAGTTGTGCTGTCGCTCGAGCGCCTCGATCGGATCCGCCACATCGGCGCGGCCGGCGACCATCTGGTCGCCGAAGCCGGCTGTGTGCTCGCACGCGTCCAGGAGGCGGCCGCCGCAGTGGGTCGTCTCTTCCCCCTCTCGCTCGGGGCCGAGGGCTCCTGTCGGATCGGCGGCAACCTGTCGACCAACGCCGGCGGCGTGAACGTCCTCCGCTACGGGATGGCGCGTGACCTGGTCCTCGGCCTCGAGGTGGTCCTGGCCGACGGCCGCGTCTGGAGCGCACTGTCACCGCTCCGCAAGGACAACACCGGCTACGATCTCAAGCAGCTGTTCATCGGCGCCGAGGGCACGCTGGGCATCATCACGGCGGCCGCGCTGCGGCTCGTCCCCGCACCGCGCGAGCGGGTCACATTGTGGCTCGGGATCGACGCGCCGGCCCGGGCTGTCGAGCTCCTCCGCCGCTTCCAGAACGAGCTGGGCGACCTGATCACCAGCTTCGAACTGCTCACGGCGTTCGGTGTGGCTGCAGCGGCGCGGCATCTGCCGGGCGTCCGTCGCCCGCTGGCGGGCGACCATCCGTGGCACGTGCTGATCGAGGCGGCGTGGACCTTCGCGGACGGCCTGCGCGAGCGGGTCGAGGCGGTCGTCGCGACGGCGCTCGAGGAGGGCCTGATCGCCGACGGCGTCCTCGCGGAGAGTGAGGCGCAGCGGACGATGTTCTGGCGGATCCGCGAGGGCCAGTCGGAAGCGACGCGGCACATGGGCTACATCGTCCGCAGCGACGTCTCGGTGGCCATCTCCGACCTGCCGAGGCTCATCGGCCGCATGGCGTCCTGGGTCGCCGAGCACGCGCCGGAGGTTCTGCTGATTCCGTTCGGCCATGTCGGCGACGGCAACCTGCACTTCAACTTCGTCACCCCGCCCGCCGCGGTCGAGCACCTTCGGCCGATGCTGCTCGGGCAGCTGTACGACGAGGTCACCCGCCTCGGCGGATCGATCAGCGCCGAACACGGGATCGGCCGCCTGAAGCGCGCGGAGCTCGCCCGCCGCAAGCCCGCGCTCGACCTCGAGCTGATGCGCCGCCTGAAGAACGCCTTGGATCCGCAAGGGCTGCTGAACCCAGGGGTCCTGCTGTGAGATGTGCCCCTGGCCCGGTGTCGCTGCTCGCCCTGGCCATGCTCATCGGCGCCTGCGTGGGCGCACCGGCCCCGGAGCCGCCGCCGGCGAGCCGCACCGTCCCGCTCGCGTCCGAGGGGGTACGCGCAGCGATCGCCAGCGAGCTGCGCCGGCTCGGCTTCGTCGTGGCGACGGAGATGACGATCAGCGGGCGCAGCGACGCCGCCGATCCCGCCTGGGCGGCCTGCCGGGACGCGCTGGTCGGCGATCGTATGGGCGACAGCCGACGGGTCACCTGGGCGAGTCCGGGGGCTCGGAGCGCAGCAGTCGAGGTCGCCACCGGCACGACGCATGCCGGAACGACGGTGAGCGTGTCGGCACGCCATGCGGCGCGCTATGTCGATCCGTTCCTCGCCCTGCCCTTCACGCGATCCTGCCCGTCGACGGGCGTCCTGGAGCGACGTCTGCTCGAGGCCGCCGGCTGATCGGGAACCACCAACGGAGCAGCCTGTGAGCACGGCCTATCGCCCACCGCTCGCCGAGATGCGGTTCGTTCTCGACGAGGTCGCGGGCCTGCGGACAACCACGCAGCTGCCGGGCCTGGAGCACGCCACGCCGGAGATCGTCGACCAGGTGCTCCTGGCCGCAGCACGGCTGGCCAGCGAGGTGCTGGCGCCGTTGAACCCGGTCGGCGATCGGACCGGCTCGGTCCTCGAGAACGGCGTCGTGCGCACGCCTCCGGGCTTTCGCGAGGCGTACCGGCAGTTCGCCGACGGAGGTTGGAACGGTCTCGTCTTCCCGGCCGAGTGGGGCGGCCAGGACCTGCCCTGGACCTTGGGCGCCGCCGTCGCCGAGATGTGGAACGCCGCCAACATGACGTTCCAGATCTGCCCGCTGCTGACGCAGGCGGTGATCGACGCCCTGCTCCACCATGGCACGCCCGAGCAGAAGGCCGTTTTCCTGGAGCCTCTTGTGGGAGGACGCTGGACCGGAGCGATGGGCCTGACCGAGCCACAGGCCGGCACCGATCTTGGCGCCATCCGCACGCGCGCCGTCCCGGACCGCGACGGCTACCGGATCTTCGGGCAGAAGATCTACATCAGCTACGGCGATCACGACATGGCCGAGAACATCGTCCACCTCGTGCTCGCCCGGTTGCCCGACGCACCGGCCGGGAGCCGCGGTCTCTCGCTGTTCATCGTCCCGAAGCTGGTCCCGGACGCGCAGGGGCGACCCGCTCGGCGCAACGACATGCGCCCCCTCAAGCTCGAGCACAAGCTCGGCTTGCACGCGTCGCCGACCTGCGTGATGGCCTATGGCGAGGACGGTGGCGCCACCGGGCTGCTGCTCGGCGAGCCGCATGCTGGGCTGCGCTGCATGTTCACCATGGTGAACAAGGCGCGCCTCGCCGTTGGTCACGAGGGTCTCGGGCTCGCCGAACGCGCCTATCAGCAAGCGCTGACCTATGCGCATGAGCGCGTGCAGGGCCGGGTCGCGGGACGCCCGGTCGCGATCCTCGCCTATCCCGACGTCCGGCGGATGCTGCTCACGATGCGGGCCCAGATCGCAGCGATGCGCGCCCTCGCCTACTGGACGGCGGGCTTCGTCGACCGGGCCGCGCGCGCCGCGGATCCGGATGCGCGCGCTGCCGCCGCCGGCCGCGTCGCCCTGCTGACACCGATCGTCAAGGCCTGGTGCACCGACCGCGCCCAGGAGATCGCGGCACTTGCGGTCCAGGTCCATGGCGGGATGGGGTTCATCGAGGAGACCGGCGTCGCGCAGCACTACCGCGAGGCGCGCATCCTTTCGATCTACGAAGGCACCAACGGCGTCCAGGCGCTCGACCTCGTCGCGCGCAAGCTCGCCCAGGACGATGGCCGCCTGCCCTGGCTCCTGCTTGAGGAGCTGCGCGCCGAGGTGCCGCGCCTGCCGGAAGCGCCGGCTCTCGAGCGCGCGCTGGCGACGCTGGAAACCGCCACCCGGACGGTGCAGGCGGCCCCGGAAGAGGTGCGCGCCGCCGCATCGACCCCCTATCTCCGCCTGATCGGTCAGGTGCTGGGCGCGTTCCTGCTCGGTCGCGGTGCCGCGAGCGCCCAAGCGCCACCGTACTGGGGCCTGCTGCACCGGTTCTACCTGCGCCATCTGCTGCCGCCCGCGCTCGCCCTGGGGGAGGTCGTTGCCGCCGGCGCCGACGATCTCGACCCGGCAGCACTCGCCCCCTAGCCGCGCCGGGTGACCTTGCGGGCGCGACGGTCCAAGTGCGCCTCGACCTCGGCAAGGTCGATGCCCGCGCCGGCGAGCTTGGCGAGCGTGAAGTAGAGAACGTCGGCCGCCTCGTGGATCACGTCGGCGCGAGCGCTGGCCTCCGCCAGCTCACCCGCCTCCTCACGCAACTTGGCCGACAGCAGTGCCGGATCGGCGAGCAGCTTTGCGGTGTAGGAGCCTTCGGGCGCGGCGGCGCGCCGCGCGGCGAGCAGGCGTGCGAGCCGGCCGAGCCCTGTGTCCTCACCCCAGCAGCTTCGGGTGTCGAGGTGGCAGAAACCCGGATCGCGTTGACGGACGACGAAGCGCGGCCCGTCGCGGTCGCAGTCGAGATCGATCCGGACCAGTTCCTGGACCGCGCCCGAGGTCTCACCTTTGACCCACAGCCCGCGCGAGCGGGACTGGTAGACGCCCTGCCCGCGCCGGACCGCTTCGCGGACGGACTCCGCCGACGAATAGACGAGCCCGAGCGCCACCCCGCGCTCGTCGACGACCACGGTCGGCCACAGGCCGTCCGGCCGGTCGCTCACGAGCGGCGCCATGATCGCGTCGGCGAGATCGAGACGACCGGTGTAGAGCGCCATGCCGACCTGAGCATCGGCGCCGATCCGGTCGAGGTCGCGGATCTCCTCCGCCGTTGTCACGCCGCCGGCGATGGTGACCCGAGAGCCCGCGGCAGCGCCGACGATCTCCTTGGCGAGCGCCAGGTTCGTGCCGCCCATGCGGCCCTCGAGTTCGACGAAGGTGACGAGGAAGCCACCGACGAGCTCACGCAAGGCGACCACACGTTCGAGAACGCCGGCGCCGGTTCCGGTCCGCCAGCCCTCGACCACGACCTCGCCATGTCGGGCGTCGAGCGCGGCGATCACCCGCTCGCGCGGCAGCCGGCTCAGCAGCTCGGGCTTCGCGGCCGTGCCGATGATGATCTTGTGCGCTCCGGCATCGAGCCAGCGGATCGCCGTACCGATGTCGCGGATGCCACCGCCGACCCGCGCCGGCGCCTCCTCCAGCAGGCGCTCGACCAGCGTGGCGTTCGAGCCCGTCCCCATGGCGGCATCGAGATCAATCACCGCGATCTCACCGGCGACACGAAATCGACGGGCGATCGGCAGGGGATCGCCGGCGTCGAGCGCCTTCTCAGCGCCGCCGACGAGCTGCACCGTCTGCCCACCCTGCAGGTCGATCGAGGGGACGATCACGGCCGCACCTGCACACCGTGCTCCATCAGGTAGAGTTTGACGTCGCCGACTGTCGTGTCGCCATCGTGGAAGATCGACGCGGCGAGCACCGCATCGGCGCCGGCGGCGAACGCTTGGGCAACGTGCTCGGCACTGTCGGCGCCGCCGGAGGCGATCACGGGCACGCGAACGGCCGCCGCAACCGCGCGGGTCAGCTCCAGGTCGTAGCCGGAGCGTGTCCCGTCGCGGTCCCAACTCGTCAGCAGGATCTCGCCGGCTCCCCGCCGTTCGGCCTCGCGCGCCCAGCTCAGCGCGTCGATCCCCGTACCTTCGCGCCCGCCCCTGACCAGCACCTCGAAGCGACCGTCGCGCCTTGCCGCATCGATCGCCAGCACGCAGCACTGCCGCCCGAACCGGCCGGCGATCTCGCCGAGCAGCTCCGGCCGTGCCACCGCAGCCGTGTTGACCGAGACCTTGTCGGCCCCGGCCTCGAGCAGATGGAGCGCGTCCTGCTCGGTGCGCACACCGCCGCCGATGGTGAGCGGGATCGACAGCCCGGCGCGAACCCGTCGGACCGTGTCCAGCTGGTGGCCGCGCCCCTCCGGCGTCGCGGACACGTCGAGGATCACGATCTCGTCGGCACCCTGCGCCTCGTAGAGCCAGGCGCGCTCAGCGGGGTCGCCGGCGTCCCGCAGGCCCTGGAAGCGGACACCCTTGACGACGCGGCCGTGGCTCACGTCGAGGCAGGGGATGATGCGCGCGGTCAGCATGCGAGTGTCAGCCAGCGCGACAGGAGCGCCGCGCCGTAGGCTCCGGACAGCTCGGGATGGAACTGCGTTCCGATCACCTTGCCGCGCTCCATGGCGGCGATGAAGCGGCCGCCATGGTCGGCTGTGGCGATCCGCCAGCCGGCTGCCGCCGTCGCGCGGTAGCTGTTGGCGAAATAGGCGTAGCCGCTGTCGAGCAGATCACAGTCCTCCTCGGCCTCGACTTCGTTCCAGCCGAACTGCGGCACGCGCACCCGCTCCGGGAATCGGCCGACGCGACCCGCGACAATGCCAAGGCCACGCGCTTCCGGGCTCTCGTCGCTGGCTTCGAAGAGGAGCTGATGACCGACGCAGATCGCCATGGTCGGGCGATCCGCCGCGATCCGCTCGCGCAGCGCGGCGTCGGCGCCCGCCTCAACCAGCCGCGCCATGGCCGCGCCGAAGGCCCCGACCCCCGGCAGCATAACGTGCCGCGCAGCCAGGATCGAGGCCGGCTCGGCAGTGACCATGGGCTCCGCGCCCAGCCGCCGGAAGGCGGCAATCACGGAAGCGAGATTGGCCGTGCCCGTCGGGACGATCACGACCTCAGGCATCGCGACCTGTCCTGCCGCGCAAGCTCAGAGGACTCCCTTGGTGCTCGGAACGTCGCTGCCATCGTCGCGCGCGACGGCCGAGCGCAGCGCCAGGGCGAGCGCCTTGAAGGCCGCCTCGGCGCGGTGATGGTCGTTCTCGCCCTTGAGCAGGTCGACGTGCAGCGCCATCCGCCCGGTGACCGCGAGGGAGCGGAAGAAGTGCTCGAGGTTCTCGGTCGCCACCGTGCCCAGCCGCTCGCCGCGAAAGCCGATCGCGACATGGGCCGAGGGTCGCCCCGACAGGTCAACGACGACGCGGGCCAGCGCCTCGTCGAGCGGCGCGTAGGCGTGTGCGAAGCGGCGGATCGCACGCCGGTCGCCGAGCGCCCGATCGACCGCCTGCCCCAGCGCCAGCGCCACATCCTCGACGGTATGGTGGTCGTCGACCACAAGATCCCCTTTGCAGGCGAGGTCGAGATCGAGCCGCGCGTGCTTGGCGAGTGCGGTCAGCATGTGGTCGAGGAAGCCGAGACCGGTGGCGACCGTCGCACGCCCTTGCCCGTCGAGCTGAAGGCGTACCGTGACGTCGGTCTCGCTCGTGCGCCGTTCGACGACCGCTTCGCGTGGGCCGCTCACGGCACGATCTGCGCGATGTCGGACACCACGATGTCGGTACCACCGCGCGCCTTCAGGGCGCGGATCAGTTCCGGCAGGTCGGCGCGCGGCACTGCCGCCTTCACGGCGTAGCCGGCCTCGTGGTGGAGCGGCGCGATCGTCGGCTCGCGCATGCAGGGCAGCACATCGACGACCCGCTCGAGCGCGTCCGCCGAGACGTTCAGCTCGAGCATCACCCGCTTGCGGGCGTCGAGGACCGAGCGGACGAGCAGGGCGAAGTGCTCGATGCGCTCACGCTTGCCCGGTTGCTCCAGAGAACGCGGACAGGCGTAGAGCCGCGTCGAGCTGTGCATGACCTCGTCGACGATCGTCAGGCCGTTGGCCCGCAAGGTGGCGCCGGTGGCCGTGTTGTCGACGATGCAGTCGGCGTCTTCGGGTGGGAACACCTCCGTGGCGCCATAGGAGCGCACGACCGTGGCGGTGAGCCCACGCCGAGCCAACCACGCCCTGGTCAGACGCTCATACTCCGTGGCGACGACGAACGGACGGTCGGGCAACGCGCCGTCGACCAGGAAGCGGCTGTCGGCCGCGGCGACGATCCGCACCGGATCGAGCGCGGTGTCGACCAGCTCGATCAGCTCGACGTCCTTCTCGGCGACCCAGTCGGCGCCCGCGAAGCCCAGATCGCGCGAGCCCGCGTGCAACATCTCGACGATGTTCTGCGGCTTCAGGAGCTTGGTCTCGAAGCCGTCGAGCGACAGGGTCGGGCGATAGCCGCGGCGGTCGAATGTCAGACGGATACCGGCGTCCTCGAGAAGCCGGAGCACGCCTTCCTCCATCCGCCCCTTCGGCAGGGCGAGATGAACAGGGGCGGCATCGGGCACGGTGCCGGACAAGCAGCAGCTCCACGAGCGAGGTGGTTGGCGCGACAGCGGCGCAGCCTATAGAGCTTCGCCCAGACAGGGTAAAGGCGCGGTCGACGCGCTACGGGGAGGCTCGGAACATGCCGCAGGACGTCGCGCTCGGTATCGATGTCGGCACGAGTGCGCTCAAGGGGGTCCTCGTGGCGGCCGACGGCTCGGTCGTCGCAACGGCCAGCGCCGACTATCCCCTGTCGACGCCGCAGCCCGGTTGGAGCGAGCAGGACCCGGCACTTTGGTGGGATGCCTGTGGGCGTGTCTGTCGTCGGTTGGTCGAGACGCCGGGCGTCACGGTCGTCGCAGTCGGGCTGTCCGGTCAGATGCACGGCTCGGTCTTCCTCGACCGCTCGGGCGCACCGCTCCGCCCTGCCCTGCTGTGGAACGACGCGCGCACCGGTGCGGAATGCGCCGAGATCGAGCGGCGGGTCGGCGCCGACCGGCTGCTGGCGATTACCGGGAACCGCGCCAGCGCCGGCTTCCAAGCCCCGAAGATCCTCTGGCTGAGGGCGCACGAGCCGGAGCAGGCGGCGCAGATCGCCAAGATCCTCGTGCCCAAGGACTTCGTGCGGTTGCGCCTGACCGGCGCCCTGGCGACGGACCCGTCCGACGCATCCGGGACGCTCCTCGCCGATCTGGCCCGCCGACGCTACAGTGAGGAGCTGCTCGCCGCCTGCGAGATCCCGCGCTCTTGGCTGCCCGAGATCATGGAGAGCGCGGCGATCACGGGTCGGGTCTGCGCCGATGGCGCCGCACACTCGGGGCTGCACGTCGGCGTACCGGTGGTCGGCGGTGCGGGTGACAATGCGTGCGCCGCGGTCGGGGCAGGCGTGATCGCCGCCGGCAGCGGCGTATGCTCGCTCGGTACGTCGGGGACCGTCTTCGTCCACGCCACCCGACCGCTGATCGACCCGGAGGGTGGTCTCAACGGGTTCTGTGCGGCGACACCAGACGGCTGGCACGTCATGGGCGTCGTTCTGTCGGCCGGCGGCGCGCTTCGCTGGTACCGCGACAGCTTCGAGCCGGGCAGCGGATTCGATGCGCTGCTCGACCAGGCCGCCAGCGTGGCCCCAGGCGCCGACGGGGTGGCCTTCCTGCCCTATCTCGCCGGCGAGCGCTCGCCCCACCTCGACCCGAGCGCACGCGCGGCCTGGGTCGGGCTCAGCCTCGCGCATGATCGCCGGCACATGGTCCGGGCGGTCGTCGAGGGGATCGGGTTCGCGCTCACCGACTGCCTGGACCGGATGCGCGCGCTCGGCGCCGCGCCCCCGGCCCTGGTTCTCGTCGGCGGCGGTGCGTCCAGCCGGATCTGGCGGGAGATCCTCGCGGCGCAGCTCGATCTCGCTCTCGAGTTACGGGTGGCACAGGAGGGACCGGCGCTTGGTGCGGCGCTGCTGGCGGGCGTCGGTGTCGGGCTGTGGCCGACGCTCGAAGCGGCAACGGCCCGAGCGGTACCTCGGGTCGGCGAGCGGGTCGAACCGGATCCGGACCTCGCAGCGCGTTATCGCACCCTGAAACCGCTCTGGCGCGCCCTATATCCGGCACTGCGGGTCGCGCGGGATCCGCGCTGAGCCTTCCGCCTCGCCCGCACGGCTGCTTCGGAACGCGAGATGATCCGTCTCGATGGGCGCGTAGTGTTGATCACCGGTGCGGCCGGCAATCTCGGCTCGGCCGTCGCTGCGGCCGCCCATCGGGCCGGCGCGCGTCTGGCTCTGGTCGACCAGGACGCGGATCGCCTGGCTCAGGTGGTCGGCGATGCGGCCGACGTGCTGCGGGTGCCCGGCGCCGACCTTCGAGAGCATCACGGCGCGCGCCACGCCGTCGGCGCGGTCGTCGATCGCTTCGGCCGGATCGACGCCGTGGTGACGACGGTCGGTGGGTTCCACGCGGGCCCGGGCGTGGCCGCGGAGGGCTGGGCGCCGTTCGAGGCGATGATCACCGCGAACCTGCGTCCCACCGTGATGCTCCTCGAGGCGGCGACGCCGCACCTCGCTGCGCCGGGTGGGCGGATCGTCACCATCGGCGCGCGGCCCGCTCTGTCCGCGCCCGCCGGCATGGCCGCCTACGCCGCGGCCAAGGCAGGCGTCGTACGACTGACCGAGGCCATCGCGGCCGAGCAGGCGGAACGCGGCATCACCGCCAACTGCGTGTTGCCGTCGATTCTCGACACGCCGGCCAATCGCGCGGCGATGCCGGATGCGGACTTCTCACGCTGGGTGAGGCCTGCAGCCCTCGCGGACGTGATCTTGTTCCTGATCTCCGACCTATCCCGGGCGATCTCGGGTGCCGCCATCCCGGTCTATGGCCGCGCGTGACCCCCCCTCGGTCGCGCTCAGGCGTGACCGGCGGCGGTGGACAAGAGCGACGGATCGACCCCGAGCTTGGCCAGAGCACGGTGCCACTTCGACTCGTTGTCTCGCGAGAACACGATATCCACGTCCGCCGGCACAACGAGCCAACCATTGTTCTGGATCTCGGCGTCGAGCTGGCCTGCCCCCCACCCGGCATAGCCGAGCGCGAACACCTTGCGCGCCGGACCGCCGCCCTGGGCGATGGCCTTGAGCACGTCCACGGTCGCCGTCAGCGCGAAGCGCTCGTCGATCAGCAATGTCGACTCGAGCATGTAGTCGGGCGAATGCAGCACGAATCCGCGACTGGACTCGACCGGCCCACCGCAGTGGACCGGCAACTCCTGCGAACCCGACGTCGCCTCGATGCCGAGCTGACTGATCACCTCGGGCAGAGTCACGTTCTCGACCGTCTGGTTGACCACGAGGCCCATGGCGCCCTCGGCGTTGTGCGCGCACAAAAGGATCACTGCGTGCGCGAACCGTGGGTCCGGCATCGTCGGCATGGCCACGAGCAGCATGCCTTGCAGGCTTCCAGTCTGGTCTTTCGTGGCGCCCATGCCCCTGGAGATAGAGCCTCCGGTGAACGGCAACAAGCCCGTGCCGAGCATGCCGGCACAGGGTTGATGGACCGTTAGCGCCGTTGCCGTGAGCCGGGCGCGGTGTCATCCTGGCGTTCGCGGCGGCACGATCGGGCCGACCGTTCTCGATATCATCACGCCGGCGGGCGGCCGGCTCTGGTGGAGGAAGGCTCGATGACGATCGCGGTCGGGGACAGGCTTCCCGCGTGCACCTTCAAGGTTCGCACCGCGGACGGTCTGGGAGACATCACGACGGACGAGCTCTGCGCGGGAAAGAAGGTCGTGCTGTTCGCCGTGCCCGGGGCATTCACCCCGACCTGCAGCGCGCGCCACCTGCCGAGCTTTCTCGAGCATCTGGACGCGCTGAAGGCGAAAGGCGTGGCGACCGTGGCCTGCGTCGCGGTCAACGACGCGTTCGTCCTCGACGCCTGGGCGAAGTCGCAGGACGCCGCGGGCAAGATCCTGATGCTGTCCGACGGCAACGCGACCTTCACCAAGGCCATCGGCATGGACTTCGACGGCTCCGGGTTCGGCCTCGGTGTGCGCTCGAAGCGCTATGCGATGCTGGTCGACGACGGGGTGGTGAAGGTGCTCAACGTCGAGGCGAGCCCAGGCGTCATGGAGGTCTCCGGCGCGGACAAGATCCTCGCCGCTCTCTGACTAGCTCGCCGTCGGTTGCCCTGCCGTGGCGGCCTTGGCCGCCTCGGCGGCGGTGCGGGCCAGTGCGTCGGCACGCTCGTTGGTCGGATCTCCGGCGTGCCCCTTCGTCCACGCCCACTCGATGCGATGGCGAGCCGCCGCGGCCTCGAGCCGCTCCCACAGATCCCGGTTGAGGACCGGCTTGTTGTCGGCGGTGCGCCAGCCGCGCCGGCGCCAAGCCGGCAGCCATTTCGTAATGCCGTTGCGCAGATAGGCGCTGTCGGTGACGAGGCGGACGTCCATGGCGCGCGACAGCGCCTCGAGGCCGGCGATCGCCGCCGTCAGCTCCATCCGGTTGTTGGTCGTGTGCGGCTCGGCGCCGCTCAGCTCGCGCTGATGCCCCCGCCAGGAGAGGATCGCGGCCCACCCGCCCGGGCCAGGGTTGCCCAGGCAGGCGCCGTCGGTGTGGATGACGACGCGATCGTCGTCAGGTGATGCCATAAGCCGAGACGTCGGTGACGAGCCGATGGAACCGCAGCTTCCGCCGGTATTCGAGCGGGTCCTTCGGCTGCACGAGGGCGCCGTCGACGCGGTTGAGCCAGTCGTAGAGCCGCGTCAGGAGAAACCGCAGCGCCGAGCCGCGGCACAGGAGCGGCAAGGCAGAGATCTCCGCCGGGCCGAGGGGTCGGACCCGGCGATACCCGGACAAGAGCGCGCGGGCGCGGGTGATTTCGAACGCATGGTCGGCGTCGAAGCACCAGGCATTCATGCACACGGCGAGATCGTAAGCCAAAAGATCGTTGCAGGCGAAGTAGAAGTCGATCAGCCCGGAGACCCGAGGCCCGTCGAAGAACACGTTGTCCGGGAACAGGTCGGCGTGAATCACGCCGGACGGCAGTTGAGACGGCCAAGCGCGCGCGAGCAGCGCGAGCTCCTCCGTGAGCTCCTGAGCGAAGTGCGGGGCGATCTCGTCGGCGCGAGCGGCACATGCCTGCAGAAGCGCGCGCCAGCCATCGAGGGCGAGGGCATTGGTCCGCTTCATGCCGTAGCTCAGCCCGGCAAGGTGCAGGGAGGCCAAGGCCTCGCCGAGGCTCTCGCAATGGCGCGCCGTCGGCCGCTCGACCACCTCGCCCTGGAGAAAGGTGACGATTGCCGCAGGCTTTCCGCACAAGGTACGCAACACGGCGCCGTCCCTGCCCGCGACCGGCAGCGGACAAGGCAGTCCGTGGCGGGCCAGATGCTCCATCAGGCCGAGGAAGAAGGGCAGGTCCCCGGGATCGACGCGCTTCTCGTAGATCGTGACGATGAACCGGCCGACCGGTGTGACGAGACGGTAGTTCGTGTTCTCGACGCCCTGGCGGATCCCGACGAACTCGACCGGCGGGCCGATTTCGTACTGCTCGAGGAACCGGCCGAGATCATCCGGCGCGACGCGCGTGTAGACGGCCATGGTCGGGGGGCTCAGACCGCTTGGCGCACCGGCACCGGTGGCGCTCGGAAGCGGACGTTCTCGTCGACCACGTGCACGTCCTCGACCGTCACCTCGTAGCGGCGGCGCAGCGCCTCGATGATCTCCTGGACCAGGATCTCGGGCGCCGAGGCGCCAGCGGTGAGCCCGAGCGTGCGGCACCCGTGGAGCGCCGCCCAGTCGATCTCCGCGGCCGAGCCGACCAATGTCGCCCGCTCGCAGCCGGCATCGCGCGCGACCTCGACCAGCCGGCGCGAGTTCGACGAGTTCGGTGAGCCGACCACGAGCAGCGAGTCCACCCGGGCGGCGATCGTCGCCACCGCGCGCTGCCGATTGGTCGTGGCGTAGCAGATGTCGTCGCCGCGTGGCCGGACGATCGCCGGGAAGCGCCGCTCCAGAACGGCGACGATCTCGGCGGTGTCGGCCACGGACAGCGTCGTCTGCGTGGCGTAGGCGACGCGTTCTGGATCCGGCACGGCCACCACGCGGGCGTCGGCGACGGTCTCGACGAGCAGCACCGTTCCCGGTGCCACCTGGCCCATGGTGCCGATCACCTCCGGATGTCCGGCATGTCCGATCAGCAGGACCGTGCGGCCGGCCGCGACATGGTGCTCGACCCCGCGATGGACCTTGCTGACCAGCGGGCAGGTCGCGTCCGCGAACAACAGGCGGCGGCGGCGTGCCTCGGCGGGCACCGCTTTCGGCACGCCGTGCGCGGAGAAGACCACGATGCCGTCGGCGGGGACCTCGTCGAGCTCGTCGACGAACACGGCTCCCATCGCGCTCAGCTCGTCGACGACGTGCCGATTGTGCACGATCTCATGCCGGACATAGACCGGCGGCCCGTTGGCGCGCAGCGCCTCCTTGACGATCGCGATGGCCCGCTCGACGCCCGCGCAGAACCCGCGCGGGGCCGCGAGCAGAACATGCATCCGCTGATCTGAGCCGGCCACGACCTCGTCCCGCCCGACGCCGACGGCTGCCTAGCACGGGGCCGTCGCCCTGACGAGCGTCCGCGGCGCCGACGACTTTTTTTGACCCATTATGGAAGATCGGCGGCCGACCTGCGTCGATCACAGCGCA
>CALKJU010000066.1 GCA_937995535.1 uncultured Alphaproteobacteria bacterium
AGTCCGCGGCGGTCCCCAGATCAGCGTCGTCCAGCACCACGAAGGGGTTCTTGCCGCCCATCTCCAGCTGGAACTTGGCCAGGCGCCCGGCGCAGGCCGCGGCGACCCGCCGTCCGGTCTCCACCGAACCGGTGAAGGTGACCGCGTCCACATCCGGGTTGGTCAGGATCTCCTCGCCCACAACCGAGCCCCGGCCCATGACCAGGTTGAAGACCCCTTCGGGCACCCCGGCCCGCTGCAGGATGTCGGCCAGGGTCCAGGCGCAGCCCGGCACCAGGTCCGCCGGCTTGAACACCACGCAGTTGCCGTAGGCCAGCGCCGGCGCGACCTTCCAGGCCGGGATCGCGATCGGGAAGTTCCACGGCGTGATCAGCCCGACCACACCCACCGGCTCGCGGGTGATCTCGACGCCGATGCCGGGGCGGATGGAGTCGACCACTTCGCCGGTCAACCGCACCGCCTCGCCGGCGAACCACTTGAAGATCTGCCCGGCGCGCGTGACCTCGCCCACGCCCTCGGCCAGGGTCTTGCCCTCCTCGCGCGCCAGGAGCCGCCCCAGCTCGTCCTTGCGCGCGAGCAGCTCGCTGCCGATCCGGTCGAGCGCGTCGGCGCGGACCTGGGGGCTCGCCGCCCGCCAGCCCGGGAACGCCGCCTTGGCCGCGGCGATCGCTTCGGCGGCCTGCGCCGCGTCGGCGTGGGCGTACTCGCCGACCACGTCGGTGGTGTCGGAGGGATTGACGTTGCATGTCGCGGTGACGCCCTCGCGCCACTCGCCGCCGATCAGGTTCTTGTGCAGCATCAGCCCCCTCCCGCACCGCGATCTCGCAACGGGGCATACCGGTCCGGCCGATGAGGTTCAATTCCGTGTCTTGCCAAGGGTCGGGATCCGCGGCCGTCAGCCGGCCAACAAGATCAGGCCGGTCAGCACGAGCGCGACCGTCCATAGCAGGTCGAAGTTGACCCAGCCGCGGCGCAGGATGGCGACGCCGGCCCACTCGTAGACCAGCACGGCCACGATCAGCGTGGTCGCGAGCATCGCCGCGCTGTGCACGGCCAGGGCGGCGAGCGCACCGCCGATGGTCAGCACCCCCGGCAGGGTCAGCTCGCCGTGCGCGTGGTGGCCGGTCGTCGGCAGGAGCACCGGCAGAAGCATCAGGCCCGCCCCATGCGCGGTCGCCATCACGAACGACCACAAGGCCAGCCCCCAGAAGCCCGCACGCATCCCGACCCGCACCCGGTGCCGCCCGCCGCGCCACCAATGCCACGCCGCCCAGCCGATCAGGACGAGGCCGGCGAGCCGGGCGAGCCAGCGCGGCTCGAGCACCCGCCCGAGCAGCATGGCCGCCGCGAGGACGAGGGCTATCGAGGCGGCATGGCCGAGTGCGATCGGCAGGAGCGACGCCCACACCACCCGCCGGCTGCCGCGGTGCAGGCCGAGCGCCACCGCGAACAGCCAGCCCATCGCCGGGTTGACGCCATGATAGACGCCGAGCCCGGCGAGCGCCGCCCAGGCCCAGGCGCCGCTCATGCCGACCGCGACGCGGCGCCCGGGGCGCGCTCAAGGACTACGGGTAGCAGTACGAGTCCGACGAGGCGTCGCCGCCCTGCAGCCGCACCTGGTGCGGGCGCAGCCCGCCCGGCCAGTCGACGAAGAATCGCTTGTCGAGCGCGATCCCGCCGCCCTCTGCGGCGTCGACCTTGACCATCCAGCCCTGGACGCCGTCCGGGTAGAACTGCTCGTCGATCGCGCCATAGAGCGAGTTGGTGAAGTAGACCCGCCTGCCGTCGCGGCTGACCTCGACCATCTGCGGCCCGCCGTTGAGCGGACGGTCCGGCGCCGCGGGATGCGCCGCGCGGGACACGATCCCGCCGATCCGCAGCTTGCCGGTGAGCTTCGGGTTGAACGGATCGCTGACGTCGTACTGTTGCAGGTCGCCCGTGCCCCAGCAGGAGACGTAGAGATACTTGTCGTCGACCGACAGGTCGATGTCGGTGACCAGCGGCGGCACCGCCTTGAAGCCCTTGAGCAGCGGCGGGAGATCCTCCTCCGCGGCCGGCTCGGCCGGGATGGTGACGACCTTGCGCACCGCCCAGCGATCGCCGTCGCGGTACCAGACCCAGATCGACGATGAAAGGTCCTCGAGAGACAGCACGCAGTTGACGAAGCCGTAGGCCTTGGTCGGGTCGTGTGCCGGACGCAGCTCGAAGACGAGCTGCTGCTTGTCGCCGAAGTCGATCTCCTGAAGCTGCTTGCGCTTGTGCAGGTCCCAGAAGTGCAGCCGCCGACCGTACTTGGCACCGAGGATCAGGTCCGGGACCAGCCCGTCCTCGAACATGTCGGGCGTGCCCCACTCGCTGGTCACCAGCGTGTCATGGCCGAGATGCCACCAGAAATCATAGCCGAACCGCTGCGACCCGCGGTCGACCTCCCACCGCCCGCGCACCTCGAAGCTCTCGTGGTCGATCAGGAATACGCCGCCCGGCGCCTTGCCCTCGGCGTCGCCCAGCGCGCTCACATAGATCCCGCTCGGGCCGCAATGCACCGTGTGCGGTCGCGAGTAGCCGGCCCGCTCGGCGATCTCCGCTGCGGTGATCGTCTTGACCAGTTTCGGCCGCCGCGGGTCCGGCTTGACGTCCATGATGTGGATGTTCGACGAGCGCAGCCCCGGCACGACCAGGTAGCGGCGCTCGACATGCGGGTGCGGCAGGTTCGGGCACAGGCAGGAGCTGCAGGCGTTCCAGCCGAAATGATGCAGCTCGTCGCCGACCAGGGTCTCGGTCTGGCCGAGGATCTGCCCATAGGTGCGCGAGCCGGGGTCTACGTCGACCGAGGCCAGCGCGTCCTTCTTCTTGCGCTTCGGGTCGAACGCCACGACGTAGGCGAGCTTCTCCGCCGGCGCCTTGGCTGCCAGCCGCGGTGATGGATAGAACGACGGATCCGGCATCATCCGGGCCATGTCCTGCCTCCCCTGACTGTGGCGTGATCCGGGAGCCTTGCACGACCGCCGCCGCGCGGCAACCGGGTGCCGTGCGCGACCTCGCCGCCGGCCGCCTCGCCCCGGTCGACGGCTGGATGTCGGTGGAGCTAAAGCGACGGCTGGCGGAGCTGGAGGGTTCCACGACGGAGTGATCCGCGCCTCCCGCGATGGGCGCCGCGCAATCATCGGGCTCAACTCCTTGCCCATCGACACCAAGCGACGGCCGACCCTCACCCCGGCCCTCTCCCGCCGGCGGGAAAGGGAGCCCGCGCCCCTTCCCGCTCGGCCCGCCTCCTCCACCATCCGCCAGATTGCCCGAAGATCGTGAACGCCCGGTGAAGCGCAGCCCCAGAAAGGATCAGTGAATGGCCGGCTCGGGCAGGGGCTCGGTGCCGAGGAGGAAGTCGAAGTCGCAGCCGTCCGGGGCCTGGCTGATATGCGCGGTGAACAGCCGTGCATAGCTGCGCGGCGGCGGCGCCGGCGGGCGCCAGGCGGCGCGGCGGCGCGCCAGCTCGTCCTCGGCGACGTGGAGCTGCAGGCGGCGCGCAGGGACGTCGACCTCGATCAGGTCACCGGTGCGGACCAGCGCCAAGGGCCCGCCGAGGGCGGCCTCGGGCGCGACGTGCAGCACGCAGGCGCCGTAGGAGGTGCCGCTCATCCGCGCGTCCGAGACGCGCATCATGTCGCGCACCCCCGCCTTGAGCAGCTTTCTCGGCACCGGCAGCATGCCCCATTCGGGCATGCCCGGGCCGCCGATCGGCCCGGCGTTCTTCAGCACCAGCACATGGTCGGGGGTGACCTCGAGATCGTCGCGGTCGATCGCGGCGGCCATCGCGTCGTAGTCGTCGAAGGCGAGCGCCGGCCCGGTGTGGCGGAGCAGCCGCGGATCGGCCGCCGACGGCTTGATCACCGCCCCGTCGGGGGCGAGGTTGCCCTTGAGGATGGCACAGGCGGGCTCGCTCGAGACCGGCCGGTCGAGCGGGCGGATCACCTCCTCGTCGAAGATCCGCGCGTCGCCGATCGTCTCGCCCAGCGTGCGGCCTGTCACGGTGAGGCAGCCGAGGTCGAGCAGCGGCTGGAGCCGCTTGAGCAGCGCCGTCATGCCCCCGGCGTAGAAGAAGTCCTCCATGAGATACTGCCCGGACGGGCGGACATTGCCGAGCACCGGGACCTCGCGGGCGAGTGCGTCGAAGCGGTCGAGGGTGAGCGGCACGCCGGCGCGCCGCGCCATCGCGACCAGGTGGATCATCGCGTTGGTCGAGCCGCCCATCGCCATGTGCGCCTTGATCGCGTTGTCGAACGAGGCCGGCGCGAGGAGCGCCCTCGGTGTCAGGTCCTCCCAGACCATCTCGACGATCCGCCGGCCGGAGGTGGCGCACATCCGCGGGTGGCCGGCATCCGCGGCCGGGATCGAGGAGGCGCCGGGCAACGAGAAGCCGAGCGTCTCGGCGATCCCGGTCATCGTCGAGGCGGTGCCCATCGTCATGCAGGTGCCGATCGAGCGGGCGATGCCGGACTCGATCCCGGCCCAGTCCTCCTCGGTGATCGTGCCGGCCTTGAGCTCGGCCCAGTACTTCCAGACGTCGGAGCCGGAGCCGAGCACCTTGCCCTGCCAGTTGCCGCGCAGCATCGGCCCGGCGGGGACGAAGATCGCCGGCAGGCCCATCGAGATCGCGGCCATGATCAGCGCCGGGGTGGTCTTGTCGCAGCCGCCCATCAGCACCGCCCCGTCGATCGGGTGCGAGCGCAGCAGTTCCTCGGCCTCCATGGCGAGGAAGTTGCGGTAGAGCATGGTCGACGGCTTGACGAACATCTCCGACAGCGACATCGCCGGCAGCTCGACCGGGAAGCCGCCCGCCTGCCAGACCCCGCGCTTGACGTCCTCGACCCGCTCCTTGAGGTGGACGTGGCATTGCTGCAGGTCGGACCAGGTGTTGACGATCCCGATCACCGGCTTGCCGGCATAGTCCTCGGCCGCGTAGCCCATCTGCTTCATGCGCGAGCGGTGGCCGAAGGCGCGCAGGTCCTGGACCCCGAGCCAGCGATGGCTGCGCAGCTCGTCCGGCCGCCGCCGTGCCTTGCCGGTCATGGCCCCTCCCCGCTACTGATCCGCGGCCGGACGCTAGGGGCCGGTGCTTTGGCGCGCAAGCGCCGGACCAGGGAGGAGCAGGCATGGCCGAGGTCGGCAATCCGGCGGATCTGATCGCCAACCCCTATCAGGTGATCGAGCCGGCGTTCCGCGACCTGATCAGCGGCGTGGCCCGGCTCGTCCGTTTGTGGACCGGTGCGGCCTGGGCCGAGGGGCCGGTCTGGTTCCGCGACGGCGACTTCCTCCTCTTCTCCGACATCCCGAACAACCGGATGCTGCGCTTCGTCCCGGACCATACGGGCCTCGGCGGGACGGTCAGCGTGTTCCGCCAGCCCTCCAACAATACCAACGGGCACACCCGCGACCTCGAGGGCCGGCTGGTCTCCTGCGAGCATGGCGCCCGGCGCGTCACGCGCACCGAGCATGACGGGCGGATCACCGTCCTGGTCGACCGCTACAAGGGCAAGCGGCTCAACTCGCCGAACGACGTCGTCGTCAAGTCCGACGGCACGGTCTGGTTCACCGACCCGCCCTACGGGATCATGACCGACCTCGAGGGCTGGCAGGGCGAACAGGAATATGGCGGCTGCTACGTCTTCTGCTTCGACCCGAAGAAGGACGAGCTGCGCGTCGTCGCCGACGACTTCGTCAAGCCGAACGGCATCGCCTTCAGCCCGGACGAGAGCATCCTCTACGTCGCCGACACGGCGGCCAGCCACGACCCGGACGGCCCGCGCCACATCCGCGCCTTCGACGTGACCGACAGCGGCAAGCTCAAGCGCTCGCGGGTCTTCGCCACCTGCGATGCCGGGTTGTTCGACGGCTTCCGGCTCGACACCGCCGGCCGGGTCTGGACCAGCGCCGGCGACGGCGTGCACTGCTTCGCGCCGGACGGCACGCTGCTCGGCAAGATCCTCGTGCCCGAGGTCGTGGCCAACGTCTGCTTCGGCGGGCTCAAGAAGAACCGCCTCTACATCTGCGGCACGACCAGCCTCTATGCCATCTACACCCACGTCAACGGCGCCTTGCGGCCGTGACGCCGGCGGCCGCGCGCCTTATAACCGGTTTCGCCACCGCCCGTAGCTCAGCCGGATAGAGCATCCGCCTTCTAAGCGGAGGGTCGCAGGTTCGAATCCTGCCGGGCGGGCCAACGCTCAGCCGCCCCCTTCCCATTGCCGGCGCAGATGCTCGCCGATCATGCAGTCGATCCGCGGCTCGCGGCGGATCTGGGCCGGTACGACCTCGGGCGGCGCCCCGGCGATCTCCAGCACCAGCTTGCGGCGGACCGCCTCTGCCATGTGGTCCAGGTTGTGGACCGGGACGACGAACGCTCCCGGGCCACCGATCACGCAGTCCTCGTAATAGAGGTCGAGGTTGCTGATCCCGCCGAAGCCGGCCGACGGGCGCAGCATGATCGGCAGGCCGTTGATCTCGATGCCGCGGGCGAGGACCGCGTCGCGCGCCGGCAGCACCGGCGGCCCGGAATTGTTCGGGCCGTCGCCGGAGACGTCGATCACTTTGCGCAGGCCTTCGAAGCCGCTGTCGGTGAACAGCTCGGCGGAGAACAGCAGCGCCGCGGAGATCGAGGTGCCGCGCTGGCGCAGCATCGGCGCGCCGGCGAGCTCCTTGACGAAGGCTTCGGCGCTGGCGGTGCTGTCGACGAGTCGCCAGGGAACGGCCACGGTCTGCACTGTCCCACCGGCCCATTCGACCAGCGTGACGGCGATCCGCCCGAGCGGCCCCGCGGCGATCGCGTGCAGCACCTCGGGGTGGACCAGCGCCGCCATGTAGCCGGCGCGCTGCAGCTCCCGCTCCTCCATGTCCATCGACCCAGAGACGTCGACGGCGAGCACCAGCTCCAGGTCGACCGGGACGTCGGCGGCACGGGCCGGAACGGCTGGCGCGAGGATGGCGCCGATCACGAGCGCCGTGGCGATGCCTCTCATGGCCCCTCCCCAGCCCGACTGAGTAGGAGATGGGGCGTAGGGCGGACGGGGCCAGTCAGCCGCTCCAGACGCTGACGCCGCGCGCCGGCACGTCCGGATCGCCGAGCAGGAGCATGCCCGGCTCGTCGACGCGCTGCGGCACGCTGCCATAGTTGAAGGCGAAGGTGAGCCCGCCGCGCCGGCGCAGGCGGAGATCCGGCGGCAGTCGCCGCCAGGCTATGCCGGCGCGATCGAGCAGATGCTCGACCAGGTCGGCGGCCAGGGCGCGGTCGGGCCAGCAGGCGAGATAGTGAACGCCGCCCTGAGCGAAGATCGCGCCTTCGCCGTCGGCGAAGCGCGCCAGCGGCTCGAGCTCGGTCTCGACCCGCTCACGCCAGACGCCGAGCTCGTAGACGCGGTTGCCCCAGGCCAGGCGGTCGGTGACCATCGCCGGTAGGCTCTCGACCCGGATGACCTTGAGCGGCAGGAGCCGCTGCGCCGGACCGGGCGCCAGCTCCTCCGGGATGCGGTGCGAGGTCGTCCGTGAACCCGTGCGCGGACCCAGCAGCGTGACCGCGCCGGCCGCGGCGAGCGCGGCGACGGTGGCGTCGTCGAGGATCGGCAGGGTCGGCGCGACGATCAGGCGATAGGCGTCGAGCGGCTGGCCGGGGCGACGGATATCGACGTCCAGCCCGCGCTCGCGGAGCGCGGTGTAGAAGGCGAAGACCAGCGCGAAGTAGTCGCAGCCCGTGCCCTGCGGTTGGATGCGCAGCGCCCAGTCCGCCTGCTCGTCGAACAGCAGCGCCACGGGTGCCTGGCGGACCGGGTGGCAGTCGAGCCGTAGATCGGGCAGCGAGCGGGCCACCGCGGCGGCCTCGAGGCCGCCCTGGTCGAGCGCACGATCGGGCCGGTTGAGACCGGCGTGGAACTGCTCCTGGCCGAAGGGTGCCTGCCGCCAGCGGAAGTAGGAGACGACCTCGGCGCCGTGCGCCAGCGCCTCGAGCGTCCACAGCCGGATCATACCTGCGGCCGGGGCGGGATTGCTAGGCGCCCAGTTCACCGGGCCGGGCTGCTGCTCCATGACCCACCAGCGCCCGCCCGGCGCGATGCCGCGATAGAGATCGTGGTGGAACGCGGCGACATCGGGATGGCCGGTGCGGGCGTAGGCGGCGCGCTCGCCCGCTGTCAGCCACGGCATCCGCTGATCGGTGAAGCCCAGCGGATAGCTGTCCCACGATACGAAGTCGAGCTCGGCGGCGACCGGTGCATGCGCGAACTCGGTGAACAGGCCCATGAAATTGTGGGTGATCGGCCGGCCCGGCGAGTGGACCCGCACGATCCCGGCCTGCATCCGGTTGTAGACGGCCACCTGATCGGAGGCGAAGCGGCGCCAGTCGAGGCGGTGCGCGGGGCTCGCCTCGGTGACGGTGAGCTGCGGCGGCTCGATCTCCCCGAACCCGCCGTACTCCATGGACCAGAACGCGTTGCCCCAGGCCTCGTTGAGCGCCTCGATGGCGCCGTAACGCGCCCGCAGCCAGTCCTGGAAGGCGGCCGCGGCCGCCGGCGACCAGGACAGCACCGTATCGTGGCAGCCATACTCGTTGTCGAGCTGCCAGGCCTGGACGGCGGGGTGCTGGCCCCAGCGCCGAGAGACCACCTCGCAGATCCGCGCCGTCTCCTCGCGCCATGCCGGCGAGCTGAAGTCGTAATGGCGCCGCGAGCCGAACCGCCGCGGCAGGCCCCGCTCGTCACGGGCCAGGATGTCGGGCCGCTCGTCGATCAGCCATTTCGGCGGCGTCGCCGTAGGTGTCGACATCACCACCTTGAGGTCGTGGCGATGGAGCAGGTCGAGCGCGCGGTCGAGCCAGTCGAAGTCGAACGCGCCGCGGCGCGGCTCGAGCCGGCTCCAGGCGAACTCGGCCACGCGCACCCAGGCGATGCCGATCTCGCGCATCCGCCGGGCGTCGTCCTCCCACCACGTCTCCGGCCACTGCTCAGGATACCAGCACACGCCCAGCATCACGCCCTCTCTTGGTCCGAAGCTCCCGAAGCCGTCGCTGGAATGCCCGGTCAAGGGGCAATCGTGCCATTCATTCCTTGCTGCCGCCCAGCGTCAGCCCGGCGATGAAATGGCGCTGCATCAGAAAGAACATCACGACGGGCGGGATGGCGGCGATGATCGAACCGGCCGAGATGAGCTGCCAGGACGCGAGCCACATGCCGCGGAGCGACTGCAGCCCGGCGGTCACGGGGCGGACGTCGTCCGACTGCACGAGCACCAGCGCCCAGAAATAGTCGTTCCAGATGAAAGTGAAGACCAGCACGGAAAGGGCGGCGATCGCGGGCCGCACGAGCGGCAGGATGACGTGCCAGAAGATCCGCAGCTCGCTCATCCCGTCGAGGCGCGCCGCCTCGAGCAGCGAGTCCGGCAGCTGGCGGATGAAGTTGCGCATGAACAGCGTGCAGAACCCGGTCTGGAAGGCGACGTGGAAGAGGATCAGCGCCCAGATGGTGTCGTAGACGGGGATGACGTTGATCGTCAGGTCGCGGACCGGGATCATCAGGATCTGGAACGGTACGAAGTTGCCGGCGATGAAGATCGCGAAGAGCGCGAGGTTGCCGCGGAAGTGGAACTTGGCCAGGGCGAAACCGGCCATGCAGGAGAGCATGACGGCCCCGGCGACGGCCGGCACGGTGATGAGCACGCTGTTGAGAATGAAGCGACCCATCGGCGAGCTGGTGAACACCGCGGTGTAGTTCTCGACGAGCTGGACCTCGCTGGGCCATCCCCAAAAGTTGCCGCGGTTCAGGTCCTCGATCGAGCGCAGCGAGGTCAGCATCACGGCCAGCAGCGGCAGCAGCCACAGGATCACCGCGATCGGCAGCGAGGCCTTGTAGAGCGCCTGCGTCGTCGGCGAGGTCCGCTCGATCGGCGTCGGGAACATCAGCGCCGCTCCTGCCGCAGCAGCCGCCACAGGAAGAACGCGATGTAGACGTCCATGAGGAGGAACAGCACCGTCGCGATCGCCGCCCCGTAGCCGTAGCGGAATGCCAGGAAGGTCTGCTCATACATGTAGTAGGCGAGCACGTTCGAGCTGTTGTAGGGGCCGCCGAGCGTCATGATCGAGATGAGATCGAAGCTGCGCAATGCCCCCACGACGCAGACCACGACGGCGATGAAGGTCGCCGGGCGGAGCTGTGGCAGGATCACATGCCAGAGCAGCTTGCGGCCGGAGGCGCCGTCGATGCGCGCTGCCTCGATCAGCGAGCCGTCGATGGCGGTGAGGCCGGTCAGGTAGAGGATCATGCAGTATGCCGTCTGCGGCCACAGGCCGGCGGCGATCACGGCGAAGGTGGCCCAGGTCTCGCTCTCCAGGAGGGCCACCGGCGGCAGACCCAGCGCGGCCAGCAGATGGTTGAGCAGGCCGAACTGCGCGTTGAAGAACCACGCGAAGACCAGGCCGACGACGACCTGGCTGATGACGAAGGGAAAGAAGAACAACGACTTGACGAGGCGGATGCCGGTGACGGTCTGGTTGAGGAACAGCGCCAAGGCGAGCCCGAGCACGGGCGCCAGCATGAAGAACACCAGCCACCAGACGTTGTTGCGCAACGAGGTCCAGAACACCGGGTCGTCGAGCAGCTCGGCATAGTTGCCGAGGCCGACCCAGGTCCGCGGGTTGATCCCGTCCCAGTCGAACAGCGACAGCCACAGGCTGGCGCCGATCGGGTAGACGACGAACACAGCGAACATCGCGCAGGCCGGGGCCAGCAGGATGAACGGGGTGAGCGCGACCTGGTGGCGATCCCACCAGCTCCGCTCGACGACGGCGATCTGCGGCATGACGCGGGCCGAGAGGCCTCGGAGCGTCGGCCGGACGGGCCGACGCTCCGAGGTGGATCAGGACTTGTAAATACGCTTGCGGGCGCGCTCGATGTCGTCGATGACCTTGTCGCGCCGCTCCGGGTTGACCATGAACTCCTGGAAGCCCTTCATCGCGATGGTGGCGAGATCCTCGCTCGTGTCGCGGTCGAAGAACTGCGCCAGCCCGTCGGCCCGCTCCAGCAGCTCCTTGCCCATCTTGAGGAACCGGTCGTCGGCGATCGCCGCCTCCTGGTTCACCGGCACCTGCAGGAGCGCCATGTTGATCGATTCCTGCACCTCGGGCCGCGCGACGTAAGCGAGGAACTTCTTCGCGTCCTCCTTGTTCTTGGCGCGCGCCGGAACGTGGATCGAGTCCATCGGCGCGTCCTCGTAGAGCCCGATGCCCGGGGTGATCTCCGGGAACGGGAAGAAGTCCATGTCGTCGGCGATCTCGGGCGGGAAGTTGGGCGCGATGAAGTTGCCGATCAGCATCATGCCGGCCTTGCCCTGGTAGAGCAGCGCCTGACTCTCCTGCCAGCTCACCGAGGCGTGGTTCTTCACGAAGCACTCGCCCGCCAGCAGCTCCGCCCACTTGTCGAACACCGCCTTGACGCGGTCGTCGGTGTAGGGGATCGAGCCGCCCATCAGCTCCATGTGGAAGTCGAGGCCGTTGAGCCGCATGTTGATGTAGTCGAACCAGCCGGCGGTGGGCCAGAGGTCCTTGGAGCCGATGACGATCGGCTCGACACCCGTGGCCCTGAGCTTCGCGCAGGCGGCCGTCAGCTCGGCCCAGGTCTTCGGCGGCTCGGCGATCCCCGCGGCGTCGAGCAGGTCCTTCCGGTAATACATGCCCCACTGATAATAGGTGTAGGGCATCCCGTACTGCTTGCCGTCGACGGTCACCAGGTCGGTGGCGACCTCACCGATCTGCTTTTTGACTTCGTCGGTGTAGACCTCGCTCACGTCCTCGAGCAGGCCCGGCGTCACGAACTGGCGCATCCGGTTGCCGACGAACCAGTAGACCACGTCGGGCGACGCGCTGGTCAGCCAGTTGCGGATCGACTTCTTGTAGCTCTCGTGGTCGTAGACGTTGAACTTGACGGTGACGTCGGGGTGCTCCTGCTGGAAGCGCTGGATCACCGCCTCCCACGCCGCGCGCGGCGCCGGATCGGAGGTGTTGGCGTTGATCACCAGCTCGCCGGCGGCGGCGCCGGCGGCGAACAGCAAAGCGGCGCCGGCGAGAAGGCTGGTACGCAAACGGGCGACAGGCATCGGGTTCTCTCCCTGACGGATGCCCCGGGGGCGCGCGGCGGCGCCACAGGCCCGGGTCTCGGTGCCATCCACCATGGCGGGGAAGCGCTGGCCGCGCATCCGGGTTTTCCGCTAACGTTTCCTGGATCCTAAGGTCGGGGCGGCAGGTGGAGCTCGTCGACATCACCCGGGTGGCCCGCTACACGCGGGTCCGGCTCATGGACGAGCCGCACATCCACAGCGAGGTGGAGGTCAACTTCGTCACCGAAGGGCGGATGACCTACCTCTTCGCCGGCGAGGCGATCACGCTGCGGCAGGGTCAGCTCGGCCTGTTCTGGGGCACCGTCCCGCACCGCGTCGTCGCCATCGACGAGCCCACCAGCTTCGTCTGCCTCTATCTGTCGGTCGCCAACCTGATCGCGCTTCCCGAGTGCGAGGGGCTGAAGAACGCCGTGCTCAAGGGCCACCTCCTGGTCGCCCGCCGGGTCGACGACCTGGATCCGCCGCTGTTCCGCCGCTGGCACGAGGATCTCGAGGCCGGCGATCCGCGCCGTGCCGATCTCGTCCGCCAGGAGCTGATGGCGCGCCTGCGCCGGCTCGATGTCGAGGGTTGGGTCGATCTGAGCGCGCGGGCCACGCCCGAGCCGGTCCCGCCGCAGGCCCGCGGCATGGCCAAGGCGCAGCGCATGGCCCGCTTCATCGCCGAGAACTTGAGCCGCCGGCTGACCGTGGAGCAGATCGCCGCCGCGGTCGGCCTGCATCCGAGCTATGCCATGGCGCTGTTCAAGGAGAGCCTCGGCCTGACGATCAACGGCTACATCACCCAGCATCGGCTGAGCCACGCCCAGGCGATGCTGCTCTCCACCGAGGCGGAGATCGTCCGGGTGGCGTTCGAGAGCGGCTTCGGCTCGGTCAGCCGCTTCTACGACGCCTTCAAGGCCCGCTTCGGGACCAGCCCGCGCCGCTTCCGCGAGCGCCACCGGCGCGCAGCCGCGGAGACGGCCCGCGCCTGACGGCGCGGGCCGTCCAGGTCATCACGCGACGCCGTCGGCCGCCGCGGCCAGCGCCACCACGGCGTTCAGGAACGCCTGGCTCTGGCCGGCGAACAGCCCGGAGGCGACCAAGCCGGTCGCCGCCGCGCGCGCCCCGGCATTGGCCGGCGCGGTCGGCCGCACCACCGAGCAACGCGGCAGGCCCGAGCGTAGGAAGGCGCAGGGGCGCGGCATGACCCGCCTCGCCTCGCGTCGGCCGCCGGTCAGGTTCGGCACGACGAGACGCCCGTCGCCGCTGTTGAAGCCGCGGATGCCCTCGAGCGACTGACGGAAATGGGCGAAGTGGATCGCCTCGGTCGGACCGATCGCGGCGAGGATCCGGACCACGTCGGGATGGCGGACGAACGGCAGGAACTGGCTGTAGAGGCTGGTCCCACCCTGCTCGATCGAGGCGAAGTGGAACGCCGCGACCTGGACGATCCCGGCGAGCTGCCGCGCCGGCGTGGCGTTGCTGAGCGGGATCGCCGGTTGGTTCTGGATCGTCGCGATCTGCGCGAAGCTGGCGCCGAAGTCCGGATTACCGATCCCCCGGTAGCGCGTGTAGTAGCTCGTATCGACCGTCAGCCGCGTGAGATTGGTGAGGCGGCCGGTCCGGCGCAGGCCGGTCACCGGCGGTGGCAGGATCGTCCGGAACGGATCGAGATTGACCGGCTGCTCGCCGATCGAGACGAGGAAGGCATTGATGAAGGCGGCGTGGCTCTCCTCGTCCTCCTGCGTGTCGATGGCGTAGTCGGAGAGACCCTCGTCGACGTCCTCGAGCGCCGCGCGGTAGCTCGCATTGCGCCGCGACAGCTCCTCGTACTGCAGCCACAGATCGGCCTCGACCAGCTCCGCCGCGGCGAGGAACTTGAGGATCGCGACCTCGCGCGCGCTGATCCGACCGGCGCTCGCCGCCTCGGCGTCGCGGGCCGCGAGCGGGGCGATGCCGACCGCCGCGACGGCGGTGCCCAGCGCGCTGTGGGTCAGGAAGCGGCGGCGGTCCGCCGACGAGCTCGTGGTCATCCGAGGGCTCCATCACCTGTGTTGCTAGGGACAGGACGCACGCACCGGCGCGGGGCGCCGTCGAGTCGCGCGTTGTCAACAATCCTTACTGGCCTCGATGAAGATCGGATGCACCTCTTCTCGTTTTTTATTGAGATCTATTTTTGGCGTGAACTCAATAATACTTCTAGCGACCTGATATGGATGCGGCGGCCGCTCGCGATCACGCAGAGTTGATCGGACGATCGGCGCATCCGGCGGTGCCGGGTGCGGCGTAAGGTTGGCAGCGGCCGTCGAGGTCGCGCTTGGCAAGGACATCACGCATGCCGATCCGCCATACACCGCGCCGCTTTCTGGTGATCGCCACGCTGCCGCTCGCACTCGCCGTCGCCGGCTGCGGCGAAACCACCGGCACGACGACGATGGCTGCCGCCACCCCGCAGCTCTCGCTCTACGAGCGGCTCGGCGGAAAGCCCGCGATCATCGCCGTCGTCGACGACTTCATCGGCAATGTCGCGGCCGACGCGCGGATCAACGGGCGCTTCGCCGGCGCCGACATTCCCCGTCTCAAGGCGAGCCTCGTGGACCAGATCTGCGAGGCGGCCGGCGGGCCCTGCACCTACACCGGCCCGGACATGCGCACCGCCCATGCCGGGATGGGAATCACCGACGGCGAGTTCGACGCGCTGGTCGAGGACCTCGTCCGCTCGCTCGACAGGTTCGCGGTTCCGGCGCGCGAGCGGGACGAACTCCTCGGGGCGCTGGGCGGGATGCGCGGCGACATCGTCGGGATCTGAGCGCGAAGCCGTCCGCGCCTAGCGGCGCCGCCACGTGTAGAACGAGGTTGCCGCGTAGTTCCAGACCGCGCCGATGATCACCCCGGCCACCGCCGAGAGGATCCAGTTCGTCTCCTGCGCGAAGAGCTGCGCGGCCACGCCGACATTGGCCAGCGCGCCGACGCTGCAGGCGAGGATGAAGCTCAGCAGCCCAGTGAACCAGGCGCGGCCCTTGAGCTGCTGGTCGCGATAGGTCAGCACGTTGTTCACGCTGAAGTTGAAGACCATCGCCGTCAGCGTGGCCGCGGCCTGGCCCGTGACGAAGCTCGTGCCGAGCCCCTGGAACAGCGCGGTCAGCACCGCGAGATGGACGAAGGTGCCGAGACCGCCGACCAGGGTGAACAGCACGAACCGCGGCGGGACGTACCGGCCGATCGCCTTGTCGAGAAGCAGCAGGAGGAAGTCCTGGACCGCGCG
Source organism: uncultured Alphaproteobacteria bacterium (assembly GCA_937995535.1). Taxonomy (GTDB): domain Bacteria; phylum Pseudomonadota; class Alphaproteobacteria; order Geminicoccales; family Geminicoccaceae; genus CALKJU01. The sequence continues at coordinate 15,395 of CALKJU010000066.1, forward strand.
GTTGTCGAGCTTGCTCTCGCCGGCGCGGCGGTCGCGGAAGGTGTAGGGCAGCTCGCGCAGCCGCAGCGGACGCGGCGTCGACGCCATGATGTCGAGCAGGATCTTGAAGCCGATCGCCGACAGCCGGTGCACCGCGTCGTGCAGCACGTCGCGGCGCAGCATGAAGAACCCGCTCATCGGGTCCGCGATCGGCGCGCGGGCGACGAGGTGGCTCAGCCTGGTGGCGAAGCGGCTGATCAGCTGGCGGCGCTCGTCCCACCCGGCGACACTGCCCTCGGCGACGTACCGGCTGCCGACCACGAGGTCCGCCGCGTCCTCGCGCAGCACGCGCAGCATCTGCGGCAGCAGCGCCTCGTCGTGCTGCAGATCGGCGTCCATCACGGCGAGGTAGGGGGCGGCGCTCGACAGCATGCCCTCGATGCAGGCCGAGGACAGGCCGCGACGGCCAATCCGGTGCAACACCCGCACGCGCCGGTTCTCGCGCGCAAGGCGCCGGACGAGGTCGGCCGTGCCGTCCGGCGAGTCGTCGTCGACGAACACCACCTCCCACTCGACGCCGCCGAGCACGTCGCCGAGCCGGCGCACCAGCTCCTCGACGTTCGGCGCCTCGTTGAAGGTTGGCACGACGACGGTCAGCTCGAGCCCGGTGGCGCCGGGAGCGGCTGCGGCCAGGTCCTGCTCCGCGAGCACCCGATGCATCGTCGAGACCGGTCTCCGTCGCGCGCGGCCACGCACGCCCCGCGCCATCGTTTGATCCGCCACCGCCGCTCCCGTCAACTCGACGCTTGCACGAGGGTGCGCCGTGCGGGACTAACGAGCCGTGAACGGGAGGCAATGTTGCTGATTCGCGCCGAGCCGCTCGAGCGGCTGCTCACCGCCGTCTTCGAGGCCGCCGGCTGTCCGCCGGATGAGGCACGGCGGGTCACCCACTACCTCACCCTGGCGACGCTGACCGGCCATGACAGCCACGGCGTGATCCGCACCCAGCGCTACGTGGAGTGGATCCGCGACGGCTGGGTCCTGCCGGGTCAGCACGTGGTGAGCGTGCTCGACAGCGACGCCATCGCGATCCTCGACGGCTGCCACGGCATGGGTCAGACCGTCGGCCCGGAGGCGGCCGCGATCGGGATCGCCAAGGCCAAGGCCGCGGGCGTCGCCGTGGTCGCGCTGCGCAACGCCGGGCATCTCGGGCGGATCGGCGACTTCGCCGAGATGGCCGCCGCCGAGGGCCTCGTCTCGCTGCACTTCGTCAATGTCTTCGGCTCGCTCCTCGTGGCGCCCTATGGCGGCGCGGAGCGGCGCTTCTCGACCAACCCGGTGGCGATCGGCGTGCCGACCGAAGACGGCGCCCCGTTCATCCTCGACATGGCGACGGCGCTGGTCGCCGAAGGCAAGGTGCTGGTGGCGCATCAGGGCGGCAAGCCCGTGCCGGTGGGCGCGCTGGTCTCCGCGGACGGCGAGCTGACCAACGATCCCCGGGTCCTCTACGGGCCCGACACACCCGGCCAGTATCCGGACCCGCGCCGCGGCAGCGGGGCCATGCGCACCTTCGGCGAGCACAAGGGCTCGGGCCTCGCGCTGGCCTGCGATCTGCTCGCCGGCTGCCTCGCCGGCTCCGGCATCACCCGGCGCAGCGAGGGCCGGGTGCACAACGGCATGCTCTCGATCTACCTCTCGCCAGCCCGGTTCGACACCGAACACAGCTTCGCCCGGGATGTCCGCGACTACATCGCCTGGGTCAAGTCAGCGCGACCGATCGATCCCGCGGCCGGCGTGCTCATTCCTGGCGACAAGGAGCGGGCGACGGCGGCGCAGCGGCGCGCCGACGGCATCCCGCTGCCCGACGACGTCTGGCACTCGATCCTCTACGCCGCGTCGCTGGTCGGGCTGGACCGGCCGCGCATCGACAGCCTGCTCGAAGGAGCCGCCTCCGCATGAGCCTCGATCCGCGCCTGCTCGAGCACCTCGCCGCCTTCGATACGCCGACGGTCTGCAATGCGCTGGAGATCGTCGCTCCGGAGCGGCGCGGGCACGGCTACACCACCCGTCCGTTCGTCTGCGCCTTTCCCGCTCTGAAGCCCGTCGTCGGCTTCGCCCGGACCGCGACGATCCGGGCGCGGCAGCCGGCGAACCGGCCCGCCGCCGAGCTCAAGGCGCAACGCCTCGACTATTACGGCTACGTCGCCGCCGCTCACGAGCCGCGCCTCGTGGTGATCGAGGATCTCGACGACCAGCCCGGCTACGGTGCGTTCTGGGGCGAGGTCAACACCGCGGTCCACAAGGGCCTCGGGGTGGGCGGCTGTATCACCAACGGCTCGATCCGCGATCTCGACATGATCGCCACCGGCTTCCAGCTGCTCGCCGGCTCCGTCGGTCCGAGCCACGCCTTCGTCCATCTCGAGAGCATCGACGTGCCCGTGACGGTGCACGGCATGGCCGTCGCGCCCCGCGATCTGATCCACGCCGACCGCCACGGTGCCGTGGTGATCCCGCTGGAGGTGGCGGATCGGCTGCCTGCGGCGATCGACCTGTGCACGCGACGCGAGGCGCCGATCCTCGCCGCCGCCCGCGCGCCGGGCTTCTCGCTGGCTGACCTGCGGGCCGCCATGGCGCAGGCCGACGACATCCACTGAGCCGCCCGGCCGAACGCGGCCGGCTCAGGCGAGCAACTCGTGGGGATCGACCAGACGCTCCCCGGCGCGTAACGCCGCCCAGTTCTCCCGGTTGAGGTCGTAGCGCTCGACCACCGCGACCGGGCTTTCGTCGACCGTCAGCCACAGGTCGCGCCCGAGCAGGTAGGCGCCGAGCTGTCTGCCCTCGGCACCCGCGACCTCGATCACGTTGCGGCCCTCGCTGTCGACGATCCGGTCGATGCCGCCACCCGGCCCGCCCACCACGTAGGTGTCGTCGCCCTGGCCACCGCGGAGGACGTCGTTGCCCGCGCCGCCGTCGAGGCGGTCATTGCCGTCGCCACCCAGGAGGGTGTCGTCGCCGGCGCCGCCGGCCAGCCACTCCCCGCCCGAGCGCGCCTGGAGGACGTCGTTCCCGGCGCTGCCGACCTGGTCCGGCCTCGCCGCCTGCCCGCCCGCCAGCTCCGGCTGTCGGCCGATGAAATCGGACAGCGGCCGCAGGCCCTGGCCGAGATCGATGCCGGCGAAGCTCGTCTCGTAGCCGACATAGTCCTTGATCACGGCGAAGATCCTGTCGCCCTGCGCGAGATGCAGGTCGGTCCCGACCACGGTCGCGGTGAGCTGCGCGGCGCTGGCGCCCTGGACCACAAGGCGGTTGGCGCCGCTGTGGTCGAACACCGTGTCGACACCGGTGTCGCTCAGGCCGAGCACGTAGAGATCGTCACCCGCCTCGCCGTAGAGCAGGTCGTCGCCGTCGCCGCCCTGCAGCCAGTCGTCGCCCTCACCGCCGCGCAGCAGATCGTTGCCGCCGCCGCCATAGAGACGGTTGTCGCCGGCGTTGCCGATCAACGTGTTGCCGCGCGCGTCCCCGAGTACGTCGTGCGCCGTGTCGCCGAGAAGCCGCACGTTCTCGATGTGCGGGTTGACCTGCTGGGTCCAGGCTACGGCACCCTGCGGGACGGCGACGCCGACCTGATCGCCGAGTACGAAGGTCGCCCGTCCATCGGGCGCGAGGTCGGGCAGCGCATCCCGCAGGCTCTGGGCGAAGCCCGGGCGGACCTCGAGCGTGTCGATCCCACCGCCGTCGGCGCCCCACGGATCCTCGAGCGCAAGGTCGTGCAGATGGTCGACGACGAGGACGTCGCGGCCGGTGCCGCCGCCCAACGTGTCGCGGCCGAGCCCGCCGTCGACGCGGTCGTCGCCCGCGCCGCCATAGAGCGTGTCGTCACCCAGACCGCCGTAGACCCGATCGTTGCCGGCGCCACCGTCGATCAGGTCGTCGCCGGCATCGCCGTAGAGCAGGTCGTTGCCGTTGCCGCCGTCGATGTGATCGTTGCCGTTGCCGCCGAAGACGGTGTCGTTGCCGTTGCCGCCGAGCAGGCTGTCGTTGCCGTTGCCGCCATAGATCAGGTCGTCCCCGTCCCCGCCGTCGAGGAGATCGTCCTTGTCCGTGCCGGTCAGCGTGTCGTCGCCGTCGGTCCCGTCATCAACGATGCCGATCGGGCCGACATCGTCATCATCGTCGGGCAAGGGCGGTGGCGGCGGCCCGTCGCCGTCGTCGAGCGCGAGCGTGATGTCCCCGACCGGGAACCCCTCGACGGGCAGGCCCGGGCCCGATGCCGGTGCGTCGCGAAGCATCACGGGCCGCGTCTCGTCACCGCCGCCGATGAGCTCGGCCTCGTCTCCGAGCGGCAAGGCTACCTCGCCCGAGACGGCGGTCAGGGCACCGAGGTCGACGTCTCCCACAGCGGCCGACGCGCTCAGGACCGTCCCGCTGTTCGCTGTCGCCGTCGCGACGCGTCCACCGCTGAGCGGGATGCCTTCGCTGCCGGCGGTGTCCGGCTCCGGCAGCGGCGCGTGGGCGGCGTTGCCCTCCGCGCCGCGCTCACCCGCGATCGCCTCGCCGAGCAGCAGACCGAGGAACGTCGCCGACAGGGTGGCGGCCGTGGTCGAGCCGGCACCGATCCGGCGCCGGCGCCCGACCGGTAGGGGATTGCCTTCGGGGCGAGCGGTGCCGGTCGCCGACCGGCCGGTGGCGGTCACGCTGCGCATCGCGAACCTCGTTGGTCGCCGCCCGCGTCGGCCATCGCAGCGACCGACGCGGGCGGCTTGGTGCCTCGACCTCCCACCGGACAGCTAAACCGATGGTTGAAGAATCATATACCGAGCCAAGACGTTCGCTTCAAACAAATTCGGCATCGCTGCTCAGGCGACGCCGCAGGAGCGCGTCCACGAGGCGCGCTATCGAATTTGTGCAGGATCTCAGAAGAACCGATTAAACCTTTGTTTTAGAGCGTATTATTGGTCGCGTTGCGCTGCCGCAGGAGAGCCGCGAGAACGTCGCGGACACCGATCGAGCCGACCAGGCGCTCCTCCGCGTCGAACAGCGCCACCGGCGCGGCGTTGCGCTGCATGGCGAGGATCACGGTGCGCAGCGGCGTGTCGGGTGTGCCGCAATAGACGATCGCCGCGGGGTCGGCGGGCATCGGCGCGCCATCGTCGAACATCACCCAGGCTGCCTCGCGGCTCTCGCGCGACGCCTCGGTGACGCGACGCTCGCCGTCGAGCCGGAGGCGCGTCGTGCGCCGCCGGTCGAGATAGACCCAGCCGTCCCCGGCCGGCTCCAGGTCGCGGGCATCGCGCATCACATTGTAGGCGGTCAGGACGTTCAGCGGATTCACGTTGGCGACGAACTCGCGGACATACTCGGTGGCCGGACGGATGATGATCTCCTCGGGCCGCCCGACCTGGACGATCCGCGCGTCCTGCATGATCGCGATGTGCGAGCCGAGCTTGAGTGCCTCGTCGAGATCGTGGCTGACGAAGACGATCGTCTTCTTGAGACGCTGCTGCAGCTCAAGAAGTTCGTCCTGGAGCTTGCTGCGGATCAGCGGATCGAGCGCCGAGAACGGCTCGTCCATGAGCAGGATGTCGGCGTCGGTGGCGAACGCCCGGGCGAGGCCGACCCGCTGCTGCATCCCGCCGGAGAGTTCATGGGCGAACTTGCCGGCCCAGGCCGAGAGCCCGACGAGCTCCAGTTTCTCCGCCACGACCCGGTGGCGCTCGGCAGCGGGCACGCCGCGCAACTCGAGGCCGAAGCCGACATTCTCCTCGACCGTCCGCCACGGCAGCAGCGCGAACTGCTGGAAGACCATGGCGATGCGCCGGGTCCGCAGGCGGCGCAGCGTCGCCTCGTCGCAACGGGCGACGTCGATCGTCCGCCCGTCGTCCTCGACCAGCACCCGGCCGCGGGTCACCCGGTTGAGCCGGTTCACGGCGCGCAACAGCGTCGACTTGCCCGAGCCCGAAAGGCCCATGAGCACGCAGATCTCGCCCGGCTCGATGCTCAGCGTGGCGCCGGCGACGCCGAGCACCTGACCGGTCTTGGTGAGGATCTCCTGGCGCGTGGCGCCGCCGTCGAGCAGTGGCAGCGCCGTCTCCGGCGCGTTTCCGAAGAGGATGTCGACGGCCTCGAAAGCGACCGCGGCCACGGGCTCAGCCGGCTCGGCCGGGGTTCGGGCGCTTGCACACGCGGTCGAGCAGGATGGCCAGGATGACGATCGCGAGGCCGGCCTCGAAGCCACGCGCGATGTTGACGGTGTTGAGCGCGCGCACGACCGGCTTGCCGAGCCCGTCGGCGCCGACCAGGGCGGCGATCACCACCATCGACAGGGACAGCATGATGCATTGGGTGAGCCCGGCCATGATCGTCGGCAGCGCGTGCGGCAGCTCGACCTTCCACAGCAGCTGGCGGCGGCTCGCGCCGAAGCTCTCGCCCGCCTCGAGGAGCGCCTTGGGCACGTTGCTGATCCCGAGATGGGTCAGGCGGACCGGTGCCGGCAGGGCGAAGATGACCGTGGCGATCAGGCCCGGCACGACGCCCAGGCCGAACAGGATCAACGCCGGGATCAGGTAGACGAAGGTCGGGATGGTCTGCATCAGGTCGAGGATCGGGCGCAAGACGGCGTAGAGCTGCGGCCGGTGCGCCGCGGCGATCCCGAGCGGGACCCCCACGACCATGCAGACCAGCGTCGCGAAAACGACGAGGGAGAGCGTCTCCAGCGTCTCCTTCCAGTAACCCTGGTTGATGATCAGGAGCAGGCCGACGAGCACGAGCAGGGCGAGCTTCCACGAGCGGTGCAGCGCGTACGCACCGGCGACGAGCAGGACCACGAGAAGCAGTGGCGGGATCGCCTTGAGCAACGTGATCAGACCGACGATCAGGCTGCCGAGGACCAGCGAGATGAAGTTGAACAGCCACGCCGCGTGGGTGTTGAGCAGATCGACCAGCGTCTTGACCGCGTCGCCGATCGGAATCTTGTGCGCCTGCAGCCAGTCCATCGCGGCCTCCGCCTAGCCTCGGCGACGCGCTCCCGTCAGAGGCCGAGATGCGCCTTGACCGCGGCCATCCCGTCCTGCCCGTCCAGCGTCGTGACGCCGTCGAGCCACGCGGCCAAGGGCTCGGGATTGTCCTTGAGCCATGCACGTGCGGCGTCGGCCGGCTCGGCACCGTCGTCGAGGATCGCCCCCATGACGGCGGACTCCATCGGCAGCGTGAAGCTGAGGTTCTGCAGCAGCCGGCCGAGGTTCGGGCATTCCTGCAGAAGCCCGGCGCGGACGTTGGTGTAGACCGTGGCGCCGCCATAATTGGGCCCGAACACGTCGTCGCCGCCCTCGAGATAGGCGATCTCGAAGCGTACGTTCATGGGATGAGGCTCCCAGCCGAGGAAGACGACCGGCTGCTTGCCGGGGACCATGCGCGCGACCTGGGCCAGCATCCCCTGCTCGCTGCTCTCGACGAGTTCGAAGCCGCCCAGGCCGAAGGTGTCGTTCTCGATCATGTCGAGGATCAGCCGGTTGCCGTCGTTGCCCGGCTCGATGCCGTAGATCTTGCCGCCGAGCTGGTCCTTGAACGCCGCGATGTCGGCGAAGCTCTTGAGCCCGGCGTCGTAGAGGTAGCGCGGTACGGCGAGCGTGTACTTGGCGCCCTCGAGGTTGGCGCGGACCGTCTCGACGGAACCGTCCTTCGCATAGGGCTCGATGTCGGCGCTCATCGTCGGCATCCAGTTGCCGAGGAAGACGTCGATGTCCTTGTTCTTCAGGCTGGCGTAGGTGACGGGCACCGAGAGCAGCTCGGCGACCGGCTGGTAGCCCAGTCCCTCGAGCACCACCGAAGTCAGTGCGGTGGTCGCGGTGATATCGGTCCAGCCGACATCGGCGAACCGCACCCGCTTGCAGTTTTCCGAATCGGATGCCACGGCGGTTCCCGCGGCCCCAACCACCGCGACAACGGCCAGCGCCTGAAGAAGCCTGCGCATGGTTCGTGTTCCTCCCGGCTTCGCGGCATGTCCTTGCTTGCCGGCAGTTGACCGCAAGCGCCCGTCGCTGCCAAGGCCTCGTCGCGTGACGGTCATCTTCCGGGAACCCGTCGCGACATACCGATGGGCGCTGGCCGCACCTGCGGCACTCCGCTATGCGCAGCATGTTCGAGGACGCGCCCAGCGGAGCCGAAGCCCATGCGCCTACGAGCGACACTCCTTCTCCTCGCCGGGATGCTGGCGGCGTGCACCGCCGAGCCGCCGGCGCCGACCCAGGTCGTCACCACCGACGCGCGCGAGGTCGTGGCGGTGGTGGACGGCATCAACCCGCCGGAGCGGCTGGTCTCCCTGCAGCTCCCCGACGGCACCCGCGAGGCCGTACGGCTCGGCCCCGAGGTGCGCAATTTCGCGCAGATCCGCGTCGGCGACGAGGTCGTGGTCCGCTACCGTGAGGCGGTCGCAGTGGCGCTGAGCAGTGCCACGCCGGGGCCGGCGCAGACGGTCATCACCGAGGAGGTGGCACGTGCCCCGCTCGGCGAGCGGCCGGCGATCGGGGCCGAGACCGCGGTGACCACGACGGTCCGCATCGAGGCGGTCGATCCCACGGGCCCGACCGTCACCTTCACCGGCGGCGACGGCCTGCCGCGCACGGTCACCCCGCAGACCGAGGAGATGCGGGCTTTCGCGCGGACCCTCCAGCCGGGCGACATGGTCGACGTGACCTTCACCGAGGCGGTGGCGCTCAGCGTCGAGCCGGCCCGCTAGGCGGTTCACCGGCGACGGCCCCTCGCCCGCTCGCCAGGCGGCGCGGTTGCGCGCAGCACCTGCCGGAGGCGGCGGTGCCGCGCCACGCCGCGCCTGCCGCTTGCCCGCAGACCGGCCCGCGTCCTGTCCGGATGAAGGGGTCATCGAGCCCGTCCACGGCCCCTGCCTCATCCGTCCTGCGCGCTGGAAATGATTGGAAATTCTTGGCTCGGCGATAAAAGTTCGGTGGAAATCGGGTCGGGGATTGCACCCGCGTTGCGGGAAGAACGATGGCCGCGGATTTCGACCGGAAGCTGCGCCTGACCGCCGCCGCCATCGGCTGCGGCACCTGCAAGGAGCTGGTCGCGGCGTTCCGCGGCGTCGATCCGACCACGCCGTTCGATACCGGGCGCGCCTATAAGTGGCTCCAGGGTCGCGCCCGGCCCCGCGAGCAGCGGGTCTACGACGACTGGGCGAAGGTGCTCGATCTCGGCCGCCCGGCGGGGTGGCTGCTCGATTGTGACATCGATGTGTTCCTCGACGTCGTCGGCGCGCGCTATGCGCTCGACCGCGACACGCTGCTGCGCCGGGCGGACGCCTTCGGCGGCCCGGCGAGCGGCGCCGGTGCGCCGAGCGTCGGCGGGGACCGCTACCTTTGCGGCACCTATCTCACCTACTCGCACGCTTGGTCGCCCTACTACAGCGGCCGCCTGATCCGCGGCACGCTGTCCATCAGCGCACCGATTGCGCGCGGTCGGCTTGCCGCGACCTACACCGAAGCGCTACCGACCGGGCGGGTCTCCGTGCAGGGGGCGGTCGTCGCGGTAGCCCGCTCGCTGTACCTGCACCTTCGCGAGCCCGGCAGCGAGGTGCCGCTGTTCATGACCCTGTTCCACCCGACCCCGCCGGCGAGCGTGCTCGCGGGATTCCTCTGCGGCGCGACCTTCGTCGGCCACGACCAGCGCCCGTCGGCGACGCGCATCCTCGCTGCGCGACTTCCCGCGGCGACCGTGCCCACCCCACGCACCGACCGCTACCTGGAGGCGGGCGAGTCGGTGGCCGCCGACCTTGAGGCCGGCGGCCTCAGGCTTGCCGCACCGGCGGAGGTCGACGCCCAGATCGCAGGCTTCCTCGCCGACTCGCCCGGCGGTGGCCTCGACCAGATCGACGCCCCGACCTATGGCGGCCTGGTCGACCTCTTCGATCGCCTGCTGATCGGCCGAGGTGCCGCTGCCTGATGCGTCTACGGCTCGCGCCCCTTGGCGCGCAGCCATGCGGCGATAAGCGCGCGGTGTCGATCGGCGCCGTAGCTCGGAAAATGCCCGCCATGAACGACCCGGACCGGCAGCTCGAGCAGGCGGCGCATGCTGCGCTCATAGGCCACCGCGTCGGCGTGCGGCAGATCCTCGATCAGCGGCCCGTCGTAGACGATGTCGCCTGAGAAGAGCACCCCGCTGGCGCGCTCGAACAGCGCGATGCCTCCCGGCGAATGGCCGGGCGTGTGGATGACCTCGAAGCGGCGGTCACCGAGATCGAGCACGTCGCCGTCCTCGAGCAGCCGCGTCACCGGCGCTGCGCGCACTGCGTAGGTGGCCGAGCGATAGGGCTCCGGCGGCAGCGCGGTGAAGATCTCGTCCGTCACATAGGGCTCGATCAGCAGGTTGGCCCGGGTCGGCGCGGCCAAGAGCGGCGCCTCGGCGGGATGCGCGGCGCGCTCGGCGAACTCGTGATGCGCGCCGACATGGTCGTAGTGCGTGTGGCTCGCGACCGCGATCAGCGGCCGTTCGGTGAGCAGCGGCACCTGCTCGCGCAGCGAGACCACGCCCATCCCGGAATCGACCAGCAGGTCGCGGTCGCGCCCGCGGACATGCCAGATGTTGCAGCGCCAGAATGGCTTGACGTGGGGCTCGAAGATCCAGGTGACGCCGTCGCCGACCGACCGCGTCTCGTACCACTCGGCGGGGCTCGCGCGGAGCATCGGCGCTGAATTCTCCGTCACGGATCGGTGAGAAGGCTTCTGTCGCGAACCGGCCTCGGCTAATGCTTCAGGCAACGAGCCCGGGCCGCGAGCCCGTGCCCTGTTGCTCGCGAAACCAACCACATACGGGAGGTCGCTGTGAAGCGCCGACTCGCACAAGTGTCCTTGATCGCCATCGCCCTCCTCACCGGCGGGGCGGCGGTCGAGGCCAAGACCCTGGTGTTCTGCTCGGAGGGCAGCCCGGAGGGCTTCAATCCGCAGCTGTTCACCTCCGGCACCACCTTCGATGCCAGCTCGCGGCAGATCTACAACCGCCTGTTCCAGCCCGAGCGCGGCGACATCACCGCCGGCCCGGCCCTGGCCGAGGGCTTCGAGGTGTCGGACGACGGCCTCGTCTACACCTTGAAGCTGCGCCCCGGCGTGAAGTGGCAGACGACCGCGAGCTTCACGCCGACACGCGACTTCAACGCCGACGACGTGGTGTTCAGCTTCGAGCGGATGTGGAAGACCGACCATCCCTACCATCAGGTCGGCGGCGGCTCCTACGAGTACTTCGCCGGCTCGGGCTTGCCCGACCTCATCAAGAACATCGAGAAGGTCGACGATCTGACGGTCCGCTTCACGCTGAGCAACCCCGACGCGACGTTCATCGCCGTGCTCAGCCAGGATTTCGCGTCGATCCTGTCCGCCGAGTACGCCGAGGCCATGCTCGCCGCCGGGACCCCGGACAAGCTCGACCTCGACCCGGTCGGCACGGGGCCGTTCCAGCTCGTCGCCTACCAGAAGGACGCGGTGATCCGCTACCAGGCCAATCCCGACTATTGGGAGGGCAAGGCGGCGCTCGACAACCTCGTCTTCGCCATCACGCCCGACCCGTCGGTGCGCTGGCAGAAGCTCAAGGCCGGCGAGTGCCACGTCATGCTCCAGCCGAACCCGGCCGATCTCGACGAGATGCGCAACGATCCGAACATCGAGCTGCTCAGCCGCGAGGGCATCAATGTCGGCTATGTCGGCTTCAACACCGAGCGGCAACCGTTCGACGACAAGCGGGTGCGGCGCGCGCTGACCATGGCGATCGACAAGGCGGCGATCATCGACGCCGTCTACGCCGGCGCCGGCGTCGCCGCCAAGCTGCCGCTGCCGCCCTCGTTCTGGGGCTACGACGACACGATCGAGGACCTTCCTTACGACCCCGACCAGGCCAAGGCGCTGCTCGGCGAGGCCGGCCAGTCCGGCCTCAAGCTGCAGCTCTGGGCGATGCCGGTGACCCGGCCGTACAACCCGAACGCCCGGCGCATGGCCGAGATGATCCAGGCCGACTGGCAGAAGATCGGGGTCGACGCGGAGATCGTCTCCTACGAGTGGGGCGAGTACCTGAAGCGCACCCAGCAGGGCGAGGCCGACACCTTCATGCTCGGCTGGACGGCCGACATCGCCGATCCGGACAACTTCTTGGGCGTGTTGCTCGGTTGCGATGCGGTCGGCGCCACCAACCGCGCTCGCTGGTGCAACAAGGAGTATGATGACCTCATCAAGCGGGCGAAGCGGGTCACGGACATCGAGGAGCGCACCAAGCTCTATCATCAGGCTCTGCGCATCTTCAAGGAGGAGGCGCCGTGGGTGACGATCGCCCACTCCGTCGTCTACCAGCCGGTCCGCAAGGAAGTCGTCGACTTCCGCATCGACCCGTTCGGCGGCAACGTGTTCTACGGCGTCGACCTCAAGGGCTGAGGCGCCGCCACCGGCTCGCGACCCTCCCCCGCCCCGGCGCGGGGGAGGGTGAGCCAAAGGACTGCGCCCCGCGGGTTAGAATCCAACCCCCACGCCGACCCCGCTGCGCCCGCCGCTGCCGATCCAACCGCCGAGGCTGACGCCCGGGGCGCCCGGCGACCAGCCGGCGACGCCGGGTCGGCTCAGGGGTGGGAACAGCCGCTCGGTCGCCTCGGTGATCATCGTCTCGACGCCCAGCGCCGAGGCGCTGTCGCTTCGCCCGACCGATTCCGCGACGACCCGTTCGCCGTCACAGAGGACCGCGAGGACGCGCCGTGGCGCGGGATCGAGCGGTGGCGGCACCGCTGCCACCGTGCAGGGTGTGCCGGGAGCGTCGTCGGCGAAGCGCAGCACGAGGCGTGGCCCGTCCCGCTCACCGGTCGCAGGCCGGAAGCTCGCCGCCGCCCACTCCGTGCCGCGACTCGCCGCGCGTGCGGCGGCGCTGGCCGGATCGGCGCCCAGCACCGTCGGCGCACGGTCGAGTGCCAGAGCGACCGGGCCGGAGCTCCCGAGCAGCAGGCGGCGTGCCTCGGCGAGGTCGGGGCCGAGCCCCTGCTCGATCCCCGCCGGCGGCTGTTGCCCGCCGGCGCAGCCCGCCAGCGCGAGCACGAGCAGCATCTGGCGCCACATCGGTGGATCCTCCGGTCCTTCTCCAGCGCAGTATAGGCAATGTTGCCGGCGCGCGGCAGGTTCCATCACATCTTGCCGCTGGACCCGCGATGCCGCTCGGTCCTAGGCTGAAAAGATAGACGCTGACGGCAAGGGGAGGCTCGGCGGCGCCGACGGGATGATCAGATTTCTACTAATAAAGACGGGCCTTCTGATCCCGACGTTCCTCGGCGTGACCCTGATCGCCTTCATTTTCATCCGGCTGCTCCCGGGCGATCCGATCGAGCTGCTGGCCGGCGAGCGCGGCGTCGATCCCGAGCGGCACGCCCGGCTGATGGCCGAAATGGGCTTCGACCGCCCCTACTGGGAGCAATATCTCGGTTACATCGGCGACGTGCTGCAGGGCGACCTCGGCCGCTCGATCGTCACCCGCCAGCCGGTGCTGAGCGAGTTCCTGACCCTGTTTCCAGCGACCATCGAGCTGTCGGTGTGCGCGATCCTGTTCGCCGTGACGCTCGGCCTGCCGTTGGGAATGCTCGCCGCCCTGCGCCGCGGCTCGACCCTCGACCACGGGGTGATGGCGGTCACACTGACCGGCTACTCCATGCCGATCTTCTGGTGGGGGCTGCTGCTGATCATCCTGTTCTCCGGCATCCTCGGATGGACCCCGGTCTCCGGACGCATCTCGCTGCTCTACTTCTTTCCGCCGGTGACCGGCTTCATGCTGATCGACTCGTGGCTGTCCGGGCAGTCGGGCGCATTCGCCTCGGCGGTCAACCACCTGATCCTGCCGACCATCGTGCTGGGGACCATTCCGCTCGCGGTGATCGCGCGCCAGACCCGTTCGGCGATGCTGGAAGTGCTGAGCGAGGACTATGTCCGCACGGCGCGCGCCAAGGGCCTGCCGCCCTGGCGGGTGGTCGGGGTGCACGCCCTGCGCAACGCGCTGATCCCGGTCGTCACCACGATCGGCCTGCAGGTCGGCACCCTGCTCGCCGGCGCCATCCTCACCGAGACGATCTTCTCCTGGCCCGGGGTCGGCAAGTGGCTGATCGATTCGATCTCGCGCCGCGACTACGCCGCGGTCCAGGGCGGGCTCCTGCTCATCGCCAGCGTCGTCATGGTGGTCAACCTGATCGTCGACCTGCTCTACGGGCTGATCAATCCGCGCATCCGGCACCGAGGCTGAGGCGATGGCCACGACCACGCCGCACATGCCCGACACCAGCCGCCCGCCGGTCCTCGACGCCGCCGAGCTGGCCGGCGCGCCGCCCCATCCGCTGGTCGAGTTCTGGCACTATTTCCGGCAGAACCATGGCGCCGTCGCCGGCCTGGTGATCGTCGTCCTGCTGATCGTCGTGGCGGTCCTGGCCGACGTCGTCGCGCCGCACGCGCCCTACGTCCAGGATCGTGGTGCGTTTCTCGTCCCGCCGGTCTGGCAGGAGGGTGGGCGCTGGGACTACCTGCTCGGCACGGATGCCACCGGCCGCGACATCCTTTCCCGCCTGATCCACGGCGCACGCTACTCGCTGTTCATCGGCTTCGTGGTGATCACCCTGTCGCTGACCGTCGGGATCGCGGTCGGGCTGGTCGCGGGTTTCTTCCAGGGCTGGCCCGACACGCTGATCATGCGGCTGATGGACGTCCTGCTCGCGGTGCCGAGCCTGCTCCTCGCGCTGGTCGTCGTCGCCATCCTCGGGCCCGGCCTGTTCAACGCGGTCTTCGCCGTGGCGCTGGTCTACCTGCCGCACTATGTCCGCCTCACCCGTGCCGCGGCGATGGGCGAGCTGTCGAAGGAGTATGTGATCGGCAGCCGCGTCGCCGGCGCCGGGCTCGCCCGCCTGATGTTCCGCACCGTCCTGCCCAACTGCATGCCGCCGCTGATCGTCCAGGCGACGCTCGGCTTCTCCTCGGCGGTGCTCGACATGGCGGCGCTCGGCTTTCTCGGCATGGGCGCGCAGCCACCGATCCCGGAATGGGGCACGATGCTCGCCGACGCGCGCGAGTTCATCCTGCGCGCCTGGTGGGTCGTGACCTTCCCGGGGCTCGCCATCCTGATCACCGTGCTCGCCATCAACCTCATGGGCGACGGCCTGCGCGACGTGCTCGATCCGAAGCTGAAGCGCTCATGAGCCTGCTCGAGATCCGCAACCTCACGGTCGAGTTCCCGACCGCCGGCGGGACGCTCCGAGCCGTCGACGGGGTCGAGCTCGACGTCGAGCCGGGCGACATCGTCGCCATCGTCGGCGAGTCGGGCTCGGGCAAGTCGGTCTCGATGCTGGCGGTGATGGGGCTGCTGCCGCCGACGGCGCGGATCAGCGCCGACCGGCTGGCTTTCGACGGCCGCGATCTCCTCAGCCTGTCCGCGGCCGACCGCCGGCAGATCATCGGCAAGGAGATGGCGATGATCTTCCAGGAGCCGATGACCTCGCTCAACCCCTGCTTCACGGTCGGCTTCCAGATCGACGAGGCGATCAAGGTCCATCTCGGCGGGACCCGCCAGGAGCGCCGGCGCCGCGCCGTCGAGCTGCTGGCCCAGGTCGGCATCCCGGCGCCCGAGCAGCGCCTCGCTGCCTTCCCGCACCAGATGTCCGGCGGGATGTGCCAGCGGGTGATGATCGCCATGGCGATCGCCTGCAATCCGCGCCTCCTGATCGCCGACGAGCCGACCACCGCCCTCGACGTCACCATCCAGGCGCAGATCCTGGAACTGCTGGTCGAGCTGCAGCAGGCCCGGCGGATGGCGCTGGTCCTCATCACCCATGCGATGGGCGTGGTCGCGGAGACCGCCCAGCGCGTCGTCGTCCAGTATGCCGGGCAGCAGGTCGAGCGGCAGGACGTGCTGGGGCTGTTCCGCGACCCGCACCACCCCTACACCGCAGCCCTGCTCAGCGCCCTGCCCGAGCGCGCGGCGCGCGGCCGGCTGGCCTCGATCCCGGGTGTCGTGCCGGGCCTCTACGACCGCCCCGCCGGCTGCCTGTTCAACCCGCGCTGCCGCTTCGCCACCGAGCTGTGCCGCGCGACCCCGCCGCGCCCGGCCGCCGAGGCGCTGGGCCGGGCGCTCTGTCACTACCCCTTGGCCAAGGGTGTGCCGCAGGGGCATCCGTCGCTGGAGACGGCGGCGTGAGCCCGGTCGTCGTCGCCCGCGACCTGACCCGACACTACCAGGTCGGCGGCGGCCTGTTCCGCAAGGGAACCGCCCTGCGCGCCTGCGATGGCGCCAGCTTCCAGATCGAGCCCGGCCGCACGCTCGCCGTGGTCGGTGAGTCCGGCTGCGGCAAGTCGACCCTCGCCCGCATGGTGACGATGATCGAGGCGCCGACTGCGGGCGAGCTGCGGCTCGACGGCGTCGAGGTCGGCAAGGCGAGCGCCGCGGAGCGGCGCAAGCTGCGCAAGATGGTCCAGATCGTCTTCCAGAACCCTTACGGCTCGCTCAACCCGCGCCACAAGGTCGCCTCGATCCTGGCGGAGCCGCTGGAGATCAACACCGACCTCGACCGCGGCGCGCGCCGTGACGCGGTCCGGGCGATGATGCGCAAGGTCGGGCTGCGGCCCGAGCAGGCCGAGCGCTACCCGCACATGTTCTCCGGCGGACAGCGCCAGCGCATCGCCATCGCCCGGGCGCTGATGCTGCACCCCAAGCTGGTCGTCCTCGACGAGCCGGTCTCGGCGCTTGACCTCTCGATCCAGGCCCAGGTCCTCAACCTGCTCGCCGATCTGCAGCAGGAGTTCGGCCTCGCCTATCTGTTCATCAGCCACGACCTGTCGGTGGTCCAGCACATCGCCGACGAGGTCATGGTCATGTATCTCGGCCGACCGGTCGAGCAGGGCGAGCGCGACCTGATCTTCGATTCCCCGCGCCATCCCTACACCCGCGCGCTGCTCTCGGCGACGCCGGTCGCCGACCCCGAGCGCAAGCGCAACCGCGTGCGGCTCACCGGCGAGCTGCCCTCGCCGCTCGATCCGCCCCCCGGCTGCGCCTTCAACCCGCGTTGCCCGCTGGCCAACGACCGCTGCCGCGCCGAGCGCCCCGCGCTGCAGCCACTCCACGGCCGCCTCGTCGCCTGCCACGCCGTGGAGGAAGGCCGGGCGGAGTGACTGTTCCGGACTATCAGGCGCTGATGCTGCGGATCCTCCGCGTCGCGGCTTCCGCGGACGACGATCGGCGGTGGGTTTCGTCCCATCGGATGTGGTCGGGCCGAAGCCATCGGTCGAAGCGCCGATGGCGGGCTGGATGGTGTGATCGACCAGGACGTTCTCGGCCTCGACCGCGTGCACATCCAGGCGAAACGGCATGGAGCGGACCGGGTCGTCGGGCCAAGCGATGTCCGTGATTTCTTCGGTGGCTTGGATATTGCCAAGGCCGCCAAGGGCGTCTTCATCACGACCTCGACTTTCTCGGCGGGAGCGCGTGAAACGGCCGATCGCCTTGGCAAGCGGATCGTTCTGATCGACGGCGAGCGCCTCGCCGCCCTGATGATCCGCTAACGACATCGGCGTCCGTGTCGAGGAAACGTTCCACATCAAGAAGATCGATGAGGACTTCTTCGCCGACGAGTGACGGCAAGCCCCGTCCCCGCCACCCCCACCCCTCGCCGCGTCGCCGTGGCGCGTGTATCGTCCGGCCGCCCCGGGATCCCTCGCGCGAAAGGCCAAGCTCATGAGCCATACCCTTCACCCGCTCCGGCGCCAGCGGCTGCACCGCAGCGAGCTCGCCGTGCCCGCCTCCAACCCGGGCATGATCCAGAAAGCCGCCGACAGCGCCGCCGACGTCGTCTTTCTCGATCTCGAGGACGCCGTGGCCCCGCCGGAGAAGCCGCAGGCGCGCAAGAACGCGATCGCGGCGCTGCGCGACATCGACTGGGCGGCCAAGGGCAAGACCGTCTCGGTGCGCATCAACGGCCTCGACACCCACTACATGTACCGCGACGTGGTCGACGTCATGGAGCAGGCCGGCGACCGGGTGCACACCCTGCTGGTCCCCAAGGTCGGCGTCACGGCCGATCTCTACATGGTCGACGCGCTCGTGAACCAGATCGAGCAGGCCAAGGGCTACACCACGCGGGTCGGGCTCGAGGCGCTGATCGAGACGGCGCTCGGCATGGCCAATGTCGAGGAGATCGCGCGCTTCGGCGCGACGCTCTGCCCGCGGCTCGAGGCGCTGCATTTCGGCGTCGCCGACTACGCCGCCTCGATGCGCGCCCGGACCGTCAACATCGGCGGGCTCAATCCCGACTATCCGGGCGACCAATGGCATGCCTCGATCACCCGCATGGTCGTCGCCTGCCGCGCCTATGGCCTGCGCGCCATCGACGGCCCGTTCGGCGACTTCTCCGACCCCGAGGGCTACAAGGCCGGCGCGCGCCGGGCTGCGGCGCTCGGCTGCGAGGGCAAGTGGGCGATCCATCCCTCGCAGGTGGCGCTGGCCAACGAGGTCTTCTCGCCGACCGAGGCCGAGGTGACCAAGGCGCGCCGGATCGTCGAGGCGCTGCGCGAGGCCGAGGCGCAGGGCAAGGGTGCGGCCTCCCTCGACGGCAAGATGATCGACGCCGCCTCGGAGAAGATGGCCAACAACGTCTTGGCGATCGCCGAGGCGATCGCGCGCGCGGCGCGTTAGGGTCGGCACCCGGCCCGCGCGGCCCTGCGGGAACCGCCGCCCCGGGGCTTTCCTCGGCGCGGCTGCGGACGATAACTGTAGGCGCGGTTCGCGACCGTGGACCGCAAGATGAGCCGCAGGTGACGGCGCTCCGGGGAGGCGGTGGATGGATATCCATGAATATCAGGCGAAAGAGATTCTGGCGCGGTTCGGCGTGACCGTTCCCGCCGGCGGCCTCGCCTACAGCCCAGAGCAGGCGAGCTACTGCGCGCGCGAGATCGGCGGCGAGCGCTGGGTGGTGAAGGCCCAGATCCACGCTGGCGGGCGCGGCGAGGCCGGCGGCGTCCGTCTGTGCAGGACCGACGTCGAGATCATGCAGGCCGCCGCGGACATGCTCGGCCGCCGGCTGGTCACCCGCCAGACCGACCAGCGCGGCAAGCTCGTCGGCCGCGTCTATGTCGAGGCGGCGACCGCGATCCGGCAGGAGCTCTATCTGGGCCTCGTGCTCGACCGCGCGGCCGAGCGGATCATGGTCGTGGCGTCGCGCTCGGGCGGGATGGACATCGAGCAGATCGCCGCCGAGAGCCCCGATTCGCTCCTCCGCATCGTCATCGACCCGGCGAGCGGCCTGGTCGAGTTCCAGGCCCGCGAGCTGGCCTTCGCGCTCGCCCTCGACAGCGGCCTCGTCCCCAAGTTCGTCCGGCTGCTGCGCGGCGCCTACCGCGCCTTCCGCGACCTCGACGCGACCATGGTCGAAATCAACCCGCTGGTCGTCACCGAGGGCGGTGAGCTGGTCGCGCTCGACTGCAAGATGTCCTTCGACGACAACGCCTTGTTCCGCCGGCCGCGGATCGCCGAGCTGCGCGACCGCAGCCAGGAGGATCCGCGCGAGAGCGCCGCGGCCGATCGCGGCCTCGCCTATGTCGGCCTGGACGGCGAGATCGGCTGCATGATCAACGGCGCCGGGCTCGCCATGGCGACCATGGACATGATCAAGCTCGCTGGCGGCGCGCCGGCGAACTTCCTCGACATCGGCGGCGGCGCCTCGCCCGAGCGGGTGCTCGAGGCGTTTCGCGTCGTCCTCGGAGACGCCAACGTCAAGGCGATGCTGGTCAACATCTTCGCCGGCATCAACCGCTGCGACTGGGTGGCGGAGGGGGTCGTCGCCGCGTTCCGCGAGCTCGACGTCAAGATCCCGGTGGTCGTCCGCCTGTCCGGGACGAATGTCGAGGCCGGCAACAGGATCATTGCCGAATCCGGCCTGCCGATCGTCACCGCGAGCACCCTCGCCGAGGCCGCCGAGAAGGCGGTCGCGGCGCTGCGCACCCGTAGCGCCTGAGGAGGACGCAGCCCATGACCATCCTCCTCGACCGCACGACGCGCGTCATCGTGCAGGGCATGAGCGGCCGGATCGGCCAGTTCCACACCCAGATGATGATCGACTACGGCACCAACGTCGTCGGCGGCGTCACGCCCGGCAAGGGCGGGACGACGCTGCTCGGCCGGCCGATCTTCAACACCGTCAAGGAGGCGGTCGCCCAGGCCGGCGCCGAGGCGACGCTCGTCTTCGTCCCGCCACCCTTCGCCGCCGACGCGATCATGGAGGCGGCCGACGCCGGGCTGCGCCTCGCCGTCTGCGTCACCGACGGCATCCCGGCGCAGGACATGATGCGCGCGAAGCGTTTTCTGCGCCGCTACCGGGCCGAGGCGCGGCTGCGCCTGATCGGGCCGAACTGCGCCGGGGTGATCTCGCCGGGCCAGGCGATGATGGGGATCATGCCCGACCACATCTACTCGCAAGGGCGCATCGGCATCGTCGGCCGCTCCGGCACGCTCGGCTACGAGGCGGCCTCGCAGCTCAAGGCGTTGGGTCTCGGCGTGTCGACCTCGGTCGGCATCGGCGGCGATCCGATCAACGGCTCCTCCTTCCGCGACATCCTCGAACTGTTCGAGGCCGATCCGGAGACCGATGCGGTCCTGATGATCGGCGAGATCGGCGGCCCGCAGGAAGCGGAGGCGGCGCGCTACTGGAAGGAGCAGATGCGCAAGCCGCTGGCCGCCTATGTGGCCGGCCTGTCGGCGCCCAAGGGGCGCAAGATGGGCCACGCCGGCGCGATCATCTCGGCCTTCGGCGAGAGCGCGCAGGAGAAGGTCGAGATGCTTGCCGAGCTGGGCGTGGCCATCGCGCCCAACCCCTCGCTGATGGGCGAGACGGTGGCACGGATGCTGGAGCGCCCCGCCACGGGCGGATGACGCCTCGTCCGCTTCCGTCGGGCAAGGACTTGAGGCGGATCAACAGGCGCTTCGGGCTTGGCCGTTGCCCGGAATGGTGGTTGGGCGGCTCCGCCGCCAAGCGGAGGAACCTCGATGCGCGTCATCTGGACCCTCGCCGCCGGCGCGGCGTTCCTCGGTCTCGCCGTCACGACGACGGCCGCGGCACCGCGTGCCGTGCCCGAAGCGCCCGTCGTGGGCGGGCTCGTGCCCGATCCCACCTACCCGCGGCGCTTCAAGTCCTTTGGCGGCGGTCCAGCGTTCATCGCCTCGGTCGGCTCGCCGGAGGGCTTCCTCTATCGCGGCACACGCACTGCAGCCGGCCCGCAGACCGGCGGCGACCAGCAGGCGATCATCGACGAGATGATCGCCCGCCGCATCAACTGCCTTTACGTGATCGGCTTCAACGACCGGCGCTATGGCGGGGACGGCGATAGGACCGAGGTCGACGGCAATCCGTTCATCGACGCCGACGTCACCGGCAACGTCGACGCCGACGTCCTGAACCAATGGTACGGCTGGTTCCAGCAGCTCGACGCCGCCGGGATCATCGTGCTGTTCAACATCTACGACGACCTGATCGACGTCCTGCCCGGCCAGCGCATGTTCTGGGATTTGCAGGCGAGCGGCGCGCTGCACCCGCAGGAGAACAAGTACGTCACCGCTGTCGTCAACAAGCTCAAGCCGCTCAAGAACCTCGTCTGGTCGATCAACGAGAGCGCCAACAAGACCTATCCCGCGAGCCACGTGCCACGCTGGAAAGCGATCGCCGCGCGCATCCGGGCGCTCGACGCTTTCGGCCACCCGATCGGGATCGGCCTCGTCGGCGAGGACGACCCCAACGTGACGCCCGGCACCGCTATGGTGCTGTACGCCAACGACCCGAACATCGACCTGCACTTGGCGCAGCACGTACGGCCCACCTCGATCGCCAACATGTACAGCATCATGAACGGGTTCTGGAATGCTGCGGCAGGCCGCTACGCGGTCATGCTGGCGCAGCAGCTCCCGACCCCGGCCAACGGCGCCACCGGCCGCCGATACAGTTGGGCCGCGGCGAT
>CALKJU010000067.1 GCA_937995535.1 uncultured Alphaproteobacteria bacterium
TTCGGCCGCGGTGCGGCCCGCGACGCCGACGCGCTTCGCGACCGCCTCGGCACCGCGCACGTCTTCGTCCCCAGCCGCCGCGGCGACCGCTATTGCATCCACGCCGAGAAGACCTGCTACAAGAACGGCCGCCCCGACTGGAGCGACACCCGCGACGTCTACGGCAAGCACGCGGCGCGTAGGTTACGCGGCGGCTAAATGGTCGAGCCACGATGCTGCATGAAGTATCGAGCCTCTTTGCCGAACGGCCTACCCGATCATGACGTTCTTCGGAGGGCTTTGGTCATGGTTGAGGCGTCTCCGTGTGTGGCTCTGGCGGCCACACATGTTTTATGTTCTGGTGACTGGCTTGGTTTTACCCTTTCTGTCACATCGCCTTTTCCCGTCCGAGGAAACAATCAGATATTGTTCGTTGGCGTTGCAGGTCGCGGGCTCGCTCGTCGTCATATGGGACATCGAGACCAGGCGACGATACTTCGGTCTGGATGGTCTGCCCGCAGCGGTACGGACTTGGATCGGGGATTTCCCTCGACTGCGACCGAAGCCGACGCGGATCCCAATCGAACTTAAGATTGCGGGCAGTGAGATCGTTGAAATCTCCCTCTGGTACCCCGACAACCGGGATGCGCCACTGGAAGACCGAATATCGGGTTTAGTTCGCAACCTTGATGACCTGCGCAGCACAGTCGAGGCGCTGGAGTCTAAAGTTAAGGGATCGAACGCCAACCTCGAGAAGCAGCTGAGACAGCAATCTGTCGAGAGCGAGAGAAAAATCGCGGAGACCGAAAAAAAGATCATCGAGTCGCAGACCTCGGGCAGGTACCCCATGCTCGTAGGCGTCCTGTGGGTCATCATGGGCACAGTGACTGGCGCGTTGGCACCGGAGATCACGCGCTGGTTGGAGCCTTCGGTCCCGAGCGTTCCGGCGCCGTGAGCCGGCGTGTCGGCTTGAGCCGAGCGGCGTCTAACTTGGTCATGGGTTCGAGACTTCGGCTGGAGTGCGCCGCCACCGGACCGCTGCCGCCGTCGTCTCCCGCTCGCTGATTGGTGGCCCGCAGCGTTGGCCCGCCGAGCTGGTCGGCGCTCTGGCAGTGACCTTCCCTGTTCTTTCGGACCACGGTTAGCTTGAGACGGCGTCCCTTGCTTGTTGCCTCTCGCGAGGCGGCTGGAGGTCCAGGCCGACCCGCCGCGGGCGGTGGACCCGATCCGGTCCACCGTCGGCTGCCCAATGCCGGCAGCCTCGGCCAGCGCTGCCTGCGACAGCCCGCGCTACTCGCGCAGCGCACGGACGCGGTGGATGCCCTCGACGATTGGCTCGGTCACCTCCAGCGGCAGGACGTACTCGTTAGAGTCCGCGAGGGCCTGGGCAGCGGCGGCAATGTCGGCACGGTCCTCGAGCCGCTCCCACTCGGCGATCGGCAGCACCACATGCGTGCGCCGGCCCGCCCGCTCGATATCGGCGAGCTTGGTCATGAACATCCCCTCGGGAGCCGATCCGCACCAGGAGCGCGACCAGCTGGTCGTACTCCAGCCGATTGATCACGCACGAGTCGCCCACGCGCAGCCGCAGGAGTGCGGCCGAGCGCGTCAGCGTGATCTTGGATACGTCTAGAGTAAACTGATCGGTATGGCTTGCCCGACGCGGCGACGAAGGGGGTTGTCACGGCCACAAGTGGCGACTGCGCCTCCCGTGAAGCGGGATGCGATCGGGTGCCTCGTCTTCGCCGGCTCAACCCTCCGGGTGGCGGATCGTGTGCAGCTCGTCGGCGACCTTCTCGGCGAGGAAGGCCAGCCAGGTGATCCCGGCCAGGGGGAAGGCCACGAACATCCAGATCATCGGCAGCTCGGCGATCTCCGAGGTCTGGTTCCAGCCGAACCGAACGAAGCGCCAGCCGTAGACGGTGAAGATCACCGCGACCACAGCGACCGCGAGGTGCACGAGGAGGCGCAGGAGCGCCGCGCGGCGCGGATCGCGCGGCTGCGGCAGCAGATCGACGGCGAAATGCGTGCCGTCGCGGACCGCGATCATGGCCCCGATCAGGATGATCCAGACGAAGCAGAACCGCGCCACCTCCTCGGTCCAGAGATAGCGCGGGATGATCCCGCCATAGCGCGACAGGACCTGCATCGTGACCGGCACGACGAGCGCCGCCATGAGCAGCGTGAGCGCGACGCGCAGCACCGCGTACCAGAGATCGAGCAGGCGCCGCAGCATCGCGGGTGACCCGGCCGGGCCGCTCCCGGCCGGGCCCGAGCCCTAGCGGACGGCGTCGACCGCGGCCAGCACCGCGGCGGCGTCGAGTTCCTCGGCATAGGCCTGGATGACCGGGCGGGCGAGCGCCAGCATCTCCGCGCGGTCGGTGAACTCGACCGTCTGCAGCAGACCCTTGTCCTTCATCGCCTGGAGCTTCTCGGCGTCCTGGCCGCTTTCCAGCTCGCGGCCGAAGGCGCCGGCCTCCGCCCCGGCGGCGAGGATGCACTGCTGCAGCTTCTCCGGCAGCCGCTCGAAGGTCTTGTTGGCGATGCAGAGCGGCCGCACGGTGATGGCGTGCTGGGTCAGTGCGACGTAGGGCCCGACCTCGTAGAACTTCATCTGCTCGATGCCGGCCGCCTCGTTCTCGGCCGCCTTGATCACCCCGGTCTGGATGGCGTTGTAGACCTCGTTGTAGGCGATCACGGTCGGGGCGGCGCCGAGCGCGTCGAACACCCGGCTCCAGATCGGCGCGCCCTGCATGCGGATCGGCAGGCCCTTCAGCTCCGCCATGTTGCCGACCGGGACGTTGGCGAAGATGTTGCGCGTCCCGCCGCCGGCATAGCCGATCAACCGGACGTCGGCCTTGGCGAGGATGTCGTCGGCGATCGGCCTGATCGCGTCGGCGGCCAGCACCTTTCGCCAGTGATCGGCGTCGCGGAACAGGAACGGCGCGTCCATGAGCGGCGCCATCTTCGAGAAGGTCGACATGTGCGCGGGCGAGACGACCGCGTAGTCGACCGACAGACCCTGGCTCATATAGGCGAAATAGTCCTTCTCGAGGCCGAGCTCGGAATTGAGGTGCAGCTCGAACTCGACGGGGCCATCGGTGTAGCAGGCCGTCACCAGCTCCTCGAACTTGCGCATCGTCTTGGTGAAGGCGTGGTTCTCGTCGAACTGGCTGGCACCGATGAGCTTGATGGCATCCTGCGCGCCGGCGGCGCCACCGAGCAGCAGCGCGCTCGCGGTGGCGGCGGTGAGCATCGTGCGGCGCAACATGGCGGGCCTCCCCTCCCTGGCCTGATCGTCGCCGGACCTTGCCGGATCGCCGCCCGCCTGTCACGGGTCGCGGCAGGGCGGGCGGGTCGCGGGGAGGTGCTGCCGTGACGGACGGGATCGAGGCGCTGCGCGGGCGCCGTGCGCGGTTCAGCAAGACGGTGGGCGAGAGCGACATCTATCTGTTCGCCGGGATCAGCGGCGACTTCGCCCGGGCGCATGTCGACGAGGCCTGGTGCGCGCGCCAGCCGTTCGGCCGCCGGGTGGCGCACGGGGTACTGCTGATGAGCTTCATGTCGACCTGCTCGACGCTGGTGCTCGACGGCTTCGAGGGCGCCGCGCTGTCGCTCGGCTACGACCGGGTGCGCTTCACGAGGCCGGTGCACATCGGCGACACCGTCACCTGCACCTACGAGATCGTCGCCGTGGACGCGGCACGCCGGCGCACGACCGGGCGGATCGAGATGACCAACCAGGACGGCGCGACCGTCGCGGTCGCCACCCACATCCTCAAGGTGCTCTGAGATGTCGACCCCGCGCGGCGCCACCGACACGCACATGCACTTCTACGGGCCCTATGCGCGCTGGCCGCTTTCGCCGCTGTCGCCGAACCGCCCGCCCGAGGCGCTCGTCGCCGACTATGCGCAGGTGCAGCGGCGGCTCGGCCTCGAGCGGGTGGTGGTGGTCCAGCCGGCGGGGTACCGGACCGACAACCGTTGCACGATGGCGGCCGTGGCCGACATCGGCGCTACGGCCCGCGCGGTGGTGGTCGTCGAGCCGGAGGCATCCGAGACCGAGCTCGTCACCTTGCGCGACGGCGGCGCGGTGGGGCTGCGCGTGTTCATGCTGCCGGGCGGGATCTACCGCTTCGTGCAGATCCCCGATCTCGCGGCACGCACGGCCGGTGTCGGCTGGCATCTCCAGCTCCAGCTCGACGGGCGCCTGCTGCCCGAGCACGAGGCGATGCTGACGCCGCTCGCCCGCGCCGGCCGGCTGGTGATCGACCATACCGGCAAGTTCCTCGAGCCGGTCACGGCCGACCACCCAGCTTTTCTCGTTTTGCGGCGGCTGGTGGACGCGGGCGCCTTCGTCAAGCTCTCGGCACCCTATGAGACGTCCAAGGTCGGGCCGCCGGGCTACGACGACGTCGCGGCGCTCGCCCGCGTGCTCGTCACACAGGCACCCGAGCGGATGCTGTGGGCGACGAACTGGCCGCATCCCGGTCACGCGCCCAAGGACGAGCAGGCGCTCCTCGACTGGCTGGGCATGCTCGTGCCGGACGAGGCGACGCGCCGCCGCATCCTGGTCGACAACCCGGCGCGGCTCTACGGGTTCGCGTAAGCCCAAGTCGGTTCACAAGGGCCACACCCAGAGGAGCATCGGCACGCCGATCGCGACGACGAGCAGCTCGAGCGGCAGGCCGAGGCGCCAGTAGTCGCCGAACCGGAACCCCCCGGGGCCGAGGATCAGCGTGTTGTTCTGGTGCCCGATGGGTGTCAGGAAGGCGCAGGAGGCACCCACCGCCACCGCCATCAGGAACGGGTCGGCGCTCACGCCGAGGCCGGCCGCGGTGCTCACCGCGATCGGGCACATCATCGCCGCGGTGGCGGCGTTGTTGACGAAGTCCGAGACCGTCATGGTCGCGACGAGAACCAGCGCGAGGGCCAAGGTGACCTGGCCGGACGGCAGGGCGTCCAGCGCCGCCAGGGCCACGAGCTCCGCGGTGCCGGTCGTGGCCATCGCCTCGGCCACCGGGATCAGCGCGCCGAGCAGCACGATGACCGGCCAGTCGATGGCCGTGTAGACGGCGCGCGGCGGCACGACGCGGGTCGCCATGGCGGCGAGGACGCCCGCGGCGAAGGCCACGGCCGGAGGGAACAGGCCCGCGGTCGCCACCGCCAGCGCCGCCAGCATGATCGCGCCGGCGAGGACGATCCGCCGCCGCGCCGGCAGACGCAGTGGCCGTTCGGCCAGCGGCACGCAGGCGAACTCGCTCGCGAACTCGGCGATGCTCTCGGCCGCACCCTGCATCAGCAGCACGTCGCCCGGCTGCAAGGGCAGGCTGCGCAGGCGCGCATAGGTGCGCTCGCCGCGCCGCGAGACCGCGAGGAGGTTGATCCCGAAGCGCGTCCGCAGCCGGATGTCGGTCGCGGAGCGACCGGCGAGCGGCGAGGCGGGCAGGACCGCGAGCTCGAGCAGGACGATGTCGTCGGCCGCCTCGGCTTTGCCCTGGCTTCGTGCGGGCGATGCCGGGGGCGCTGTCCCGTCCTCCCTGGCCGGCTCCGGTTCCTCCTTGGCCTCCTCGAGCCGCAGCCCGAGCGTCGTCAGGCCGGACGCCAGGGCCTCCGGCTCCGCCTCGAGCTGCAGGATGTCGCCGGCGCGCACCCGCCAGTGCGGCCGTGGCGCCGCCAATCGGACCTCGCCGCGGACCAGCCCGATCACCTGGACGTCGGCATCGACCAGGGCGCGCTCGACTTCGCCCAGGGTCATGCCGATCGCCTTCGCCTTCTCGGGTACCCGCGCCTCGGTCAGATAGGCGGCGGTCTCGAAGCCCTCGACACCGGCCCGGCGACGATCCGGCACCAGCCGCCAGCCGAGCAGGGTGATGAAGGCGATGCCGGACAGCGCGACGACCAGCCCGACCGGGGTGAAGTCGAACATGCCGAACGAGGCGCCGCCGCCGTTCTCGGCGCGGAACGCGGCGACGATGAGATTCGGCGGGGTGCCGATCAGCGTCGTCATGCCACCGAGGATCGAGGCGAAGGCGAGGGGCATCAGCAGCCGCCCCGGCGGCAGTCCCTGTTTCGCCGCGACCTGCAGCGCAACGGGCATGAGCAGTGCCAGCGCGCCGACATTGTTCATGAACGCCGACAGAGCCGCGACCAGCAGGCACAGCGCGGCGATGGTCGAGGCCGGACCGGCGTCGGCCGGCAGGACGCGATGCGCCAGCAGGTCGATGGCGCCCGAGGTCTGCAGCCCGCGGCTCAGCACGAGCACACAGGCGACGGTGATCACCGCAGGGTGGCCGAAGCCGGCGAACGCCGAGCCGGCCGGCACCAGCCCGGTCGCGACACAGGCGAGCAGCGCCGCCAACGCCACCATGTCGTGACGCCAGCGGCCCCAGGCGAACATCCCGATCGTGCCGGCGAGCACGATCAACATCACGATCTGATCGGCGGTCATGCGTACACCGCCCGTGCGGATGACACAGGCCACCGGCAGCCACGGAATTCGCGCCGCGTCAGCAGGGGCTTGAGCCTCGCGCGGCGGAGTCGTTCCCCCACTTCACGCGCACGGCCGCAGCTCGACCGGCTCCGTGGCGTCGGCCGGCCCCGAGACGGCGAGGCAGGCGGTGTCGCTACAGAGACGCCAGTCCGGCACCGTGTCCGAGCGCGCGAGCCGGAGCGACGGGAGCGAGCGGTTCGGCTGCCATCGCCACCAGCCGTCCTCGGCCACGGCATCCGGACCGGGCTCCATCCCGGCGCCGCTGCCTTTGACGCGCGCCACCGTCAGCACGAGCCGGTCGTGGTCGACCCGCCACTCTTCCTCCCACGCGGTCCGCTCGACGGAATGCGTCCAGGCGAGGGTGAATGTCGCCAGCGCGAGGCGCGTGACGACCTCCCCGACGACCACGCACAGCGCCATCACCCGGCGACCGCCGTGGCGCGCGCGCGCGTCCGCCACCAGTGCCAGCCGAGGACCAGCGCCGCCACGCCGAAGCCGATCTCGTCGGTGATCGGCAGGGCGACGACGAGCGAGCCGGCACCGCCGAGGGCGAGCAGGCGTAGCGGCCACTCCACCGGCCCGCGGAGATGCCCGATCACGGCGGTACCCCACAGGGCGATGGCGAGCAGCGCCTTGAACAGGATGTAGGCGACCGCCGGCCAGTAGCCGATCGTGGCGGCGATCGCCCCGCCGTCCTGGAGCATCAGGGCGGGGGTGTAGACGGCCATGAACGGGACCGCAAAACCGGCGACGGCGATGCGCACGGCGTTGACCCCGATGACCAGCGGCGGGGCCTTGGCGATCGGGGCGGCGGCGAAGGCGGCGAGCGCCACCGGAGGGGTCAGGTCGGCCATGATCCCGAAGTAGAACACGAACATGTGGCTGACCAGGAGCGGCACGCCGAGCTCGAGCAGCGCCGGCCCGGCGATCGACGAAGTGATGATGTAGTTGGGGATGGTCGGGATCCCCATGCCGAGGACGAGGCAGGTCAGCATGGTCAGCACGAGCGACAGGAAAAGGCTGCTCTCGCCGACCTGGACGATGACACGGACGAAGGTCGTGGCAGCGCCGGTGAGGGTCAGGGTGGCGATGATGATGCCGACCAGCGCGCAGGCGACACCCACCGGCAGCGCCTGACGCGCCCCCTCGGCGAGGCTGTCGCGGCACAGCCGCAGGGTCTCGCCGAGCCCGCGCCACCAGCACAGGGCGACCAGCGCCGCGATGAGCAGGAGTACGGCGTCGATACCCCAGCGGAGGAAGCCGGAGGCGGCAATGCCGACGAGCAGCCAGAAGCCGACCCGGGCGGTCAGCGTGCCGAACTGACCGGCGAGCGGTGTGGCCAGGACCAGGACCGCGGTCAGGGCGAGGCCGACCGTGCCCGAGAACAGCGGCGTGTAGCCACTGAACAGGAGCCAGACCAGGGCGGCGAGCGGCAAGATCAGGTGCCAGCGCTCACGCAGGGCGGTCAGCGCGTCCGGGCACTCGGCGCGCGACAGGCCGGCGAGGCCGAGGCGCCCGGCCTCGAGATGGACCATCCAGAACGCCGTGAGGAAATAGAGGACCGCCGGGATCAGCGCCGCCTTGCAGACCTCGAGGTAGGGCACGTTGATCGTCTCGGCCATGATGAAGGCGACGGCGCCCATGACCGGCGGCATGATCTGGCCGCCCATGCTCGAGGTCGCCTCGACGGCGCCGGCGAAGGCCGGGCGGTAGCCGAACCGCTTCATCAGCGGGATCGTGAACTGGCCGGTGGTCACGACGTTGGCGACGCCGGAGCCGTTGATCGTCCCCATCAGGCCCGAGGAGACGACGGCGACCTTGCCGGGACCGCCCCTGGTGTGGCCGACGGTGCCCAGCGCGACGTCGGTGAAGAGCCGGATCATGCCCGCACGCTCGAGGAACGCGCCGAACAGGATGAACAGGAAGATGAAGCTGGAGGAGACGTAGGTCGGGACCCCGTAGATGCCCTCCGTGCCGCCCCACATCTGCTCGACGACCTGGGCGAAGTCGTAGCCGCGGTGGTTGAGCGGCCGTGGCAGATGCTGCCCGAACAGGGCGTAGGCGAGAAAGGCGGCGCAGATCAGCGGCAAGGCCGCGCCCATCAGCCGCCGCGCCACCTCGAACACCAATGCCACGGTGATCACGCCGACGACGAGATCCGCGGTCGTCGGATCGCCGGCGCGCACGATCAGCTCGTCATGATAGACCCAGTGATAGAGGCCCAGCAGGAACCCGAGCACGCCCAGCGCCCAGTCGCGCCAGAAGGCAACGCCGCCGGGTCGTGCATTGGCCAGCAGGGCGAGCGTCAGCAGCAGCAGGAAGCCGACATGGACCGAGCGGACCACCTGGCTCGGCAGCGGGCTGTAGGCGGCCGTCCAGAGCTGGAAGACCGAGAACAGAATGGCGATGGCGAAGGCGAGCCGGGCCGGGGTCCCATGCCCCCAAGGCTGGCCGGCATGTGCCTCCGCCATCCGAGGAGGCCCGCCCTACATCATCCCCTGCTCACGATAGAAGCGCTCCGCACCGGGGTGGAGCGGCACCGGCATGCCCGAGAGCGCGTTCTCGAGGCTGATCGCCTTGGCCGCGGCGTGGGCGGCCGCGAGGCGGTCCAGGTTGGCGAACATCAGCGACGTCATGGCGTAGGCGAGATCGTCCGGAACGTCGCTGTGGGTGACCAG
Source organism: uncultured Alphaproteobacteria bacterium (assembly GCA_937995535.1). GTDB lineage: Bacteria > Pseudomonadota > Alphaproteobacteria > Geminicoccales > Geminicoccaceae > CALKJU01. The sequence goes on from CALKJU010000067.1 coordinate 9,151, forward strand.
GTAGTTGGGTACGAGCGCGGTCGCGACGGCGGTGTCCTGACCCTGGTAGGTCCCGGCCGGGATCACCCCGGCCTGGAAGGGCGCGCCGACCTTCTCGATCAGCTCGGCCGGGATCTCGACGACCGTGATCGGGATGGCGGTGGCGAGATCGCGGATCGAGGCGACGCCGAGGCCGGCCGACTGCAGCGTCGCGTCGAGCTGGCGGTTCTTCATCAGCTCGACCGATTCGGCGAACGGCAGGTACTCGACCTTGCCGAGGTCGGCGTAGCTGATGCCGGCGGCGCCGAGGATCGCCCGGGCGTTCAGCTCGGTGCCCGACTTGGCGGCCCCGACGGAGAGCCGCTTGCCCTTGAGATCCTCGAGGTTGCGGATGCCCGATTCGGCGCTGGCGACGATCTGCACGTAGTTCGGATAGATCCCGGCCAGCCCGCGCAGCTTGTCGAGCTTGCCCTTGAAGCCGGCCTCCTCGTCGCCTTCCCAGGCGGCGAGCAGCGAATCGCCGAGCGTCAACGCCACCTCGCCCTTGCCCGCCTGGAGAAGGTTGAGGTTCTCGACGGAAGCCTTGGTCGCCTGGACGGTGGGGCGGGCGTCGGCGATGCCCGCGGCGTAGATCTCGGTCAGCGCCACACCGATCGGGTAGTAGATGCCGGAGGTGCCGCCGGTCAGCACGTTGATGAACTGCTCGGCGCGTGGGGCCGCCCAGGGCGCCACGGCCAGGGCGGCGGTCGCCAGCGCCAGCGCGCGGCGGCGGAGCTTGGTCATCGGTTCCTCCCGTCTGGTCGCGGCAACGCTGATAAATGGCCAGCGCAGCCTCGGCCTTCCTAGCATGGTCGGCGTGCCGCGTCAGACCCCGGGCGACCTTGGCGGCGTCGGGGCTACCGCCTATCGTCCGGTGGCGGAGGCGGAACCGTGAAGGCCTACGTCGTCGGCACCTTCGACACCAAGGGGCCGGAGCTGCTCTACATCGACAGCCTGCTGCGCGCGGCCGGGCTGGCGACGGTCCGGGTCGACGTCGGCACGCGCAGCGACGGCTCCCTCGCCGACGTCGGGCCGGCCGCGGTCGCGGCCCGCCACCCTGACGGACCCGCCGCCGTTTTCCGCCACGACGACCGCGGCGCAGCGGTGGCGGCGATGGCCGAGGCCCTGGTGCACTTCATCGCCAGCCGCGACGATCTGGGCGGAATCATCGCGGCCGGCGGCTCGGGGAACACGGCGCTGGTGGCGCCGGCGATGCGCGCGCTGCCGGTCGGCACCCCCAAGGTGCTGGTCTCGACGGTCGCCAGCGGCAACGTCGCACCCTATGTCGGCCCCGCCGACATCTGCCTGATCTACGCCGTGACCGACGTGCAGGGGCTGAACCGCATCTCACGCCGCGTGCTGGGCAACGCCGCGCATGCCCTGGCCGGGATGATGCGGCTGACCTTGCCGCCCGTTCCCGACACCACCAAGCCGGCCTTGGCGCTGACCATGTTCGGGGTCACCACGCCGTGCGTGCAGGCGGTCGCGCGGGCGCTCGAGCCCGACTATGACTGCCTCGTCTTCCACGCCACCGGCACCGGCGGCCGGTCGATGGAGAAGCTGGTCGACAGCGGCCTCGTCGCCGGCGTGATCGACGTCACGACGACGGAGGTCGCCGACGAGCTGGTCGGCGGCGTGCTGAGCGCCGGGCCGGAGCGGCTCGACGCGATCGCCCGCACGGGCGTGCCCTATGTCGGCTCGTGCGGCGCTCTCGACATGGTCAATTTCGGCGCCATGGACACCGTGCCGGACCGGTTCCGTGGGCGCCGGCTGCACGCCCACAACCCGCAGGTCACGCTGATGCGGACGACGGCCGAGGAGTGCGCCGCGATCGGCCGCTGGATCGGTGCCAAGCTCAACGCCTGCGCGGGCGAGGTGCGCTTCCTGCTCCCCGACGGCGGGCTCTCGGCCCTGGATGCCCCCGGCCAGCCGTTCCACGACCCCGAGGCCGATGCGGCCCTGTTCGCCGCCCTCGAGGCGACCGTGGTCGCGACGCCGAGGCGGCAGCTCCGCCGCCTGCCGCACGCCATCAACGAGCCGGCCTTCGCCGCGGCCCTGGTGGCGGCGTTCCGCGAGATCGCCGTCTGAGCGGAGGAGCCCGATGCCCCGTTTCGAGCGTGCCGCGCTGCTGGCGCGGTTCCAGGACATGGTGCGCCGCAGGGAGCCGATCGTCGGCGGCGGCGCGGGTACCGGCCTCTCCGCCAAGTGCGAGGAGGCCGGTGGGATCGATCTCATCGTCATCTACAACTCGGGCCGTTACCGGATGGCCGGGCGGGGCTCGCTGGCTGGGCTGCTCGCCTATGGCAACGCGAACGAGATCGTCGTCGAGATGGCGCGCGAGGTGCTGCCGGTGGTCCGGCGCACGCCCGTGCTGGCCGGTGTCAACGGCACCGACCCGTTCCTGCTCCGCGATCATTTCCTGCGTCAGCTCAAGGAGCTGGGCTTCTCGGGGGTGCAGAACTTCCCGACCGTAGGGCTGTTCGACGGGCGCATCCGGCAGAACCTCGAGGAGACCGGCATGGGCTACGGTCTCGAGGTCGACCTGATCCGCGCCGCCCATGCGCTCGACCTGCTGACCACGCCCTATGTGTTCAGCGCCGAAGAGGCGGTGGCCATGGCCGAGGCCGGCGCCGACATCCTGGTGGCGCACATGGGGCTGACCACCGGCGGCACGATCGGCGCCGGCACGGCGTCGCGGCTCGAGGACTGCCCGGCACTGGTCGACGCCTGGGCCGAGGCGGCGCTGCGGGTGCGCCCCGAGGTCATCGTGCTCTGTCATGGCGGGCCGATCGCGACCCCCGAGGATGCCGCCTACATGCTGCACCACTGCGTGCACTGCCACGGCTTCTACGGGGCCAGCTCGATGGAGCGGCTGCCGGCCGAGCAGGCGCTCACCGCGACCACCCGGAGCTTCAAGGCCCTGCGCTACTGAGGGGTCAGCGGCCAGAGCACCGGGATCAAGAAGCTCGCGAGAATCCACAGCATCAGGTTCATCGGCGCGCCGACCTTGACGAAGTCGGTGAAGCGGTAGCCGCCGGCGTTGTAGACGAAGGTGTTGGTCTGGTAGCCGATCGGCGTGGCGAAGCTGGCGCTCGCCGCGAACATGATCGCGACCACGAACGGCCGCGGGTCGACGCCCAGCTGCTCGGCGATGCCGATGGCAATCGGCGTGATCAGGATCGCGGTCGCATTGTTGGAGATGAACTCGGTCAGCAGCATCGTCACGAAGTACACCATCGACAGGACGACGAGCGGGCCGAGGTCGCGGACCAGGGCGAACAGATGGTCGACGACGAACCGCGCCGCACCGCTCACCTCCATGGCATAGCCGATCCCGAGCATGCCGAAGATCAGCATCAGCAGCGGCCACGGGATCGCCTGGTAGGCCTCGTCGGCCTCGAGGCAGCCGGTGACGATGATCAGCGTCGCTGCGATCATGGCGAGTGCGGCGATGGGCAGGATGTCGCCGGCGGCGAGCACCATCACGCCGAGAGCGATGCCCAGGGCGATCGGCGCCTTGTCGCGCCGTGGCGGGCGCTCGGTCGGCTCCGAGAGGTTGATCAGCGCGCGCTGCTCGAAGAGCTGCCGCAGCCCCTCCGGCGGCCCCTCGAGGAGCAGGGTGTCGCCGAACGACAGCCGGACCTGCTCGAAGTTCGCGCCCAGGTTCTCGCCGTGGCGGTGCATCGCCAGGATGTAGACGCCGTACAGCCGGCGCAGGTTGAGGTCGGCGACGCGGTGGCCGACGAAGCGCGACTGCGGCCCGACGATGCCCTCCATGATCACCGTGTTCTGCGCCGCGATCGGCTCGATGGCATGCGCCCCCTGCGCCTCGAACAGCACGTCGCCCTTGTCGCGCAGCGCCAGCACGTCGGCGGCATGGGTGCGGAGCACGACCCGGTCGCCGGGCACGAGCCGCAGCGTCGCGAGCTCGCCGGCCAGCGAGACGCGGTTGCGGATCACGTCCACGACCCGCACCCCGAGCTTGCGCAGGAAGCCGGCCTCGTCGACCGTCTTGCCGATCAGCGGCGAGCCGTGCGGGACGAGCACCTCGGCGAGGAACTGCCGCTTCGAGGTATCCGGCATCACCGTCGAGAAGGTCTCCCGGACCGGGATCAGATGGCGGCCGATCAGCGCTAGGTAGCTGAGCCCGGCCACCCCGTAGAGCAGCCCCATCCAGGTGATCTCGAAGATGCCGAAGGGGGCAAGCCCGCGGCTGCGCGCCACGCCGTCGACGATGATGTTGGTCGAGGTGCCGATCAGCGTGCAGGTGCCGCCGAGGATCGTCGCATAGGAGAGCGGCATCAAATAGCGCGACGGCGAGGATTTCTGGGCGTTGGCCAGCGCGATCACCACCGGTGTCAGGATCACCACGACCGGTGTGTTGTTGATGAACGCCGACAGCACCATCGCGCCGCCCATCACCACCAGCAGGCTGCGCAGCGGGTTGCTCGCGGCGCGGCTGGTGACGGCGCGGCCCAGCGTGTCGATCACGCCCGTCCGGTCGAGCGCGGTGCTGATGACGAACATGCAGGCGACCGTGATCGGCGCGCTGTTCGAGAACACCTTGAGCATGTCCTGCACGGGCAGGACGCCGAGCGCCATGAGCAGGCAGCAGGCCGACAGCGCCACCACGTCCGGCCGGATCCGCTCCTGCACGAAGGCCACGAACACGGCGACGAGCACGAGCAGGACGATGGCGATCTGCAGGTTGTGCATGCTCCCGGCGGGGCTGCGGGCGGCGGCGGATGGCGCGGCGCCGCAGATCGGTAGCCAGAACCCGGGCGGCTGTCCATCCGCGCCGGGTGCTCGTTAGCTCGCCGTTAACGGCGATGATGCGAGACAGGGACCCGGCGCGGGGGCGCGTCGGGAGACCAGACATGGTGAGCGCGAGCGCGGCTCGTCACCAAGGCAGCGGGGTGGACACGCGGCTCGATCCGCGGCTGCCGGCCACGGCCGAGCTGTTCCTCGGCCTGCCCGGCGAGGTCGCGATCTGCGTCGCCAACGACCTCGCCAGCGTGACGACCTACGTCCTCGCCGAGCAGGAAGACTGGTTCGAGCCCGAGCTGGACTTCGTCCGCCGCTGGTTCGGTCCGGGCATGCGCGCCATCGACGTCGGCGCGAACCACGGCGTCTACGCGCTGACCCTGGCCCGCCTCGCCGGTGGCGACGGTCTGGTCGTCGCCGTCGAGCCGGGGGCGGAGGTCGCGGGGCGGCTCGAGCGTGGCATCGCCCGCAACGGGGTCGCCTGCCGGCTGGTCCGCGCCGCCATCGCCGACACCGTCGGCTCCGGGACCCTCCACCACCGCGGCGGCAGCGAGCTCGCGAGCCTCGTGGCCTCCGCTGCCGGGCCCAGCGAGCCGGTCGCCGTCACCACCCTCGACGCGCTGTGGCGCGAGCTCGGCGAGCCGCCGCTCGACTTCCTCAAGCTCGACGTCGAGGGCCTCGAGCCGCAGGCGCTGCGCGGCGGAGCGCGGCTGCTCGCCCGGGCCGCGCCGCTGGTGATGCTCGAAATCAGCGGCGATCCGGCCCGGTTGCCGGAACTGACTCCGCTGCTCGCAGCGCAAGGCTACGAGCTCTATCGCCTGCTGCCCGGCGCGGGCGTGCTGGTGCCGCTCGTCGCCGAGGAGCTGTCGGCGTTCCAGCTCAACATCCTCGCCTGCCCGGCGGAGCGGGCGGCTGCGCTCGAGGCCGCCGGGCTGCTCGTGCGCGCCGATGCGGCGTCACCCCCGCCGGCGTCCGCGGCGGAGGCGCGCGCGGCGCTCGCCGCGCTCCCCTGCTGGGCCGGCGCCGACCCGGCGCCGCTCGACGCCCTCGCCGCCGGCAGCCCGATCCTCCACGCGCTGCGGAGCCGACGGGCCGAGCCGGCAACGGCGATCGGCGACCAGCGCCGCGTCGCCACTGATCCCGGGATCGACGGGGCCGGTCCGGCCGCGGCGGCGCTGCTCGCCAGCCTCGCCCGCTGCGCCGCCGCCCTCGGCTGGCGCGAGCGCGCGCTGGGAGCGCTCGGCCAGCTCGACGGCGGGCTCGACCGTGGCTGGCACACGGAACTGCCCTTCCTGCCGGTACTGCCGCGCTACGACGGCATCGATCCGGGGGCCGAGCGGGCGGAATGGCTGCGGCTGATGACCGTCGAGGGCTTGGTCCTCCTGCACTGCCACTCGACCCGCTTCGGCCGCGGCGATGCCCTGGGGCTGCTGGAGCGCTGGCGCCACAGCCGGTTCTTCTCCGCCGCGCTCGAGCGGCGTCGGCAGCTCCTGTCGATCCGCTTCGGGCTGCAGGCGGGGCTGCTCGCGACCGAGCCCTTGCGCCGCGAGCCCGGCCTGAACCGCGACCTCTACCGCTAGGCGGCGCGGCCGACCCCCTTCTCATTTCGACCCGAGCCCCTATCCTCGCACCGGTCCGCCGATAGCCCGGCCGGCCAAGGGGGAGGCGATGCTGATCGGTCTCGATCCGCTGCTCGGCGGCGATGCCCTGGCCGTGCTCCGCGACATGGGCCACGGTGATTCCGTGGCCATCGTCGACGCCAATTTCCCGGCCCATTTCCTCGGCCCGCCGGTGATCCGCCTCGACTGCGACATCGTGCGTGCCGGCCGCGCCATCCTCTCGCTGATGCCGCTCGACGCGTTCGTCGAGGCGCCGCTCGCGCGGATGGAGGTGATCGGGCGGCCGCGCGAGATCGTCGAGGCCCAGGCCGAGTTCCTGGCGATGGTCGAGAGCGTCGCCGGGCCGGGCTGGCCGGCCGGCTCGCTGGAGCGCTTCGCCTTCTACGAGGCGGCACGCGACTGCGTGACCATCTTCGCCACTCTCGACCGCCGCGCCTATGCCAACTTCATCCTCGTCAAGGGCGTGCTCGGAGCGGACGACTCGGTCGTTCGCAGCGGACCGGGCACGATCGCCGAGCCGCGCGGCACGGCCCGGCGTGGGCCTCCGGTCGCGCGCCCGCCCACCAGACTGGGACGACGCTGATGCGACGGATTTCGATCGGCAGCTGGGCGTACAATGTCGGGCCCTATGGTGCCTCGCCCGTGCCCTTCCCGACGGTGCTGGAGAAGCTCCAGGAGCTGCGCTTCGACGGGATCGAACTGGGCGGCTTCAACGGCTATCCCAATCCGCAGAACCATCCGACCGCGGAGGACCGGGCGCGGCTCAAGGAGCAGGTGGCGGCGCACGGCCTCGCCTTCTCCGGCTTCGCGCAGGATCTGTGGAGCGAGCATCTGCTCGACACCCGCGACCCGGCCGCCTATGTCGCCGCGTTCGAGGCGAACGTGCGCTTCGCCGCCGATCTCGGCATCGCCGGGATCCGCGTCGACACCGTCCAGCCGCCGACGATCCACCGCGAGGTCGAGTACGACGAGCTCCTGCGTCGCCTGGTCACGGTCTGGGACCGCTGCATCCGCTACGCCGCCGACCACGGCCTCTACGTCACCTGGGAGTTCGAGCCCGGATTCGCGTTCAACAAGCCGTCCGACATTCAGCGGGTCCTCGACCGGCTGCCGCACGAGAGCTTCGGGGTCCTCTACGACACCTGCCACGGCCAGATGGTGGCCGTCGTCGGTGCACGCCAGGAGGGCAAGCGCGAGACCTTGCCGGGTGGCCAGCTCGAGCTGATCCGGCGTCTGTCCGGGCGGATCAACCATATCCACCTCATCGACAGCGACGACAGCTGCCACAAGGACGTGCAGGGCAACGACGAGACCAGCGCCCACCCGCCGTTCGGGCTGGGCCATCTCGACTTCGACGCGATCGTCCCGGCGCTCGCCCGCGAGCCCGTCGGCCACGATTGGTGGACCATCGATCTCTGCTTCTGGCCCGACGCCTGGGAGGCGACCGCGACCTGCAAGGCCGCGATCGACGAGCTCAACCGTAAGTACGGGTGAGGTGCGCCATGCGGATCGGCTTCAACCTGCTCTTGTGGACGACCCATGTCAGCGAGGAGCACTTCCCGCTGTTCGCGCAGCTGCGCAAGGTCGGCTACGATGGCGTCGAGATCCCGCTCTTCGAGGGCACCGAGGCGCACTACCGGCATGTCGGCGAGGCGCTCCGTGATGCCGGCCTTGCCGCCACCGGGGTGACCGTCCTGCCCGACGAGCAGCACAGCGCCATCAGCAGCAATCCCGCGGCGCGGAAGGGCGCGTTGGATCGCATCCGCTGGGCGGTCGACTGCCTGCACGCCCTGGGCGGCGAGCTGCTCGCTGGACCGTTCCACCAGCCGCTCGGGGTGTTCAGCGGCGAGCCGCCGACCGCGGCGGAGAAGGACAACCTCGTCAAGGTGCACGCCGCGGCCGCCGATCACGCCGCCGCCGCCGGCATCGCCCTGTCCGTCGAGCCGCTGAACCGCTTCGAATGCTACGTGCTCAACACGGTCGCCGACGCGGCCGAAATCGTGCGCCGGGTCGACCGGCCGAACTACGGTCTGCTCTACGATACCTTCCATGCCAACATCGAGGAGAAGGAGCCGGTCGGTGTGATCGGCCGCCACATCGCGGCGATCAACCATGTCCATGTCTCCGAGAACGACCGCGGTACTCCGGGCAAGGGCCACGTGCCGTTCGCCGCGACGTTCAAGGCGCTCAAGGCCGGCGGCTACGACGGCTGGTTGACCATCGAGGCGTTCGGCCGGGCGTTGCCGGCGCTGGCCGCGGCGACCCGGGTGTGGCGCGACTTCTTCCCCTCGCGCGAGGAGGTCTACACGTTCGGGTTCAAGACCGTCCGCAGCGGCTGGGACAAGGCCTGAGGCCGCCCAAGAGCAACCGGAGGCGAGCATGAGGACGATCAAGGGACCCGCCATCTTCCTGGCGCAGTTCGCGAGCGACAACGCGCCGTTCAACAGCCTGGACGGGATCGCCGGCTGGGCCGCCGGGCTCGGCTATGCCGGGATCCAGATCCCGACCTGGGACGGGCGCCTGTTCGACCTCAAGAAGGCTGCCGAGAGCCGGGCCTATTGCGACGAGATCAAGGGGCTGCTCGCCGGGCACGGGCTCGAGATCACCGAGCTGTCGACCCATCTCCAAGGTCAGCTGGTCGCCGTCCATCCGGCCTATGACGAGGGCTTCGACGCCTTCGCCGCGCCGGAGGTGCGCGGCAACCCGCAGGCCCGGCAAGCCTGGGCCGTCGAGCAGATGCGGCTCGCCGCCAAGGCCTCGCGCAATCTCGGGCTCAGCGCCAGCGTCACCTTCAGCGGCGCGCTTGCCTACCCGTACATGTATCCCTGGCCGCCGCGGCCCAAGGGGTTGATCGAGACGGCGTTCGCCGAACTCGCGCGGCGCTGGCGGCCGATCCTCGACGCCTACGACGCGGCCGGCGTCGATCTCTGCTACGAGATCCATCCCGGCGAGGACCTGTTCGACGGCGCGACCTTCGAGCGGTTCCTCGAGGCGGTCGGCAACCATCCGCGCTGCGCGATCAACTACGACCCGTCGCACTTCGTCCTGCAGGCGCTGGACTATCTTGCCTTCATCGACATCTACCACGAGCGTATCAGGGCGTTTCACGTCAAGGACGCGGAGCTGAACCCGACCGGCCGACAGGGCGTCTATGGCGGCTTTGCGTCCTGGGTCGACCGTGCCGGCCGGTTCCGTTCGCTCGGCGACGGGCAGGTCGACTTCGCCGGCATCTTCAGCAAGCTCACCGCCTACGGCTATGGCAGCTGGGCGGTGCTCGAGTGGGAATGCTGCCTCAAGCACCCCGAGGACGGGGCGCGCGAGGGGGCCGAGTTCATCCGCAGCCACATCATCCGCGTGACGGAGACGGCGTTCGACGATTTCGCCGCCGGCGCGGCCGACGAGGCCGCCAACCGGCGCGCGCTCGGTCTCGATCGCTGAGCGGGGAGGGCGGTCATGGTCGCGGAGAGCACTCAGGCCAAGGGCGGCAGGCGCCGGCTCCGCCTCGGCATGGTCGGCGGCGGGCAGGGGGCGTTCATCGGCGCCGTGCACCGCATCGCGGCGCGGCTGGACGATCGCTACGAGCTGGTCGCCGGCTGCTTCGCGAGCACGCCCGAGCGCTCGCGCGCCTCGGCCGCCGAGCTGGGGATCGACCCGGCCCGGGCCTATGGCAGCTTCGCGGAGATGGCCGCGGCCGAAGCGACGCGGCCGGACGGTATCGAGGTGGTGAGCATCGTCACCCCCAACCATGTCCACTATCCGGCGGCCAAGGCGTTCCTCGAGGCCGGGATCCACGTCATCTGCGACAAGCCGCTGACCACCAGCCTCGCCGACGCGCAGGCTCTGGCGGAGCTCGTCGCCCGTTCCGGACGGGTGTTCGTGTTGACCCACAACTACACGGGCTACCCGATGGTACGGCAGGCGCGGGCCATGGTCGCGGCCGGCGAGCTCGGCCGAATCCGCGTCATCCAGGCCGAGTACGCGCAGGACTGGCTGACGACGCCGCTCGAGCGGACGGGTCAGAAGCAGGCCGACTGGCGCACCGATCCGGCCCGTTCCGGCCCGGCCGGCTGCACCGGCGACATCGCCACGCACGCGATCAACCTGGCCTGCTTCATCGCCGGCACCGAGCTCGACGCGGTGTGCGCCGAGCTCAGCACCTTCGTCGACGGCCGCGTGCTCGACGACAACGCGCAGATGCTGCTGCGCTTCAAGGGCGGGGCGCGGGGCGGGCTGTGGGCCAGCCAGGTGGCGCCGGGCAACGAGAACGCCCTGCGGGTCCGCATCTACGGCGAGAAGGCCGGGCTTGCCTGGGTGCAGGAGGACCCGAACTACCTCACCTTCACCCCGCTCGGCGAGCCGCCGCGGCTGATCCGGCGCGCCGGCGCCGGGGCCGGGCCCGAGGCGGCCCGGGTGACCCGCATCCCGGCCGGTCATCCCGAGGGCTATCTGGAAGGCTTCGCGAACATCTACAGCGATGCGGCGGAGCAGATCCTGGCGGCGCTCGAGGGCCGGCAACCCGACCCTGCGGCCCTGTTGGCGCCGACCGTGCAGGACGGCGTCGCAGGCGTGCGCTTCATCGAGGCGGCGGTGGCGTCGAGCCGCGGCGGCGGCGTCTGGGTGAGCGCCTCCGGCTGACGCCGCCGCCGCCCGCACGCGGCCGGGTCGCGATCGAGGTCTGCTGCGCCACGGCGGAAGGCGTCGCGGCGGCGGTGGCGGCCGGCGCCGACCGGGTCGAGCTGTGCCGCCGGCTCGATCTCGACGGCCTGACGCCGGAGCCCGCGCTCGTCGCGGCGGCGCTGCGGCGGCGGTTGCGCGTGCACGCGATCGTCCGGCCGCGCGCGGGCGATCACCGCGTCGATGCCGCCACGCTCGCGCGCATGGGCGACGAGGTGGCGCTGCTGCGACGCCTCGGTGCGCACGGCGTGGTCCTCGGCTGCCTCGGCGCGGCCGGCGGCGTCGACCGCGAGGCGACGGCATGCCTGGTCGACGCCGCGCGCCCGATGACGGTGACGTTCCATCGCGCCCTCGACCAATGCCGCGACCGTGCCGCCGCGCTCGAGACCCTGGTGGCGCTGGGCGTCGATCGCGTCTTGACCTCGGGTGGTCCGGGGCGCGTGGCCGACCCGGCGGGCCTCGCGCGCACGCTGGTGCTCGCGCGCGGCCGGATCGGCGTGATCGCGGCCGGCGGCATTCGCGCGGACAATGTCGCGGCGCTGGTCGTCGCGAGCGGGGTGACCGAGATCCATTTCTCGGAGCGGCTCCAGGTCGGGGCCCCTGAGGCTCTCCCGGCCGCGATGGCCGAGATCGTCAGGCGGGCGCGCGCGGCGGCGACAGGTCGATGATCAGCGGCCGGTGGTCCGAGCCGAGGTGCGGTCCGGTCCGGCGTATGGCCCCGGCCAGTTCCGGCGAGACCAGGGCGTGGTCGATCGGAATCCGCAGCGGCCAGGGCAGCGGGCTCGGATAGGTCCCGGTCAGCGTCGGCAACGGCCGGAGCCCGGTGTCGGCCGCCAGCGCGGTGACCAGCCGCCCCCAGCCGACCGCGTTGAGATCGCCGGTGAGGACGAAGGGGCCCGGCATGTCGGCGAGGCGCGTCGCGAGCCACTGCGCCTGGGCCAGCTGGTCGGCCAGGGTGCCGACCCCGATCGGGCGGATCAGATGCGTGCCGAGGATCGTCACCGCACCGCCCCCGACCTGCAGCCGTCCGCCGACCAAGGGCGTCCCGGTCGCCGGATCGCGCGTCGCGATCCCGTCGAGCAGGGGCTGCTTGGCCAGGATCACGACGTCGCAACCGGGCAGATCGAGGCAGTCGAGGCGTTGCGGGTACTCGGCCTGCAGGATGTCGACGATCTCGCGCCAGGCGCCGAACACCTCGACCAGCACCAGCGCGTCGGGGCGCTGCTCGGCGACGTAGCGCAGCAGCTCGGCCGGCCGCCGGTTGTCGATCCACACGTTGAACACCAGAAGGCGCAGACCGGGGCCCTGGGCGGCCTGGGCCGCGGTCGGTTGCGGCAGCACCCCGCCGGGATGGACGATGCCGAGCTGGATGACGAGGCACGCGGCTCCGGCCATGGCATGGCGGAGCCGGCGGCGCAGCAGCGCTGCGACGACCACCGCGGCCGTGGCCAGCATACCCTGCAGCAGGAACTGCGCGGCGAGATCGAGCAGCGCGAGGTGGCGGCCACCCCATGGCAGCAGGGTGAGCAACAGCGCACCGCCCAGCGCGGCATCGAGGGCCGTCGGCCGCCGAGGGCGCGGTGTGTGAATCGTCATGGCCAGCAGCCAAGCACAGGCATGGTATACAGGGAGTTTACCGCGCTAGGCAGCCCCTTGGGCGCTGCTAGAGTGCGCCGCGGGCGAGCGGAACTCGGGGAGGCGCCATGGGCAAGCCCTTGCGCATCGGCATGATCGGCTACGGCTTCATGGGCAAGGCCCACTCGAACGCGTGGCGGAAGGTGGCGCACTTCTTCCCGGAGCTGGCGCATCGCCCGGTCCTTCAGGTGCTCTGCGCCAGGGACGCGGTGAAGGCACGCGCCTTCGCCGAGGTCTGGGGCTATCCCGAGGTCGAGACCGACTGGCGCCGGCTGGTCACGCGCGAGGATGTCGACGCAGTCGACATCTGCGTGCCGAATCACCTGCACAAGGAGATCGCGCTCGCCGCCGCCGCCGCCGGCAAGATGATCCTCTGCGAGAAGCCGCTGGCACTCGACGTGGCGGAGGGCGAGGCGATGGTCGCCGCGGCCGAGCGCGCCGGCGTGCCGACCATGGTCTGGTACAATTACCGGCGCGTCCCGGCGGTCACCCTTGCGCGACAGCTGATCGACGAGGGGCGGATCGGCCGGCCGTTCCACTACCGCGCCCAGTTCCTGCAGGACTGGACGATGGCCGAGGACGTGCCCCAAGGCGGTGCCGCCCTCTGGCGGCTCGATGTGAAGAGCGCCGGCTCCGGCGTCACCGGCGACCTGCTCGCCCATTGTATCGACAGCGCGATGTGGCTGAACGGCCCGATCACCCGGGTCTGCGCGGACACGGAGACGTTCATCACGCAGCGCCTGCACCAGGAGACCGGCCGGGTCGAGCCGGTCGGCATCGACGACGCGTGCATCTTCATGTGCCGCTTCGCCAACGGCTCGATGGGAACCTTCGAGAGCACCCGCTACGCGCGCGGCCACAAGGCGCTCAAGACGCTCGAGCTGAACGGCTCGGACGGCTCGCTGCGGTTCAATCTCCACGAGCCGGAATATCTAGACTTCTTCGAATACAAGGCGCGCGAGACAGGCCAGAAGACGCCCAGCCACACCACCGGCTGGCGGCGCATCCACGTGACCAATGGCGAGCACCCGTACATGGCCCATTGGTGGGTGCCGGGGCTGGTGATCGGCTACGAGCACAGCTTCGTGCATGCGGTGGCCGACTTCCTGAAGGGTCTCGAGAGCGGCGTGCCGGCGCAGCCGGACTTCAAGGACGCGCTGCGCACGCAGAAGGTGTGCGAGGCGGTGCTGCACTCGGCGCAGAGCGGCGGCTGGATCGAGACCGGCCTCGCCGGACCGGCGTGATGACTAGGCTGCGCATCTATGGCGTGCCGCGCTCGCGCGCCTTCCGGACCCTGTGGATGGCGGAAGAGCTTGGGCTCCCGTTCGAGCTCGTACCGATCCATCAGCGCGACGCGGCCGGCGATGCCGCGCTGCGCCGGGTGAACCCAAATGGCCGCATCCCGGCCATCGAGGACGGCGACGTCACGCTCTGGGAATCGATGGCCATCAACCTGTACCTCGCGCGCAAGCATGGCGGGCCGCTGGCCGCGGCCGATCTCGTCGAGGACGGGCGGATCCTGCAATGGTCGTTCTGGGCCGCCACGGAGTGCGAGGCGCCGGCGCTCCGCCTGCTGCGGCATCGCTTCCTGCTGCCGGAGGCGGACCGCCGCGAGGAGGAGGCGACGGCAGGTCTGCGCGCGCTCGCCCGTCCGCTCGAAGTGCTCGAAGGAGAGCTGGCGACCCGCGAGCATCTGGTCGGCGGCCGCTTCACCGTCGCCGATCTCAACGTCGCCTCGATCCTCGTCTGGCTGAGGACGGCGAAGGCCGATCTGCGCCCGTGGCCGGCCGTCGGCGGCTGGCTCGGGCGCTGCCTGCGGCGACCGGCGGCGCGGCGGGCGATCGCGTTGCAGGCGGCCGGGTGATCCGGTCTCAGGCGCCGACGACGCGGGTGTGCACGCGGCCGGTCACACCGCAGAGCAGCTCGTAGGCGATCGTGCCGGCGGCGGCGGCGATGCGCTCGGCCGGCAGCCCGTCGCCCCACAGGATCACCGGATCGCCGAGCTTCGCCTCTGGCCGGTCGGTGAGGTCGACCGTGATCATGTCCATCGAGACGCGGCCGATCAGCGGCACCTCATGACCGTCGACCAGCACCGGCGTGCCGCTCGGTGCGTGGCGCGGATAGCCGTCGCCATAGCCGATGGCGGCGGTGCCGACGCGGGTCGGCCGCGGCGCCGTCCACGCTCCCGCATAGCCCACCGCCTCGCCGGCCGGGATGTCGCGCAGCGCGATCAGCCGGGTGGCGAGCGTCATCACCGGGCGCAGCCCGTGCGCCGCGCCGCTCGTCCCGGGCAGCGGCGACACGCCGTAGAGCATGATGCCCGGGCGAACCCAATCGGCATGTGCCTGCGGCCAGGCCAGCACCCCGGCGGAGTTGGCGAGCGACCGCTCGCCCGGCAGATCGAGCGCGGCGAAGCATGCGAGCTGTGCCTCGGTCGATTGCGGATCGGGCAGGTCGGCGCTGGCGAAGTGTGTCATCAGGCGGACGCCGGCGACGCTCCGGCAGGCGCTCAGCCGGGCGTGCAGCGCGCGCGCCTCGGGCGGCGCGACACCCAGCCGGTGCATGCCGGTGTCGATCTTGAGCCAGACGACGAGCGGCCGAGGCAGGCGGGCGACCTCCAGCATCCGCACCTGCTCGGCGTGATGCACCGCGATCTCGAGGCCCTCGGCGGCGCAGGTCGCGAGCTCGGCCGGCTCGAAGGTCCCCTCCATGAGCAGGATCGGTTGTTGGGCACCCGCGTCGCGCAGCGCCAGCGCCTCCTCGAGGCAGGCCACGCCCAGCATCTCGGCCGCCGCCATGGCCGGCACGAGCCGCGCCGCTCCGTGGCCGTAGCCGTTCGCCTTGACCACGGCGACGATCCGGCTGCGCGGCGCGAGCGCCCGCACCCGCGCCAGGTTGTGCCGGAACGCGTCGAGATCGATGGTGGCACTGGCGGGCCGCATCTCAGTCGCGCGGAGACACCGGGCGACCGGCGGCGCGGGCGATGGGCACGGGTCCAGGTCTCCGCGGCGGGTTCTTTCCCAGCCTAGCAGAGGTCCGGCGGCGGTTCCTCCCCTAGGGCCGGCGGCAGCTCGACCGTGATCATGGTGCCACCATCCCGTGTCACGGTCAGCACCGCACCGATCTGCTGCGCCAGTCCGCGCAGCAGTAGCGCCCCGCAGTGCCCCTGCGCAGGGAAGTCGAGTCCCGCTGGCAGGCCGACGCCGTCGTCGGCGACACGCAGGCGTGGCGCGCCTTTTGCGCCGCGGTCGAGCGTCAGCAGGATGCGCCCGGACCGACCGCTGGGAAACGCATGCTGCACGGCGTTAGCCAACGCCTCGTGCGCGAGCAGCAGGAGCGGCAGAACGTGGCGCTCGGCGACCGCCACCGGCGAGAGGTCCGTGATCAGGCGAACCTGCTCATCCGCTGGCGTCAGGCGGTCCGCCAAGGCGGCGAGGTCCGGGGCCGGATCGTGCACGGCATCGGGCGCCAGGGCATGGAGCCGATGATGCGCCACCATCACGGTCTCCACCTCGTCGACGACGCGCGCGAGCGCGGCCGCGGCCTGCGGCATCGTCGCCAGCCGCGAGCGCAGCCGCAGCAGACTCATGACCACCTGCAGGGTCGCTTCGCCGCGCCGCTCGGGCGGTGCCTCCACGACGGGCAGCAGGTGGTCGGCGGCTGGCTGCTGCGGGACGGGCATCGCTCTCCTCCTTCGAGCGCGGTGGGCGCGCGCCATAGCGACGTGGGCCGGCCCGGGCGCAGGCTTGCGGATCGCGGTCATCGCGTGTTTCCCTTCGCGCGTGAGCCCGCACCGCGGGCGCCGGCGCCTTTGTCCGCGCGCTGACCGGGATCGGCATTAACAAAAGACATGTCCGAGAGCGAAAATACGCCATCGCGCGGCACCGGAACGGTCCCGACCCGGGCCCTGCCGGTACCCTGCGCGCGCTGTCCGCTCCGCCGGCTGCCCGCGTTCCGCGCGTTCACCGAGGCCGAGCTCGCCTTCGTCCAGGGCTTCAAGGCGGGCGAGCTGACCGTCACCGCAGGAAGCGACGTGCTGCTCGCCGGGCACAACAACGCCCAGGTGTTCACGCTGCTGCGCGGCTGGGCGTTCCGCTACATCCTCCTGCCTGACGGTGGCCGGCAGATCCTCAACTTCGTCCTGCCCGGGGACTTCCTCGGCCTGCAGACCTCGGTGTTCGACGTCATGGAGCACTCCGTCGAAGTGCTCACCGACGCGCAGCTCTGCGTCTTCCCGCGTAAGGAGCTGTGGAGCCTCTACCGCGACCAGCCGGGACTGGCGTTCGACGTGACCTGGCTCGCCGCACACGAAGAAGCCCTGGTCGACGACAACCTTGCCAGTGTCGGGCGGCGCAACGCGCTGGGCCGGATCGCCTTCCTCCTGCTGCATCTGTTCCGGCGCCTGGAGGGCCTGGCGCAGGTCGCTGGCGACACCTGCGACTTCCCGCTGACCCAGCAGCACATCGCCGACGCGACCGGGCTGTCGCTGGTCCACACCAACAAGACCCTGCGCCGGCTGGTGCGCGGCAAGCTCGTCGAGCTGGGCGGCGGGCGGCTCCGCCTGCTGCGCCGCGATGGGCTGGAGCAGCTTGCCGGCGATCCCGGCCGCGAGCCACGCCCGCGGCCGTTCATCTGAGCGCGGGGCCTTGGTCCGACCGGCGCGGTCGTGTAACCCTGCGTCGAGACATGTTCGGGGAGGCGCCCGTGGCGGGTAAGAAGATCCTCATGCTGACCGGCGAGTTCAGCGAGGAGTACGAGATCTTCGTCTTCGAGCAGGCGATGCACGCGGTCGGGCACACCGTGCACGTCGTCTGCCCGGACAAGAAGGCCGGGCAGCAGATCAAGACCTCGCTGCACGACTTCGAGGGCGACCAGACCTACACCGAGAAGCTCGGGCACCTGTACACGCTGAACAAGACCTTCGCCGAGGTCGAGCCGAGCGCGTACGATGCGGTCTACGTCGCCGGCGGGCGCGGGCCCGAGTACATTCGCATCGATCCGCGCGTGCAGCGGATCGTCCGCCACTTCCACGAGGCCGACAAGCCGATCTTCACGATCTGCCACGGCGCCCAGGTGCTGATGGCGGTGGACGGGGTGCTCAAGGGCAGGCGCTGTGCGGCGCTGCACTATTGCGAGCCGGAGGTGCGCCTCGCCGGCGGCATCTATGTCGACGTCGAGCCGACCGAGGCCTGCGTCGACGGCAAGCTCGTCTCGGCCAAGGGCTGGCCCGGTCTGGCCGCGTTCATGCGCGAGTGCTTGAAGGTGTTGGGCACCGAGATCCGGCACGGTTGAGGGCCGGGGCGGTGAGCGATCTGCGCGTCTCCGGGCTCGTCAAGCGCTACGGCAAGGTCACGGCGCTCGACGGCCTCAGCTTCGAGGTGGCGGCGGGCGAGTTCTTCTGCCTGCTGGGACCGTCGGCGGCCGGCAAGACGACGGCACTGCGGGCGATCTCGGGGCTCGAGCGGTTGCAGGCCGGTGCGATCCGGTTCGGTGGGCGGGACATCACCGAGGCTCCCGTCCAGGGCCGCGGCATCGCCATGATCTTCCAGACCTTCGCCCTCTACCCGCATCTCACGGTGCGGGAGAACCTCGCCTACCCGCTGCGCGAGGCGGGGGTCGAGGCGGGTGAGATCGCGCGCCGGGTGGGCGAGGTCGCGGAGAAGCTGCGCATCGGCCACACCCTCGAGCGCAAGCCGACCACGGCCTCGGGCGGCGAGCAGCAGCGGATCGCGATCGGCCGCGCGCTGGTCCGCCGGCCGCAGCTCCTGCTGCTCGACGAGCCCCTGACCAACCTCGACGCCAAGCTGCGCCACGACACCCGCGCCGAGTTCAAGCGGCTGCATCGCGAGCTCGGCATGACCATGCTCTACGCCACCCCGGACGAGCTCGAGGCGCTGAGCATGGGTCAGCGGATCGGCGTGCTACGGGCCGGACGGATGGTCCAGGTCGGCACCCCCGACGAACTGTTCGAGCGCCCGGACGACAGCTTCGTCGCCGCCCAGGTCGGCTCGCCGAAGATGAACCTGATCGAGGGCCGGAGCGTTCGCGACGGGCGACGCATCGCGCTGCCCTTCGGCGAGCTCGAAGGAGGACCGTGGGCCGCGGCACTCGCCGCCTTCCCGGCCGGGACGGGGATCCTCTTCGGCGTCCGGCCGAGCGACATCGTGCCGGCCGAGGGCGAGCCGCGCGGGCCGCGGCTCGCGAGCGAGGTCCACCTGACCGAGCCCCTGGGCGACGTCACCGTGCTCGACCTCGTCGCCAACGGCGTGCCGCTGCGCATGGTCCTGCCCGAGGAACGCGCGGTCCGGTACCGCGAGGGCGACCATCTGCAGGTCGAGCTGCGGCTCGAGAACAGTCACCTGTTCGCGCTCGACACCGGCACGGCGATCAGGTAACCCCGAGGGCAAGCCGGGGCGGTCCGCCGTTGAGACCAACCGGTGACGAACAGTGGAGGCAGGCAATGACCGGGGTGAAGCGAAACCTCGCCCTCGCGGGCGTCGCCGCCGTGGCCCTCGCGGGGGGCGCGGCGCACGCCAAGGACATCGTGCTCAAGATGGCGGTGCCCGACTGGCCGCCGACCCGCATCATGCAGGATCTGGCGAACGAGAAGTACAAGGCGCCGTCGGGCAACAATGTCAAGCTCGAGGCCGACTTCATCCCCTGGCCGAACTACTACGAGCGTCTCGCCGCGTCGCTGACCTCGGGCGAGAAGAAGTATCAGATGGCCGTCTCCGACAGCCAGTGGCTGGGCGCCTTCGTCGAGGGCGGCTATTACATGAAGATCAACCAGTTCATCGACAACGATCCGGAGTGGCAGGAGATCTTCAACGATCTCCATCCGAACCTGGTTGCCGCCTACAGCACCTATCCGCACAAGTCGGAGAACTACTACGGTTTTCCGCAGATGCCGGACGTGCTGATCGTCTATTACCGGAGTGACGTCTTCTGCCACGAGGACGAGCAGAAGGCGTACATGGAGAAGTATGGCAAGAAGCTGCCGTGCACCGGCGAGGAGATGGACGACGTCGACTGGGACCAGGTCCGCAGCTTCGGCGAGTTCTTCATGCGCAAGAAGGGCGAGATGCTGGCCGGTGCGCCGGCCGACGACGACTTCTTCGGGATCGCCTATCAGGCGGGCAAGGCCTACGACTTCAACATCATGCAGGTGAATGCCTTCATCTGGCAGCATGGCGCCGACATCTGGGACGAGACCAAGGCGCCGCAGGGCCAGGCCGAGGGTGTCGTGAACTCGCCCGAGGCGGTCAAGGCCTTGGAGCACTATCTCTCGCTGCTGCAGTACATGCCGCCCGTCGTCAAGACCGGGACGATGGACATCTTCAAGCAGGACGAGCTGTTCCGCGAGGGCAAGATCGCCTACATGATCCAGTGGATCGGGTTCGGCGAGAGCACGATCAGCCCGGCGACTTCGAAGGTCCACGACAAGGTCGCCTTCGCCCAGCATCCCGGCCTGCGCGGCGCGGACGGCAAGATCATCCGCTGGGCCAACATCGGCGGGCAGCCGTTCGTGCTCACGACCTGGAACAGCGACGAGATCACCCAGGAGTCGCTCGCCTTCTGCAAGTGGTGGCTGTCGCCGGAGATCCAGACCGAGTTCGCCAAGCGTGGCGGGCAGAGCGGCCGGCGGAGCGTCTACGAGCGGCCCGACTATGTCACCTTCCGGCCCTGGAACCGGACCTGGGCGCCGGCGCTCGACTGGCAGAAGGACGTCTGGCACGTGCCCGACTTCTTCGAGCTGCTGGTCCAGTCGCAGGAGGAGTACGACAAGGCCATCACCGGCCAGCAGGACGCCAAGACGACGATGGACAACATCGCCGCCTTCCAGCAGCGGCTGCTGACCGAGGCCGGCCTCATCGAGTGAGTGACGGGCCGACCACCTTCTGAGCGGTGTGAGGCCGGGGCGCGCCCCGGCCTCATCTCCGTCCAAGACCAAGCCGACGCCTCAGCTTTCGCCGCATGAGCACGCTCGTCAGCCCCGCCTTGCCGCAGGCGCCCCGTCCTGCGCCGCGTATCGCCCTGTGGATGGTGCTGGGCGCGATCCTCGGCGCGCTCGTCGTCATGGTCGGCGCGCTGTTCCTGTTGCCCCCGGCGGTCGGCTGGTGGGTGGCGTTGGCCGGCTGCGCCGGCGCCGCGATCCTCGCCGTGGCCTATGCCTGGGAGCGGCACAATTACGGACCGCTGCTCGTCGCGCCGGCCCTCGCGCTCCTCTTCCTGCTCAACATCTTCCCCTTGATGTGGTCGTTCGGGCTGAGCTTCTTCGCCTTCCGCGCCAACCGTCTGGCGCCGCCGCGGTTCGTCGGCCTCGAGAACTATGTCGGTGTGCTGAGCGATCCGGTGGTCTGGGAGCGGCTGCAGACGACCGCGCTCGCGGTCGTGCTGACGGTGAGCCTGCAGATGGTGGTGGGCTTCCTGCTGGCGCTGCTGTTCGAGAAGCAGTTCCCGGGGCGGCGCTATCTGCTGATCCTGGTACTGACGCCGATGATGCTCTCGTTCGTCGCGGTCGGCGCCTTCTTCCGCTACTACTACGAGCCGACATTCGGCCTGCTGAGCCAGTTCGTCCGCATCTTCACCGGCCAGCCCTTCATCCTGCTGGATACGCCGGCGGGCGCCATGGCCGGGATCATCTTCGCCGACGCCTGGATGTGGTCGCCCTTCGTCATGTTGCTGGTCCTGGCCGGTCTCGTCTCGGTGCCGAAATATCTCTACGAGGCGGCCGAGATCGACCGCGCCTCGTGGTGGCGACGATTCCGGACGATCACCTTCCCCTATATCCGCGGCCTGCTGCTGCTCGCGCTCCTGTTCCGTACCATCGAGGCGTTCAAGCTGTTCGACGTCGTCTTCCTGCTGACCGAGGGTGGTCCAGGGACGTCGACGGAGACCATCGCCGTCTACGTTTATCGGCTGGCCTTCCAGTATTTTCGGACCAGCCAGAGCGCCGCGCTCGCCTACATCATCCTGTTCATCGTCATCGTCCTCACCAACCTCTACCTCTACTTCGTCAACCGGCGGGCGCGGGAGGCCTGAGATGGCAGCGCAGCGCAGGCCGATCGGCGAGGCGGGCTGGGGCCGGACCCTCGGCGCCGGCATCGTCGCGTTCGTCTATTTCTTCCCGGTGCTGTGGATCATCCTGACCGCGTTCAAGACCTACAGCGACGCGCTGGCCATCCCCCCGGTCTGGCTGTTCACCCCGACGCTGGAGAACTTCGTCCAGGTCTTCAGCCGCTCCTACAGCGCCGGCGCGGAGGCGGTGGCCACCGGTTTCGACCGGTTCTTCTTCAACTCGATCTTCATCGCCGGCTCCAGCGTGCTGATCGCGCTGGTCGTGGGCACGCTCGCGGCCTACGGCTTCTCGCGCTTCCCGCTGCGCGGCAACGACACCTACCTGTTCATCATCCTGACCACGCGGATGATGCCGGCGATCGTCGTCATCATCCCGATCTTCCTGATGTTCCAGATCACCGGGCTGGCCGGCACCTATCTCGGCATCATCCTGCTCTATGCCGTGTTCAACCTGCCGTTCACGATCTGGATGATGAAGAGCTTCTTCGACGAACTGTCGCCCGACGTCGAGGATGCGGCGCGGATGGACGGCAGCTCGGAAGTGCGCCTGTTCTTCAAGATCTGCCTGCCGCAGGTCGTGGCCGGGATCGCCGCCACGGCGGTCTTCGGGCTGATCCTCACCTGGAACGAGTTCCTGTTCGCGCTCCTGCTCACCGGGGTCGAGACCCGGACCATCCCGGTCGCCATGGCGCAGACCATCGGCGGCGACATCGGCGTGCGCTGGGGCCTGCTCGCGGCGATCGAGACGCTGTTCCTGATCCCGGTCATCGTCGTCGTCTTCGTGCTGCAGAACCATCTGCTGCGCGGCGTCACCTTCGGCACCATCAAGCGCTGACCGGCCGGGCGCATGTCGACCATTTCGCTCCGTCAGGTGACCAAGCGGTTCGACAAGCTCATCGCCGTCGACGCCGTCGACCTCGATGTCGGCGCCGGCGAGGTGGTCTGCCTGTTGGGGCCGTCGGGCTGCGGCAAGACCACCACGCTGCGCATGATCGCCGGCCTGGAGGCGGCCACCGCCGGCGATGTGCTGGTCGGTGGCGAGCGGGTCAACGAGCTCTCGCCGTCGCAGCGCAACATCGCGATGGTGTTCCAGTTCTACGCGCTCTATCCGAGCCTGACGGTGCGGGAGAACCTGGCCTTCCCGCTGGCCGCGGAGCGGATCGGACGCGACGAGATCACGCGGCGCGTGCAGGCTGTGGCGGCCACCCTCGAGCTGACCCACGTGCTGGACCGCATCCCGGGACGCCTCGCCGAGGGCGAGAAGCAGCGGGTCGCGGTCGGCCGGGCGATCATCCGCGATCCGAGCTGCTTCCTGTTCGACGAGCCGCTGTCGCGGCTCGACGTCGAGCTGCGCCAGCAGATGCGCGGCAAGATCAAGGAGGTGCTCAGCGGTCTGTCGAAGGCCACGGTGATCGTCACCCACGACCAGCTCGAGGCGCTGACCATGGCCGACCGCATCGCGGTGATGCGCGACGGGCGGATCGAGCAGGTGGCGACGCCGCACGAGATCTTCGCCAAGCCGGCCAACCTGTTCGTCGCGAGCTTCATTGGCACGCCGCAGATGAACCTGCTGCCGGCGGTGTGCCGTGGGATCGAGAACGGGCTGATCCGCTTCGGGGTCGACGCGCAGGAGGTGAGCCTGCCGATGGAGCCGGCGCTGGCTCGCCTCGCCGCCGGGGCCAAGGTGACCCTCGGGGTGCGGCCGCGGGCCTTCGACCTCGCCCGCGAGCCGAGCGCCGGCACGCTCAGCGCGGTCGCCGACCTGATCGAGCCGATGGGCGCGGAGACGCTCGTGCACATGCTCGAGGGCGAGCGCGACATCCGCGTCGTCGTCGACCGGACGCGGCGGGTTCGCCCCGGTGAGCGGCTGCACATGCGGCCCAAGCCCGGCCAGATCCATGTGTTCGACGCGACGGGTGGGCGGGTCTCGGCATGAGCGACGACGACCGGGTCACGGGCGGCATGTCGGCGACGACCGCGCGGGCGATCGAGAGCAGCATCATCACGCTGTGCATCGCCACGCTGGTGTTCATTTTCCAGCCGTTCAGCAAATGGTTGTCCGGACTGGGCATGGGGCTGGTCGTCTTCGCCGGCCTTGCGTTCAATCTCGTGCCTCTGTGCGAGCCGGGCCGCCCGGTGCGCGACCTGCTCCGCGTCGCTCTGATCATCGCCATCATCTTCGTCGTGGTGTTCGGCCTCGCCGTGACCTCCGCTTGGCTCTACGGCGAGTATCTCAAGGCCACGCGCTGAGGAGCCGCGCGCGCACAAGCGGAGGTCACACCAGCGTTTGCTGTTGACCGCGCGCCGTTCTCGCCTACGCTTCGGAAAAGTGCCGCCAGTCGAGTTGGCGGTGATCGGCCCTCATCGGTGTTCTGCCGGGCGATATCCCGTTCCGGCGTGACCAGGGGGTGGCGATGACGAAGTATGATCCTTCCATCATAGGCCAATTCGCAGACGAGCTCTACGGCCGGGCGACGCTGATCGTCGTCCTGTGGACCGCGGGCTTCGGACTGCTCGGGCTCGTCGCGGGCTTCGCCTTCGGTGGTGCGATTGCTGTCTTGCTTGCGCTGGTCGGAGCGGGACTGGGCTTCGTCATCGGCCAGCAGCGTGTCTTCATGATGCGGCTATGGGCGCAACTGGCGCTTCTCATGGTCCAGGTCGAAACGAACACGCGGACACATCCCCCTTCCGGGTGAGTGGCGCCGCCGTCGACGGCGCCCGGCATCAGGCCGCGGCGGGCTCGGCCGCTTGGTCGAGGATCAGCTCGCGGTAGCGGCGCAGGAAATGGCCCTCGATGCCGCCGGCATGGCGGGTGGCCATGAGGTTGAAGGCCTCGACGTCGCTGATCGCCGCCTTGTAGGCGCGCGGCTCGGTCAGCGCCACGTGCATGTCGACGATGGTGCAGAGCAGGCTCGCCTCGTCGAGCTCGGCGGCGGTCAGGCCGTTCGGGTAGCCGCTGCCGTCGAGGCGCTCGTGGTGGCGCGCCGCGACCTCGTGCACGGTCGCCGGGAGCCCGCCGATGTCGCGGATCATCTTCTCACCGGTCACCGGATGCTGGCGAACGAGGTGCCACTCGTCAGCGGCGAGGCGCTGCGGCTTCTCGAGCAGGCTGCGCGGCAGCAGCGCCTTGCCGACGTCGTGCAGCAGGCCGGCCAGGGCCAGCGTGCGCAGATCGCCGGCGCCGATGCCGAAGGCCTCGCCGAACAGGACCAGACCGGCGGCGACGCGCAGGGAGTGGGTGTAGGTCGGGTCGTGGTGGGCGCGGAGCAGATCGCGCATCCGGCGCAGCTCCGGCGAGCCGGCGAGGTCGCTGATCCCGGTCGCCGCCTCGACGAGCGCCGCCGGATCCGGCGGACGGCCGGCGCGCAGGCCGCGCACGGCGCGCTCGAGCGCGTCGCGGCCCTCGCCGATCGCCTTGCGCAGCGACGGGCTCACCGGCGCCGGCGGCGGAGCGCCGTCCATGGTCATGGTCAGGCGGATCGTCCGGGCGAGCCGGCGGATGTCATGGGGCAGGCCGAAGACGAGGTTGGTGACCCGGGTGAGTTCGGCGCTGCGCAGGCGCAGATCGTCGTAGCGGCCGCACAGCACCACCGTTGCGCCGGTCCGACGCGCCGCTTCGAGCGCCGGGACGACGCTGGGACCGCCATCGGCGGCGACGGCCGGGTCGAGGAGGACGAGCCGCGGCTTGGTGGCGGCCAGGATCCGCAGCAGGTCCGCGCTGTCCGCCGTCCAGACGGTCCGCGGGTCGGCGAGATAGTCGCCGAGCGCCTCGGCCACCCTGGCCGGATACCCTGTAGCGACGATGAGGGCGCGGCTGGGAATCGGGATCGATCCGGCTTGGGCGGCGGCGCCGCGGGTCCATCCGCCCAAGCCTTAGCCGCGCGACCCCTAAGGCGACGTGAACGCCGCGCCGCCTCAGATCGTCGCACGCAGGCGCTGCAGCAGCGCCGGGCTGATATTGCCGGTCACGTCCATGCCCTGCGCGCGCTCGAAGGCGATCACCGCGTTGCGCGTCTGCGGCCCGTAGCGACCGTCGAGCGGGCCGTTGTAATAGCCGAGGCCGCGCAGCAGGCGTTGCGCCGCGAGGACGTCGTCCCCGGACGCGGTCGTGGCCGGGGTCGCGCCGCCGGTGCGCTGCCGCTTCCACTCCTCGTAGAGCCGCTGCTCCTCGATCTCGCGCCGCGTCTGCTCCGCCTGGAGGGTCGACTGCCGCTCGAAGTCCAGGCGCCGCTGGTACTCGGCGTCCTGCTCCGCGGAACGTCGCGCCACGGTCTGGTCGCGGCGCGGCTGGTCGACATAGCGGTCGCCGAGAAAGCCGCCCAGCGCCGCCGCGCCGAGGATCGCCGCGGTCTGCGCGACGGGGCCGCGGTTGCGCGTGGCGACACCGGCGAGCGTCCCGGCGCCGGCCGCTCCGGCCAGCGCTCCGCCGCCGAAGCCCGTGCCGGCGATGCCGCCGTCGCCGGCGTCGGTGGCGCAGCCGCCGATCGCCAGCGTGCCGACCAGAAGGCCCGCCAGAGCGAGCCGCCGTGGTGTCGAAGGCAAGCGCGAAGTCATCGCCATCTCCTCACATGCCCGGGCGAAACGCCCGCATCTCCTCGAAGGTCAGGACGCCGTCGCCGTTCGTGTCCATGGCTTCGAAATCGGCCGTGCGCTTGGCCTGGACCTCGGCGAGGCTGAGCGTGCCGCTGCCGTCCGTGTCCATCGCCTCGAACAGGCCCGGCTCGTGCGCCGCCAGCTCGGCGGGGCTCAACTGGCCGTCCCCGTCCTTGTCCAGCCGCACGAACGCCTTGACGATGTCGGCGGCGAACTCGGCCTCGTCGATGACGCCGTCGCCGTTGGTGTCGGCCGCGGCGAACGCTTCGCGCAGCGTGGCCTCGTCCATCTCGGCGGCCGCGGTGGTGGCGGCGAGGACGAGCTGGCCGGCGAGCACGGCCGCGGTCGCGGTGATGACGGCGCGCATGGATCCCCCTCGGTGTTGGCCTCCGCCCCTCTACCTAGTCCAGCGGTATCGGCGCGCAATCGCGATCGGTGGGCGGTCCGCGCCGCTCAGCGCACCCCGATACGACCGATGCCCGGCAGCTTGACCGCGAGGTCGAGCGGATCGACGCCGAACACGAGCCCCAGCAGGTTGACCTCCAGGCCCTCGTCGCGGGCGACGATCAGGCCGAGCAGGCCGGCGAGCGAGAGCTGGATGCCGGTGCCGCTCGGCGCCAGCGCGGCGATCTGCCCGCCCGGCAGGAAGTCCTTGCCGATCGCCGTCGGCGGCAGCTCGACCCGCAGCTCCGGCACGCTGCGCACGAGATAGCCGACGAAGCTGTTGGAGTTCGGCCCGGGCCAGGTGAGGTAGCTCGCGGGATGGGGATAGGCCGCGATGGCCGCCTCGATCTTCGGGATCGCCGCCGCGGCCACCGGCCCGCGCAGATCGAGCAGGAGTTCCGGCTCGTTGCCGGCCCAGCGGCCGTCGACCGGGCGCATGTCGCGCCGGACCGCCGAGCCGCCGCGCCACACCCCCCACGCCACCACCTCGTAGCGTGCATAGCCGGCCGCTCCGGCCGGCTTGAAGGCGATCCAGCTGTGCACCGCCAGCGCACCCTTCCAGCCCCAGGTGCGCGCCGCGTAGATCTGCACGACGGCGTCGGGATGGCTGGCGGGATCGGGGGCCAGCCCGGTCGCGTCCCAGCGGCTCTGGCTCCAGTGGGGCCGACCCTGGGCCAGCACCACGCCGGCCGACCACAGGATCGGGGCGAGCAGGACGAGGGCGATCAGCGCGGCGGCGTGAATCGATGGTCTCCCGGAAACGGACGGCCAACCGCGAGCCTTGCCACGCCCGGCCGCCGTCGGCAATAAGCCGCCACCCGAGCGCGAAAGAAGAACGGCTTGGCGCTACTCTTCTTCAGCGAGGACGACGATCCGGTCGCCTGGAGTGCCGCCCTGCGGGCGCGCCTGCCCGACCTGGACATCCGCATCTGGCCGGTGATCGGGTCCCCGGACGAGATCGAGGCGGCGCTGGTCTGGCTGCCGCCGCCGGGGCTGCTCGCGAGCCTGCCGCGGCTGCGGGCGATCTTCTCGCTGGGTGCGGGGGTCGACGCCATGCTGCGCGACCCGACGCTGCCCGACCTGCCGCTCTGCCGGATGGTCGATCCGTCGCTGACCGCGACCATGGCCGAGTATGTCCTGGCCTGCGTCCTCTGGTACCACCGCCAGTTCGACCTCTACGCGCGCCAGCAGGCGGAGCGACGCTGGAAGCTCTATCTGCCGGCGCCGGCTGTGGCGACCCGGGTCGGCGTGATGGGTCTGGGCGTGCTCGGCAGCGCCACCGCCACGGCGCTCGCCGCCCACGGCTTTTCCGTGCGCGGCTGGAGCCGGACGCAGCGCGACGTGGCCGGGGTCGCGTGCTTCGCCGGCGCGGCGGGTCTCGAGGCGTTTCTGGCCGGCAGCGACATCCTGGTCTGCCTGCTGCCGCTGACGCCGGACACGGAGGACCTCCTCGACGCGGCGCTGCTCGGCCGGCTGCCCGAAGGTGCGCGGCTGATCCAGGTCGGCCGCGGGCGGCAGCTCGTCGAGGCCGACCTCCTGGCGGCGCTCGATGCCGGCCGGCTCGCGCACGCCACACTCGACGTCGTGCGCGAGGAGCCGCTGCCGCCGGCGCATCCGTTCTGGACGCATCCGCGGATCCGTCTCACGCCGCACGCCGCAAGCTACTGCCAGCCGGCGACCGGTGCGGCGAGCGTCGCCGAGAACATCCGGCGGCTGCGCGACGGGCGGCCGCTGCTGCACGTCGTCGACCGGCGGCGCGGCTACTGAGCGGACGGGGGACGCATGGCGGCGAAGGTGGTGACGGTGGCGCAGCAGAAGGGCGGTGCCGGGAAGACGACGCTGGTCATCCAGCTCGCCACCGCGCTGGCCGAGGCCGGCCGCAAGGTCGGGATCATGGACATCGACCCGCAGGGCAGCCTCACCACCTGGATGCGCCGCCGCGAGCAGCTCGGCCCCGAGGTCGCGGAGCTGCGCTTCGCCATGGTCGGCGGCTGGCGGCTCGGCGTCGAGCTCGACCGGCTCAAGGGCGGCCTCGATCTCGTCCTGATCGACAGCCCGCCGCACGCCGAGACCGAGGCGAGGGCCGCGATCCGTGCCGCCGACCTGGTCCTGATCCCCTGTCAGCCCAGCCTCTTGGACGTCTGGGCGAGCGGCCCCACCGTCGAGCTGGCAGCGCGGGAAGGCCGCCGCGCCGCGATCGTCCTCAACCGCGTCCCGCCGCGCGGCAGGAGCTTCGAAGAGGCCCGCGCCGCCGTCACCGAGCTCGCCTGCCGCAGCCTCGATGCCCATCTCGGCAACCGCCAGGCCTTCGTCGCCGGCATCGCCAAGGGGCTGGGCGCGGTCGAGAGCGAGCCGAAGAGCGCCGCGGCGGAGGAGTCGCGAGCGTTGGCCGGCGAGGTGGTCGGGCGGGGGTAGGGCTGTCCCGGTGCAGCGACGCACCGCGACCCGATGGTTCCGGGCGCTGCCGCTGCAACGGAGCGGGGCGTGGTTGGGATGCGGAAGGTGTCGCCGGGATCCTCGCGGATCGCACACGCCTCCCCAGCGGACGCCTCCCGGGCCCGCGCACAGGCCCTGGCATTGCCCAATTCTTGACGGCGTATAGAGAAGCGCCCATACTCACTGCTCGACAACATGATCAAGTCGATCCGGCACCGGGGTCTGCGACGCCTCTATGAACAGGCGGACCCGAGCCGCATCGATCCGAGGCTGCGCGACAAGGTGCAGCGCATCCTGACGGCCCTGGATGCGGCGGCGGCGCCGGAGGACATGGACCTACCCGGCTATGTCCTACACCCGCTGACCGGCAATCTGCGCGGCTTCTGGTCGGTGCGCGTGTCGGGCAACTGGCGTGTGATCTTTCGCCTCGAGGGTGGACATGCCCGGGATGTGGACCTGATCGACTACCATTGAGGAGGACGCGAGACATGGGCGACGAGAGCGAGGCCGTCCGCGGGCCGATGCGGACCCCCTCCCACCCGGGCGAGTTGGTGCGGCACGACTGCCTGGAGCCCTTGGGCTTGACCGTCACGAGAGGGGCCGAAGCGCTGGGCGTGTCGCGCAAGACGCTCGACAACTTGGTCAATGGCCGCGCCGGCGTGTCGCCGGAGATGGCCGTGCGCCTCGCGGCCGCGTTCGGCGGGTCCGCACAGGCCTGGATCACCATGCAGGCGCAGTACGACTATGCCCGGGTTCGGCAGCGCGAGGATGCCATCCGCGCGACCGTCAAGCCGGTGAAGCCGGCCGGAAGCACGGTGCCGGCCTAGAGGCCGCAGCGGTGCCGGGCGGCAGCGTTCTGCCGATTTCGAGCCGGCGTCAGTCGCGTAGGGTATCCGCGGGATTCGGAGCTTCGAGGAGGCCCGCGCCGCCGTCGCCGAGCTCGCCTGCCGCAGCCTCGACGCCCATCTCGGCAACCGCCAGGCCTTCGTCGCCGGCATCGCCAAGGGGCTGGGCGCGGTCGAGAGCCAGCCGAGGAGCGCCGCCGCCGAGGAGTCCCGGGCGCTGGCGGGGGAGGTTGTGGGGCGGGGGTAGGGCTTTGCGGGTGTACCAGGGTGGCGAGGGGGCGCCAACCCACGGGTCCGCACTTCGCCACCACGGCCGAGGAGCAGGTGCCGTCGCGCTTGTGGCGCAGAAGGCGCCGGGCAGGCGCTTTGAGGTCCCCAGATCACAGCTTCGCGCTGGCGCTGCGATAAGTCGCTTCCCCCCAACTCGCGACAAAACCCGTGCAAAACCCCGAAATTGACGGATCGTGCATGCTTGCGGGATAAGCTCGCCGGTTTTTCTACTAGCGAGTGAGCTGCCATGCCGCTTTCGCCCTCAGCCCTGCAGTCCGAGACCTCGCGCCGCAACGGGGCGCTGGCGCGCGGCCCCGTCAGCGAGGCCGGCAAGGCCGCCTCGGCGCAGAACGCCCTGCGCCACGGCCTGCGTGGCGGGGGCATCGCGGTCCGTGCGGAGGAGTGCCACTGGTACGCCGGGCTGCTCGCCACCCATCTCGACCTCTACGCGCCGACCAATGCGGCCGAGGAGAGCCTGGTCGAGCAGCTCTGCCTCGTCGAGCTCAAGCTGCACCGCCTGGATCTGTTGGAGCTTGCCGCGCTCGATGGCGCGGCCGAGGGCGAACCCGAGACGAGCGCCCGGCTCCCGTCACTCGCGACGCTGGCGCGCTACCGCAGCCGCATCGTCAAGGAGCGCTGGGAGCTCGAGCATCGCCTGACCCAGCTCCGGCACCGCCGGCAGACGCAGGGTGCCGACGCTGCGGCCGCGCGCGACGCGTTGCGCCAGGAGGCGCGCGCCAGGGCGATCGGCGCCGTGGCCATGATGGGTGTGCTGCAGAGCGGGGCTCTGACGGAAGGAAGCGCAGGCCGCACGAACGAACCCGGCGCGGGCGACCGGCAGACCGGCACGGACGAACCCGAGACCGGCGGCACGCCGCTGAACCGCCGGCAGCGGCGGATGCTGGAGAAGCTGGCACGGCGCAACGGAGCCCAGGCGCCGACCGCCCGGGCGGCGTGACGGCCGGAGGTGATGGTGCAGCGGGTGCGGCAGCGCCACCGGTCCCGACATGATCGCGCCGCGGCAGGAGGAGTGACCGGCCGGCCCGTGCCCGACCACCGATCTGGCATCCTGCCGGCTTCGCGCCTACATGGCGCTGGCTCGGGGCCACCGACGGCGGCGTCCGACGGGAGGGAGCGGGATGTCAGCACCGCCGTCCGGCGTCGGCGCGCCGGTCGAGAACAAGGCGCAGCTCGTCGAGTATCTCGCCGAGGGGTGCAAGCCGAGGCCGGCCTGGCGGATCGGCACCGAGCACGAAAAGTTCGGCTTCACCCGCGAGGATCTGCGTCCGCTGCCTTATGCCGGGCGGCGCGGGATCCGGACGCTGCTCGAGGCGCTGGCCGCGGAGTTCGCCTGGACGCCGGTGGTCGAGGACGAGCGGCCGATCGCGCTCACCAAGGACCGCTGCAACATCACGCTCGAGCCCGGCGGGCAGTTCGAGCTGTCGGGCGCGCCGCTGGAGACGCTCCACCAGACCTGCTGCGAGGTCCACACCCATCTCGACGAGGTGAAGAAGGTCGCGGACCCGCTCGGCGTCGGCATGCTCGGCATGGGCTTCCAGCCGCTCTGGCGGCGCGAGGACATCCCGTGGATGCCGAAGGGCCGCTACGCGATCATGCGCGCCTACATGCCCAAGCGCGGCCGCCTCGGGCTCGACATGATGCTGCGCACCTGCACCGTGCAGGTGAACCTCGACTTCGCGTCCGAGGCGGACATGGTCCGCAAGTTCCGGGTCAGCCTCGCGCTGCAGCCGGTCGCCACCGCGCTCTTCGCCAACTCGCCGTTCTACGAAGGCAAGGTCAGCGGCTTCCAGAGCTATCGCAGCCACATCTGGACCGACACCGATCCCGACCGCTGCGGGCTGCTGCCGTTCGTCTTCGAGCCGGCGATGGGCTTCGAGCGCTATGTCGACTACGTGCTCGATGTGCCGATGTACTTCGTATACCGCGCGGGGCGGTACATCGATGCGAGCGGCCAATCGTTCCGCGACTTCATGGCCGGGCGCCTGCCGGCCCTGCCGGGCGAGGTCCCGACCATGAGCGACTGGCAGGACCATCTGACGACCGTGTTCCCCGAGGTCCGCCTCAAGCGCTACCTGGAGATGCGCGGCGCCGACAGCGGCAGCTGGCGCTCGATCTGCGCCCTGCCGGCACTGTGGGTCGGTCTCCTCTACGACGACGAGGCGCTCGCCGCGGCCGAGGCGCTGGTCGCCGACTGGACGATCGGCGAGATGCAGGCGATGCGCGATGCCGTGCCGCGGCAGGGTTTGCGGACGCCGTTCCGCGGCGGGACGGTGCTCGACCTCGCGCGGACGGTGGTCGATCTGGCGCGCGGCGGCCTCGCGCGGCGCCGGCGGCTCAATTGGGACGGCCGGGACGAGACGGGCTATCTGCGCCGCCTCGAGGAGGTCGTGGAGCAGGGCAAGAGTCCGGCCGACCTCAAGCTTCAGGCGTTCGTCGAGCGCTGGGGCGGCCGCGTCGAGCCGCTGTTCGCCGAATTCGCGTTCTGAGCCGGCCGCACACGGTCACAGGCCGACGGGGGCGAGCTCCGCGGATCGTGTGGCGTCGAGGGCTCGCACCGCCGCGACCTCGCCGATGACCAGCAAGGCCGGACCGGCGAGCGCATCGCCATCGACCAGCGTCGGCAGCGTCGCGAGCGTGCCGCGGATGGTGCGTTGCTGCGGCAGTGTGCCGTTCTCGACCAACGCGGCAGGAAGGTCGGCCGGCAGGCCCTCCTCGATCAGGCGGCGGCAGAGCGCGGGCAGCGCCTTGTGGCCCATGTAGACGACGAGCGTCTGGTGCGGCTGGCAGAGCGCCCGCCAGTTCAGGTCGGGCTCGCCGTCCTTGGTGTGGCCGGTGACGATCACGAGCGTCTGCGCATGGTCGCGATGCGTCAGAGGGATGGCGGCCGCGGCGGCGCAGCCGGTGGCGGCGGTAACGCCCGGCACGATGGTGAACGGCACGCCCGCCTCGACGAGCGCCTCGATCTCCTCGCCGCCGCGGCCGAACACCAGCGGGTCGCCACCCTTGAGACGCACGACGGTCTGGCCGGCCCGCGCCCGGCGCACGAGCAGCTCGTTGATCTCGGGCTGCCGCATATAGTGGTTGGCCCGCTCCTTGCCGGCGTAGATCCGCTCCGCACCGGCCCGGGCGTGGGCCAGGACGGCAGGGTGGACCAGCCGGTCGTAGACGATGACGTCGGCCGCCGCGATCAGCCGGGCGGCCTTGAGGGTGAGCAGCTCCGGATCGCCCGGACCGGCGCCGACGAGGTGGACGGTTCCGCTGCGCATGGGCGGCAATGGAGCGCGTCCGCGATGCTCCGCGCAAGCGGGCAGGCACGGTCGCGTCACGCCTGCGCGACGATCGCCATCAGGAAGGCGATCTCGGCGATCTGCTGCAAGGCGCCCAGCGTGTCGCCGGTGTAGCCCCCGAAGCGGCGGGCGAGGCGCCAGGCGACCAGCCCCGCCACCGCGGCGAGGGTCAGCGCCGCGACCAGCGCCTGCGGCGTGGGAAGGCAGGCGAGCGCCACGAGGAGCCCGAGCGCGCAGCCGACCGCGGCCCGCAGCGGCGGCGGACGACCAGCGGTGGCAGCCAGACCGTCGTGCCGCGCCGGGAGGTGGACCACCATCACGACGGGCAGCGCTGCGCGCGACAGGGCGCTGACGGAGATCAGGACCGCGGCCACCTTCGTCGGCTCCCACAGGCCGGCCAGCGCGATCAGCCGCGCCAGCAGGGCCAGGACCAGCGCGATCGTGCCGTAGGTGCCGATCCGGCTGTCGCGCATGATCGCCAGCGCCCGCTCGCGGTCCTCGCCAGCGCCGAGGGCGTCGGCCGTGTCGGCGAGCCCGTCCTCGTGGAGCGCCCCGGTGACCATGACGAGCGTGACCAGCGCCGCGATCGAAGCGGGAAGCGACGGCAGGCCGATCAGGATCGCGGTCCAGTAGGCGAACGCGGCGAGGGCGCCGACCAGCGCGCCGACGAGCGGAAAGAGGTGCGCCGCCGCGGCGAGATCGCGCAGGCTCGGCGCCGCGTCGCCGCGCACCGGCAGGCGGGTCAGGAAGGTCAGCGCGACCTTGAGGTCGTGGAGCAAGCGCGGCCTCCGCCGGCGCCACCCCGTGGACAGGTGCGGCCGGTGCGGCGAGAAGGGCACGCCGCTGCCAAGCACGTGCGTGGCCGTCGCGGCAAGCCTCTCGGATCATCGCCAATGCCAGATCTCACCGACCTGCGCCGCCTGCTCGACGACCTCCCGCCTGCGGACGACGGCGCGGCCGCGGCGGCGGCGGCGCGGGAGGCGCAGCTCACCAAGCCGGCAGGCTCGCTCGGCCGGCTGGAGACGCTGACCCGGTGGCTCGCGACCTGGCAGGAACGGCATCCACCCGAGCTGCGGCGCGTCCGGGTCGCGGTGTTCGCCGGACGGCACGGCGTCTGCGCCCGCGGCGTCTCGGCCTATCCGGCCGAGGTGACGGATCAGATGGTGCGCAACTTCACCGCCGGTGGCGCGGCGATCAACCAGCTCTGCCGGCTGGCCGGTGCCGAGCTCGTCGTCGAGGATGCGGGCGCGGGTCGCGCGACGGCCGACTTCGTGACGGCGGCGGCGATGAGCGAGGCCGAGTGCCGCGCGGCGCTCGACCTCGGCCGCAGCGTTGTCGCCGACGATCTGTCGCTGCTCGGACTGGGCGAGATGGGGATCGGCAACACGACCGCGGCGGCGGCCCTGGCGACAGCGCTGCTCGGTGGCAGGGCCGAGGACTGGTGTGGCCCGGGAACGGGGCTCGACGAGGCCGGTGTCGCCCGCAAGGCGCGGGTCGTCGGCGCGGCGTTGGACTATCATGGCGGCGCGCTTGCCGATCCGCTGGAGGCGCTGCGTCGGGTGGGCGGGTTCGAGCTGGCGGCGATCGTCGGTGCCGTGCTCGAGGCCCGGCGCCGCCGCGTTCCGGTGCTTCTCGACGGGTTCGTGGTGACCGCTGCCGCGGCCGTGCTGTGGCGCCTGCGCGAGGAGGCACTGGCGCATTGCCAGGCCGCCCATCGCTCCGCCGAGCCGGGGCACCGCCGGCTGCTCGAGCGGCTGGGCCTCGTGCCCCTGCTCGATCTGCAGATGCGCCTCGGCGAGGGCTCGGGCGCGGCGCTGGCGATCCCGCTCCTGCGCGCCGCTCTCGCCTGCCATACGGGCATGGCGACCTTCGCCGCGGCGGGGGTGAGCGAGGCGGCTCAGCTGCCCGACAGGACGACCAGCAGCCAGACCAGCAGCCCGCCGGCTGCGGTGTAGACGAGGCAGGGCAGGAGCGTCGCGCGCAGCACCTCGCCTTCGCGGCCGGCGAGACCGACCGTGGCGCCGCCGGCGACGATGTTGTGCGGGCAGACGATGTTGCCGACCGCGGCGCCGAAGGCCTGCGCACCGAGGATCGTCAGCGGCGGCAGGCGCAGCGTCTCGGCCACGCGGACCTGGAAGTCGGTGAACAGGATGTTCGAGGCGGTCGCCGAGCCGGTGACGAAGGTGCCGAGCACGCCGACCGCCGGGGCCACGGCCGGCCAGGCGGCGCCGGCGAGCGCCGCCGCGGCCATGGCCAGCGTGTCGATCATGCCGGCGTGGACCATGATCCGCGCGAGGCCCAGCATGGCGAGCAGCGCCACGACCACCGGTGCGAGCCGGCGCGCGGCTTCGGCCATCGCGGCGAGCAGGTCCGCCGTGGCGCCGCGCTGCGCCAGGCCACCCGCCACGAACGCCAGGAGCAGCATCGTGCCGGGATGGTAGAGAGGCTGGAAGCTCCCGGCGAAGCCACCCGGCAGATGCCAGGCGATCTCGACCGCCCGCAGCGCCTCACCGAGCGGTGCGACGAGGCGCGTGACGAGGATCAGGACGACCAGGACGAGGTAGGGCAGCGCGGCGCGCAGCGTGCCCGGATCCGAGCTCGGCGCGGGCACGCTCGACGTGCGCTGCCGGAGGACGAGGACGAAGGCGAGCCCGCCGAGAAGCGCTCCGCCGAGCGTCGGCAGCTCCGGGCCGATCAGCGTCGCGAGGGCGAGGTAGGGAACGAGGAACAGGACGGCGGCGACGAGCGCCAGCCGCCACAGCGGTCCCGGCAGCTCGCGGCCCGTCGCGCGCAGCATGAAGACGATCAGGATCCAGCCCAGCAGGGCGTGCAGCAGCCCCGGCGTGGCGGACAGAGCCCCCGGCGTGAAGCCGGTGGCGGCCGCCTGGGGCAGGATGGGTGTGCCGACCGCGCCGAACGAAACGCCGACGCTGTGGCCGATCAGCGCCATCGCCACGGCCTGGGTCGGCGAGAAGCCGAGCGTGACGAGGATCGGCGCGGCGAGCGCGACGGGCGTGCCGAAGCCGGCCGCACCCTCGACGAACAGCGCGAAGAACCAGGCGATCAGCAGAACCAGCACCAGCGGGTCGGCGGAGAGGTGTTCGAGCCGCCGCCGGAGAAGGTCGACAGCACCGCGCCGCACCTGCAGGCCGTGGATGCACAGCGCCGGGAAGATGATCCAGAGGATGGTGGTGGCGATGAAGCCCGCTTCGAGGAGGGCACCGCCGAACGCCCCGACAGGCCCGGGCGCGTCCAGGTCCCGCCCGCCGAAATCGAAGGCGAGGAGCGCCAGCGTGCTGGCCAGCGCGAGCGCCACGAGCCCCGCCCGCGCCGCGGACCAGCGCAGCCCGATCATCAGCGCGAGCACGAGCGCAATCGGCGACGCGGCAAGCAGCGCCGCCATCGGTCGCGAGCGCCGGCGAGAAGCGGTCGGGGCTAGGCGGTGAGGACCGCGTGGCGCATCGCCAGCAGCGGCGCGTCGAACCGCATCGCGTATTCGTCCGCCTTTTTCAGGAAGGTCATGAACGACTCATGGACCTTGGCGGTGAGCGGATCGCTCGCGGCGAGCTCCGCGAACACCTCCAGCGTCGCCTTGCCGAGCGCCGCGACGATCTCGTCGCTGAAGGTGCGCAGCTCGACCCCATGCTCGGCGAGAAGCGGCCCGAAAGCGTCGATATTGTGATAGACGAAATCGGCGTAGGTTTCCTGTGCGGTGGCTGCGGCCGCGGCCTCGACGATCGCCTGCAGATCCGCCGACAGCTCCGCCCAGCGGGTCTTGTTGACGATGATCTCGAGACCGGGGCCGGGTTCGTGGAACGCCGGCACGTAGTAGAACTTCGCCACCTTGTAGAGGCCGAAGGCGCGATCGTTCCAGGGGCCGATCCACTCCGCGGCGTCGATCGCGCCGCTGAGCAGGGCGGGCGAGATCTCGCCCGGCGGGATCAGGACCGGGTTGACGCCGAGCCGCTTCATCACCTCGCCACCGAGCCCGGCGATCCGGAACTTGAGCCCCTGGAGGTCGGCGAGTGTGTTGATCTCCTTGCGGAACCAGCCGCCGGCCTGGACGCCGCTCGAGCCGGCGTAGAAGGGCACCACGCCGAGCGGGTCGTAGACCTCGTGCCACAGGGCGAGGCCGCCGCCGAAGGCGATCCAGGCGGCGAGCTCGGGTGCGGTGAAGCCGAACGGCACGCCGGTGAAGTAATGCAACGCGGGCGCTTTCCCGACCCAGTAGTAGGGCGTGCCGTGGGCGGCGTCCGCGGTGCCGCTCTGCACGGCATCCAGACCCTCGAACGGCGGGACCAGCTCGCCCGCGGCGAACAGCTTGATCTCGAGCCGTCCGCCCGACATGGCGTTGACACGATCGACGAAGCGCTGTGCGCCGCGGCCGACGCCGGGCGTGTTCCGTGGCCAGGGCATCACCATGTTCCAGGCGATCTTGCCCTGCGCGACCGCCGGCGCGGCGAGCGTGGCGGCGGCCAGCCCCAGAGTGCCTGTAGTGACGAGGTCGCGACGCTTCATCCCGATATCCTCCCCGATCCGGCCCAGTTCCGTCATGGCTGGCGGACGCAGCTCACGCGTGATCTTGCCAGCTCGGCCGGCGTCCCGGAACCACCCGGTCGATGACGTGCACGAAGGAGCCCGCGACCGATCCGAGGCGACAGCCGACCGGTCCCAGATCTCGCCCGCGGGCATCACGCGCCCGGGCGAACGGCGCTCCAACGCGGCTCAGCTCCGTCGCGTAGTGGAATTCGTGCCCGCGCAGTCGCTCGCCGTGTCCACCCAGTGGCCCGTCGCCGAGCAGCTCGATCTCGCGATAGCCGAGCTGCCGACGGCGCTCGGCGAAGCTCGTCCGCACCGGCAGCAGGCCCGCCATCGGATGAACCTGCCCA
This sequence comes from uncultured Alphaproteobacteria bacterium, assembly GCA_937995535.1. Classification (GTDB taxonomy): domain Bacteria; phylum Pseudomonadota; class Alphaproteobacteria; order Geminicoccales; family Geminicoccaceae; genus CALKJU01. The sequence continues at coordinate 47,724 of CALKJU010000067.1, forward strand.
TCCGCGTCGGCCAAGCTCTCACCCAGCACCATGTAACCGCCACACTCGCCGAGGATCGGCGTCCCACGCCCGGCGGCGGCGCACAGCCCGCGCCGGAACCGCTCCGCCTGCGCAAGCCGCGCCGCGTGCAGCTCCGGATAGCCGCCGGGCAGGTAGACGGCGTCGGCGTCGAGCGCGGGCGCCTCGTCGGCGAGCGGCGAGAACGGCCGCAGCTCGGCGCCCTGCCGGCGCCAGCCGGCGAGCGTCGCCGGATAGGCGAAGGCGAAGGCGGCGTCGCGCGCGATCGCGATCCGTTGCCCGAGCGGGGCCAATGGCGTCGCGTGATTGCCCATCGGCGAGACCGAGGACGGACGCGCCAGGCGCATCAGCCAGCCGAGATCGACCTCGCGCTCGACGAGGTCCGCGGCACGCTCGAGGAACGCCTCGAGCGCGGGATGCTCCGCCGCTTGTACCAGACCCAGATGGCGGCTGGGCAGGGCGAGCGTCGGGTCTCGCGGCAGGCAGGCCAGCACCGGCGTCGCGAAGTGGTCGTCGCAGGCCTCGCGGAGGAGTTGGGCGTGCTCCGCGCCACCCACGCCGTTGAGGATCACGCCCACGACGTGGACGTCGTCGCGGTGGCGGAGGAAGCCCTCGATCAGGGCGGCCGCCGAGGCGCCCATGGCGCGCACGTCGACCACCAGCACCACCGGCAGGCCGAACAGCGCGGCGATGTCGGCGGTCGACCCGGCACCGCCCGGTGCGCCGTCGAACAGGCCCATCACGCCCTCGCCGAGCACGAGGTCGACGCCGCTGCCGGCCTCCTGCATCAGCAGCGCCAGCGTCTCGAAGCGCATCGCCCAGCTGTCCAGGTTGGGACAGGGCCGGCGCGCCGCGGCGGCGTGAAAGGCGGGATCGATGTAGTCCGGGCCGACCTTGAACGAGCCGACCGCATAGCCGCGTCGTGCCAGGGCGCGGAGCAGGCCCAGGGTGATGGTCGTCTTCCCGCTGCCCGAGGCCGGCGCGGCGATGATCAAGGCGGGTGCGCTCATCGATCGGCGGGAGGACTGGTCGCCTGATGGACCGCGTTCATGGGTGAGACATCCTATCGTGCGCCGGTCGCCGAGGCGACATCCCTGCGGCGCGGCTGGACCACGGGGACATGTGCGACCGGCGCCGCCAGCGCCGCGGTCTCGGCGCTGCTCGGCCTGGGTTGGCCGGATCGGGTGCGGGTCCGCCTGCCGCGCGGCGGCGAGGCGACCCTGCCGCTCGCCGAGCGGTCGGTCGAGCAGGACGGCGCCACCGCCGCCATACGCAAGGATGCGGGCGACGATCCGGACGTGACCCACGGCTGTCTCGTCCGCGTGCGGGCGCGGCCGCTGCCGAAGGGCTCGGGCGTCCTCTTCCGCGCCGGCGAGGGGGTCGGGACGGTCACCCGTGCGGGCTTGGCGATCCCGCCGGGTGAGCCCGCGATCAATCCGGTGCCACGCGCGATGATGCGCGATGCCGTGGCGCGGATCGCGGGACTGGTCGGGGTTCCCGCGGACGTCGAGTTGACCGTGGCGATCCCAGGGGGCGAGGCCTTGGCGGCGCGGACCTTGAACCCGCGGCTCGGGATCGTCGGCGGGCTGTCGATCCTCGGCACGACCGGCGTGGTCATCCCCTACAGCTGTTCGTCCTGGGTGCATTCCATCCATCGCGGCATCGACGTCGCGCGGGCCGCCGGCCTCGAGCACCTCGCCGCCTGCACGGGGTCGACCTCCGAGGCGTTCGTCCGGCGCCACCTCGACCTGCCGGAGATGGCGCTGATCGACATGGGCGACTTCGCAGGCGCCACGCTTCGTTACCTGCGCCGCCACCCGGTGCGGCGGCTGACCATCGCCGGCGGTATCGGCAAGCTCGCCAAGCTCGCTCAGGGGGCCATGGATCTGCACAGCGCGCGCAGCCGGCTCGACCGCGCGCGTCTCGCCGCCGACTTGGCCGCCGCGGGCGCGCCAGCAGCGCTGCTCGAGAGGCTGCAGCGCAGTGCCGTGCTCGGCGGGGCGCTGGAGGACACGGAAGGGTTTCCGCTCGCCGACGTCGTAGCGGAACGTGCCCGATACGTGGCACAGTCCGCTGCGGGGCCGCTGGTGGCGGTGGAGGTGTCGGTTGTCGGCAGGGACGGGCGCCTTGCCGGTCACGCCGGAGCAGCGTGACGGGCGCTTGCGGGTCCTGATCCTCGGCGGCACGGGAGAGGCGCGACGCCTCGCTGACCTTTTGGTGGCCCGTGGCGATCTCGACGTGATCTCCTCGCTCGCCGGACGGACCAGTGCGCCCCTCCTGCCCGAGGGCGAAGTGCGCAGCGGCGGGTTCGGTGGCCCGGACGGGCTCGCGGCCTGGATCGCTGCCGAGCACCCGTCGGCGGTGATCGACGCGACCCATCCCTACGCGCAGCAGATCAGCCGGATGTTGCGCCGCGTCTGCGCCGCGCTGCGCGTGCCGCGGCTGCGGCTCGACCGACCGGCATGGCAGCCGCAACCGGGCGACGACTGGCGCCTCGTCGACGAGCTCGACGAGGCCCTGACGCTCGCCACTCAGCTCGGACGGCGGATCTTCCTCGCGGTGGGGCGGGTGCCGCTCGACCTGCTGCGCCCGCATCGCGAGCATTGGTTCCTGATCCGTACGGTGGAGCCCTTGCCGGAGATGCTGCCGAACATGCGCCCGGTGGCGGCGCGGGGCCCGTTCCGCCGCGCCGACGAGCTCGAGCTGCTCGACGGGCACCGCATCGAGGTCCTGGTCAGCAAGGCGAGCGGCGGCAGCTCGGTGTACGCGAAGATCGAGGCGGCGCGGGAGCTGCGCCTGCCGGTGGTCATGCTACGCCGGCCGGAGCCGCCGGCCGGCCCGCTCGTGCAGCAGGTGGCCGATGCGGTCGCGTGGCTGGATCAGGTCCTTGCCGATCGGCGTGCCGGGCGCAGCACGTGGCTGTGATCGGCGGCATAGAGGCGGCTGTCGGCGAAGTCCAACGCGGCCAGCGCCGGGCCCGTCAGGATCAGGGCCGTACGCGTGATCCCCGCGGCCTTCACCTGCTGCCGGATGGTGCCGAGGGTGCCGCGCAGGATGCGCTGATCGGGCCAGCTCGCGCGGTGGACGACCGCGATCGGCCCGTCGACGCCATAGACCGGCAGCAGCGACCGCAGGACCTGGGCGAGGTTGTTGATCGACAGATGGATGGCCAGGGTGGCGCCGCTCCGCGCGTACGCCGCGAGATCCTCGCCCGGTGGCATCGGCGAGGCGCGCACCGCCGTCCGGGTCAGCACAACGGTCTGCGCGATCCCGGGCAGGGTCAGCTCGAGGCCGAGCTCCGCTGCCGCAGCGGCATAGGCCGGGACGCCCGGCGTGATCGTCCAGGGGATGCCGAGTCGCTCGAGCTGACGGATCTGCTCGGCGATGGCACCGTAGAGCGACGGGTCGCCCGAGTGCACGCGGGCCACGTCCTGGCCCGCGGCATCCGCCTCCTGCATCGCGGCGATCACCTCGGCGAGGGTGAGCGCCGCCGTGTCCACGACCCGGGCGCCGGCCGGCGCCTCGGCGACCACCGCTGCCGGGACCAGCGAGCCCGCATAGAGCACGACCGGGCAGCGGCGGATCAGTGCAAGCCCGCGGACGGTGATCAGGTCCGGCGCGCCCGGGCCCGCGCCGATGAAGTGCACCGTCATCCGATCGCGTAGCCCCGCGGTGTCAGGACGAGCTCGGTGCCATCGCGGCGCGTGACGCGGCGGGACGTCCGGCTGCCGATCAGCACGACGGTGAGCATGTCGACGTCGCCGGGGTCGAGCGCATCGAGCCGGCCGATCGTCACGGCTTCGCCGGGGCGCCCGAGATTGCGCGCCAGCACGACGGGCGTGTCGGGCGGGCGCGCGGCCAGGAGGATGTCGCGCGCAGCGGGCAGCGCGCAACGCCGCCGAGCCGAAACGGGGTTGTACAGGGCCACGACGAAGTCGCCCTCGGCCGCGGCGCGCAGGCGGCGCTCGATCACGGCCCAGGGCGTCATGAGGTCGGACAGCGACACGGCACAGAAATCGTGGCCGATCGCCGCGCCGACCCGTGCCGCGGCGGCCTGGAAGGCCGACACACCCGGCAGGACCTCGAGCGCGATCTGCTCCCACCCGGCGCCGGGCTCGCCGGCCAGCAGCTCCACGACGAGCGCCGCCATCGCGTAGATGCCGGGATCGCCTGAGCAGACCAACGCCACCTCGCAGCCGCGCGCGGCGAGGTCGAGCGCCAGCCGGCAACGCTCCGCCTCCGCGCCAAGGGCGAACGGGTGCCGGGTCGCCCGCGGCGCGACCTCGCTCACGAGGTCGAGGTAAAGCTGATAGCCGACGAGATGCTCGACGACGCGCAGCCGCTCGACGACCGCCGCCGTGCGCGCGGCGGGATCGCCGGGGCCGATCCCGACGACGGAGAGGCGGCCGCGTGGCCGGCCGATGGCGAGCGGGTCGATCGCGGTCGGGGCGAGCGCGACGGCCACCGTGCAGCGGGTGCTCTTGCGCTTCTGCACCAGCAGGCGGCCGTCCGGCCCCGCCGCGGCGAGCGCCGCGGCCTCGGCGACGCCCGGGACCCCGACCGCGCCCTCGACGATGGCCGACGGGGTCGCCAGCCGCTCGGCCTGGGCCGCGGCGGTCGCGGCGTCGATGAAGCGCGCCGGTCGCCCGAGTTCCGCCGCCAGTGCGTGGATCGCCGGCTCCGCGGCCTTGAGGTCGAGCGAGACGACGCAGGCGACCGCGTCCGGCGACAGCCCGCCCTCGGCGAGTGCCGCGCGGGCGAGCGCAGCCAGCTCGGCCGCCGGCGCGCCCTTCTCGCAGCCGACGCCGAGCGCCAGCACCGGTGGATGGTAGACCAGGGCCGAGGGGCCCGGCGCCACCGCCCGGTGGGTCGCGACCAGCGTGATGCGGGCGTCGGGTGACCTTGTGATGCGCGCGGCTGCGAGCCACCCGTCCCCGCCCGCCTCGACCTCGACGCGGGCGGCCTCGCCCTCGAGCAACCGCGCGGTCAACCCCTTGACGTCGCCGCCCGGCGCCAGTCGCCAACCGGCCGGTGGGTCGTCGAGGGCCACACCGAGGCGGCGGTCGCCGGCGGTGGTGATGGCGCAGGTGGCGCCGAGCGCGTCCGCGAGGCGCGCCGCGAGCCGGTTGGCGCCGCGATGGCCGCCGAGGAGAGGGACGACGCAGCTGCCGTCCTCGGCGACGGCCAGCACCGGCGGCTCCGCGCTCTTGTCGGCGAGGTGCGGCGCGACGGCGCGGATCAGGATGCCGGCGGCACACAGCCCGACGATTGGCTGGCCGGCGCGGAACAGAGCCGCGATATGGTCGCTCACCTTGATGAAGCGAACGTCGGCGGCGCAGGCCGCACAGGCCGGGGCGTGGATCTCGCCGTCCGGCACCACGGCGCGGAGCCGCACAGCCAGATCGGCGCTCCGCGGGCCGAGGAGGATGATCGCGGGCCGGCTCACCGCCCCGTGCCATCCGCACGACGGGCGAGAATCAGCGAGAAATAGCCGGCGATCTCGTCCGAGACATCGGCCAGGCGACGAATCCGCTGGTCGGGCAGCCCGACATTCTCCACGAGCAGGGCCCGGTCCAACAGCCCGCGCGCGCGCAGCACGGCGCGCACCTTGGCGAGGTGGCGGCCGACCTTGAGCACCACCACCGAGGCCGCGGCGGCGACGAGCTTCTCGAGCTGGCGCTCGGGCAAGGTCGCCGGCACGACGACGAGCGGCGTGTCGCGGCTGCCGAGCGGGCACAGCGTCGCCGCGGCGGCGGCCGACAATGCGGCCACGCCCGGGATCGCCTCGCACGGATAGCGGCCCTCCATCCGCTGGACGAGGTGGACAAAGGAGCCGTACAGCAGCGGATCGCCCTCGCAGAGGAAGGCGACGTCGCGACCCTGGTCCAGCTCGGCGCCGATCGCCGTCGCCATGACGTCGTAGATCGGTCCGCTGTCATCGGGATCGCCGGTCATCGGCATCGCGAAGGCCAGTTCGCGGGTGCCGGAGCCGATATGGGTCGCGGCCACCTGTCGCGCCCGGCTCGGCCGGCCGCGCGCGTTGATCGAGGCGATCACCGGGACCCTGGCGATGGTCCGTGCCGCCTTGAGGGTCAGGAGATCGGGATCGCCCGGGCCGACACCGACCCCGATCAGGCGCCCCGGGCGCATCAGCGCCGGGCCACGAGCTGGGTCACCGGCAGCGTCGGCCGCCATCCGGTGAGCCGACCGACCGGCTCGGCGTGCGCCAGGCTGATGCGGCACAGCTCGCCGCCATGGCGCGCCTGGAAGGCGAGCAGCGCGCGCTCGCTCTCGATCGTCACCGCGTGGGCGACGAGGCGGCCGCCCTTGCGGAGCGCCGCCCAGCAGGCATCGAGCAGCCCCTCGTCGCGGCAGCCGCCACCGACGAACACGGCCTCGGGCGGCGGCAGGCCGGCGAGGCAGGCCGGCGCCGTCCCTTCGACGACATCGAGTTCCGGCACGCCGAGCCGGGCCGCGTTGGCGCCAATCCGTCGGCTGCGCTCGGGCTCGCGCTCGATCGCAATCGCCGTCGTGCCGGCTTCGGCGCGCAGCCACTCGATCGCCACCGACCCGCTGCCGGCGCCGACATCCCAGAGGCGCTCGCCGGGCAGAGGTGCGAGCCGGGCAAGGGCGAGTGCCCGCAGCTCGCTCTTGGTGAGCTGCCCGTCATGCTCGTAGGCGGCGTCGGCGAGACCGGGGACCAGCGGCCAGCCGGCGGCCGCGCAGGGACGGAGGTCCACCGCGACGAGGTTCAGCTCGGCGAACGCTCCCGCGACAGCATCGGCGCGGTGGCGGCTGACGCGCTCCGCCTCGCCCCCCAACCGCTCCAGCACGCTCACTTCGGCATCGGGAAAGCCGGCGCCGCCGAGCAGCGCGCCGATCAGTCCAGGCGCTTCGGCACCATCGGTGAGGACCAGCAGGCGGCGGCCGCGTTGTAGATGACGGCGCAGGGCGGCGACGGGGCGGCCGTGCGCCGAGACGCACAAGCAGTCCTCCAGCGGCCAGCCGAGCCGGGCGGCGGCGAGGCTGAAGGCCGAAGGCGCGGGCAGGGCGGTGACCGCCTCCGCGCCGAACCGTTCGCGCAACAGTTTGGCGACGCCGAACCAGGACGGATCGCCGCTGGCGAGCACGACGCAGCGGCGGCCGCGCCATTGGGCGATCCGCTCCATGGTCGCGGCGAGCGGCGACAGCCACGCTTCGCTCGGTGCCCGGAGCGGTCCCGCCAGTGCCAGATGACGACGGCCGCCGATCACCAGCTCGGCCGCGTCGAGCGCCTCTCGCGCGCGGGCGGCGAGGCCGGCGCGACCATCCTCGCCGACCCCGATCACGGTCAGCCAGGGTGCGCTCATGGCGGCGGACGGAGGAGCGCGTTCACCGCGGCCGCGGCCATGGCGCTGCCCCCGAGTCGCCCCGGCAGGGTCACCCACGGCACCTCGAGCCCGGCCCCCATCAGCGCGGCCTTGCTCTCCGCGGCACCGACGAAGCCCACCGGGAAGGCGAGGATCGCCGCCGGCCGTGCCGGCCAGTGTGGCAGCCGCTCGAGCAGCCGGAACAAGGCGGTCGGGGCGTTGCCGATGGCGATCACCGCACCGGCGACATGGCTGCGCCAGAGGTCGACCGCGGCCGCGGAACGCGTGCCGCCCGGTCGGCTCACGGCCTCGTCGAGCGTGCAGACGATCGGTGGCGCGGAGCGTTCGCGGGGCGCGGTGATCCCGGCCGCGACCATCCGCGCATCGACCAGGACCGGCCGTCCTGCGGCCAGAGCGGCGCGGCCTGCCGTGTCGGGATCGCCGGACCAGGTGAGCAGGCCCGCGAGCTCCGGCATGCCCGTCGCATGGACGATGCGGCCGGCGATCGCCCGGCGCGCGGGCGGCAGCGCGTCGAGCTGCGCCGCAGCGCGGACCAGCTCGAAGGACCGGGCGACGATCTCGTCGGGGTCGGTGAGATGCGCGAGCGCCGTCATCGAGCCGGAGGATCACTTGGCGGCGACGGGATCGCGCGGGTGGTGATGGTGCCCGTGGTCGTCGTGGTGGTGATGACGATGATGATGATGGTCGCCGGCGTCGTGGTGGTGATCGTGGTGGTGGTGACCAGTCCCGATGCCCTCGACGTGGTGGTGGTGGCTCTCCTGCGGTGCGCCCAGCGCCGCCTCGTGGCCGAGGATCCGCGTGCGGTACTTGCAGAGCGAGCAGTTCATGGCCGTGTCGCCTTCGAGCACGCCCATGATGCGCTCGACGAACGTCGCCACGACCAGCGGGTGGTCGTTGAGATAGCCAGCCTTGAGGATCTCGACCTCGGGGTGGCGCGCCGCCGCCTCAGCGGCCGCCGCGTAGATCCTCTCGACCAGCACGCCGGTGAACAGGAAGTAAGGAAAGACGACGATGCGGCGAAAGCCGAGGCGGACGGCGCGTTCCAGCGCCACGTCGGTGCGCGGATGGGCGACGCCGGAGTAGGCGAGCTCCGCGTGGGCGAAGCCCATCCCCTCCCAGAGCATCCGCGCGACCTTGGCGACGTTGCCGTTGGCGTCGCTGTCGGAGGTCCCACGACCGACGACCAGGAGCAGCGTCTCATCGCGTGGTACCGGGGCTGCTTGGGCGTCGAGGCAGGCCTCGATGCGGTCGCGCGACGCCTCGAGCAGCTTCGCGTCGATGCCGAGATCGCGACCCATGTCGATCCGCAGGCCGTGCGCCGCGGCGTAGGTGTTGAGGACCGACGGGACGTCGTTCTTCACGTGACCGGCGGCGAACAGCATCCCCGGCACGGCGATGACGCGCCGGACGCCGTGGTCGCGCAGACGGTCCAGCCCCTCGCGGATGATCGGCCGGGCGAACTCGAGATAGCCATGCGCCACCGGCCACGCCGGCAAGCCGACGCGGACGCGATCGACGAGGTGCGCGAATTCGCGACAGGCGGCCTCGTCGCGGCTGCCATGGCCGCACAGCATCACGCCGATCTCGCTCATGCCGCTCCTGTCCGGGCTTGGCGCGGAGGTAGCGGGTGCTTACCAGCGGCCCCGGGAGCGAACAAGCGACGCCTTCCGGTAGGCAAGGGCGGCACACGTGCCGTTTGAATCGGCCGCCCGGCCCCGCTAGCGTCGCGACCACGCGAGGCCGGGAACCTGCGGGCGTCGCGTTCAGCCGTGAGAGGCCCATGCTCTTCGTCGAGGGGCGGTTCTTCCTCTTCTTCGCGATCGTGTTCGCGGTGTACTGGCTGCTGCCGGGCAACCGCGGCCGCAAGCTGTGGCTGCTCGGCGCCAGCTACCTGTTCTACGCCGCCTGGGATTGGCGTTTCGTCTTCCAGATGATGCTGATCACCGGGATCGACTGGTGGGTCGGCGTGCAGCTCGGCGCCACGCACGACCCCGCGCGCCGCCGCAATCTCGTCCTGCTCGCCCTGGTCACCAACCTCGGCAATTTGTTCTTTTTCAAGTATTTCAACTTCTTCGCCGACTCGTTCGCGACCCTGCTGGCGGCCTTCGGCACGCAGGCGAGCTGGACCACCCTGAACATCATCCTGCCGGTCGGGATCAGCTTCTACACCTTTCACATGCTGAGCTACGTGATCGACGTCTACCGGCAGGAGATCAGACCGCGCCCGGAGATCCTCGACGTCGCGCTGTTCGCCGCGTTCTTCCCGCAGCTCGTCGCCGGGCCGATCCTCCGGGCGAGCCAGTTCCTTCCGCAGTTCGACAGCAAGCGGAGCTGGGAGGACGTCCGGGTCCAGGCGTGCCTGACACTGTTCCTCATCGGGTACGTCAAGAAGGCCTGCGTTTCCGACAACATCTCTCCGTTCGTCGATCAAGTCTATGCCGCACCGGCCTTGTACTCGGCCGACGCGTTGATCGGCGCGACGATCCTCTACGCGGTCCAGATCTATTGCGATTTCTCGGGCTACACCGACATGGCGCTCGCCAGTGCCGGCCTCCTCGGCTTCTATCTCCCGCCGAACTTCGCTTGGCCGTACTTCGCGCGCAACATCACCGACTTCTGGCGGCGTTGGCATATCAGCCTGTCCAGCTGGCTGCGCGACTACCTCTACATTCCGCTCGGCGGCAACCGGCACGGCGAGCTGATGCGCTACCGCAACCTCATGCTGACCATGATCCTCGGCGGCCTGTGGCACGGCGCGGCGTGGACCTTCGTCGTCTGGGGCACGCTGCACGGCATGGCGCTCGCCGCACATCATGCGTTCCGCGATCACGTCGCGCCGCGGCTCGGCCTTCCCGCATCCTCGCCGCTCGGGTCAGCCGTCGGGCTGGTGCTCGGCACGGTCGTCACGTTCTGGTGGGTGTGCCTCGCCTGGATCTTCTTCCGCGCCGTGGGCTTCGCCGATGCGTTGATCATCGCCAAGGCCTATCTGACGTTCACCGCCGACGGCACGCTGCCGCTCGGGCTCGACTGGAAGCCGCTGGTCCTGGCGCTCGCCGGGCTGCATTGGCTGGCCTGGCGCTGGCGACCGGAGGAGCGGGCCGAGGCAATCCCGCAGCTCCCCTTCGCCGCCGGCCTTGGTGCCGCGACGGCTGTGGCTCTCGCGTTCGTCCCGCCTGAGTATCAGCCTTTCGTCTATTTCCAGTTCTAGGCGCTGCGGATGGCTGCTGCCGCAGCCGCGCTCGCCCTGGCGTTGGTCGTCGATGCCCGCTTCGGCGAACCGGAAGCGCTGTATCGGCGGGTGCCGCATCCGGTCGTCCTCGTCGGCCGGCTGATCGCCTGGCTCGACGAGCGGCTGCACAGTCCGGCGGCACCCGCCGCCGCCCAGAGGGTCGCGGGCGCGGTGCTGCTGACGACGGTCCTGGCCGCCACCATCGCCGCGGCACTCGTGATCCAGGCGCTCGCGACGCTGCTGCCGGGCGGCTGGATCCTCGAGGGGCTGGTCATGAGCGCGCTGCTCGCGCAACGGAGCCTCGTCATCCATGTCCGCGCGGTCGCCGACGGGCTGCGCCAGGGCTTGGCCGAGGGCCGCAGCGCGGTGGCGCGGATCGTCGGACGCGACCCGGAGCGCCTGGATGCCTTCGCCGTCGCCCGGGCGGCGCTCGAATCGCTCGCCGAGAACCTGTCCGACGCGGTGGTGGCGCCGCTGTTCTGGGGCGTGCTCCTGGGCCTTCCCGGCATGGCCGCCTACAAGGCGCTCAACACCGCGGACAGCATGGTCGGGCACAGGACGCCACGCCATCGGCACATCGGCTGGGCCAGCGCGCGGCTCGACGATCTCGCCAATCTGGCGCCGGCGCGGCTCACCGCGCTGCTTCTGGTGGCGGTGGCACCGGCGGACCGTCGTCGCGCCGCGCTGGCGGCCTGTCGTCGCGACGCACCGCGTCATCGCTCGCCGAATGCGGGTTGGCCGGAGGCGGCGCTGGCCGGAGCGCTGGGCGTGCGGCTCGCCGGCCCGCGCAGCTATGGTGGCGTGGTGGTGCGCGACGGCTGGATGGGCGACGGCCGGACCGAGGTGCTGCCCGAGGACATCGACGCGGGGGTGCGGCTCGCCTGGCGTGCCTGGGCTTTGGCTGGGGGCCTCGCCGTCACCGCGGCGCTCGTCATCGGCTGATCCGCGGCCGGCGCGCGGCGCCGAGCAGGGCCTCGACGTCGATGCAGGCGGCGAGGTGCTCGGCGAGCCGGTCGAGGGTCGCCTCGATGCCGTCGCGATAGGCCAATCCCGACGGCGCGCGGTCGTGCAGGCGGGCGAGAAACGCGTGCCGGAACGCGTCGTCGGCGAACAGTCCATGCAAGTAGCAGCCCGCCACGCGCCCGTCGGCCGCGATCGCACCGTCGTGCGCGCCGGTCTCGAGACGCAGCAGCGGGCGGGTCGTGTCCGGGCCGGTCGTATGGCCGAGGTGGATCTCGTAGCCGGCGACCGCGCATCCGCTGGTCAGCTCGAAGGCGCGCATCTCGCGGACCGTCTTGCTCGGCTGGAGTACGGTCGTCACGTCGAGCAGGCCGAGGCCCGGCGCCGTGGCCGGCTCGCCTTCGAGGCCCAGCGGGTCGTGGATCGTGCGGCCGAGCATCTGGTAGCCGCCGCACAGGCCGAGGACGTGCCCGCCGCGGCGGCGATGGGCCGCGATGTCGATGTCCCAGCCTGCGGCGCGCAAGGCGGCGAGGTCGGCGAGCACGGCCTTGCTGCCGGGGAGCAGCACGAGGTCGGTGTCGGCGGGCAAGGCATCGCCGGGCTCCAGCAGCCGGATGGTGACGTCCGGCTCCTGGGCCAGCGGGTCGAGGTCGTCGAAGTTGGCGATCCGCGGCAGGCGTGGGACGGCGATCCGCACGAGTTCCGTGCCGTCGCGCGGCGCCGCGGTGAGGCCCAGCACGTCCTCCTGCGGCAGCCGGCGGGCATCGGCAAACCAGGTCACCACGCCCACGCAGGCGAGGCCGGTCCGGGCGCGCAGAATCGGCAGGGCGCCGTCGAACAGCCGTGGATCGCCGCGAAACTTGTTGATCAGATAGCCGGTGACCAGGGCCCGCTCGGGCGGGTCGAGCAGGGCGATCGTGCCGACGATGGCGGCGAGCGCTCCGCCGCGCTCGATGTCGGCGACGAGAAGGACCGGCAGGTCCGCGGCCAGCGCGAAGCCCATGTTGGCGATGTCGCCGGCGCGGAGATTGCGCTCGGCCGGGCTGCCCGCCCCCTCGACCAGCACGAGGTCCGCCTCGGCGGCGAGGATCGCGAAACTGTCGAGCACGGCCGGCAACAGCGTCGGCTTCAGCGCGTGGTAGGCCCGGGCCGTGCAGCTCCCCTGGCGACGCCCTTGCACCACCACCTGCGCTCCGGTGTCCGTCTCGGGCTTGAGGAGCACCGGGTTCATGTGCCGCGAAGGCGGCACCCCGCAGGCCTGCGCCTGCAGCGCCTGGGCCCGCCCGATCTCGCCGCCGTCCGCCGTGACCGCGGCGTTGTTGCTCATGTTCTGCGGCTTGAACGGGCGCACGCGAAGGCCCCGCCGCGTCAGCAGGCGGCACAGCCCGGCGACGAGCAGGGACTTGCCGACATCCGAGCCGGTCCCCTGCAGCATCAGCGCCTTCGCGACCATCGGTCGGCGCCCGCTCAGAACTCGACGCCGAGCTGTCCCTTCACCCCGGCCCGGAACGGGTGCTTGACGAGCCGCATCTCGGTGACGAGGTCCGCCGCCTCGATCAGCTCGGGCCTGGCGTTGCGCCCGGTGACCACGACGTGCAGGCCGTTGCGGCGTGCCGCGAGACCCGCCAGCACCTCGTCGAGCGGCAGCAGGTCGTAGCGCAGGACGATGTTGAGCTCGTCGAGGATCACCAGATGCAGGTGCGGATCCGTCAGCATGCGCAGCGCCTCGGCCCAGGCGGCGCGCGCCGCTGCGAGATCGCGCGCCCGGTCCTGCGTCTCCCAGGTGAAGCCCTCGCCCATCACCTTGAGGGTCACGAGATCGGGGAACCGCTCCAGCAGCAGCCGCTCGCCCGGGATACGGCGGCCCTTGACGAACTGCACGACACCGATCGGCAGGCCGTGGCCGAGGCAGCGCATCGCCAACCCCCAGGCCGCCGTGCTCTTGCCTTTGCCGGTCCCGGTATGGACCATGAGCAGGCCCTTCTCCACCGTCTTGCTCGCGTAGAGCCGGTCCTTGGCCGCCTTGATGCGCGCCATCTTGGCGGCGTGCTGGTCCGGGTCGGGCGTCAGGGGGGTCGTGGCCATCGGGATCTCGGCGGCTGTCGCGGGTGGCGCCGAGCATAGCCGCCGCCGGCGGCGCGGCCACCTCGCCCGCGCCGAATCAGGCCGGCTGGGCCGGGAGGTCGTGGCGGCGAAGGAAGTCCGTATAGCGCTCGGCGATCAGCGCCGCCTCGGCGGCCGGCAGGACCCGGTGCCAGTCGCCGTCGCTATAGTCGCTGACATGGCCCGTCTGGAAGCCGCTTTCGGGATCGAACAGGCGGATCGAGCCGTCAGGATTGAGCACCCCATCGGCTCCGGCGCCGCTGGCGGCGAGCCGGTCGAGCCGCTCGCGCACCGCCGCTTTCGTCAGGCCCGCAACGAGCTGGTCGCGCGCCTCGGGGGCGCAGGCGACCTGCAGGAACGTCGCGATTTCGTCCACCACGTTGGCCGGGCGCAGCGCGATGTCGGCATAGCGCAGCCAGAGGACCTGCGAGGGTGCCAGCGCCCGGCGGTAGTGGTCGAGCAGCGCCGCCCAAGCGTCGACCCTGGGCGCAGCATGAGCGAGCGGCATGCGCATGAAGCGCATCAGCGACACGACCACGTCGCGCGGGTCACGGAGCGGCAGGATGACAAGAGAGCGCTTCGCGCCGAACGGGATCGCGTGGTGGGTCTTGAGGACCCGGATCCGGTGCGGGTCGGGGTCGGCGATCGCCCGCTGCGCCTCGGCGTGCACCTCCGCCTCGAGCTTGGGTACCTGCGCCGGGAGGACCTCGAGGCCGGCGCTCGCCACCAGCGCCCGGGCGACGTTGTAGGTCCACATCGAGCCGCAGCGCGGCATGCCCGCCACCCAGACGATCTTGGCCTCGCGCAAGCTCGTGCTCCCCGGCGCCACGCCACCGAGCGGAACGTCGCAGCGAAGGCCGAAGAACCGGTTAACGGCGTCAGCCGCTCAGCTCGTCGAGGGTGGCGAGAGCGCTGTTGCGCTGCGGTCGCCACAGCCCACGGCGGGCCGCTTCGAGGAACCGGTGCGCGGTCTCGCGCAGTGCGTGCGGGTTGTTCTCGGCGAGAAAGGCACGCACCGTCTCGTCGGCGATGTAGGCGTCGTAGAGCGCCTCGAAATGGTGGTCGCCGACCACCCGCGCCGTGGCGGCGTAGGCGAACAGGTAGTCGACCGTGGCCGCGATCTCGAAGGCGCCCTTGTAGCCGTGGCGCATGACACCTTCGATCCAGCGCGGATTGGCGGCGCGACCACGGACGATGCGCCCGATCTCCTCCTGCAGGCGGCAGGCGCGCGGCCGCTCGGGACGGCTCGTGTCGAGGTGCAGGATCTCCGGCTGAGCACCGCCCGCCGCGCGTACGGCCGCAGCCAAGCCGCCCTCGAACTGCCAGTAGTCGTCGCTGTCGAGGAGATCGTGCTCGCGATTGTCCTGCGCGTGGACGACCAGCTCGGTGGCGCCGAGACGACGGGTCAGGGCGTCCTCGGCCTGCATGCCGTCGAGCCCGCGCCCATAGGCGTAGCCGCCATAGCGCAGGAACGCGCGGCCGAGCTCAGCCTCGTCCTGCCACGCGTCGCTGTCGACGAGGCCTTGCAGGCCGGTGCCGTAGGCGCCGGGAGGCGCGCCGAACAGCCTCGCCGTGGCCAGCCGGCGGGCGCGATCCGCGGTGTGGCCCTGGGCCTCCAGGCGCGTGGCTTCCTCGCGTGCCGCCGCGGCCAACGGGTTGAGCGCGGCGGGCTCGTCGAGCGCGGCGACGGCCCGGACGGCGTCGTCGAGGAGCAGGACCTGCGCCGGGAAGGCGTCGCGGAACAGGCCGGAGATGCGCAAGGTGACGTCGACACGTGGCCGGTCCAGGACGTCGAGGGGCAGGATCTCGACGCCGGTCACGCGCCCGGTCGTGACGTCCCAGGTCGGGCGGCAGCCCATCAGCGCCAGCGCCTGGGCGATGTCGTCGCCGCCGGTGCGCATGTTCGCTGTGCCCCAGGCCGAGAGCGCCACGCGCCGCGGCCAGTCGCCGTGGAGCTGGAGGTGCTGCTCGAGCAGCGTGGTCGCGGCGGCCCAGCCGAGCCGCCATGCCGCTGGCGTCGGCACAGCGCGGGTGTCGACGGAGTAGAAGTTGCGGCCGGTGGGCAACACCTCGGGCCGGCCGCGGGTCGGTGCGCCACTTGGCCCCGGGGGCACCCGCCGTCCGTCGAGGCCGGCGAGCAGCGCGGCCAGCTCGCGTGGACCCGACAAGTCGAGCGCCGGCGCCAGGGACGTGCGAACCACGTCCAGGACGGCGTGGCTGCGTGGCCAATCAGGCTCGGGGTCACGGGTGCCCTCGACCAGGGCAAGTGCCAGCAGCTCGAGCCGCTCGACGGTGTCGCCGGCGCTGCGCCAAGGCTCAGCGGACAGCCGACACAACGGCTCGGGCCGAGGACCGTTCCAGGCCGCGCCGAGGTCGAGCGTGAGCGGATCGATCCCGAGTCCGAGATCCTCGGCGAGGGCTCGGGTCAGCGAGGCGTTGCCGCCACGCCCGTCGCCGCGCGGGACGCGGGAGAGCGCAAGCAGGAGATCGGTTCGCTGGGCGCCGTCGGGTGAGCGGCCGAAAATGTGCAGCCCGTCGCGGATCTGCAGCTCCTTCAGCTCGCACAGATGCGCATCGAGCCGGGTGAGCATGGCCGCCGTGCCGGCCGAGCGGTCGAGGTCGAGGTCGTGGTCGAGCCCGATGCGCCGCGCCTCGGCCAGGATCTCCTCCTGCAGCAGGTGTGCCCGGCGCGGGTCGAGTGCGCTCGCCTCCCAGTACTCGTCGACCAGGCGCTCCAGCTCGCGCTGCGCGCCCCAGCTCCCGGCGCGGGTGAGCGGCGGCGTCAGATGATCGACGATCACGGCCGCCGAGCGCCGCTTGGCCTGGCTCCCTTCGCCCGGGTCGTTGACGATGAACGGGTAGAGGAGAGGCACCGGCCCGAGGGCCAGCTCCGGAAAGCAGGCATCGCTGAGGGCCAGCGGCCGGCCCGGCAGCCATTCGAGATTGCCGTGCTTGCCGAGCTGCACGACCGCGTCGGCGGCGAACACCCGGCGCAGCCAGACGTAGAGCGCGAGATAGGCATGCGGCGGTGGCAGGTCCGGATCGTGCCAGCTCCGCTCCGGATCGACGTCCCAGCCGCGCGACGGCTGCAGCACCACGACGAGGTTGCCCAGCGGCAGCACGGCAAGCGGGAAGGCCCCGTCGACGAGGTGCGGGTCCTCCTCGGGAGGCCCCCAGCGCTCGTGGACGCGCTGGCGCGCGCTCGCCGGCATCTGGGCGAGATGGGTGAGGTAGTCGGGCAGGGGCAGGAGGGCGCGGACGAGGCGTCCAGCGCGGCGGGCCAGATCGTTAGTGATGCCTGCTCCGAGCAGGTCCAGCAGGGCGCGGCCGTCGTGCGGCAGATGCTCGACACGGTAGCCGGCGTCGCTCAGCG
>CALKJU010000068.1 GCA_937995535.1 uncultured Alphaproteobacteria bacterium
GCGCATGATCCCTCGAAGCGCCACCCGCCGATGATGACGACGGCGGACATGGCGATGAAGATGGACCCGGAGTACCGCAAGATCTCCGAGCGCTTCCACAAGAACCCCGAGCAGTTCGCCGATGCCTTCGCCCGCGCGTGGTTCAAGCTCACGCACCGCGACATGGGGCCGAAGAGCCGCTACCTCGGCCCGCTCGTGCCGAAGGAGGACCTGATCTGGCAGGACCCCGTGCCGCCCGTCACCCACAAGCTGGTGGATGACGCCGACATCGCGAGCCTGAAGCAGAAGCTGCTCGCCACCGGGCTGACGGTGCGGCAGCTCGTGTACACTGCCTGGTCCTCGGCCTCGACCTTCCGCGGCTCCGACCGCCGCGGCGGCGCCAACGGCGCACGCATCCGGCTTGCGCCGCAGAAGGACTGGGAGGTGAACGAGCCGGCGCAGCTCGCCACGGTCCTGGCGAAGCTGACCGAGGTGCAGCAGGCGTTCAACGCGTCGGCGACGGATGGCAAGCGGATCTCGCTTGCCGACCTCATCGTGCTCGCCGGCTCGGCGGCGATCGAGGCGGCGGCGAAGGCGGCCGGCCATGACGTGACGGTGCCCTTCACGCCGGGCCGCACCGACGCTACCGACGAGATGACGGACGCGGCCTCCTTCGCGGTGCTGGAGCCGGAGGCCGACGGCTTCCGCAACTACCGCAAGGCCCGCTACACCGTCTCCGCCGAGGAGCAGCTGGTGGACAAGGCGCAGCTCCTCACGCTGACGGCGCCGGAGATGACGGTGCTGGTCGGCGGCATGCGCGCGCTCGGCGCCAACCATGCCGGCTCGCCGCATGGCGTGCTGACGTCCCGGCCGGGCGCGCTGACGAACGACTTCTTCGTCAACCTGCTCGACATGGGCACCGTCTGGACGCCGACCGACGAGACGGAGGAGGAGTTCCAGGGCCACGATCGCGCCACCGGCACGGTGAAGTGGACCGCGACACGGGTGGATCTGGTGTTCGGCTCCAACTCGCAGCTGCGCGCGATCTCCGAAGTGTACGGGCAGTCCGACAACCAGGCGAAGTTCGTGAAGGATTTCGTCGCGGCCTGGGTGAAGGTGATGGAGCTCGACCGCTTCGACCTGCACGGCTGAGACGACGGCGTGGCATGGGAGCCGGGCGCGGGGGTGGTTCCTCGCGCCCGGCTTCGCGTTTCGTGGGGAGGTCCGGCTTGGCAGGGCGCCGCGAGCGGCGCTACCGTCTCGCAATGATCTTCGGCGCCCCGCCATGACAGGCTCGACGACCCGCGGCGCGCTGCTTCTCGTCGCGCCGGGCGCGATGCTGTTCCTGCTGTTCTTCGCCGTGCCGTTCCTGACGATGGCCGCGATGAGCGTGCTCACCGACAACCCGCTGGTCAGCGAGCGCGCGGTGTTGACGCTCGGCCACTACGCGCGGATGACCGAGGACACCTACTATCTCGAGATCATCTGGGCCACGCTGCGCCTCGGGCTGTGGACGACGCTCCTTTCGCTCCTGCTCGGCTATCCGCTCGCGATGCTGATCGCGCGCGTGCGGTCGGCAGCGGCGCGCACGGTCCTGCTGATGGCGGTGATCGCGCCGATGGTGATGGGGCTCGTGGTCCGCACCTATGCGTGGCTCGGGATGTTCTCGAACCGCGGCGTCATCAACGGCACGCTGATCGGCCTCGGGCTGATCGAGCAGCCCTTGGCGCTTCTCGGCACCGAAGGCGCGGTCGTCGTGGCGCTCGCGCACATCTACGTGCCGTTCATGATCCTGACCCTGACAGGCGTCATCGCGCGCATCGACTTGCGGCTCGAGGAGGCGGCGCGCGGCCTGGGCGCATCCCGCACGCGAACCTTCCTGGAGGTGACGCTGCCACTCTCCATGCCGGGCATCCTGGCCGGCTCGCTGCTCGTGTTCGCGCTCGCGATCAGCGCCTATGTCACGCCCATCGTGATCGGCGGCTACGAAATCCAGACCCTGCCGATGATGATCTACCAGCAGATTTCCGCGAGTTTCAACCTGCACTTCGCGGCGGCACTCGGCGTCGTGCTGCTCGCCGTCGCGCTGCTGCTGGTCGGTGCCTATGGCCGGGCGATGCGCCGCGCTGCGGGGGGTGCCGTCTGATGCGCGCCGCGTTCCTGGCGCTGAACGGTCTTGTCATCGCGTTCTTGCTGACGCCGGTCATCATCGTCCTGTTCTTCGCAGTGAACCCTGAGCCGTTCCTGGCCTTCCCGCCCTCCGGCATCTCGCTCCGCTGGTACGGGAAGTTCCTCGCCAGCCGCGACTTCATGGCGGCCTTCGGACTGTCGCTCGGGCTCGGGGTCGCGACCGTCGCCATCGCCAGCACCCTCGGCACCGCCGCGGCGCTGGCCATCGCGCGCGGCAGGCTGCCGGGGCGGCAGACTCTGACGGCCGTCTTCCTCTCGCCGATCGTCCTGCCCTCCATCCTCACCGGCTTCGCGCTGTTCCAGCTGGCCATGGTGCTCGGCCTCGGGCGCACGGTCTGGATCCTGCTCGCCGGGCA
>CALKJU010000069.1 GCA_937995535.1 uncultured Alphaproteobacteria bacterium
ACGGCGTGTTCGGCCTGTTCGTGCACGATCGCGTCGCCGGCGGCTGGCAGGTCGCCGTCGACAATGCCGGCCTCTACAAGATCTTCTACGACAGCATCGGGGCCTCGACGAGCTTCCTCGAGCTGCTCGCCGATCGCGGGCTCGGCTCCGACCGTATCGTGCCGCTGGCCGTGGTCGAGTTCCTGGCGCACGGTTTCGTCGTCGCTCCGGAGACCTTCGTCGCCGGCGTCCGCAAGCTGCGCGACCGCGAGATCCTGGAGCTCGTACCCGGTCGGCCCGAGCCGCGGATCCTCGACAAGGATCTGACCTTCCCATCCGCCGACGGCCCCGACACCGTCCTTCAGTACTTCGCCGATCTGGCCACCTCGCTGCGGGACCGCCGGGTCAGCGCCGATCTGTCCGGTGGCTTCGATTCCCGCCTGATCGTCGGCATGCTGGTCCATCACGGGATCGACTTCGAGGTCTCGATCACCGGCGAGCCCGAGTCGGCGGACGTCGTGCTGTCGGAGCGGATCGCGCGGCTGCTCGGCAAGCCGTTCTTCCCCCATCGTCAGGACATGAGCCGGCTCGAGGAGGAGCTCGCCCTGGTCTTCCTCGCCAGCGACGGTCAGCACGAGATCCGCGGTTTCCCGCGCGATCGACAGAACGCGCTCGCGCGTCTCTCGCGCGGCGTCGAGGTCATCACCCATGGCGGTGGTGGCGACCAGTTCAAGGACGTCCACGTCAGCCAGGACTTCCCCTTCTACAGCCGCTCGGCCGTCAACTATGAGCGTTATTATGCTCTGCGCTGGACACCTGTCCGACTGCCCGAGCCACTGCTCGGCGAGAGGGGGCGAGCCTTGCTCCGCGAGGTCCGGGCGCGGACCCTCGCGCGATACGCCGAGCTGCGCCGGCCGACCAACCACGAGAGCTACGACCGGATCGCCGCCCTGCTCCGCGCCCCGGAGTTCTTCGGCCGCTATTTCTCCAACTACATCAACATGGGGCTGGACGTCGTGGCGCCCTTCACCGAGGCCCGGATCGCGGAGATCGGCCGGCGGATCCCGCCGTGGCAGCGTGCCATGCACCGTTGGCACCGTGCCGTGCTGACGCGCCATTGCCCTGAGATCGCCGCGGTGATGACGACGGACGGCTACACGGCGTCGAACGCCGCGCGCTACTGGCTGCCCGATCTCGCGGGCTTCCTGTGCAACGAGCTGCGCCGTGGCGCGCGCAAGGTCGGACAACGCCTGCTCGGCCGGACCTACTTCGAGAAGGCCGGGTTCGCGCAGACGAATCCGCCCGACTACGTCGCGCGCCTGCGCGCCACGCCGCAGTTCGCCGCTGCGTTCCACGCGTTGGAGAGGTTGGGGGTGCTCGCCGCGGACGCGGTGCCGGCAGGGCTACCCGACCTGCACGTGCCGCGGGTGCTGACCATGGGCATGCTGCTCGCTCACCTCGAAGGGCGATCCGCCACGTCGCGCGCCGCGCCCGACACGGTCATCGCCTGACCGTGGCCGCGCCGACGCCCTCTCCGCCACGGGGCTGGCGCGGCCGACTGCGGGCGTGGCGCGACGATCGCTTTCTCCGCCGGGTCGCAGTGCTGTCGAGCGGGACCATCGTCGGTCAGCTCGTCCTCGTCCTCGCCTCGCCACTACTCACCCGGCTCTACACGCCGGCCGAGTTCGGCCTGTTCGCAGTGTTCAGCGCGCTGACGGCGATCCTCGGCACGGTGATCTGCCTGCGCT
Organism: uncultured Alphaproteobacteria bacterium; assembly: GCA_937995535.1. Taxonomy (GTDB): domain Bacteria; phylum Pseudomonadota; class Alphaproteobacteria; order Geminicoccales; family Geminicoccaceae; genus CALKJU01. Next base: position 1,728 of record CALKJU010000069.1, read on the forward strand.
ACGAACAGGCGATCCCGGTGGTCGCGGACGCCGACACGGCCGCGGCGATGACCGGTCTCGCCGCGGCCGCCGCCCTTCTGTTGAGCACCGGGCTCGCCGGCCTCGTGGTGGTCTTCGGTCCGGCCCTTGCCGGCCTGCTCGGCGCTCCGCAGCTGGCGCCGCTGCTGTGGCTGGTCCCGGTGGTGATGCTGCTCTGGGGCCTGACCCTGCCGCTCGCCTTCGTCTCGATCCGGCGCGGTGCCTTCCGCGCCAACGCACTCAACAAGACCCTGCAGCTCACGACCCAGGCCGGGGCCCAGCTGGGCCTGGGTGTGGCAGGCGCCGGTGGGGCCGGGCTGGTGCTTGGCTACTCCGCCGGCTATCTCGCGCGACTCGGTCACTTCCTCGCGGTCCTCGATCGGGCCGAGTGGCGCCGGCTCCGCGCCCTGCGACCGGGACGTGCCTGGCGGCTCGCCCGGGAGCATTGGGTCTACCCGGTCTACTCGACCCCGGCCGCGCTGCTGCAGGCCTCGGCCCAGATGCTACCGACCATGCTCGTGGCGCTGCTCTACGGGCCGGCGATGGCCGGCTGGTTCGGCCTCGCCCAGCGGATGCTCGAGCTGCCGGTGCGCTTGCTCAGCATGTCGACCAGCCAAGTGTACCTCAACGAGGCGGCGCAGGGCGATCCCGCGGCCGTCTACCGCCTGTTCGTCACCACCTCGCGCCGGTTCCTCGTCCTCGGCCTCCTCGGCATGGCGCCGCTCCTGCTCCTGGGTCCGTGGCTGTTCGCGCTGGTCTTCGGCGAGGACTGGCGGACCGCCGGGATCCTGGTGCAGTGCCTGGTTCCGGCGCAGCTCGCCCGGTTCGTCGTCGTGCCGGTGTCCCAGACCCTGAACGTGTTCCGCCGCCAGGAGCTGCACCTGCTCGCCGCCGCCCTCAACCTGCTGGCCCTGGCGGCGAGCTTCGCCGTCGGCTGGTGGCTCGAGCTGGGCGCGACCGCGGCCGTGCTCCTGTTCAGCCTCGCCTCGACCCTGGCGTGGCTGGTCTACTATCTGCTGGTCTGGCGGGTGGGGCG
>CALKJU010000070.1 GCA_937995535.1 uncultured Alphaproteobacteria bacterium
GCCCGAGGCCGCAACGAAGATGGAGCCGACGAGCAGGCCATCGCCCGAAGCGACGGCATAGGGCGCGGTCAGGGTGATGGTGTTGCGTAGGCGGACGGATCGACGCTGTTGATCGTGCGGCTCTCGATGAGCGAGGCGATGAAGGCTCCGTTGGTGCCGCCTTCGTCATGGTATCCGAAGAGACTGTTTCTTTCTCTGGAGAGTCAGGGGCCTGACGAGGTTCTCGAGGGGGTTGGAGTCCAGCTCGACGCGACCCTCGTCGAGGCACACGGTGTGCACCGCCCCAGTTTGCCCCGGGGGCTCCAGACCTCGAGAGGGTGGAGCGATGGGCAGTCAGAAGGGGTATTCGCCCGAGGCGCGACGGCGCGGTGGGCGGATGCTACAGCCGCGTCGCGCGCATAGGCCGAGGCGGTTGGCGACGTCGATGCAATGGAGCGACGAGGGGATCGTGCTCATGGTCCGGCGCCACGGCGAGGCGGACGCGCTGCTGCACGCCCTGACCTTCGAGCACGGGCGGCATGCCGGGCTGGTCCGGGGCGGCCAGGGGCGCAGCCAGCGGCCGCTGCTGCAGCCGGGCAGCGTGCTCGAGCTGGAATGGCGGGCCCGCCTCGCCGAGCATCTCGGCAGCTACCGGATCGAGCCCAAGCGCTCCTTGCCGGCCGCCCTGCTCGACGATCCGTTGCGCCTCGCGGCGCTCGGAGCGGCCTGCGCCCTGTTCGAGGCGGCGCTCCCCGAGCGCGACCCGCACCCGCGGCTCTACGCGGCCCTGCGCACCTGGCTCGACCGGCTCGGCGGCGATGCCGAGTGGGCCGCGGACTATGTCCGGCTCGAGCTGCTGCTCCTGGGCGAGCTCGGCTTCGCCCTGGACCTCGCCGCCTGCGCCCTGACCGGGGCACGCGAGGAGCTGGCCTTCGTCTCGCCGCGCAGCGGGCGGGCCGTCACCGCGGCCGCGGCCGCACCCTACCGCGACCGGCTGCTGCCGCTGCCGGCCTTCCTCGTCGGTGGTGCCAGTGATCCGGGCCAGATCGCGCAGGGGCTGCGGCTTGCCGGGCACTTTCTCGCCCGGCATATCTTGGCGCCGGCGGACCGCGCCCTGCCGGCGGCCCGCGACCGCCTTGCGGCACTGCTCGGGGCCGAGGACAGCAGGTGAGCCAGAACGCCGAGACGATCCTCCCCGTCGACATCAACAAGGCGCTGGGCGAACGCTATCTCGCCTACGCGCTCTCGACCATCACCGCCCGCTCCCTGCCGGACGTGCGCGACGGGCTCAAGCCGGTGCAGCGCCGGCTGCTCTACGCCATGCAGCAGCTCCGCCTCGACCCGGCCGGCGGCTTCAAGAAATGCGCCCGGGTGGTCGGCGACGTCATCGGCAAGTATCACCCGCACGGCGACGTCGCCGTCTACGACGCCTTGGTCCGCCTCGCGCAGGGCTTCGCGCAGCGCTACCCGCTGGTCGACGGTCAGGGCAACTTCGGCAACATCGACGGGGATAACCCGGCCGCGATGCGCTACACCGAGGCGCGGCTCACGGCGATCGCCACGGCGCTGCTCGACGGGATCGACGAGGACACCGTCGACTTCCGCGAGACCTATGACGGCAGCGAGCGCGAGCCGGTGGTCCTGCCGGCGGCCTTCCCCAATCTGCTGGCCAACGGCGCCGCCGGCATCGCGGTCGGCATGGCGACCTCGATCCCGCCGCACAATGCCGGCGAACTGCTGGCCGCTCTCGCCTTCATGCTGGAGCGGCCACCCGGCGAGGCCGCCACGACCGAGGAGCTGCTGCGCTTCGTCGGTGGCCCCGACCTGCCGACCGGCGGGGTGCTGGTCGAGCCTCGGGACCGCATCGTCGAGGCCTACGCCACCGGTCGCGGCAGCCTGCGCCTGCGCGCCCGCTGGACCGTCGAGCGGCAGAACCATGGCCAGTACCAGGTCGTGGTCACCGAGATCCCCTACCAGGTACAAAAGGGCCGCCTGGTCGAGCGCCTGGCCGAGCTGCACGCCGCGCGGAAGCTGCCGTTGCTGCAGGACTTCCGCGACGAGTCGGACACCGCCGTGCGGCTGGTGTTCGTGCCGCGCGCCCGCACCGTGCCGCCGGAAGCACTGATGGAGCAGCTCTTCCGGCTGAGCGACCTGGAGACCCGGCTGCAACTCAACATGAACGTGCTCGACGCGCGCGGTGTGCCCCGGGTCATGGGGCTGCGCCAGCTCCTCGAGGCGTTCCTCGAGCACCGCCTGGAGGTGCTGATCCGGCGCAGCCGCCACCGCCTCGGCCGGATCGAGGAGCGGCTCGAGATCCTCGACGGCTACCTGGTCGTGTTCCTCGACATCGACCGCGTCATCCGGATCATCCGCGAGGAGGACGAGCCGCGGCCGGCGCTGATGGCCGCGTTCGCTCTCAGCGAGCGCCAGGCCGAGGCGATCTTGAACCTGCGCCTGCGCAACCTGCGCCGGCTGGAAGAGGCCGAGCTCAAGCGCGAGCGCACCCGGCTCGGCAAGGAGCGCAGGGAGCTTCTGGGCCTGCTCGGCGACGAGACGCTGCGCCGGCGGCACCTCGCCGGGCAGATCCGCGCGACCGCCGAACGGTTCGCCGCGGAGCCCGGATGGGCCCGGCGGACCACGCTCGAGGCGCCGCCGACGATCGATCCGGAGCTGCTCGAGGCGCCGGTCGAGCGCGTCCCGATGGTGGTGGTCTGTTCGCGGCTCGGCTGGATCCGCGCCCTGCGCGGGCGCCCGGACGATCTGGGCGAGCTGAAGTACAAGGAGGGTGACGGACCACGCCTGCTCGTCCCGGCCCTGAGCACCGACCGGATCGACATCTTCACGAGCGATGGCCGCTGCTATCAGCTCGCCGTCGACAAGCTGCCGGGCGGCCGCGGGCTCGGCGAGCCGCTGGGCCTCCTCGTCGATCTCGCCAAGGGTGCGGACATCGTCGCGCTCAAGGTGCATGATCCGACCGGCCGCCTGCTGCTCGCGAGCGCCTCCGGGCGCGGCTTCGTGGCCGAGGAGAAGGCGCTGGCGGCGCAGACCCGCGCCGGCAAGCAGGTAATGAACCTCGCCGCCGGGGACCGGCTCAAGATCGTGGCCCCGATCGCCGGCACGCATCTGGCCGTACTCGGCGAGAACCAGAAGCTGCTGATCTTCCCGGTCGAGGACCTGCCGCTGATGGCGCGCGGGCGCGGCGTCGGGCTGCAGCGCTACCGCCAGGGCGGGCTTGCCCACGCCTGGACGATGCGCCTCGAGGACGGCCTCGTCTGGGCGCAGGGCCAGCGCACCCGGCAGGAGCGCGACCTGCAGCCCTGGCTCGGGCGGCGCGGCGCCAGCGGCCGGATGGCGCCGCGCGGCTTTCCGAAGGACGGGCGCCCGGGGTAGCCGACCGCGTGACCCCGGCCGGGTATCTGGCCGGGGTCCTCGTCAGGTCGCGATCAGTTGCAGCCGATAAACAGGTGGAAGCCGCGATCCGCCTGCGCGCCGGCCGAGGTGTGCGTCGTGACGTAGACGGCTTGCGGGTTGTTGAACCGCCGGACAACCGTGATCTCGCCCGGCTGCTCGACGCCGACCGTGCCCGACAGGCCGATCGTGCCCGTCCAGAGGCAGCGCGTCACGTCCTTGTTGAACACCACGATGTAGGAGCCGGCGGCGGTGTCGCCGCGGGTGACGGCGATCGCGCCCTTGCCACGCGCCAGTGTGGCGTTGCGGTTGACGACGGCCCACCGATCGCCGCTGGCGGTCTCGGCAGCGGCGCCGCCGGGAACGACAGCCCCGCGGTTCTGCGGCGCCGCATACGCGCTCGCGGCGCTCAACGCGCCGACGAGCACGCCGGCGATGGCGAGACAGCGAACTGCCTGCTGGAGATTTACAGCCATGATGCACACTCCTGTGTGAGGTTCGACTTGCTGCGAGCTCGCAGTCGTCTGTGACTTGCGAGCCGGCACATTTGACGCACGGGTCGATCGCGAGTCTGTGGCAAGCGACACTCACGAAGGGTGACGAGCAACACCCGCCACACGGCATTCTCGGCGCAAGCTGACAAGCGGCGCGGTCACTGCCGGGGCTGGCCCGCGGGTTTCATTCGCGCGGCCTCGCAAGCACGGGCGCCGCCCATAGGTTGCTGCCGCCGCGTCGGAGCGGGCGCGGCAACGTGACTTGCCGTGAGCGGACGCAGGGACAAGGTTAAGCAGACCGACTTCCGTACCGCCGGGGACCGCCGATGCTCGTCCGCTCACGCCGCGCTTGGGAGCTGCCCGAGAGCGAGGTCACCCCGGAAGGCGTCTATCTGCGCCGGCGCGAGCTGCTTGCGGGGCTTGCCGCAGGCCCGG
>CALKJU010000071.1 GCA_937995535.1 uncultured Alphaproteobacteria bacterium
ACCGGGCGGCTCGCCGAGGCGAAGCTGCGGCGCGTCCTGGAAGGGCTGGGCGCCACGCCGTTCGCCTGGGAGGTGCGGCAGATCGGGGTCAAGGTCGCGGCCCTGATGACGCCCGAGATCCTCGAGCGTCGCCTCGGGCCGGTCGACGGGCTCGCCAAGATCGTCCTGCCCGGGCGGTTCCGGGGCGATCTCGAGGCGCTGCGGCGACGCTTCGGCGTGCCGTTCGAGCGCGGGCCCGACGAGCTCGCCGACCTGCCACGGCATCTCGGCCGCGCCGGCCGGACCCCCGACCTGTCGCGCCACGACTGCCGGATCTTCGCCGAGATCGTCGAGGCGCCGACACTCGACGTCGCGGGCATCCTGGCCCGCGCGCGAGCCCTGCGTGAGCAGGGCGCCGACGTCATCGACCTCGGCTGCCTGCCGGGCACGCCTTTCCCGCACCTCGAGGATGCCGTCCGGGCGCTGCTCGCCGAGGGCTGCACGGTGAGCGTCGATTCGGGCGATGTCGCCGAGCTGCGTCGCGGCGCCCGGGCCGGGGCGGCGTTTCTCCTGAGCCTCAGCGAGGCGACGCTGGATCTCGCCTTCGAGAGCGACGCCGTGCCGGTGCTGATCCCCTCGCGCCACGCCGAGCTCGACAGCCTCGTGCGCGCCTGCGAGCGGCTTGAGCGGGCCGGGCGGCCCTATCTGGCCGATCCGATCCTCGATCCGATCCACATGGGCTTCGTCGACTCGCTCGTCCGCTACCACGCCCTGCGCAGGCGCCTGCCGCAGGCCGAGCTGCTCATGGGGGTGGGCAACCTGACCGAGCTGACCGACGCGGACACGACCGGCATCACCATGCTGCTCATGGCCGCCTGCTCGGAGCTGGCGATCCGCAACGTGCTCGTCGTCCAGGTCAGCCCGCACTGCCGGCGCGCGGTCAAGGAGGCGGACATGGCACGCCGCATCCTGCATGCGGCGCGCGAGGAGGGCACCCCGCCGCAATGGATCGACCCGGCACTGCTCTGCCTGCGCGACCGTCGCCCGTTCGCGGACGAGCCGGCCGAGATCGTGGCCGCGGCGGCACGGGTGACGGACGCGAACTTCCGTATCCAGACCGCCGCCGACGGCATCCACGTCTACAATCGCGACGGTCACCACCTTGCGAGCGACCCGTTCGACCTCTTTCCCAGGCTCGGGGTCGAGCGCGACGGCGGGCACGCCTTCTATCTCGGCGTCGAGCTGGCCCGCGCCGAGATCGCCTGGAAGCTGGGCAAGCGCTACGCCCAGGACGAGCCCCTGCGCTGGGGCTGCGCGGTCGATCCCGCGCCGGAGGCCAGCACGCATCTCAAGGCCGCGGGCGCCACCCTGGCCGCACGGCGGCGGCCGCGCTGATGCCGTTCATCCGCGAGAGTGTGGTCACCACGCTCAATCCCGACGGCAGCGCGCACATCGCACCTCTGGGTGTGATCGAGCGGCCGCCCTTTCTCGTGCTCGCCCCCTTCGCGCCGTCGACGACGCTCGACAATCTCCGCCGCCATCCCTGCGCCTGCATCGCCTACACCACCGAGGTCCGGGTGTTCGCCGGCTGCGTCACCGGGCGCCGGCGCGACTGGCCACTTCTGCCGGCGGAGCGCATCCGCGGCTGGCGGCTGCGCGACTGCCTCGCCCATGCCGAGGTCGAGGTCGCCGCGGTCGAGGAGGACGCGCAGCGGCCGCGATTCCTCTGCCGCGAGCTGCACGAGGCGCTGCACGCGCCGTTCCGCGGCTTCAACCGGGCGCAGGCCGCGGTGCTCGAGGGTGCGATCCTGGTCTCGCGTCGGCACCTGCTGCCGCGCGAGAAGATCGAGCGCGAGATGGCATATCTGCAGATCGCGATCGACAAGACCGCCGGCCCCGCCGAGCGCGAGGCGTGGACCTGGCTGGTCGAGGCGATCGGTCTCGCCGCGGATCCGCCCGGCCGCTGACCCGGGGTCAGGTGCCGAGCAGCGCCGCGAGGCGCGTCAGCACTTGGGCGGCGGTCGGCAGCGGGCTCGGGCGCAGGCGGCGCAGCGGCAGGGCGGCGATGCCGTCGGTGCGGTAGAGGCTGCCCGGATGGTCGAGCCCGGGCGTGCCGACCGGGATCAGCACCGCCGGCGGGACCTCCGGGACGAACCCGGCGCGGGCCAGGAGCACCGTCGGGACGTCGCCGGGCGGCGGCGCCAGATCGGAAAAGGTCGAGATCCAGAGAATCGCGTCGGCGCCGCCGCGGGCGAGCAGCGCCTGCGCCCGCCAGCGCACGGGGTCGTGGTCCGGGATCCCGGCGGCCAGGCCCAGCGGCAGCGGCACGCCGGTCTGCCAGGTGGCGACCTGGTTGGCGCCGATCGCGTTGTCGCCGGCCGCGAGCGGCAGCCCGGCGGCGCGGCCCTTGGCATTGAGCGTCTTGGTCAGCTCGGCCAGATGCGCGACCGTGGCCGTGGGCTCGGGAAGGCTCCCCGCGCTCCAGACGATCAGCGCGTAGGCGGCACCCTTGAGCGACGCGGCCAGCTCGACGAGCGGTGTCGGTGCCGCGAGCGGCCGGCCGGCGACGAGCGCGCGCAACAGGCCCACGGTGCCGAGCAGGTCCTCGGGGGCGCAGGGCAGATGCGCGATGCCGGGCCAGGCCGAGGGTACACCACCGAGCTGGACGGCCCGGCGCGCGGCCCCGCGCTCGGGATCGAGGGTCGTCGGCGGGCGCAGGACCCGCTCAAGGAGGCGGGGGGCCACAGCACTGCCGTCGCCGCCGACCAGCAGCACGAAATCGGGCCGGTTGCGCGCCTCGGCGAGCGTCGCCGTGACCCAGCCGCCGGTCTGCAGTGCCGAAAGGTTGGCGCCGAGGCCGGCGCCGTGGGCGTGGTCGAGGACGGCGCCGATGGTCTCGGCGAGGCGCAGCGCGGCGCGTAAGCCGCCCGTGTCGGTGCCGAGCCCGCCGATCAGCGGCGCCTTCGCCGCGCGCAGGATGTCGCTGGCGCGGGCGAGTGCGGCGTCGAGCGTCGCCGGCGCACCCACGACCAGCGGCGTCGGCTCGGCCGGCAGCGGCCGGGCGAAGCCTTCCGCCGCACGCGGGCAGCCCTTGGCAGTGACGCGCAGCGCCGTCCCCTCCGCCGCCACGGCGAGATCGTCGCACAAGAGCGCGCAGAACGGACAGACGACCTCGGCGTGGGCGACGGGCACGGTGCTCTCCTGCCGTCAGGGTCGGCTTCAGGACTCGTTGCAGACCGCAACACCGCACCGAGTGCAAGGCCACAAGGTTGTCGACCATGCGTCCCGCTTGGGCTGGCATAGTTTGGATGTGACGGTCTGAGGGACCATCAATCCGCGGAGAAGGTTCATGCCTTTCCTGGCCATTCGCCGTGCAGCCGCCGCCTCGCTTCTGCTGTTTGCGCGAACGGCGGGCGCCGACTGTCCCTATGATTTGGACTGCCTGAGTAACCCCTACGGCGCCGGCAGTCCCTATAGGGTGGACGGCCTCATGAACCCGTACAGCCGATATGGTAGCCCGTACAGCAACCAGAGTTGGGCCAATCCCTACGCGACCAACCCACCTCTATTGTTCGACGAGGACGGAAACTACCGCGGTCGTCTGTCGGCCAATCCCTACCTCCCGGACTCGATCTCGAATCCGTACGGACGCTATGGCAATCCCTATTCAGCCGATAGCATCAACAATCCCTACGGCGCGGGTAATCCCTATGCGCCGAAGGAACTCTTCATCGTACCGGCCGATTGAACGGCCGGTCGGGAGCGAAGCGAACGGTGATCCGGGCTCGACGGTATCGAGCCCCCTCACTCCCCCTTGCCGGTGCTGGCGACGAAGCCTTTGGCCGGGTCGTAGCCCCAGATCGCGATGCCGAGAAACAGCGCGGTCCAGGCGAGCGTCCAGAGCAGGCTCGTGGGCTCGAGCTGGAGATGCAGCGCGAAGCGGATCAGCTCGACCGCGTGGGTGAACGGGTTGAAGGAGCAGATCTGCCACAGGAGCCACGAGGACTCGCGCATC
>CALKJU010000072.1 GCA_937995535.1 uncultured Alphaproteobacteria bacterium
CGAGATCGGCATGCCCGCCGACGGGCTCGACCGCGCCGCCGAGCTCGCCACCACGAATGCCTATTTCAACCCTCGGCCGGTGACCCGCGACGGCGTGCGGGCGCTGCTCCGGGATGCCTTCGACGGCCGACGCCCGGCCGCCTGATCAGGGAGACGCACCAATGATCGACAAGACACTGATCGAGCTGCCGACGGGCCTGACGTCGCGCCGGCGCTTCGTCTGGGGGACGAGCGCGCTCGCCGCGTCGGCCACGCTGTGGCGTCCGACCATCGCGCGCGCCGCGGACGCCATCAAGATCGGCTATGTCAGCCCCAAGACCGGGCCTCTCGCGCCCTTCGCCGAGGCCGACGGGTTCATCCTCGGCGGCATCCGCGCCACGCTCAAGGACGGGCTCGCCGTCGGCGGCACCTCCTATGCCGTCGAGATCATCGAGAAGGACAGCCAGTCCAACCCCAACCGGGCGGCCGAGGTGGCGAGCGAGCTGATCCTCGGCGACGAGGTCGACGTGGTGGTCGTGTCGAGCACGCCCGAGACGGCCAACCCCGTCTCCGACCAGTGCGAGCTGAACGAGGTGCCATGCATCTCGACGGTGGTCCCCTGGCAGCCCTGGTTCTTCACCCGTGGCGGCGATCCGGCGGTGGGCTTCGACTGGACCTGGCACTTCTTCTGGGGGCTCGAGGACATCATCGCTGTCTTCACCGACATGTGGGGCCAGATCGAGACCAACAGGGTGGTCGGCGGGCTGTTCCCGAACGACGGCGACGGCAACGCCTGGGGCGATCCGAAGCTGGGATTCCCACCGGTGCTGGCCGGGCAGGGCTACACCCTGGTCGATCCCGGCCGCTACCAGAACCTCAGCCAGGATTTCACTGCGCAGATCAACGCCTTCAAGCAAGGCGACGTCGAGATCGTCACGGGCGTGGTGATCCCGCCGGACTTCACCACCTTCTGGACCCAGGCCAAGCAGCAGGGCTTCAACCCGAAAGCCGCGAGTATCGGCAAGGCGCTGCTCTTTCCCGTGTCGGTCGAGGCGCTGGGCGAGGCCGGGCACAATCTCAGCTCCGAGGTCTGGTGGAGCCCAAACCACCCCTTCAAGAGCTCGCTGAACGGGCTCGGCGCCAAGGCCGTGGCCGACGCCTACACCGCCGCGACCGGCCGACAGTGGACCCAGCCGATCGGCTTCGCGCACGCCCTGTTCGAGGTCGCCGTGGATGCGCTCGTCCGCTCGGGCGACCCCAAAGACAAGCAAGCCGTGGTCGCGGCGGTGGCGGCGACGAAGCTCGACACGGTGGTGGGCAACGTCGCCTGGGGCAGCGGGCCGGTGAAGAACGTGGCCAAGACGCCGCTGGTCGGCGGGCAGTGGCGGCGCACGCCCGACGGGCCGTTCAAGTACGACCTCGTCATCACCTCCAACAGCGTCGCCGCCATGGTTCCGACCGGTGGCAGGATGGAAGCGATGAGCTGACACCCCGCCCACCGGGCCGCTGGCCCGGGCGGGACAGGACGAAGCCTTGGGCCGGGAGAGGACGCGCGTGGCCGCGATCCTGACCATGGACGACGTCTCCAAGCGGTTCGGAGCCCTCGTGGTCACCGACCGGCTCAGCATGGAGCTGCGAGCCGGCGAGGCGCTGGGCGTGATCGGCCCCAACGGCGCCGGAAAGAGCACCTTGTTCAACCTCATTGCCGGCGGGATCCGTGCGGACAGCGGCAAGATCACCTTCTCGGGCCACGACATCACCGCTCTCCCGCCGCACGAGCGGTGCCGGATGGGGATCGGCCGCTCCTACCAGATCCCGCACCCGTTCACCGGGATGACGGTGTTCGAGAACCTGCTCGTCGGCGCGATCTTCGGCGACGGCAGGGGGGAGGCCGAGGTCTACGACCTTTGCATCGACGTGCTCCGGCGGACGGGCCTGCTGCGCAAGGCCAACGCGCTCGCCGGTTCGCTCACCTTGCTCGAGCGCAAGCGGCTGGAGATGGCTCGGGCGCTGGCCACCAATCCCAAGGTCCTGCTGCTCGACGAGATCGCCGGCGGGCTCACTGAGCACGAGTGCCACGAGCTGGTCGACACAGTGCGCGCCGCGCACGCGACGGGCGTGTCGATCATCTGGATCGAGCACGTGCTGCACGCGCTCCGCGCCGTCGTCTCGCGGCTGATCGTCATCAACTTCGGGCAGAAGATCGAGGACGGCCCGCCCGACGCGGTGATGGCGAGCCCGCAGGTGCGCGAGATCTACATGGGCATCGAGGCCGGGGCGTCGGTGACGGTGCCGGAGCCGGCGGATGCTTGAAACCACCGGTCTCACGGCCTTCTACGGTGACTTTCAAGCGCTGTTCGGCATCGACGTGCGGATGCAGCAAGGCGAGACCATCGCCATGATCGGCGCCAACGGCGCCGGCAAGTCGACCTTCCTGCGCGCGATCACCGGGCTGCTGCCGACGCGCCGCGAGCAGGTGACCTTCGAGGGCCGGCCGATCGGCGGGCTGCCCGCGGACGTGATCGTCAAGCTCGGCATTGCCATGGTCCCCGAGGGCCGCCGCCTGTTCCCTTCTCTGACCGTCGAGGAGAACCTGCTGATCGGCGCCTATGGCCGGCGGACGGGTCCATGGTCGCTCGACCGCATCTATCAGCTGTTCCCCGTGCTCGAGGAGCGACGCAGCAGCCCTGGCACGGCGCTATCGGGCGGCCAGCAGCAGATGGTGGCGATCGGCCGTGCGCTGATGGCCAACCCGTCGCTGCTGCTGTGCGACGAGCTCAGCCTTGGCCTGGCGCCGATCGTCATCAGGGAGATCTACCGCTCGCTGGCGCAGATCACCGCCGAGGGCATGACCGTGCTGGTGGTCGAGCAGGACATCAACCAGGCGCTCGCGGTGGCGAGCCGCGTATATTGCCTGCAGGAAGGCCGAGTGACGCTGGAGGGGCGCCCCACCGAGCTGACGCGCGAGCAGATCGGCCGCGCCTACTTCGGAGCCTGACCCCGGTGAACCTGCTCAACGCCGTCGTGCAGGGCATTCTCCTGGGCGGCCTCTACGCGCTGGTCGCTGCCGGCCTGTCCTTGATCTTCGGCGTCATGCGGCTGGTCAACATCGCCCACGGCGACCTGATCGTGCTGGCCGGCTACGTGGCGCTGGTCGCCGTTTGGGCGACCGGCCTGCACCCGCTGCTGACGCTGATCGTCGTCGTCCCGATCATGGCGGTGCTGGGCTACGCGCTGCAGCGTGGTGTTCTCAACCGCACGCTCGGCGCCGACATCCTGCCGCCGCTCCTCGTCACCTTCGGCCTGTCGGTGATCATCCAGAACGGCCTGCTCCAGACCTTCACCGCCGACTCGCAGAAGCTCCAGGCGGGCGCCATTGAGACGGTGTCGCTCGCGCTACCCGGTGGGCTCGCCGTGGGCGTCCTGCCACTCGCCATGTTCGTCGTCGCGGTTCTGATCATCGCCGGGCTGCAGCTCGTGTTCTACCGCACCGAGCTGGGCCGGGCGTTCCGCGCCACCTCGGACGATCCGAGCACCGCCCGGCTGATGGGCATCGACAACGCCCACATGTTCGCGCTGGCCATGGCCCTCGCCCTGGCCGTCTGCGCAGTCGCCGGCGTATTCCTCGCGATCCGCTCGATCTTCGATCCGGCGATCGGACCGGCGCGCCTCCTGTTCGCCTTCGAGGCGGTGATCATCGGCGGCCTCGGCAGCCTGTGGGGCACGCTCGCCGGCGGGATCATCCTCGGCGTGGCGCAGGGCATCGGCGCCGAGATCAATCCCGGCTGGCAGCTGCTCATGGGGCATCTGGTCTTTCTCGCCGTGCTCGTGCTCCGGCCGCAGGGCCTGTTCCCGAAAGGCTCCCTGGCGTGATCGCGGCCTTGCCCACCTACCGAGTCGAGCGCGGCACGACCGCGAGCCGGATCGGCACGATCCTCGGCGTCGTCCTCCTCGCCCTGCTGATCGCCCTGCCCTTCCTCACCGGCCGCGCGACGCTCCGTCTGGCGATCGAGATCTTCGCCTATCTGACGCTGGCACAGATGTGGAACCTGCTCGCCGGCTACGCCGGGCTCGTCTCGGTGGGCCAGCAGGCCTTCGTCGGCTTCGGCGGGTACATGCTGTTCGCGCTGGTGTTGTTCCTCGGGCTCAATCCGCTGCTCGCCCTGCCGGTGGCCGGCGTGCTGACCGCCGCGGTGGCCGTCCCCACCGCCTTCGTCGTGTTCCGCCTGCGGGGCGCCTACTTCGCCATCGGCACCTGGGTCGTGGCCGAGGTCTACCGGCTGTCTTTCGCCCAGGTCTCGGCGCTCGGCGGTGGCTCGGGCATGAGCCTGCCGGCGGCTGCGGTGCGCGGCATCGCCGCCGACGCGCAACTTCGCGAGAGCATCATCTACTGGGTGGCGCTGGCGGTGGCGCTGCTCGCGCTGGCTACCGTCTACCTCCTGCTCCGCTCGCGCTGGGGCCTGGCGCTCACCGCGATCCGCGACAGCGAGCCGGCGGCCGAGAGCGTAGGCGTCGACAACGACCGAACCAAGCTTGTCGTCTACCTCGTCGTCGCAGCCGTCACCGGCGTAACCGGCGCGCTGATCTTCCTCCAGAAGCTCCGCATCGCACCCGACGCCGCCTTCAGCGTCAACGACTGGACCGCCTTCGTCATCTTCATGACCGTGATCGGTGGGATCGGCCGGATCGAGGGGCCGATCGTCGGGACCCTGGTCTTCTTCGTCCTGCGTGCGCTCTTCGCGGACTACGGCGCGTGGTATCTCATGCTCCTGGGGCTCGTCGCGGTCGCCGTGATGCTCGTGGCGCCCAAGGGACTGTGGGGCTACGTCGCGGATCGCTTCGCCCTGCAGCTGTTTCCCGTGCAGCGACGCGTCCGCCTCCTCGAGGAGCCTCGAGCATGACCGATGCCTTCATCTGCGACGCCACCCGCACACCGATCGGTCGCTATGGCGGGGCCTTGGCCCAGGTCCGTACCGACGATCTGGCCGCCATCCCACTGAAGTCCCTGCTCGCCCGCCATCCGGACCTCGAGCCGGCCGCCATCGACGAGGTGATGCTGGGCTGTGCCAATCAGGCGGGCGAGGACAATCGCAACGTGGCCCGCATGGCGCTCCTGCTCGCGGGTCTGCCGGACAGCGTCCCCGGGACGACGATCAACCGGCTGTGCGGCTCGGGCATGGACGCGGTCGGCACGGCCGCGCGGGCAATCCGGACAGGTGAGATCGAGCTCGCCATCGCCGGCGGCGTCGAGAGCATGAGCCGCGCGCCCTTCGTCTTGCCGAAGGCGACCGAGGCCTTCAGCCGCACCACTTCGATCGAGGACACGACGATCGGCTGGCGGCTCGTCAACCCGCTCATGCGCGAGCGCTACGGCGTCGACTCGATGCCCGAGACGGCGGAGAACGTCGCCGAGCAGTTCGGCGTGACGCGCGAGGACCAGGACGCCTTCGCGTTGCGCAGCCAGCAGCGCGCGGCTGCGGCGCAGGCGGCCGGGCGCCTCGCCGAGGAGATCACGCCGGTCCTGATCCCGCAGCGCAGGGGCGAGCCGCTGACCGTCGACCGCGACGAGCACCCGCGCCCGCAGACGACCCTCGAGCAGCTCGCGAAGCTGCCGACACCGTTCCGCAAGGGCGGAAGCGTGACGGCGGGCAACGCCTCAGGCGTCAACGACGGCGCCTGTGCCCTGCTGCTCGCCTCCGAAGCGGCCGCGCGGCGCCACAGGCTGGAGCCGCTGGCGCGCGTCGTCGGCATGGCGACCGTCGGGGTGCCACCGCGGATCATGGGCATCGGTCCCGCGCCGGCCAGCCGTAAGGTCTTGGCGCTGACCGGGCTTACGCTCGCGCAGATGGAGGTGATCGAGCTCAACGAGGCGTTCGCCGCCCAGGCGCTCGCCGTCACCCGCGAGCTCGGCCTCCCCGACGATGCGCCGCAGGTCAACCCGAACGGCGGGGCCATCGCTCTGGGCCATCCGCTCGGGATGAGCGGCGCCCGGCTGATCGCCACCGCCGCTTGCGAGCTGCGCCGGCGCCGGGCCCGCTACGCGCTCTGCACCATGTGCATCGGCGTGGGCCAGGGGATCGCCACCGTCATCGAGAGGGTCTGAGTGATGTCGTTCTTCACCGAGGCCGGCTCCGAGGCTGCGGTCCTGGCGCGGCTCGCCGAGTGCCGCAACCCGCGCCTCACGCAGGTCATGACCAGCGCCGTCCATCACCTCCACGCCTTCGTGAAGGAGGTAGAGCCCAGCATGGAGGAGTGGATGCAGGCGATCCAGTTCCTCACCCGCACCGGCCAGATCTGCGACGACAAGCGGCAGGAATGGATCCTCTTGTCCGACACGCTGGGCGTCTCGATGCTGGTCGAGACGATCAACCACCGCGCCACCGCCGGCGCGACCGAGCAGACGGTGCTCGGACCGTTCCACGTCACCGGCGCCCCAGTCCTGCCGCTCGGCAGCAACATCTGCCGCGACGGCAAGGGAGCGCCCTGCGTCGTGCGCGGGCGCGTCCTCGGCGTCGACGGGCAGCCGATCGCCGGCGCGCTCCTCGACGTCTGGCAGACCTCCGAGGACGGCTTCTACGACATCCAGCAGCCGGGCATCCAGCCGGAGGGCAACCTGCGAGGGCGGTTTCACAGCGCCGCCGACGGCTCCTACTGGTTCGTCACGGTCAAGCCCTGCTCCTACCCGATCCCGACCGACGGCCCGGTCGGCGCGCTGCTCGCGGGCATGGGCCGGCATCCCTACCGCCCGGCGCACATCCACCTCATCGCCAGCGCCGAGGGCTTCGAGCCCGTGACCACGCACATCTTCGTAAAGGGCGATCCCTACCTCGAGTCGGACGCGGTCTTTGGTGTCAAGGAGTCGCTGATCCGCGAGTTCGTCGAGGTAGCCGATCCGGCGGCGGCCGCGCCCTGGGGCGTCACCGCGCCGTTCTGGACAACCGAGTTCGACGTCCGGCTGAAGCCGGCGGCTGCGCCCGCGAGCTGAGCCCGCCTTGCCGGGTGATCCGACCTACTGGCGGCTCCGCCCGCGGGCGCCGATGCCCGGCACGGTGCTCGGCCCGCTCGACGAGATCCAGGAAGGCAAGGGGAAGGAGTTCGTCTTCGGGCGAGGCAAGAGCGCATTCTCCATGTTCGTCGTGCGCCGCGGCGAGGAGGTGTGGGGTTATCTCAACATCTGCCCGCACTTCTCGCTGCCGCTCAACTACCGGGCCGGCGAGTTCATGAACGAGGATGGATCGCTGATCCGCTGCTCGATGCACTTCGCGGAGTTCCGCATCGAGGACGGATTCTGCGCCGCCGGCGCCGCGGAGGGCTGCTTTCTGGACCCCGTGCCGGTCGAGGTCGTGGCGGGTCTGGTCCGCATCCGGGAAGCCTGACGGTCCGGTAATGGATCGACGGCCAACGGTCCGCGCAGCGACCAGCCGCGTGCGCCACCCGTCGCTTCGCGTGCGGCAGCTCGGTCCTCCCGGCCAACGCCTGAGCTTGCGACCATCGCTGTGGATCACGACGGCCGCGAGGACCGCTGGGCCGGCTCGGGAAGGAGCAGCAGGAAGGTCAGCACGAGGGCGGCAAGGCCTGTGAGGAACAGTGGGGTGTAGCCGTAGGCGGCGAACACGGCCGCGAGGCCATAGGCTGCGGCCGCCTGGCCGATCGCGAACAGGATCGTCGCCCAGCGCCAGACGCCCGGCTGGCGTTGCGGGCCGACCAGTTCGCCGGCGCGGCCGAGGACCAGCGGCACGATGCCGGGGGTGAACGCGCCGATCACTACGGCCGAGACAAGCAGCGCAGCAAGGCCGGGCAGGAACACGGCGGCGACAGCAGCGATCTGCACCGCCACTCCGCCGAGGAGCGCGTGGCGGAAGCCGATCCGATCGGCGACGAGGCCGGCGAGGACCGGGCCGGCCGCAGCGCCGATGCCGTAGAGCGTCCAGACCGCGGCGCCGGCGGCGACGCCAAGTCCGCGGCCGCGGCTCACATAGTCGACGAGGAAGACCATGTGCGGGACGAGCCCGACGGCGTTGAGCCCGTACGCAGCAAGGAGCGCCACGACCGCCGCGTCCGGCGGCACCCGGGCCACGTGGACCGGTGCGGTCGCCTGGGCCGCCGGCCACAGCGGCCAGGCAACGGCGGTGAGGAGCAGGCAGACCGCCCCGAGCCCGCCCCAGGCTGCCCCCGGCCCGATCCCGTGGAGCAGTGCAACGAGGGGACCGGCGAGCACGATGCCAAGGCCGACGCCGGCCACGATCACCCCGCCGAGCAGCCCGCGCCGCGCCGCCGGCACCACCGCCAGCACCACCGGCGGCGCGAGCACCATGATGGTGCCACCGGCGATGCCCGAGAGGAGCCGCGCGACGCCGACCACGAGGGTCGCTGGCTGTGGTGCCGCGACCAGGAAGCTGGCACCGACGGCGGCCATCATCGCGCGCAGGCAGGCCCGGCTGCCGACCAGGCCGCCGAGGCGCGGGCCGAACAGGGCACCGAGCAGGTAGCCTGCGAGGTTCGCGGCTCCGAGATAGGCCGCCGTGCCGGCATCGAACCAGCCCGCTTCGATCAGCGTCGGGATCAGCGCGCTGTAGCCGAAGCGGGCGATGCCGATGCCGACCAGCAGCGAACAGGCGCCGGCGAGGGTCGGCCCCAGCCATGACGCCGCGGGGGCTGCGAGGCGTGCCTCGCCATCGCTCGACGGTGCCTGAGCCACGCGGGTCGCCGCCTCCGCTCGACCCGGTGAGCCTACTGCGCGGACCCGCCGTCGCCTACCCGCCGGTCGGCGGGGGGGGGCCCGGCCGTGCGGGCGTTGTCAGCGACCGTGACGCCTGTCATCGTACTGCCGCCGACGCTCCGCAGAAGGGCGACGTCCACAGCATGGAGGCACGCCATGAGGAAGCTCGAGCTGCTGAGCGGCGCCGCGGCGCTGGCCGTGATGCTCGGCGCCACCGGCGCCGACGCCGCGACCAAGATCCAGTGGTGGCACGCGATGGGCGGCCAGCTCGGCGAGAAGCTCGGCCAGATCGCCGCGGACTTCAACGCGAGCCAGGGCGAGTACGAGGTCGAGGCGGTCTACAAGGGCAGCTACCCGGAGACGATGACCGCGGCGATCGCCGCCTTCCGGGCCCGCGAGCAGCCGCACATCGTCCAGGTCTTCGAGGTCGGCACGGCGACCATGATGGCCGCCAAGGGCGCGGTCTACCCGGTCTACCAGCTCATGGCCGACACCGGCGAGCCGTTCGATCCCGCAGCCTTCCTCCCGGCCGTGGTCGGCTACTATACCGATAGCGACGGCAACATGCTGTCGATGCCGTTCAACAGCTCGACGCCGATGATGTACTACAACAAGACGGCGTTCGAGAAGGCCGGGCTTGATCCGAGCACGCCGCCGAAGACCTGGCCGGAGGTCGAGGAGGCGGCCAAGAAGCTGCAGGCCGCCGGTTATCCGTGCGGCTTCACCACACAGTGGCCGTCCTGGATCCAGATCGAGAACTTTTCGGCCTGGCACAATGTGCCGATCGGTACGCGCGGCAACGGCTTTGGCGGACTCGACGCGGAGTTGACCATCAACAATCCGACCACCGTCGCGCACATCGAAAAACTCGGCGAGTGGCAGAAGACGAAGCTGTTCGACTATGGCGGCCGGCGGGGCGACGCCGATCCCAAGTTCTACACGCAGGAGTGCCCGATTCACTTCGCGTCCTCGGCGGCCCTCGCCGGGGTCCGCGCGAACGCCAAGGACTTCGAGTTCGGGATGGGCATGCTCCCCTATTGGCCGAACGTCGACGGTGCGCCGCAGAACTCGATCATCGGCGGCGCCACCCTCTGGGTGCTGCAAGGACGCGACGCCGCGGACTACAAGGGTGTGGCGCGGTTCTTCTCCTACCTGTCGTCGCCAGAGGTGCAGGCCTGGTGGCACCAGGAGACGGGCTACCTGCCGATCACCACGGCCGCCTACGAGCTCAGCCGCAGCCAAGGCTTCTACGACAAGAGCCCGGAGGCCGAGCTGCCGATCAAGCAGATCACCAACAAGCCGCCGACCGAGAACAGCAAGGGGCTGCGCTTCGGCAGCTTCGTGCAGATCCGCGACATCATCGAGGAGGAGCTCGAGGCCGTGTTCCAGGGCCAGAAGAGCGCCCAGGATGCGCTCGACGCCGCGGTCCGCCGCGGCAACGAGCTGATCCGCGAGTTCGAGAAGGCGAACAGCTGAACCGCGCTGCATAGCCGGGCGGGTCGCCGCGCGCGACCCGCCCGCTGCCCCCGATGCACAAGCGGGTCACCTTCGACCACAAGCTGCTGCCCTACCTGCTGCTCGCACCGCAGCTCGCCATCACACTCGTCTTCTTCATCTGGCCCGCGAGCCAGGCGCTCTGGCAGTCGGTGCTGCAGGAGGATGCGTTCGGCCTGTCGTCGCGCTTCGTCGGTCTGGACAACTTCGCGCGCCTCGCGCGCAGCGCCGAGTATCTCGGCTCGCTTCGTGTCACCCTCGTCTTCAGCGCAGCCGTCACCGCATTCGGCATGGGAATCGCGCTGCTGCTCGCCATGATGGCGGATCACGTCATCCGTGGGGCGACGGGCTACAAGACGCTGCTGATCTGGCCCTACGCGGTGGCGCCGGCGATCGCCGGGCTGCTGTGGTTCTTCATGTTCCATCCGACGATCGGGATCGTCGCCTGGCTGCTCAAGGGCGGAGGCGTGCTCTGGAACCACCATCTCAACGGTACGCACGCCATGGTCCTCATCGTCATCGCCGCCACCTGGAAGCAGGTCTCCTATAATTTTCTGTTCTTCCTCGCTGGCCTGCAGGCGATCCCACGTTCGCTGATCGAGGCGGCGGCGATCGACGGCGCCGGGCCGGGCAAGCGTTTCCGCACGATCATCCTGCCGCTCCTGTCGCCGACGACGTTCTTTCTGCTCGTCGTCAATCTCACCTACGCGTTCTTCGACACCTTTCCGATCGTCCATGCCGTGACCGAAGGCGGTCCCGGACAGGCGACGATGATCCTCGTCTACAAGGTCTACAAGGACGGCTTCGTCGGCCTCGATCTCGGCGGCTCGGCGGCGCAGTCGGTGGTGCTGATGGCGATCGTCATTCTGCTCACCGTCGTCCAGTTCCGCTTCATCGAGCGGCGTGTGCAGTACGGCTGACCGGCGATGGTCGAGAACCGCCCGCTGCTCACTTTCGTCGCCCATCTGACGCTGCTTCTCGGCGTCGCGATCGTCGCCCTGCCGATCTGGATCGTGCTGGTGACCTCGAGCCAGCGCCTCGAGGACGTCATCCAGGCGCCCATCCCGATGTGGTTCGGCGACCAGCTGCTGCAGAACTACACCGACGTCCTCACCGCCGGCGTGCAGGGCTCGTTCTCCGGCGCCGTGGCGCCGATGCTGCGCAACTCCCTGGTGATGGCGCTCGGCATCGCGATCGGCAAGATCGCCATCTCGCTGCTCTCGGCCTTCGCCATCGTCTATTTCCGCTTCCCGCTGCGGATGCTCTGTTTCTGGACGATCTTCCTGACCCTGATGCTGCCGGTCGAGGTGCGCATCCTGCCGACCTACAAGGTCGTGGCCGATCTCGGCATGCTGAACTCCTATGCTGGCCTGACCATCCCGCTGATCGCCTCGGCCACCGCGACCTTCCTGTTCCGGCAGTTCTTCCTCACCGTTCCGGATGAGCTGGCCGAGGCAGCCCGCGTCGACGGCGCCGGTCCCCTCAAGTTCTTCTGGGACATCCTCCTGCCGCTGTCGCGGACCAACATCGCCGCCCTGTTCGTGATCCTCTTCATCTACGGCTGGAACCAGTATCTCTGGCCGCTGCTGATCACCACCGACGCCAGCATGACGACCATCGTCATGTCGGTGCAGCGGATGATCGAGGCGGCCGACGACACGCCCGAATGGCCACGCATCGCGGCGGTCGGCGTGCTGGCCATGCTGCCCCCGGTGGTGATCATCCTGACGATGCAGCGTTGGTTCGTGAAGGGACTGATCGAGACGGAGAAGTAGCCAGGATGGCGGAGGTCGTCGTCAGCGATGTACGCAAGAACTTCGGGCGCATCGAGGTGCTCAAGGGCGTCAGCGTCACCGTCGCCGACGGCGAGATGCTGGTCATCCTCGGACCGTCCGGCTGCGGGAAGTCGACGCTGCTGCGCTGCATCGCCGGGCTGGAAACGGTCACCGCCGGAGAGATCCGGATCGGCGGGCGGCGGGTCAACGAGCTGGAACCCATGCATCGCGACATCGCCATGGTGTTCCAGAACTACGCGCTTTACCCGCATATGAGCGTCTATGACAACATGGCGTACGGGCTGCGCAACCGCGGCACAGCGCGGCCGGAGATCGCGCGCCGTGTGCAGGAGGCCGCGCGGATCCTCGGCCTGGAGGGGCTGCTCGAGCGCAAGCCGCGCCAGCTTTCCGGCGGGCAGCGCCAGCGGGTCGCGATGGGCCGGGCGATCGTCCGCGAGCCGGCCGCCTTCCTGTTCGACGAGCCGCTCTCCAACCTCGACGCCAAGCTGCGCGTGCAGATGCGCCACGAGATCCGCCTGCTCCAGGAGCGTCTCGGGACCACCGGCATCTACGTCACCCATGACCAGGTCGAGGCGATGACGCTCGGCGATCGCCTGATCGTGCTGAACGCCGGCGTCGTCGAGCAGATCGGCACCCCCCTTGACGTGTATTGGCGTCCGGCGAGCGCTTTTGTCGCCACCTTCATCGGCTCACCGGCCATGAACCTGTTGCGCTCGCGGGTCGCCGCGGACGGCGCAGCGGTGCTCCTGGACGGTGGCCGGCTGCCGCTCCGGCCGGCCCGGCCGGATCTCGCCGGTAGCGACGTCGAGCTCGGCATTCGACCCGAACATCTCCAACCCGGTGCGGCCGAAGGCGGAGTGCTCGCCGGGCGCGTGGCGTGGATCGAGGCGCTCGGTGCCGACACGCTGGCGCATCTCGAGCTGACCGGCGGGACCAGCCTTTGCGCCCGCCTGAACGGGACGCTCGCGGTCCGCCCCGGCGAGATGCTGTCCATGTCGGTCGCCGAGGAGAATGTCCACCTGTTCAGGCCCGGGGACGGCCGGAGACTGTGAGCGGCTGGAAAGCCGCAGCGCGCATACCCTGGGCTGCCTTTCGCTCGTGAAGGGAATTGACAGATCCTGGCCAGGATCTGCACGCGGCGGGTTTACGGGGCGGCCCGAGCGAAACATAATGCGCCCACCGACCGAGGAATAAGGTCGGCGGGATGCCCCGGCGAGATCCTCGCCGCCCGCCATAATGCGGAGATCGAGATGGCCGGTCTCGCGAGGACGCGCCCGGAAGCGCCCGGCACGCCACGGGGTTGTGTTGCGCCGTACGGTGCTCGGTCGATTCCGCGCGCGCCGCTTTTATGCGTCGGCGCGTTTCTGCTTGGCGTCGTATTGAGCTTTTCGCTCGCCGCCGGGCTCACCGGTCAGGCGGTTGCGGCCCCGTCGTCAGGAACGGCAGCCGGGGCGATCCCCGTCCCCGTACCCCGTCCGACGGCCGGCACTGCCCATCCGGATGATGCGACACTCGCCCGGCTGCGCGAGGTCGAGACGGCGCTCCGCGCGCAGGCGGAGCGCGCGGCGGGCGAGCTACGCAGCTTGGTCGCCGAACGCGACGCCGCCCGCGAGGCCGTGGAGCGCAAGCTTGTCGCCCGGTCCCGTTCCGAGCCGCAGGCTGAGATGGATTCGGCGCGCCTTCTGGGCCTCGAGACGCGGGCCCGGGCGTTGCAGCTGGAGCATGCCACCGCGCGTCGCCACGTCGAGCGTCTGCAGCAGCGAATCGCCGAGCTGGAGCAGCGGACGCCCATGGTGCCTGCCCCCGAGGACCCGGGCCTCGGCCGCCTGCGGAGCTGGGTCGCCGACCAGTCCCAGGCGATCGAGACCATGCTTGCGAAGGCAGGCGTCAACCTGGACACCTTGCTGGAGCGGGCCTCGGACCGCGCGGAGGGCATTGGCGGTCCGCTGCGGCCCACCGACGACTTGGCACCCGGCGCGGGCGACGGCCCCAACCCGGTGGCGCTGCGCAAGATCATGGCCTCGTTGCCTCTGGCCGAGCCTATGGCCGACTATAAGGTCATGAGCCCGTTCGGCCGGCGGAAGGACCCGATCAATGGCCGGCGCGCCATGCATGAAGGCATCGACCTCGGCGCCGATCGTGGGACGCGGATCCGCGCGACACAGGCCGGAACGGTGGTCCACGCCGGCCGCGAGGGCGCGTACGGTATCAGCGTCGTCGTCGACCATGGCATGGGGATCACGACGCGCTACGCTCACCTCAAGACGGCGTCGGTGCGCCGTGGGCAGACGGTCCGTCAGGGCCAGCCGCTCGGGATCATCGGCAGCACCGGGCGCAGCACAGGGCGTCACCTGCATTACGAGGTCCGCCTCGACGATCGCGCGATCGACCCGCACCCGTTCCTCGAGGCAGCCCGTCAGCGCGTCGTCGCCGTCGCCAACTGAGGCTCTTGGCGCTCCGAGGTCACAGCCAGGCTCGTCGCGGCCGCGTCCATGACTGGAGCCGTGGCTTGGGCGTTGTTGATCGGGCTGGCGGTCGGCGCGCTCGGTCAGCGGACGCATTTCTGCACCATGGGTGCCCTGACCGACCTTTTCCTCTTCGGTAGCGCGCGACGGTTGCGTGGCTTCGTGTTTGCCGCGGCCCTGGCATTGGTCGCCGTCCAGGGCCTCCGCTCGGCCGGCCTGCCGCTCGGTGAAACCGCCCCGTCGCCGGGCGGCGGTTGGCTCGGCGCGGCGGTCGGCGGCCTCCTCTTCGGGTTCGGGATGGTCCTCGCGGGCGGCTGCTGGAGCCGCAACCTCGTGCGGCTTGGGACCGGCAGCCTGAAGGCGTTGGTCGTCGTGGTGATCGCCGGCGTGACGGCGGCCACGTTCCAGGGCGGAGTGCTGAGCGACATCACCCGCTGGCTCGGCCGGCTCGTGCCGGCGAGCGGGGGCACGGCGGTGCCGGCGCGGCTTGGCGTCATGCTCGCGATCGCGATCGGGCTCGCCGCGTTCGCTTGGTGTCTGACCGACCGCGGCTTTCGCTCGAGTGGCCGTGACCTGGCCGTCGGCGTGACGCTCGCGGTCCTGGCCACCTGCGCGTGGCTCGTCGCCCTCCGCGAGCCGGCACTGCCCGGCCTCAACTTCGCCGTACCCTCCGCCGACGCGACCAGCCTGCTCATCGGTGGCGCGAACCCGGCCTATCACGTAGGAGCGGCGCTCGTGTTCGGCACCCTCACCGGCGCCTTCGTCGCCGCATGGACGGGCCACGCCCTGCGTCTCGAGACGTTCACGGCGCGCGAGGACATGGTGCGGCACATCGTTGGCGCTGTCCTCCTCGGCGCTGGTGGCGCACTCGCTGCCGGCTGCACCGTCGGCCACGGCGTCAGCGGCCTCGCGGCGATGCTCCCGACGTCACCGCTGGCGGTTGCCGGCATGGTCGGCGGCGCGCGATGGGCGCTGCGTTATCTCGAGACCGGACGTCTGTGGCCGGCGCGGGCAACAAGCTAACCAGAAATTTAGGTGGCCTACGCTTGCAGCGCCTCTTGTAATACGAGGCGACCTACCCCAAAAGAGGTACGTGGATCGCCTCACGGAGCCACATCACCCCTACTTCAGGACGGCATCAACAATGAAAACACAGGCAGTGCGGACGAACGCCCGGCAGGCGGCTCGGCTACTCAAGGCGCTCAGCAATCACAATCGCTTGCTGATCGTGTGCGAACTCGTCGACGAAGAGTGCAACGTCGGCGAGCTGGTGCGTCGCGTCGGTTTGAGCCAGTCCGCCCTGTCGCAGCATCTCGCCCGGCTGCGCCGCGACTCGCTCGTGCGGACACGGCGTGACGCGCAGACCATCTACTACAGTCTCGCCTCATCCGAGCTGCGCGCGCTCGTCCAGACCCTCGAGCGTCTGTTCAAGAGCGCCGCCGAGCGCAGCGGTGGCGGCACCGAGACCGAGGCGCCACGCCGCGTCGCCGCGATGGGCTGACAGCTACCCATCACCGCTCGGTTCACTCCTCGTCCGCGCGTCGCTAGAGTTCGGCGAGCGCACGGACGGGGAGCAGCGGTGCGTGCTTGGTCACGGCTCGCCCTTGTCACCATGGTGATCGCCACGATCGCCGGGGGCGGTTGGATGGTGGCGCGCGCCCTCGAGGCGGACATCTCGCATCATCTGATTGCGATCACGACGGCGTTCGCCGGAACCGATGTGCTCGTCTTCGGTGCGGTCGAGGAACCGGGCACGGACGTGGCTGTGGTGGTCCGCGGCCCGCTCGGCGATGTCACGGTGCGGCGCCGCAGCCGGGTCGGTTTCGTCTGGCTCTTCACCGAGCAGCTCACATTCCGTGCGGTCCCAGGCTACTACGCGGTGGCGGCGAGCCGTCCGCTCGAGGAGCTGGCCGCGCCGTCGGTGCTGGCGCGTTACGAACTCGGCGCGGCGAACATCCGGTTCCGGCCGGCAGGCGTGGGTGGCGGACCACGCGAGGAGGCCGATGCCTTCCGTGAGGCGCTGATCCGCAACAAGCAGCAGGAGCGCCTCTTCAGCGCCGAGGTCGGGCGCGTCACCTTTCTCGGGCGCATGCTGTTCCGCACGCGGTTGGCTTTCCCTGCCAGCGTCCCGCCGGGCAGCTACCAGGTTCAGGTGCTGCAGTTCCGCGACGGGGCGGTGATCAACGCCCAGGCCAGCCCGCTCGGTATCTCCAAGATCGGCCTGGAGGCTGATCTCTTCGACCTCGCGCATCGGCAACCGGCACTTTACGGCCTCGCCGCGATCCTGCTGGCCGTCGGCGCCGGCTGGGGCGCCAGCGTCATGTTCCGGAGGCGTTGACGATGAGCGAGGCGACGCCCAAGAGCGCGACCCAGGCCGCCCGCCAGCGCGTCTTCCTGGTGGTCGTCGACGAGAGCGAGGAGATGCGCAACGCGTTGCGCTTCGCCTGCCGGCGGGCGCAGAACACGCGCGGCCGGGTGGCGCTGCTCTACGTCATCGAGCCGACCGAGTTCCAGCACTGGCTCGGGGTCGGCCGGGTGATGGAAGAGGAGGCGCGGGCCGAGGCCGAGCGACGCCTCCAGGCGCTCGCCGATCAGGTCTACGCAGAGACCGGGACGATGCCGGTCGTCCACATCCGGATCGGCGATCGGGCGGAGCAACTCGTGGCCCTGCTCAAGGAGGACGACACCATCTCGCTGCTCGTCCTCGCGACCGCGGTCGGTTCCAACCCCGGCCCGCTGGTCACCTACCTGATGAGCAATCTCGGCCGCGGCATCCGCATTCCGGTGACCCTCGTCCCCGGCCAGCTCACCGACGCCGAGATCGACGCCGTCACCTGAGAGCCGATCAGAGCTGCGGCTCGCGGCCGTCGAAGGTCAGGAGGGGCAGGTAGAGCTCCGGGCGCCGGTCGCGGAACAGGCCCCACGCCGCCCGGCGGCGCGCAAGCTCGTCGAGGTCGAAGCTCGCGCTGAGGACCGTCTCCTCGTCGCGCCCGGCCTCGGCGACCAGCTCGCCCGTGATCCCGGCGATGAAGGATCGCCCGTAGAAGGTCACCGCGCAGGACTGGCCGGTCTCGACGCCGATCCGGTTGGCGGCCAGCACCGGTACCATGTTCGCGGCGGCATGCCCCTGCATCACGCGCTGCCAGTGATCGCTCGAATCCCAGTCCGGCTCCCCCGGCTCGGAGCCGATCGCGGTCGGGTAGAGGAGCAGTTCCGCGCCCATGATGGCCATCGCCCGGGCCGCTTCCGGGAACCACTGGTCCCAGCAGATCCCGACGCCGATGCAGCCGATCCGCGTCTGCCAGACGCGCAGGCCGGTGTCGCCGGGGGTGAAGTAGTACTTCTCCTCATAGCCGGGGCCGTCCGGGATGTGGCTCTTTCGATAGGCGCCGAGCACGCGGCCGTCGGCGTCGATCACCGCCAGGGAGTTGAAGTAGCTGTTGTTGGCCCGCTCGAAGAAGCTGATCGGCAGCACGACCTCGAGCTCGCTCGCCAGCCGGCTCATCCGCGCGAGCAGCGGGTTGCCCTCGAAGCGCTGCGCCAACGCGAAATGCGCGGGATCGCGGTCCTTGCAGAAATAGGGGCTCTCGAACAGCTCCTGAAGTAGAACGAGCCCGGCGCCGCGGGTGGCGGCGGCGCGCACGAGACGCTCGGCGCGGGCCACGTTGCCGTCGCGGTCCCAGGTGCAGGACATCTGCGCCACGGCCACGTTGACTGGTCGCATCGACGCCCCCGAGGATCTGCTCCGCGCACTATGCGGAACGGGTCTCGCCGATGCCAGCCCGAACTGTCAGCCTCCTGCCCGGCCGGCGAAGCGGCGTGCCGGCTCCGGCTCGCGACCAGCGATCTCCAGGATAAGCTTGTTGAGAATGGCTTCGCGGAAAGCGTCGAAACCCCTTGCCACGACGACGAAACTGCCCGGGCCGCCGATCACCTGCTCGGCATAGTAGCGATCGAGCTCGATCTCCATCGGCGTCGGCAGGTTCCATGGCTGCACCCGATCGTTGAGGATCGGCAAGCCGTTGATCACCACGTCGCGGGCCAACGCATCGGCGCGCGCGGCGGCCAAGGGGCGACCACGATTGTTCGGCCCGTCGCCGGAGATGTCGATCACCCGCCGCTCGCCGACGAAGCCGTTGTCGTCGAAGAGCGTGACGGCATAGTCGATGGCACTGCTGATCGAGGTGTACATGCCGCGGGTGACCGGCGCCTCGGCGAGCTCGCTGGCCAAGGCGAGGCTGTCGGCCTCGTCCGCGACGAGCCGCCAGTCGATCAAGGTCCGCTGATGCTCGGCGCCCGACCATTCGACGTAGGTCACGGCGATACGGCCGTGGAAGTTGCTCCGGATCGCGGTGATGACCGCCGGGTCCGACCAGGCGTCGACGTAGCCGCGGCGCTGCTGGGCGGCCTCGTACGGATCGATGCTGCCCGAGATGTCGACGGCCAGGACCAGCTCGAGATCCACCGGCACCTCCGCCGCTGCCGGGGGGACGGCGAGCAGCAGAGCGAACAGACCGAACGCGCAGCGCATCAGGCTCTCCGAATGATAGCTTCGCGCGATGATGGTAGTGCGTGCGTGGTCGCGCAATCGGTGAGGTTCTGGCCGAGGCCCAGCCGAGGCACGCTCGGCGCCACCTGACCATACGGCGCGATCAGCGACGCGACGATCGCCCCACTCCACGGCCAGCCTCAGAAAACCGCTCGCGAGACGCGCCGGGCACTCCGGTGGTTCCGCAGGTTCGATGCTTGCTTCATCGCCACGACGGTGGGGAACACGCATCGGCGTCGGTCCCGCGGCACCGCGACCGAGCTGCCTTTGCCGGAGGTCGTCCCGCCGGTCATCGCCCGCCAAGTGATGGCGGCTCTGCTCTGCCTCGCCCTCCGTTGCCAACTGCTGTCTCAGGTCGGCCTCCTGAAGATGCGCCCGGGGGCTGATCACCACGACGAGTTCCGCGCGGCCGGCCCGCTCTCCCGGCTCACGCTTTGTCTGCGCGGCGGTCGCAGGCAATCCAGCTGGCATCGTCGGTAAGGGAGCTGGCGCGCGCTCGTCTTTCTTCCAGCCCGCGTCGTCAGGCTCGCTGAGGCGCGCGTCCTGCCGCGTCGGACGACAACGATCCGCTGCTTCCACCGACACGTCGCGGCGGGCGACACGGCCGTCGCCCGGCTGCTGTGGCAGCGCAGCCGCCCGCCCTTATCGAGCGGCGGGAGAACGAGCGCCGTCGGTCCTGCTGGTTTCGCCGCTGCGCTGAGTGCCAGAGGATATGCCCCGTGATTGATCAGGCCCTTGGCGACTCGCCAGCCGGCTGTGGCCTGCGCGCAACGCGAAGTCGTGATGCCCGCTGCCTGGGCAGCCTAACCCACGGTCCACTTGAGCTGAACGCCCACCTGCCCACTTCACGGGCGTGCGCTGCATGTCTCTTCGGCAGCTTACTAAGTTGTTGTGCCGCATCATCTTGCGGAACGGATTGGGTGGCCGCTCCCAATCCTTGCCCGGTGGCCGGTGATATCCAGCACTTCCGCGCGTCGCGCTCGGTGCTATCTGTTCGCTCGATGTCATGACATCGCCTTTTGGTCGCTCACTGGCTGATCGCCCGATTGGGCGAAGGGCTCCTGGTCCCGCTCGCTCTAAGCGCGGTCAGTCCGGCAGCGACGCCCGAACCCGAGGCAGGCAGTCATGGCCATCGCATCCCCTCGACTTCTGGCTCTCGCCTACGACCGGCACGACAGGGCCGGTGACCTGGCCGACCCCGGCGCTGAGCGCTACCGCTGGCTCCTCCTGCTGCGCTTCGCCCTGCTGAACATGGCGGCGCTGGCTCTTGTCGGCGGGGCCTGGACCAGCGGCTGGCTCGACACCGTGCGCGGCGCGGACGCGACCGGACTGTGCGCGCTGATCGTCGCGGTGTTCATCATCGGCCTCGGGCGCGCTGGAGAGCGCGTCTGGGTGCTCAGCCGCGAGTTGAACGACCTCGCCCACGGGCGCGCCGGGGTGGCGAGCAAGACGGGCGCGCATCTCGCCCAGGTCGCCCAGGCCGACGCGACGACGCGGGCGACCCTCGCGGCGACCCTGCGGCTGAAGCTGGCCCAGCGGATCAGCGGGGTGAGGCATATCGCGGCGTCCCTCGTGCTGCTCGGGCTGATCGGCACCGTGGTCGGCTTCGTCATCGCCCTCTCCGGCGTCGATCCGAGCAATGCCGCCGATCCGGCCTCGATCGGGCCGATGGTCTCGACACTGATCGCCGGGATGTCGACCGCGCTCTACACCACGCTCGTCGGCGCGGTCCTCAACATCTGGCTGATGCTCAACTACCGCATCCTCGAAGGCGGCGCGGTGCATCTCTACACGCGCCTGGTCGAGCTGGGAGAGCAACATGGACGCGCTTGACCGCAGCGACGAGGACGACGACGGAACGGTGTTCCGCGACGTCATCACCCTGGCGCTCGCCGGTTTCGTCGCGATCGTCATCCTGCTGCTGCCGCACCTCGGGGCACAGGCGGCGAAGACCGCCGAGGATGCCAGAATGCCGGGCAACGTCCTGGTCGAGGTGACCTGGCCGCCGGAGTTCGATACCGACGTCGACCTGTGGGTCCAGGCGCCGGGCGACATTCCCGTCGGCTACTCGAACAAGGGTGGCGCGGTGTTCAACCTGCTGCGCGACGATCTCGGGCAGAAGCTCGATCTGTCCGGCCTCAACTACGAAGTCGCCTACGCCCGCGGCGTCATCGCCGGCGAGTACACCATCAACCTGCACCTCTACCGGCACCTGTCGAAGACGCTCCCGGTGCCTGCGCGCGTGGTCGTCAGCACGCGCAGCGACGACGGCAGCGCGGCGCGGCAGATCCTCGCCACCGACGCCGAGCTGCGCCGCGAGGGCCAGGAGCTGACCGTGCTGCGCTTTCGGCTCGACGCCCAAGGCGCGCTCGTGCCGGACAGCGTTCACAACCTGCAACGTCCGCTTCGCAGCGGGAGGAAGTCATGAGCAGCATGCCCGTCATCTTCGCCGCCACGGTCGTCCTGGCGAGCGCTCTGGGCACGATCGCGCTCTGGGCGCCGCGGCGCCTTGCCGCCAAGCTCGGAGCGCTCGGCGTCTTTGCGCTGTTCCTGCCGGTCGGCTTCGCGGGCTGGTCCGATCTGCTGAGCCGCCCCAAGCCGATCGCCTTCGAATGGCTCCAGGCGCAGGCCGGTGAGGCGAACGTGCTCGCCGGCACGATCGACGAGGGCGAGCGGATCTATGTCTGGTTGCAGCTCGACGGGGCCGCCGAGCCGCGCGCCTACGAGCTGCCGTGGGACCGCGATCGGGCGCGCGAGCTGCAGGAGGCCCTGCGCTCGGCCGAGAACGACGGCACCGGTGTGCGGATGCGGCTGCCCTTCGAGCCGTCCCTCGATCCGGAGCAGCCCAGGTTCTACGCCCTGCCGCAGCCGGCCCTGCCACCCAAGGACCTGCCCGCGCCGAGTGCGAAGCGCTTCATCCCGCCCGAACAGGAGGTGTAGGCGGCGAGGTTCCACCGCTTCCGCCGTACGGGCGGACGCCCCACAAAGCGCCCTCGTCCACGCGCCACATCCGTGGCAGCATCGCGACCGTTCGCGGAGCGACGACGGAGGGGAACGGGCGTGCCGATACGTCACCGGGTCGTGGCGCTTGCCGTGCTCGGCTGCGCTCTCGTGACCTCCGCTGCCCCACGCGCCGCCGAGCTGCGTGCGATCGCCATCCTGACGCCCGAGCAGAGCACCGACTTCGGCTGGAACCAGCAGGGTGTCACGGCGGCGCGCGCGGTCGCGGCCGAGCGCGGCCTCGAGCTCCTGGTCGCCGAAGGACTCGGTTATGGCGACGTGCGCCCGACCATGCGCGAGCTCGTCGCCGACGGTGCCGGGCTGCTGATCGCCCATGCCAGCGGCTACAACACCGCGGCGCCGGAGATCGCCGCGGAGACCGGCGTGCCGGTGGCCATCGTCGACGCCCCCGAAGCGCTGCGTCCGGGCCTCGTCGCGGACTACACGCTCAGCGGCCACGAGGGCGCCTATCTCGCCGGCCGTCTCGCGGCCAAGCTGACCCGCACCGGCACTGTCGGCATCGTCGTCTCCGGCGAGCCGCCGTCGTGGAACTCGCAGTCGATCGCCTTCGCCCAGGGGGTGCGCGCCGAACGTGGCGACGTGACGATCCGCTATGCGGTGATCGGCCCCGCCGCCTACAGCGACGCCGCCGGAGGCAAGCGGGTCACGGAATCGATCATCGCCGCCGGCGCCGACATCGTCTTCGGCCAGGGTGACGGCTCGACCTTCGGCATGCTGCAGGCGGTCGAGACGACCCGCGCCGTCGATGGCGGAGATGTGCTGTTCATCGACGTGATCGGCGACAAGTCGAGCATCGATAAAGGCCACCTGCTGAGTTCGGTGGTCTGGGACATGACGCCCGTCTACCGCGCCATGCTCGATGACCTCGGCGCCGGCCGTTTCGGCACGCGCAATTACCAGATCTCGCTTGCCGACGGCTCGGTGAGTCTGCTGCGTACGCCGCAGATCCCCGATGCGGTCTGGGAGGAGGTCATGGCGCTGCGCGACGAGATCATCGCCGGGCGGATCGTGGTCGTGCCGGAGTTCGACGCCAAGGCCGTTCGCCCGTTCGTGTCCGAGGTGACGAGCCCCTGAGCGGCGAGCCGATCGACTCCCAGCGCGCCCGGCCGATCGTCGAGCTCGCCGCTGTCAGCAAGCGCTACCCGGGCGTCCTCGCCTGCGATGGCATCGACCTGACGCTCCGCGCCGGCCAAGTGCACGTCCTGGTCGGCGAGAACGGCGCCGGCAAGTCGACGCTGGTGGCGATCCTCTCGGGGCTGGTGCAACCGGATGCCGGGACGATCCGGATCGATGGCGAGCCGCGCACCATCCGCTCGCCCCACGATGCGCTGACACTCGGGATCGCGACCGTGTTCCAGCACGACATGCTGGTCCCGACGCTGACCGTCGCCGAGAACCTGCTGCTCGGCGGCCCGTGGTGGCGCCCACCGGACCCCGCGGCGCTCGCGCGACGCGTGGCCGCCATCTCCGCGCCGCTCGGGCTGGCGGTGCCGCTCGACGCCAAGGCGGGCGACCTTTCGGTCGGCGAGCGCCAGCAGGTCGAGATCGTGCGCGCCCTGCTCCACGACAGCCGTGTCCTGCTCCTCGACGAGGCGACCGCGGTACTGACACCGTCGGCGATCGACGAGCTGGGGGTGCTGCTCCGCCGCCTCGCGCGTGGCGGGCTGGCTGTGCTGCTGGTCACCCACAAATTGGACGAGGCGTGCCGTTTCGCCGATCGGATCTCGGTGCTGCGGCGCGGGCGCAAGGTCGGCGAGGTCGACGACACCGCGCTGCGCCGGCCCAGTGGCGAAGACCCGCATCGGGAGCTCGTGCGTCTCATGTTCGGTGCCGACTGGGTCGAGGACCATGGGAGACCGCGGGCCATGCCCACGACACCGATGCTGTCGGTCCAGGGACTCCACGTCGCGGCGACGCACGGCGACGCGGTCGCGGATCTCTCGCTCTCGGTCGGTGCAGGCGAGATCCTCGGAATCGCAGGCATCGACGGCAACGGCCAGCGTGAGCTGGCTGAAGCCTTGGCCGGTCAACGCCCGAGCCGAGCAGGTTCGGTCGAGCTGGCCGGCCGGTCCCTCGACGGGCTCGACGTCGCGGCGCGGCGCCGACTCGGGCTCCGCTACCTCACCGACGATCGGCTCGGCGAGGGCATCTGCCGCCCCCTCTCGGTAGCGACCAACGCCGTTCTCAAGGACATCGGCGACCCGCCCTTGTGGTGGTGCGGGCTCGCCCGCCCGGCCGCGATCGCCGCCTATGCGGAACGGCTGGTACGCGCGTTCGACGTCCGCGCCACCAGTGTCCACGTTCCGGTCGGGCAGCTGTCCGGGGGCAACATCCAGCGCCTGCTGCTCGGCCGCGAGCTGCGCGACGG
The DNA here is from genome assembly GCA_937995535.1 of uncultured Alphaproteobacteria bacterium. Lineage (GTDB taxonomy): Bacteria > Pseudomonadota > Alphaproteobacteria > Geminicoccales > Geminicoccaceae > CALKJU01. Next base: position 24,392 of record CALKJU010000072.1, read on the forward strand.
CGCCCGCGCGATCGTGCTCGCCAAGCCAACCCATGGTCTTGACGCGCGCAGCACCGCTCTAGCCCGGCGGTGGATCCGCCGGCTCGCCGACGAGGGATTGGCGATCCTGCTGATCTCGACCGATCTCGACGAGCTGCTCGAGCTGTGCGGGCGCATCGCCGTGCTTGTACGCGGGCGGCTGGTCGCGACCCTGGCAAACGATCCCGGCGCGCGCGCCCGGATCGGCCAGCTCCTGGCGCGCGCGCCCGCATGAACGAGCCGGACGGCATCCAGCCAGCGCGACCCATCGTCGACGCCACGGTGCGGCTCGCGCTCACGACGCTCGCACCGATCGCGCTCACCCTGGCGCTCGCCAGCCTGCTGCTGGCGGCGCTCGGCGTCGACGCCATCGCCTACTTCGCCTACGTGGCCGAGCGAGGGCTGCTCACCCGGCTCGGGCTCGAGCAGAGCCTGACGCGGATGGCGCCGCTGCTGCTGCTCGCGGCAAGCCTGATCGTCGCCTTTCGTGCCGGGATCTGGAACCTGGGCGTTGACGGCCAGTCGCTGCTCGGGGCGCTTGCGGCCGCGGCCATGGCGCCAGCGCTCGCCGCCATCTGGCCCGGCCCGCTCACGCTGCTGGTGGGCCTCGCCCTGGCCGCCGGGATCGGCGCATTGTGGGCGCTGCTGCCGGCGTTGCTGCGCGCCTATCAGGGGGTCAACGAGATCATCACCACCCTGATGATGACCTTCCTCGGCACGTCGCTGGCGAATGCCCTGATCAAGCTCGCTTTTCTCGATCCCGCGACGACCGTGCCACAGACCCGCACGCTCCCGGTCGACGACCGCCTGCCGCGCCTGCTCGGCACGACTGTCGGCAGCGGTCTTCTGATCGGGCTCGCCGTGCTCGTCCTCGCACATCTCATGCTGACCCGCACGGCGTTCGGCCTGCGCCTGCGTGTGCTGGGGATCAACCCCCGCGCCGCGCGCCATGCCGGCCTGCCCGTGTCGCGGCTGATCGTGGCGGCGCTGCTCCTCTCGGGAGCGCTCGCCGGCCTCGCCGGGGCGGTCGAGGTGTTGGGTGTGCACGGCAATGTCCGGGCCGACTGGAACCCGGCCTACGGCCTCCTCGTCGTACCGCTCGTATTCCTCGCCCGCCTCAACGGCCTCGCCGCGATCCTGTTCGTCTTCCTGTTCGCCGTGCTGTCGATCGGTGGCGAGAGCGCGGCCCGCCGCCTGGGCGTGCCGCACCATGTCAACCTCGTCATCGTCGCCGTCCTGCTCGTCGCCTCCGCCCTCGGCGAGCGGCTCGACCGGCGCGTCGCACGACGTGGCGGTGGCTGAACGTGACGCCCCTGCTCACCGAAGCGTTCCTGTCCGCGCTGCTCTACGGCGCGGTGAGCGCCGGGGTGCCGCTGCTCCTGGCCGGCCTCGGTGAGCAGGTCTCGGAGAAGGCCGGGGTGCTCAATATCGGCCTCGAAGGCATGATGCTCTGCGGCGCCTATGCCGGCTTCGTCGCCGCCTGGAGCAGCGGCTCCTTCGCCCTCGGCTTCGTCGCGGGCGCCGCCGCCGGCCTGCTCGTCGCCGCCGTCATGGTCCTGCTCTGCGTGCGGCTCGCCCTCGACCAGATCGTCGTCGGCATCGCACTGACCCTCGGCGCGCAGGGCCTGACCGCGCTGCTGCACCACTTCCAGTTCGCGCGCAGCTACCCACGCCTGCCGGCTGCGACGACCTGGCCGCTGCCCTGGCTCTCCGACCTGCCCGTCCTCGGCCCGGCGCTGTTCGACCGCCACCCGGTCGTCTACGGTGCCTTCCTTGCTGTTGGATTGCTGATCCTCCTGCAGCGCCGCACGCGGCTCGACCTGCAGCTGCGTGCGGCGGGCGAACGGCCGGAGGCGCTCGACATCGCCGGCGTCGACGTGCGCCTCGTCCGGTCGCTGGCGGTCGCCGTGACCGGAGCGCTCGCCGGCCTCGGCGGCGCCTTCCTCGCCAATCTCGGCGCCGGGCTGTTCGTGCCCTTCCTCACCAACGGCGCCGGCTTCGTCGCCATCGTGCTGGCGATGCTCGCCCGCGGCCGGCCGCTCTGGGTGCTGCTCGGCGCCATGCTGTTCGGCGCCAGCCTGGCCCTGACCACGGCGATCCAGGTGGCCGGGATCAACATCCCGACAGACATCGTGCAGATGCTGCCGTTCGCCGCCGTGATGCTGGTCCTGGTCCTGCTCGGCCGGCGCGCGAGCCTGCCAGCGGCCCTCGGCCGGCCCTATGTCCGCGGCTCCGGCTGACCACCACCGGGATCGATGGTCGACGCCACGGAGAGGCGCTGCTAGGGCGATCGCAAACGGTCTCCCCCGGGGAGGGCTCCGATCATGCCCAGAGCGGCGCTGATGATGGCCTGCGTCGGCGACATCTCGGGTCAGGTCCGTGGCAAGGGCTTCCCGGTCGCGCACCTCGCGCGGCGTGTCGCCCGAGGCATCGGCTGGACCCCGACCAACATCCAGATCACCTGCTTCGACACGATCGCCCCCTCCCCTTATGGCTCGTTCGGCGACGTCGTGCTGTGGCCGGACCCGGCGAGCGAGCTGCGCGTCGTTCTTCCCGGTCGCGCGTCGGCCGAGCATGTCGTTCTCGGCGACATCACCGAGCTCGACGGCGCTCCATGGACCTGCTGCCTGCGCTCGCTGTTGCGCCGCACGCTCGAGCGCCTGACCGAGCGGACCGGCCTGCAGCTCAGGGCCGCATTTGAGCACGAGCTGACGATGAAGGGCGAAGCGGCAGCGGGTCCGGCCTTTTCCCTGACCGGGTTCCGCGCCGCACAGCCGTTCGCCGAAATGCTCCTGGGCGCCCTCGATCAGGCCGGCATCACGGCCGACAGCTTCCTCCGCGAGTACGGTCGCCGGCAGTACGAGGTGACGCTCGAGCCCTGCGATGCGCTCCGCGCCGCCGACCAGGCGATGCTGCTGCGCGAGCTGACCCGCGCCGTCGCTGCGCTGCACGGGCAATCCGTCACCTTCAGCCCGCTGGTCGACCCCGCCGGGGTCGGCAACGGGGTCCACATCCACATGAGTCTGTGGGACGCCGAGGGGCGCCCGGCGACGCACGACCCCGGCGGGCGCCACGGCCTGTCCGGAGTAGCCGGCGCGTTCGTGGCCGGGATCCTCGCGCACATGCCGGCGCTCGTCGCGCTCACCGCCCCCAGCGTCGTCTCCTACGCTCGGTTGACCCCACACCGCTGGAGCGCCGCCTTCAACAACTTGGCCGTCCAGGACCGCGAGGCCGGCGTCCGGATCTGCCCGGTCTCGGAGCGCGACGAGGCGGGACGGACCCGGCAGTTCAACTTCGAGTATCGTGCCGCCGATGCCGCCGCAAACCCTCATCTCGCCCTGGCGGCGCTGGTCGCCGCCGGCCTGCAAGGCATCGACGATCGGCTGCCGACACCGGAGGCGACCGTCGAGGATTTGAGCCTGCTCGATGTCGCGACGCTGCATCGGCGCGGCCTGAGGCGGCTGCCAGCCTCGCTCGACGAAGCGCTGCGAGAGTTGGCCGCCGACCGGACCCTGCAGGGCTGGTTGCCGCCCGGCCTCGTCGACATCTACGTCGCCCACAAGCGAGCCGAGATCGAGCATATCGGCGGGCGGACGCTGGAGGAGATCTGCGCGGCCTACGCCGAGGTCTATTGACCACCCAGCCGGCCCACATCAGCCGAACTTGTGCTTGTCCTCGGGCGCCTTCGCGAGCGTCGTGGCGGCCGGCAGGTCAGCAAGAAGCAAGGCGTGTATGTCGAGGATGGCGGTGCCATTCGGCGGCGCGGGCCCGGTGATCGGCTGAGCTGTGCTCCGCAGAAGCCGCCGGAAGGCCTCGACGCGCTGCCACGGCTCCGTGTAGGTGGCGGCGATGTCCGCGCCGCGCGCGAGCAGCCACATCGCCGCTGCACCGGCAACGTGCACCGTGGCGTAGGACGTACCCGCTCCCTTGGCGTAATCGCCGCTACTCGAATCCGAGCTGAGCGCCGACATTCCGGGATCGCTGCCCTCGATCGGGCGGATCGGGACCGTCCCGACCGCCGCCAGCGGATTGGCGCGCAGCACGTCGGCGGCCGGCGCCCAGACGTCGATCATGTCGCGGCCGGCCCGGTACTTGAACCAGATGCGCCTCGCGGCGGTGATCCCGCCGACGCCGATGGTCCGGTCGTACTTGGCCGGGTAGCAGACGCTGTCGACGACCTGCCCGCCGGCGGCGACCAGGATCACCCCGGCCTCGTAGGCCTCGTCGACCGCATGGCCCATGCCACCGGTGGCGAAGGGTGGCATGAACGGCACGCCCAGGCTCATGCTCACGACCTGGCACCGGCGGGCGACCGCGTGCCGAATGCCCGCCGCCACGGCCTCGCGGTTGGGCTCGGGCGAGAGCACGACGCTGTTGACCACGCGGCACGGGATAACGGGCAGCCGCGGCGCCACGGCGATCTCGGCCGCGGGCGCCGGCACGCCCGGCAGGGCCACCGCCTCGCCGCACAGCACGCTGCTGGTCCGCGTGCCGTGGCCCGGGCTGCCCTCGTAGCTGAGCGGATCCAGCGGCGGCATGCCGGGCTCGCGCCGGTTCAGGCCCTCGGCCGGCCGCAGCCACACGGCGCCTGCCGTCCAGTCCCCGAAGGTCGGATGCTCGGTATAGCCCGTGTCGAGATGGGCCACGCGCAGATCGCCCCAGGCCACGAGCTCCGTGCCGGGCTGCTTGGGCAGCAAGCGACGCGCCTCGCGGCTCCGCACCAGCCGCAGATTCCAATCACGTTCCGCCGCCATGCGCTGTTTCCCCACGCCGAGCTACCGACCCAGAGGAGCAGCATGCACGTCCTGGAGCGAGGTGCTGTGCGCGAACGCACGGCAGCGGCCGCCGCCTAGGTCGCGCGCGAGCTGGTCGCCGCCAGCTCGGCGACCAGCGCCGCCGTCGTCACCTGGCGGCAATAGCCCTTGATCTCGCGGAGCGCGTGCTCATGACGCTCGGCTGTGTAAGTAGCGCAGGCGTCGGTCACCAGGGTCACGAGGTAGCCGAGGTCGCACGCGTCACGGACCGCGGATTCCACGCACTGGTCCGTCAGCAACCCGCTCACCACGAGCTGGCGCTTGCCCATGTTGCGCAGCACGTAGTCGATGCTGGTCGAGACGAACACGTTCGACGAGGTCTTGGGCAGGACGATCTCGTCATCGGCGGGTGCGATCTGCTCGAGCACGCGCCCGTCCCACGACCCGCGGGGCACGTGAAAGCCGGTGATCCTGTAATCCAGACTGCGGTCCCGGCCGTCCTTGGTGAGGCTCTCGATCACCGTGTAGAGCACTTCGATCCCGGCCCGCCGGCAGACCTGCTGGAGGCGCTGCATGTTCGGCAGCACCTCGCCGTGCAGGTGCCGGAAGAAGGCCCCGTAGCGCGCCTCGAACGTGGCGTCATCGAGGTCCCTGAACTCGCCACCTTGCCGGTGGGCGCAGAAGTTCTGCACGTCGACGAACAGGAGCGCGGCGCGGGCGGGTACCAGCGCCACTTCACGGGTCAGGAGCGCGTCGAAGTCCATGCCGGCAAACCCTCCAGGGCGGCGGTCAGCGCAACGGCCAGCAGGTCGGCCCACGCCTCCTGGCCCGCCTCGTCCGCGATAAGGTCGTTGCGCACCTCGACCAGCACATGCGGGATGCCGCGCCGCTCGCCGTGCACCGGGATCGTGTAGTCCGAGAGATCGTCGACCGTGTAGGGCTCGTTCAGCGCGAGGCAGTGATCGGGCGCTAGCGCGGCCGCCGCCTCGAGGAGCGCGCGCGCGAGCGCCGGGTCGCGGTTGCACAGAAAGCCCGCATGCCAGGGACGGGCGCGGCCGGCGAGCCGCGGTGTGAAGCTATGTACCGTGACCAGGACCGGCTCCACGGTGGCGTCGAGCAGCGCCGCCAGGGCATCGTGGAACGGCCGATGGATCGCCTCCCATCGTGCGCGTCGGCCCACCTCGTCCAGATCGAGATTGGCCGGCACGATGGTACCGTCGCTGACCGGCGGGGCCAGATCGGGTGCTGCGAGCGGCCGGTTGCAGTCGATGACGAGCCGCGAGTAGCGCTGCAATACGAGGGTCGCGCCGAGTCGCCGGGCGAGACCACGGGCGAGGTCTGCCGCACCGATGTCCCAGGCGATGTGGCGGTCCATCTCGGCCGCAACGATGCCGAGGTCGCCAAGGCGCGCCGGCACCGCGCGCCCGGCGTGCTCGCAGGCGAGGACCAGCCGCGTGCCGGCGCGCGCTCGGACGATCTCCACCGGCGGTGGATCGCCGGGCAGGAGTAACGGCTCGACCGGAACGGCCATGCGATGGGCACCGTGGCGTTGTTCTTGCTTGACCTGAGCGTAGGCGGGACGCGCTGTCGAGCCGGCACCGCGAGGTCGATTCGTGTTTGCCGCCGCGCGCGAGCGAAATAGGCTGCGCGTCATGACGGCAGCGACGCCGCGCGCCGGACAAGAACGAGGAGGACGTCGATGAAGCGATGGGCGAGGGCGGGGAGCGGGGTCGCGCTCGTGGCGAGTCTGGCCATGGCGGCGCCGGCGGCAGCCGACGAGATCGTCATCGGCGGCGCCATCTGCCTGACCGGCGTGCAGGCACCGCTGGACGAGCCGGGCTTCAAGGGTGCCCAGCTGGCCGTCAAGGCGATCAACGACGCGGGCGGTCTGCTCGGCAAGCAGGTCCGCTTCATCAACGTCGACGGCAAGTCGGATCCGGTCACGGTCGGCAACGCTGCGGTCGAGGTGATCCGCCAGGGCGCGGAGCTGATCATCGCACCCTGCGACTTCGACTTCGGTGGACCGGCGTCGCGCGAGGCCCAAGCGGCCGGGATCGTCGGCGTCTCGATGTGTGCGTCGGATCCGCTCTACAGCTCCTGGACGCTCGGCGACAAGCAGTTCACGCTGTCCATGTGGAACACCACCATGGGCGCTACGGCGGCCGAGTTCGCGTTCAACGAGAAGGGCTGGAAGACCGCCTACGTGGTCACCGACCAGTTCATTGCCTACACCAAGTCGCTTTCCAAGTACTTCGTCGAGCACTTCAAGGCGCTCGGCGGCGAGGTCCTGCTCGAGGACATCTACACCAATGGCGACAACGACTTCTCGGCGCAGCTCGCGCGTCTGCAGGCGCTCGGCCAGCGGCCCGACGTGATCTTCATCTCCTCCTACGGCACCGACATCGCGATGATCGTCCGCGCGATCCGCGAGGTCGGCATCGACTCGCCGGTGCTCGGTGGGGATTCGTACGACGACCCGGGCCTGTGGGAGGCCATGGGGCCCAAGTTCGGCTCCGAGGTCTATTTCGTCACCCACAGCTGGATGGGGTCCGAAGCGCATCCCGACATGGCCAGGTTCCTCGAGCTCTATCAGGAGATGTACGGCGCCCCACCGGAGACCGCGTTCGTCGCCACCGGGTGGGACACGGTGATGATGCTGGCCAAGGCGGTCGAGGTGGCCGGGACCACGGACGGCGACGCGGTCGCCGAGGCACTTCGCACGACCGAGTTCGACCTGCTCACCGGCAAGCTCGACTATCGCAGTGTCGAAGAGGGGCACATGCCCGACAAGGCCGCGGTCATGGTTCAGCTCACCGAGGGCAAGCCGGCCTTCCTCGGCTGGCGCACGCCGACCAACCCGCCCGCGCCCTGAGCGGTACGGACGACGGGCGCTCTTGGCCGCTTGGCCGGGAGCGCCCCCTCGTCATGGCCGACGCCACCCTCGAGGCGAGCCGGATCGCTGTCGAGTTCGCGGGCCTCCGCGCGCTCGACGGGGTCTCGCTCACCCTGCGCCAAGGCGAGATCCTGGGCCTGATCGGCCCTAACGGCTCGGGCAAGACGACGCTGGTCAACGTGCTCACCGGCCAGGTCCGGCCCTCCTCCGGTAGCGTGCACTGTGCCGGCGAGCCGATCACCGGCCTCGCGCCGCCGGCGATTGCCCGGCGCGGGATCGCGCGTTCCTTCCAGATCGTCCGTCTCTTTACCAACCTCACCGTGCGCGAGAACCTCGAGGCGGCGGCCGTGGCGCAGGGTGCCGGCCGCCGCGAGGCGGCGGTCCGCGCCGATCTCCTGCTCGAGGAGTTCGGCCTTGCCGGCTACCGCGACGAGCGCGCCGGCGCGCTCAGCTATGGCGACGAGCGGCGTGTCGAGATCGCCCGCGCGCTCGCCGCCGGTCCGCGCTTCCTGCTCCTCGACGAGCCGGCGGCGGGGCTGAACGAGGCCGAGTCGGATGCCCTGCTGGCCCTGCTCGCGGCGCTGCCGGCCGAGCGCGGCCTCGGCCTGCTCATCATCGACCACGACATGCGCCTGATCATGCGGCTCTGCCACCGCCTGCACGTGCTGGCCTCGGGGCGCACGATCGCCGAGGGGGATGTCGTGTCGGTGCGCCGCGCCCCGCAGGTGATCGAGGCCTATCTCGGCACCGCCCATGCTTGAGGTGGCCGGGCTCGAGGTGCGCTACGGTGCCGTGCGCGCGGTCCGCGGCGCGAGCTTGGCCGTCGGGGACGGTGAGCTGGTGGCACTCCTCGGGGCCAACGGTGCCGGCAAGTCGTCGACCTTGCGCGCGATCGCCGGCGCTCTGCGCCCCGCCGCCGGGTCGATCCGCCTCGACGGTCAGGAGGTTCTCGGCACCAGCCCGGAACGGATGGTCCGGCTCGGCGCCGCGATGGTCCCGGAGACGCGCGACGTGTTCCCGGACCTCACCGTCGGCGAGAACCTCCGCCTCGGTGCCTTCACGCGGCGCGGCGATGCCCAGGGGGTCGCCGCCGATCGCGAGCGGATGCTGGCCATGTTCCCCGTCCTGCGCGAACGCCAGGACCAGCCGGCCGGGACGCTGTCCGGTGGCGAGCAGCAGATGCTGGTGATCGCTCGCGCGATGATGAGCCGGCCGCGCCTGCTCCTGCTCGACGAGCCGTCGCTCGGCTTGGCGCCGACCATCGTCCAGCGGATCTTCGCCATGATCGTCGAACTGCGCCGCGCCGGGCTCACCATCCTCCTGGTCGAGCAGAACGCCGCCCAGGCGCTGGCCATCGCCGACCGCGCCTACGTGATGCGGCAGGGGGAGATCGCAGCCAGCGGACCGGCCGCGGAGATCGCCGCCGCCACCGACCTCCAGCAGCTCTATCTCGGCGGCTGAGCCGGTGACCGCCTTCCTCCAGTTCGTCGTCGACGTGCTCGCCCTCGGCGGCGCCTACGCGCTGATGGCGCTGGGGCTGGTGATCGTCTACGGCATCCTGCGCCTGGTGAATTTCGCCTATGGCGAGCTCATCATGGTCACGGGCTACACCTTGTTCCTGCTGGGCGGCTCGCCCCTGCCCTGGATCCTCATGGCGGCCGTGGCCGTGCTGATGGCGGTGCTCACCGGCATCGTCACCGACCATGTCGCGTTCCGCCCGGTGCGGACCAAGTCGGTCACCGCCGTCCTGATCACCTCCTTCGCCTTCTCGACGCTGCTGCAGAACGCGGCGCTGCTGCTCATCTCGCCCCGCCCGCGCAGCGTGCCGCTCCCCGACATCTTCTCAGAGACCGTGCGCCTGGGCGGCGTCGTCACGCCGGTCCGTAACCTGATCACCATCGCTACTGCTGTCGTGCTCTTGGCGCTGTTCGCTCTCCTGATGAAACGCTCCGTGCTCGGCCTGGCGATGCGCGCCGCCGCCGCCAACTTCACCATGGCACGGATGCTCGGTGTGCCGGCCAACCTGGTCATCACCTCGGCCTTCGCGATCAGCGGCCTGCTCGCTGGAATCGTGGCGCTGCTCTGGCTCGGGCGCAGCGCCAGTGTCGCCCCGGGCATCGGCCTCGAGCCGCTGCTGGTCGCCTTCATCGCTACCGTCATCGGCGGGATGCGCTCGCTCGAGGGCGCGGTGATCGGCGGCTTCCTGCTCGCCTTCATCGATACCAGCCTCAACCACCTCCTGCCCCAGGATCTGCTCAAGTTCCGCGACGCCTTCACCTTCACGGCGGTGATCCTGATCCTGCTGTGGCGTCCCGAGGGCCTGATCCGCGGGCCGGCCGCCGGGCGGCGGACCTGACATGCCCTGGCGTCGGCTCGCGCTCAGCTTCCTCCTCCTCGCCCTGCCGGTCCTCGCGCTGGCCGGTGCCGTCCAGTTCGCGCAGAGCCTGCTGCTCGAGCGGATCGCGATCACGCTCTGCATCAACCTCGTGCTGGTCGTCGGGCTGCAGGTGTTCATGGGCAACGCCGGGATCCTCTCCTTCGCCCATATCGGCTTCATGGGGGTCGGTGCCTACGCCGCGGCGGTGCTGTCCATTCCGGCGCAGATGAAGGGCATGGCCCTGCCGGACCTCTACCCCCTGCTCGAGGGCGTCGCGGTGGCGCCGATGGTGGCGATCCTGGCCGGTGTGGCTGTCGCTGCGCTGGTCGCGGCGCTGGTCTCCTACCCGTTGATGCGGCTGTCCGATGCTGCGGCGGTGATCACCTCCTTCGCCCTGCTGGTCGTGCTGCACACGCTGATGCTGCATTGGAGTGCGGTCACCAACGGTCCGCGCACGCTGTTCGGCCTGCCCAAGGCGACCACGCTGGGCCTCGCCGCCGGCGCCGCGCTTGCCGTCATCGCCGTGGCCCTGCTCTTCAAGGAGTCCCGCACCGGCCTGCTGCTGCGTGCCTCGCGCGACGACGAGATCGCCGCCGGCGCCATCGGCGTGCGCATTCCGGCGCTACGCTGGCGCGCCTTCGTGCTCAGCGCCGCCATCGCCGCGCTCGGCGGCGGCCTCTGGGGCCACTTCATCACCTCCTTCTCTCCCAAGGCGTTCTATCTCAAGGAGACCTTCGTCGTGCTGGGCATGCTGGTGATCGGCGGGGCCTCGACGGTCTCCGGGGCCGTGCTCGGCACCTTCCTCGTCACCCTCGCCTTCGAGGGTCTGCGCGCCGTCGAGGGCGCACTCAACCGGGCGCAGCTCTTCGCCGGGCAGGTCGTCGGCCTGACCGAGGTGGCGCTCGCCTGCGCGATGATCCTGTTCCTCATCCTGCGCCCCGGCGGGCTCTTGCCGACGGCCGAGATCGGGGCCTTGCGCCGCACGCGACCGGAGAGCGACCGATGAGCTGGAAGACCGCCTACCGCTCCTTCTACTACGAGAACGCCCCGGAGCCCGAGGACATCGTCCTCGACGCGGCGACGACGGCGCTGCTCGTCATCGACATCCAGAACACCTACCTCGAGCCGAAGCCCGATCCGGCCGACGATGCGCGCTGGCAGCCGTTCTTCGCCCGCATGCGGCAGACGGTCATACCCAACTGCGCCAAGCTGATGGCCGAGTGCCGCCGGCGCGGCGCGGAGGTGGTGTTCGCCCGGATCGGCTGCCAGAAGGAGGATGGCCGGGACCGCTCGCTGAGCCAGAAGAAACCGGGCTTCAACAATCTGCTGCTGCCCAAGGACCGGGCCGACAGCCAGATCGTCCCCGAGCTGGCGCCCGTCGGCGACGAGATCGTCGTCACCAAGACGACCGACAGTGCTCTCACCGGCACCAACCTGCGCCTGCTGCTCCACAACATGGGCATCCGCCAGGTAATCTGCGTCGGCATCTTCACCGACCAGTGCGTTTCCTCGACGGTTCGCAGCCTGGCCGACGAGAGCTTCGAGGTGCTGGTCGTCGAGGACTGCTGTGCCGCCGCGACGATGGAACTCCACCACCACGAGCTCGAGATCATCAACATGATCTACTGCCACGTCGTGACCCTGGACGAGGCCGTCGGGTTCTTCGGCTCCGCTGGATCGGCCTGAACTGGGCCAGGACGGACTCTCGTTCGGTACGGAGAAGACGATCCCGCCTTGGCGGTGTCCAGGTCGTGTAGGCCAAAGCGTTCCGTACGCCGGGAACTCCGCCCGCCGGGAGCTCCGCCGCGGGAGGCGACGGTGGCCGCGGGCCTCGCCGCGTGCCAGCATCGCCGCGACGAAGCGGTCAGTGACAGGGGGGATCGCTCGATGGAGGAGATCGCGCGCGGCTTGCGCTTTCCCGAGGGGCCGGTGGCGATGCCGGACGGGACCTTTCTC
>CALKJU010000073.1 GCA_937995535.1 uncultured Alphaproteobacteria bacterium
GCGATGGGCGCGCAGGCGGTGGCCCTGGCCCGGGCCGTAGGCTACCACTCAGCAGGCACCGTCGAGTTCATCGTCGATCGCGACCGGCGCTTCTACTTCCTGGAGATGAACACGCGTCTCCAGGTCGAGCACCCGGTGACCGAGCTGATCACCGGTCTCGATTTGGTCGAGCTGATGATCCGGGTGGCCGCCGGCGAGCCCCTGCCCTTCATCCAGGAAGCGCTCCGGATCGACGGCTGGGCGGTCGAGGCCCGGATCTATGCCGAGGATCCGGCACGCGGTTTTCTCCCCTCGACCGGCCGCCTGGTGCGCTACAGGGAGCCCGGCGGACCCGGGATCCGCGTCGACAGCGGCGTCACCGAGGGCGGCGAGGTCAGCCTCTATTACGATCCGATGATCGCCAAGCTGTGCGCCTGGGCACCGGATCGCCCGACGGCGCTCGAGCGCCTCGCCGGCGCCCTCGACGCCTTCGTCATCCGCGGTCCGACACACAACATTCCGTTCCTCGCGAGCCTGATCGCCCACCCACGGTTCCGTGACGGGCGTTTGACCACCGGGTTCATCGCCGACGAGTATGGCGATCGGTTCGAGGCGGGGCCGCCGGATCCGGCGACCGCCCGTCGCTTCGCGGCGATCGCCCTCGCCCTCCGCCTGCGCGAGGACGAGCGGGCCGCGCGGACCACCGGCCAGCTCGACGGCTGGCGGTACGCGCCCGAGCGCCGCTGGACCGTCACCGTTGCCGGCCACGAGCTGGACATTGAGCTCGTCGCGCAGAGCGCGCCGCTCCGCCTCGCGATCGACGGTCAGCCGACGGAGATCTCGCTGCGTGCGGCCGCCGGTTCGATGGTCCTCGAGCTCGCCATCGACGGCACGGCCGTGGTCGCGCAGGCCGAGCGGCGCGGCGAGGCGTGGCGGCTCACCCATGGCGGTCGCGTCGAGACGGTTGTGGTGCGCAGCCGCCGCGCCGCTGAGTTCGCCCACCGCATGCCGGAGAAACAGCCGCCGGACACCGCGCGGCTGATCACCTCGCCGATGCCCGGACTCATCCTCGCGGTCCACGTCCGCCCCGGGGATGCGGTCAAGGCCGGTCAGGAGCTGTGCGTGCTCGAGGCCATGAAGATGGAGAACGTCCTCCGCGCGGAGCGGGACGGGACGGTCGCCGAGGTCCGAGTCGCGCCGCGCGACACGGTCGCCGCGGACCAGGTGCTCCTCGCGTTCGCCTGAGGCGGCGGTCGCCTAAGCCCCGGCGAGCGGACGGTCAGCCATGCTCCTGATGGCTGTCGCCGTCGCTGCCACGCCAGTAGCGCGACGAGAGCAGGCGGCGGTCGCGCTCGATGAGATCGGCGAGGCCACGTAGCGAGCGGGCTGCCGCGCTCGGCAGGGTTCCGGGCTCGACCATCACCCGCACCCCGCCCGGCTCGAGGAGCTCATGTCGGAGGCCGAGGGGGGCCGGCGCATCATCCGGACGATGGCCCGAAGCCTCGAAGCAGACGAACGGGACCGGATCGCGATGGCTGTAGACCTCGAGCAGGTCGTGCCGCTCCTGCGCGGTGCTGGCATGGGCCACGAGGGCTGCGGACAGCCGTTGCTTGGTGTCACGTGGCAGGTGGTTGAACATCTGCCGGGCATGGCGCAGCCGAGGCAGGCTCTGCGCGCGGACTGCGCGCCGGGCGCAGTGCACGAGCAGGCTGTCGCACCCGAGCTCGGCCTCGGCGATCGGCAGCAGGTCCTCGAGGAACAGGCTGAGGCCGCGTCGCTCGCCCGGATAGCGCTCCGCTTGCATGCTTCCCGACCCGACTGTTGTTCACCCGATCTTAACCGATCGATGACACGCCGCAACGCATCCGGCCGGCTCCCGGGCATCCCCAGAGGCGCCGAATGAAAAGTGTTTTAGGTTAAACGGTTAACGGCAGAAGCTGAGATCAGGTCGGGGAGAGGCAGCGCTCCGCGAGACGGACCCAATAGCTGATTCCGAACGGCAGCGCCGCATCGTTGAAGTCGTAATGCGGGCTGTGCAGCACCCGACCCGCCGCGTCGCTACCGTTGCCCATCCGGATATAGGCGCCCGGACGCTGTTCCAGCATGAAGGCGAAGTCCTCGGCGCCCATGGAGGGCGGCGCGGCACGGTCGACCTGGGCTTCGCCGGCGATCTCCGCCGCGACGTCGGCGCCGATCGCCGCCTCGCGGGGATGGTTGACGGTCGGCGGGTAGCCGCGGTGGTACTGCAGGTCCCCGGTCAGGCCCGCGGCCGCGGTGATCCCCGCCACGACCTCGCCGATCCGGCGCTCCAGGAGATCGCGCGTGGCGGCACGGAAGGTGCGCACGGTGCCGAGCAGCAGCGCCGTTTCGGGCACGACGTTGAAGGTCTCGCCGGCAGCGACCTTGGTGATCGAGACGACCGCCTGATCGACCGGGTCGACCTCGCGGCCGACGAGCGTGTTCAGCGCCTGGACGATCAGCGCCGCGCCGACGATCGGGTCACGACCGAGATGGGGCATCGCCGCGTGACAGCCCTGGCCCGTCAGGCGGATGGTGATCTGGTCGGCCGCCGCCATCGCGGGGCCGGGCGACATGGCGAAGGCGCCGACCGGCAGCGACGGCCAGTTGTGCAGACCGTAGACCGCGTCGGCGGGGAACCGATCGAACAGGCCCTCCTCGATCATCCGCTTGCCGCCACCCCGACCCTCCTCGGCCGGCTGGAAGATCAGGTAGACGGTCCCATCGAAGCGCCGCGTCTCGGCGAGATAGCGGGCCGCGCCGAGCAACATCGCGGTGTGCCCGTCGTGACCGCAGGCGTGCATCTTGCCGGGCACCCGCGAGGCATACGCGAGGCCCGTCCGTTCCTCGATTGGCAGCGCGTCCATGTCGCAGCGCAGGGCCACGCTGCGCGTTCCGCCGCCGTTGCGCAGCACACCCACCACGCCCGTCCCGGCGATGCCGGTGTGCACCTCGTCGATGCCGAAGGACCGCAGCTTCTCGGCGACGAACGCCGCCGTCCGCACTTCCTCGAAGGCCAGCTCCGGATGGGCGTGGAGCTCGCGGCGCCACGCGGTCAGCTCGTCCTGCCATTCGGCGATCCGGTTGATGACGGGCATGACTGGCCTCGCGCGATCGGGAGCCGCTCGCCCCATTATCTGGCGCTGCGCTGCCCGCCAAACGAGAGCCGGGCCCTTGCGGGCCCGGCTCGTCCGGCTCGCTCAGACGAGCGATCTCACATGTTCGCCTCGGCGTAGTTGCCGTCCTTGAACACGTACCAGACATAGGTCGACGAGGTCAGATCGCCCTTCTCGTCGAAGGAGAGCGTCCCGATGACAGTGTCGATCGGCGCGGAGCGGATCGCCTCGGCGACCTTCTCGGGTTCGGTCGTGCCGGCGCGCTTGGCGCCCTCGGCCCAGACCTGGATCGCCGCATAGGTCGACAGCGTGTAGCCCTCGGGCTCGTAACCGCCGGCGCGGAACTCCTCCACCACAGCCTGCGCGCTCGGCAGGTTGCGGGCCTCGGCAGCGTTGGTGAACATCGTGCCGTCGGCCGCGGCGCCGGCGAGCGTCGCGAACTCCAGGGTGTTCAGCGAGTCGCCCGAGAGCAGCGGAGCGTTCAGGCCCTGCTCGCGGCTCTGCCGGACGATCAGCGCCGCCTCGGGGTGGTAGCCGCCGAAGTAGATCGCGTCGACCTGCGCCTCCTTCAACTTGGTCACGAGCGCGGTGTAGTCCTGTTCGCCTGCGGTGATCGCCTCGTACATCACTTCCTGCAGGCCGGCAGCGTTCATCGCCGCCTTGGTCAGGTCGGCGAGGCCCTTGCCGTAGGCCGACTTGTCGTGGATCACGGCGATCCTCTTGCCGGCGAAGTTCTGTGCCAGCCAAGCGCCGGCGAAGTCGCCCTGCTGGTCGTCACGGCCGCAGGTGCGGAAGACGGTCGTCCAGCCCTTGCTGTGCGCGTCCTCGGTGAATGCCGGGTTGGTCGAGGCCGGGCTGATCTGCAGCACATCCTCCTCGGCGTAGACGGCCGAGGCCGGGATCGAGGAGCCGGAGCAGAAATGCCCGGCCACGAACACGACCCCCTTGCTGACGAGATCGTTGGCCACGGCCACGGCCTGCTTCGGATCGCAGGCATCGTCGCCGATCTCCAGCTTCAGCTGGCTGCCCAGCACGCCGCCGGCCTTGTTGATGTCGGCCACAGCCTTCTCGGCACCGGCGCGGAGCTGCGCGCCGAACTCGGCGAGATCGCCGGTCATCGGGCCGGCACTGCCGATGACGATGTCCGCGGCCTTGGCGCCTGACACCGCAGCGAGCATTGCCACAGCCGCCGTTGCGGCCAGAAGGCCCCGCTTCGAGATGAGCATGGTCGCTCCCTATCCCTGAGTTGGTGCCGCGGCGCGCAAGTGCGCGTTGTTCTCGCTACCGGCGCCGATCCGCAGCGTCTGGAACAATCTAGAGGCCCTGTGCTGAAGCGGCAACAACGGCGCCCTTGCGGATACAAAACCGCTCAACCTGGGTTGGATCCCTTGTCGCGCCAGCCGAGCGGGCCGTCCCGCTCGTAGAGCCACGGGTACTGGCTCACCATCTTGCGCGCCCGCGCCAGCCGCCAGGCGAGCAGCGCCAGCGCCAGGAGCACGACAAGGCTGGTGAGATAGCCGCTCACCGAGAGGAGGCTCGCACCGAACAGCGCATAGGTGAGGAAGCGACAGGCACCTGTGAGCAGAACGCCGTAGGGCAGGTTCTGCCACCACGGCCGCCACGTCTCGCCGATCGCCTGGCCCATGAGGAATGCGGCACCGCCGAACAGAACCACGGTGACGCCGATGAAGACACCGACGCTCTCGGGAAACAGACCCATGGTGCTCAGGCGTGCCCTCCTTCGAGGTAGGCGGCGCGGACCTCGGGATTGGCCAGGAGTTCACGGCCGCTCCCGGTGAGCGTCACCTGCCCGTTGACCAGGACGTAGCCGCGGTGCGCGAGACGCAACGCGTGGTAGGCATTCTGCTCGACGAGCAGCACGGTCACCCCCTGGGTCTCGTTGAGCTCGCGGATGACCGCGAAGATCTGCTTGACGATCAGCGGTGCCAGGCCGAGCGACGGCTCGTCGAGCAGGAGCAGGCGCGGCCGCGCCATCAGCGCCCTGCCGATCGCGAGCATCTGCTGCTCGCCGCCGGAGAGCGTGCCACCGCGTTGCGTCCGGCGCTCCTCCAGGCGCGGGAACAGGCGAAAGACCCGCGCCAGGTCCTCCTCGAGATAGGCCGGGTCGGTCTGTCCCGCGCCCATCTGGAGGTTCTCGAGCACCGTCATGCGCGGGAAGATTCGCCGCCCCTCCGGCGCCTGCGCGATCCCGAGGCGCATGATCTGGAAGGTCGGCAGCGCGGTGATCTCCCGACCCTCGAAGACGATTCGGCCGTGCCGCGCGCGCGGGTTGCCGCAGATCGTCATGAGCAGGGTCGACTTGCCGGCGCCGTTGGCGCCGATCAAGGTCACGATCTCGCCCGCCTCGACGCTCAGGCTGACGCCGCGCAGCGCCTCGATCTGGCCGTAGAAGGCGTGCACGCCCTCGACGCTGAGGACGGTCGCCATGGCCTAGAGCCGCCCCTCGCGGGCGAGGTCCGCGGCGACCTCGGGCGGCAGCTCCTCGTCCTCCTCCTCGCCCAGATAGGCGCGGATGACGTCCGGGTTGGCGCGGATCTCGGCGGGCGTGCCCTCGGCGATCCGCCGACCGTAGTCGAGCACGATGATCCGGTCCGAGATGCCCATGACCACGCTCATGTCGTGCTCGATCAGGAGGATCCCGATGCCGTGGGTGGCGCGGATCCACATCAGGAGCTCGTTGAGCTCAATCGATTCGCGCGCATTCAGCCCGGCGGCCGGCTCGTCGAGGCAGAGGAGCACCGGGTCGGTGCACATCGCCCGCGCGATCTCGAGGCGGCGCTGGTCGCCATAGGGCAGGCTGCCGGCGAGATCGTCGGCGCGGTGGACGAGGTCGATCCGCTCCAGCCAGCCGCGGGCGATCTCCACCGCATCGCGCTCGGCCGCGGCGTAGCCACCGAGGCCGACCAGCGCCGGCACCGAGTAGCCCGACGCGCGCATCAGCTTGTTGTGCTGCGCGACGATCAGGTTCTCGAGCACCGACATGCCGGCGAAGAGGCGGATGTTCTGGAAGGTCCGGGCGACCCGGGCGCGCTGCGCGATGCGGAAACCGTCGAGCTGCTCGAGAAGGAAGCGGCCATGCGCGCCGGTCAGGCTCAGCCGTCCGACGGTCGGCTTGTAGAACCCGGTCAGGCAGTTGAAGACGGTCGTCTTGCCCGCGCCATTGGGGCCGATGATGCTCGTGATGCGGCCGGTCTCGGCGGTGAAGGACACGTCGTCGACGGCGACCAGCCCGCCGAAGCGCATGGTCAGGTGCTCGACACGCAGGAGCGGCTCGCTCACGGTTCGGCGGCGCTCCCCTTCCCGAGGCGGAGCGTCGGTTCGCGCCGCGCGAGCAGCCCGCCCGGCCGCCAGACCATGATCATGACCATCCCGAGACCGAATGCGAGCATCCGGTAGTCCTTGAGCTCGCGGAAGAACTCCGGCAGCCCGATGAGAACCAGCGCGGCCAGCACGACACCCGTCTGGCTGCCCAGCCCGCCCAGCACGACGATCGCCAGGATCACCGCCGATTCGATGAAGACGAAGCTCTCCGGGCTGACGAAACCCTGCCGCGCCGCGAAGAACGAGCCGGCGAAGCCCGCGAACATCGCGCCGATCGCGAAGGCCGTCAGCTTGGTGTTGGTCGGGTTGATGCCGATCGCGCGGCAGGCGGTCTCGTCCTCGCGCAGCGCCTCCCATGCCCGGCCGAGCGGCAGACGCCGCATCCGCAAGGTGAACCAGTTGGTGATCAGCGCGAACACCAAGATCAGGTAGTAGAGGAACACGACCCGGTGATAGGAACTGAACTCCAAGCCGAAGAAGGTGTGGAAGCTGTCCGTGCCCTCCGGCGGGTTGCGGTCGAACGGCAAGCCGAAGAAGGACGGCCGGCCGACGTCGTTGATGCCGTTGGGCCCCCCGGTGAACCAGTACCAGTTGATCAGGATGATCCGGATCATCTCGCCGAAGCCGAGGGTGACGATGGCGAGATAGTCGCCGCGCAGGCGTAGCACCGGAAAGCCGAGGATGATCCCGGTCATCGCGGCCAGGGCCCCGGCGATCGGCAGGCACTCCCAGAAGCTGAGCCCGTAGGTCACCGACAGCAGCGCGTAGGAGTAGGCCCCGACGGCGTAGAACGCGACGTAGCCGAGATCGAGCAGGCCGGCGAGGCCGACGACGATGTTCAGTCCCCAGCCGAGCATCACGTAAGTGATGACCAGCGTGAAGATGTCGACGATCCGCCGGTCGACGAAGGGCAGGAAGGGCAGCACCAGCGCGATCACGGCGAGGACGCCGGCGAGCCAGGGCAAGGCACGCTGGACGACGCCGCCGGCGACGTTGGCCACACTGCGCTCGCCGGTCAGCCCGAGGCGGATGACCATCACCCGCAGGAGCACGATCGCGGGAACCGCCAGGGCCCCCCAGTTCAGTGCCATGGCGTCGAACGGCAGCAGCCAGACGAACGGTGAGTCGCGGCCGCCAGTCAGCAGCGGCAGGCCGAGCAGCCCGGCCGCGAGCAGCGCCAGGACCGTCGGCACCGCCGTGTTGCCGAGCTGCAGATAGCCCATGGCGGCGGCGCCGAGCGTCGCCGCGATCACCGCGAAGGCGACCGCCCCCGGGTGCGCGCGCAGCGCCAGCTGGCCCGTGCCGCTGACCGTCTCGAAGCCGACGATCACGACCGTCAGGAGGAAGGTGGCGACGCCCGCGGCGAGCGCGCGGCGCCAGACCTGCTCCGGCACGAGGCTCAGCGCCGGCGCGCCTGCCCCGACCGTGGTGCCGGTCGCGGCCACGCGCTCAGACCTTCTCGACCTCGGGCCGACCGAGCAGGCCGGTCGGGCGGAAGATCAGCACGAGGACGAGGATCCCGAACGCCGCCACGTCCTTGTACTCGATCGAGAAGTAGCCGGACCAGAAGGCCTCGATCAGGCCGATCAGCATGCCGCCCAGCATCGCACCCGGCAGCGAGCCGATGCCGCCCAGCACGGCCGCGGTGAACGCCTTGATGCCGGCGACGAAACCGATGTAAAAATCGATCACTCCGTAATAGAGCGTGACCATCAGCCCGGCGACTGCGGCGAGCGAGGCGCCGATCACGAAGGTCGTCGAGATCGTCCTGTCGACGTCGATCCCGACCAGCGAGGCCATCTTCATGTCCTGCTGGCAGGCGCGCTGGGCGCGCCCGAGCGCGGTGCTGCGGATCAGCCAGGTGAAGCCGAGCACGAGCACGATCGTCGTCGCCCAGATGATGAGCTGCATCCAGCTCAGCTTGACCGAGAAGCCGCCCTGCTCGGCGAGCGTGATCCCGCCCGGGATCACCGAGTGCAGCGGCTTGCCCCGTGCGCCCTGGGTGAGCTGCACGAAGTTCTGGAGGAAGATCGACATGCCGATGGCCGAGATCAGCGGCGCCAGGCGCGGCGCGCCGCGCAGCGGCCGGTAGGCGACGCGCTCGACCGACCAGCCATAGGCGGCGGTGAGCACGACCGCGACGAGCAGGACGATCAGCAGCGCCAGCGGCACCCAGGTGATCCCGAGATAGCCGAGGATCAGGAACACGATCAGCGCATGGAAGGCGCCGATCATGAAGATGTCGCCGTGCGCGAAGTTGATCATCCCGATGATGCCATAGACCATGCTGTAGCCGATGGCGATCAGGCCGTAGACCGCGCCGAGCGTGAGGCCGTTGATGAGCTGCTGCGTGAAGTAGAGCACCGCCCCTGCCGTTCCGTCCTGCGGCGCGTGCCTCGGGCGCGGCAACCCACGTCGGGCGACGTTGTTCTGGGCGGCCGGCGCATCACCGCTGCCGTCGCGCGCAGCCGACCACAGGATGCGAGGGTGCGCAAGCGTCTGCGACCGGGTGCCGCCCTCGGCCGCAATCCGGTGCGCCTGTCGTGGCTTCGCCGCCGTTCTGGAACAGCTCGCGGCGGCAGGCGCGAGATTGGCGTTGCGAGCCGGCGCCGGCCGGCTAGGGTCGCGGCCATGATCGTCTGCGTCTGCAACGGGCTGTCCGAGCGCGACGTGCGGTCCGTTGCCGGACCGACGACCGCGGTCGGCGACGTCTATCGCCAGCTCGGCTGCCGCGTGATGTGCGGCAAATGCGTGCCGCACGTGGCCGAGCTGCTGCAGGCGGTCCGGACGCCGGCCCTGATCGGCCCTGCGGCGACGGAGCCCGACGTCGCGCGCACGCGTCGCCGGCGCGTGGCGGCATGAACCCGGCTCGGAGGAGGAACGGATGAAAGGCGCGCCCGAGGTGCTGGAGCTGCTCAACGAGGCGCTGCGCAACGAGCTGACCGCGGTCCACCAGTTCCTCGCCCATGCCGAGCGGCTCGAGGACTGGGGCCTGATGACGCTGAGCGCGGCCGAGCGGGCCGAGGCCGAGGAGGAGAAGGCGCACGCCAACCGGCTGGCGCAGCGCATCCTGCTGCTCGGCGGCGATCCGGACTACACGGCGATCGGCGCGCTCACCCTGGGGGACGATGTGCGCGGCGTGATCGAGGGCGACCTCGCCATCGAGAAGCGCGCCCGGGCGACCCTGGTCGCCGGCATCCGCACCGCCGAGACGCAGCACGACTACGTCACGCGCGACCTGTTCACCGCGATCCTCGCCGACGAGGAGCAGCACGAGCACCACCTGGTGATCGCCCTGCGCCAGATCGAGCAGGTCGGGATCGAGAACTTCACCCAGTCGCAGATGTAGTGGCGGCACCACCGTCGGAGCCGCGCCTTGCGACCGCCCCGGGCGGTCGCTAGATAGCGCCTGCCCGACCGCGGAGGGATGCCGGAGCGGTCGATCGGGGCGGTCTCGAAAACCGTTGTACCGCGCGAGCGGTACCGTGGGTTCGAATCCCACTCCCTCCGCCAACTCACTCGCGCGAACCGAAGCCATGCCCGCCAGCGCGGCCATTTTTCTTTCGCGTTCAAAGGGCTTTGCCGAGATCGGGTTTACCGCGGAGACCGGGCAGCCGTGGCTGTCAGGCCCATTCTGCCGTCTCTGTCTCTTTCCGACTTAACCGGCACCCCGCCCGTTAAGCGCCGCGAACGGAGCTTTTTTCAACGGATTCCGGGAGCAGCTAGGCTTTACGGACACCTCGAAAAACCTCTTGCTGACGGGTCTTTGGCGTGAACCGATGGCCTGGCGAGCGGGAGGGTCGGATGGCGGGCCAAGGGGGTTTCTTCGACGTCGACGAGCGGCTGGCGGCGCTGAGCCGGGCCGGTGATCCGCTGGAGCGGCTGGCGTCGGTGGTCGATTTCGAGGTCTTCCGGGACGAGCTCGACCGGGCGCTGATGCGCTCGGACCGGGCGAAGGGCGGCCGGCCACCCTACGATGCGGTGCTGATGTTCCGGCTCCTGGTGCTGCAGACGCTCTACACGCTGTCCGACGAGCAGGCCGAGTACCAGGTGCGCGATCGGCTCTCGTTCATGCGCTTCGTTGGGCTTGGCCTCGGCGACCCGGTGCCGGATGCCAAGACGCTCTGGCTGTTCCGCGAGCAGCTGACCAATGCTGGTGCCATCGAGGCGTTGTTCGGGCGGTTCGACCGGCTGCTGCGCGACGCCGGTTATCTGGCGATGGGCGGGCAGATCGTCGACGCGACGGTCGTGGAGGCGCGCCGGCCGCGGCTGAAGGGCGAGGAGAAGGCCACCGTGAAGAGCGGCGGCACCCCCGAGGGTTGGTCGAAGGCGAAAGCGGCGCAGATCGACAAGGACGGCCGCTGGACCCTGAAGCGGGGCCGCCAGCGACCGCGCCAGGGCGACGCGCGGGTGGCGACCGAGCTGGTCGTGCCCTGTTTTGGTTACAAGAACCACGTCACCATCGACCGCCGGCACGGCTTCGTCCGGCGCTACACGGTGACCCACGCCGCGGCCCACGACGGCGCGCAACTGGCGGCTGTGCTCGATCCCGACAACACCGCCAGCGGCGTTTGGGCCGACACCGCCTACCGGTCGAAGGACAACCTCGCCATGCTCACCCGGCGCGGCTTGGTCGAGCGCCTGCAACGGTCGAAGCCGCGGGGCCGGCCGATGGCGCCGAACGTCCGCCGCGGCAACGCCAAGCGGGCCAAGGTGCGCGTTCACGTCGAGCACGTCTTCGCCGTGCAGAAGCGCCGCTTGGGCTTGGTCATCCGCACCGTGGGCAAAGCCCGCGCCGCGGCCAAGGTCGGCCTCGCCAACCTCGTCACCAACATGCTGCGGCTCGCCTGGTTCGCGACCCGACCCGCACCGGCGTGAGGACCGGACCGCCCCGACCGAGCCACCGTCGGCAACGATCCACG
>CALKJU010000074.1 GCA_937995535.1 uncultured Alphaproteobacteria bacterium
TGCGCCACGGCCGGCGTCGCGTCACTCTCGCCGCCGGCGACCGTCACGGTCGGGAAGGCGAACTGGATGCCGTTGGCGGCGAACGCCTTCTTGATCAGCGCGTAGGCGCGGCGACGGATCGGGAACTGCTCGCCCGGTTTGGTCGCCATCTTCATCCGTACCTGGATCGCGAAGTCGCCGAACGCGTCGACCCCCTGCATCTTGAGCGGCTCCAAGAAGTGCGGTGCCAGCTCCGGATCGGCCAGGAGTTCCTTGCTGACCTGCTTGATGACCCGCTTCACCTTGTCGAGGTCGGTGTCGTAGGTGACGCCGACGGTGAGCTTGTCGATCACCCAGTCCCGGCTCATGTTCTGGACGGCACCCAGCTCGCCGAACGGCACGGTGTAGAGCGGCCCGCGATGGTGGCGCAGCTTCACCGAGCGCAGCGAGAACGACTCGACCGTGCCCTTGTAGCTGCCCGACTGGATGTACTCGCCGACGCGGAAGGCGTCATCGAGGAGATAGAACATCCCAGAGATCACGTCCCTGACCAGCGTCTGGGCACCGAAACCGACGGCCACCCCGACCACGCCGGCCCCGGCGATCAGCGGGCCGATCTGCACGCCCAGCGAGGCCAGGGCCATCATGACCGCGATCGCCGCCAGCGTGACCAGCAGCACATTGCGCGCGATCGGCAGGAGGGTGCGCAACCGCGCACGGCGCCGCGCCTCCTCCGCGTCGGCGGCCCCTGACGCGGCGGCCGCCGAGAGCCGCATGTCGATCCAGGTCCGTAGGATCCGCCAGGCGAACTCGGCGACCAGCAGGATCACGACCGCCTTGAGCAGTCCGGCCGCGAGCCGTGACCAGGCCGTCTCGCCTGCGGTGATGGTGCCGAGGTCAACGCCGAGGCCCCGCGCGACCATGAGCGCCGCGCCGATGATCAGTGCGGTCCGCAGGCCGCGCTCGAGCATGACCGCGGTGAGGGACGGCAGGCCCGGCCCGGTGACCTCGCTTTCGGTGGGCCGCAAGAGGTGCGCCACGGCCCGCTCGCTGCCGCGCAGGAAGAGAACCAGGAGCAGCACCGTCAGCCCGACCCAGGCCAGATCCAGCGCGCCGACCAGGATGCACAGCCAGAGCGCGGCGATGACCGCGGTGAGGAGCCAGTCGAGCGAGCGGGCGGATGCCGGAGCGGTAGCGCCGGCGGCCGCCCGTGGCCGCCGCCACAGCGCCGTCAGCGCGACCGCGAGGAGCACGCAGGAAAAGAGGACGCGCAGCGCCTGGATCGCCGCCGGCGCCATCCCCAACGTCTCGAGCAGGCTCAACGTCAGGTGCCCGAAGGCGAACCAGCCGACAATCGCAGCGATGGCGTGACGCCAGTGGCGCGCGGCCTCGTTGCTCATCGGCACGATCCGGAAGCGCTCGGCACCCGGCGCGAACAGGAAGCTGCCGATGACGAGCACGAGGCGCACGATCAGCACCAGAAGCAGATAGGAGATCACGATCTCCTTGGTCAGCGGCGGCCAGTCGAAGAGGAGAAACGCGCCGAGGCTGCCGATGGCGAAGGCGGCGACCCAGCCGATCCCGAAGGCGAGCCGCCGCGCGACGGCCGCCAGCCGGTCGACCGGGTTCGCCAGCGTCATCGCGATGAGCCGCTGGCGGTAGCCGGTGGTCGCCCACCAGTAGAGATACTCGACCCCGAAGCCGAGCGCGACGAACACGCCCACCAGCAGGAGGACCCGCAGGAGGCCCTGCTCCTGCAGCTCGAGGTAGAGGATCAGCCAGGCCCGACCGAGCTGCGCGGGCAGCGCCGGCAGGGTGCTCAGCACGTCGCGGACGTTCTGTGCCGTCACGGCGAGCCACTGGCCGAGCGCCTGCTGGATGCTCACCGGTGCGGCGGCCACGGACGCATCCGTCGCGGCTGGGGGTATGCTCGCGGCCTGGGTCTCGAGCCAGTGCTGGATCGCCGGATCGCGCAGCAGCTCGGCCAGCGCTTGGATTTGCGCCGGGCTGGGGGGCGGCGCGGCGTCGTCCTGCGCCGCGGCGGCCGGAAGCGCCGTCACGACGAGGACCAGAGCCAGTAGCAGGCGGCGGAGCATGAGCGGGCCATCGCGCGAACGAGAACAGGGGGCGCGCTGTAGCACGGCCCCGGGCGCCGGTCGCCTGTGCCGCAGTCCGGGCGGGGCGTCGCGGCGGTGCTTGTGCAGCGCGGGCGGCGACGCAATCTACAGGGTCGAGTTCGTATCTCGGCCGGGCGGTGCCGCTCTCGGGTCGCTCGGCCGATGGTCCGCTCGCACGAGGGACGACGAGGAGACAGCCCATGGATTTCGAGAAGTACACCGAGCGCGCCCGCGGCTTCGTGCAGTCGGCGCAGGCCCTGGCGCTGCGCGAAGGGCATCAGCGTTTCCTGCCGGAGCACCTGCTCAAGGTGCTGCTCGACGACAGCGAGGGCATGGCGGCGAACCTGATCCGCGCTGGCGGCGGGGATCCGCGCGCGGCGGCCCAGGCGACCGAGCAGCTCCTGCGCAAACAGCCCAGGGTCGAGGGCAGCGGTGCTGGGCAGGTCTACCTCGCCCCGGAGACCGCGCGGGTCTTCGACGCGGCGGAGAAGGCGGCGCAGAAGGCCGGCGACAGCTTCGTCACCGTCGAGCGGCTGCTGCTTGCCATCGCCGTCTCGGAGAGCGACGCCGGCCGGGCGCTGCGCAACGCGGGCGTCACCCCGCAGGGGCTGAACGCGGCCATCGAGCAGGTCCGCAAGGGGCGGACCGCGGACACCGCCTCGGCCGAGCAGGGCTACGACGCGCTCAAGAAGTACACCCGTGACCTGACGGCCGCCGCGCGCGAGGGCAAGCTCGACCCGGTGATCGGCCGCGACGACGAGATCCGCCGTGTGATCCAGGTGCTGTCCCGGCGCACCAAGAACAACCCGGTGCTGATCGGCGAGCCGGGGGTCGGCAAGACGGCGATCGCCGAGGGCTTGGCCAACCGGATCGTCAACGGCGACGTGCCGGAATCGCTGCGCGACCGGCGGCTGCTCGCCCTCGATCTCGGCGCGCTGGTCGCCGGCGCCAAGTACCGGGGCGAGTTCGAGGAGCGCCTCAAGGCGCTGCTGCAGGAGGTGCAGCACGGCGAGGGCGACATCATCCTGTTCATCGACGAGCTGCACACCCTGGTCGGCGCCGGCAAGGCCGAAGGGGCGATGGACGCCTCCAACATGCTCAAGCCGGCTCTGGCGCGCGGCGAGTTGCACTGCATCGGTGCCACCACGCTCGACGAGTACCGCAAGCACATCGAGAAGGACGCGGCCCTGGCGCGGCGCTTCCAGCCGGTCTTCGTGAGCCAGCCCTCGGTCGAGGACACCATCTCGATCCTGCGCGGGCTCAAGGAGAAGTACGAGCTGCATCATGGCGTGCGGATCACCGACGGCGCCATCGTCGCCGCCGCCACGCTCAGCCATCGCTACATCACCGACCGCTTCCTGCCCGACAAGGCGATCGACCTGGTCGACGAGGCGGCGGCCCGGAAGCGCATGGCGATCGACAGCAAGCCGGAGGAGATCGACGAGCTCGACCGGCGCGTGATCCAGCTCAAGATCGAGCAGGCGGCGCTGGAGAAGGAGCAGGACAAGGCGTCTCGCGACCGGCTGGAGAAGCTCAAGAAGGAGCTCGCCGAGCTCGAGCAGCGCGCGGGTGAGCTGACGGCGCAGTGGCAGGCCGAGAAGGCGGCCCTGGGCGAGGTGACCAAGCTCAAGGAGCGGCTCGAGCAGGCACGCAACGAGCTGGTCCAGGCGCAGCGGCGCGGCGACTTCGAGCGCGCCGGCAAGCTCGCCTATGGCGACATCCCGGAGCTCGAGCGGGCGCTCGAGGCGGCGCAGGCGCAGCAGGCGCAGCGGATGGTCCACGAGGAGGTGACCGACCAGGACATCGCCGCCGTGGTCTCGCGCTGGACGGGCATTCCGGTCGACAAGATGCTCGAGGGCGAGCGCGACAAGCTGCTGCGCATGGAGGCCAGCCTGCACGAGCGGGTGGTCGGCCAGCATCAGGCGGTGCAGGCGGTGTCCAACGCGGTGCGCCGCGCCCGCGCCGGGCTGCAGGATCCGAACCGGCCGATCGGCTCGTTCCTGTTCCTCGGACCGACCGGCGTCGGCAAGACCGAGCTGTGCAAGGCCCTGGCGGCGTTCCTGTTCGACGACGAGCAGGCGATGGTGCGCATCGACATGTCCGAGTACATGGAGAAGCACAGCACGGCACGGCTGATCGGCGCGCCGCCCGGCTATGTCGGCTACGAGGAGGGCGGGGCGCTCACCGAGGCGGTCCGCCGCCGGCCCTACCAGGTGATCCTGTTCGACGAGATCGAGAAGGCCCACCCGGACGTGTTCAACGTGCTGCTCCAGGTCCTCGACGACGGCCGGCTGACCGACGGCCAGGGCCGCACCGTCGACTTCCGCAACACGCTGATCGTGCTGACCTCGAACCTCGGGAGCGAGTTCCTGGCGGCGCTGCCCGAGGGCCAGCCGGCGAGCGCGGCGCGCGAGCAGGTCATGGAGGTGGTGCGCCGCGCCTTCCGTCCGGAGTTCCTCAACCGGCTCGACGAGATCATCCTGTTCGACCGGCTGGGGCGCAAGGACATGAAGGCGATCGTCGAGATCCAGCTCGGTCGCCTGCGGCGGCTGCTGGCGGAGCGGCGGATCGGCCTCGAGCTCACCGACGCGGCCAAGACCTGGCTCGGCAACACCGGCTACGACCCGGTCTACGGGGCGCGTCCGCTGAAGCGGGTGATCCAGCGTCATCTCCAGGACCCGCTGGCGTTGCGCATTCTCGAGGGGCGGATCGGCGAGGGCGAGACGGCCCATGTCGATGTCCGTGACGGCCGCCTGACGATCGACGGCGATCCGGTCCTGCTCGCGGCGTGACGGCCGGGACGCCGCGGCCGGGCCGGCCGCGGCGTCCGGTCGCTGTCGCGATTTTCGCACGGACGGGGCTTGCGGGCCGGCGGGGCGCTGGCTATATGCCCGTCCGTCACGCGGTGGTCACCGCCGCCGCGAAAGGACAGCGCGTCCTCTGACGATGCTCTTTTGATATGGTTGGTTGGAGTGGGGAAGGGATGTGCTGGCGGCGGTCCTGGTTGGGCCGTCGGTAGCGTGTCTCTTGGGTTGACGTGGAGGAATGCTCGAGGAGCCTTCGGGTTCTTTGGGTGGATCTCTGCGG
>CALKJU010000075.1 GCA_937995535.1 uncultured Alphaproteobacteria bacterium
GCGCTGTTGGCCGCGGCGAAGGGCGCGAGCGGTGGCAGCTCGGCAGCGCAGACCGCCGCCGCACGGGGGCAGCGCGGCTGGAACGGGCAGCCCGGTGGCGGCTGCTCCGGGCTCGGTGGCTCGCCGGCCAGCCGGGTGCGCTGGCGGGCGCGGCCGGGCTCGGGCCGCGGGATCGCGGACAGCAGGGCCTGGGTGTAGGGGTGCGCAGGTCGCTCGAAGACGCTTTCCGCCGGCCCCAGTTCGACGATCCGGCCGAGATACATCACCGCGATGCGGTGGCTCACGAGCCGGACCACGGCGAGGTCGTGGCTGATGAAGACGTAGGCGAGGCCGAGCGCGTCGCGCAGGTCGAGCAGGAGGTTGAGGATCTGCGACTGGATCGAGACATCGAGCGCGGAGACCGGCTCGTCGGCGACGATCAGCCGGGGGCGCAGGGCGATGGCCCGGGCGATCGCGATCCGCTGCCGCTGCCCGCCGGAGAACTCGTGCGGATAGCGGGCCGCGGCCTCCGCCGGTAGGCCGACCTCGCGGAGCAGCTCGGCCACCCGCGCGCGCCGCTCCGCACGAGTGCCGACGCGGTGCACGATCAGGGGCTCTTCGAGCGTCCGGCCGATCGTGAAGCGCGGGTCGAGGGAGGCGAACGGGTCCTGGAAGACGAGCTGCATGTCGCGCCGCCGCCGGCGCATCTCGCGCTCGCCGAGGGCCATAATGTCCTCTCCGGCGAAGCTGAGACGGCGTGCCGTCGCCGGAACGAGGCGGAGGATCGCGCGGCCGAGGCTCGACTTGCCGCAGCCCGACTCGCCGACGACGCCCAGCGTCTCGCCGGCTGCTTGAGTGAACGAGACGTCGCTGACCGCGTGGACCACGCCGCCCGACTTCCCCGTGTAGCGGACCTCGAGGCCATCGACCTCGAGCAGCGGCGCCGTCACGGAACAGGGTTCCAGCACGCGACGCCGTGCTCGGCCTCGACCCGCAATGCCGGCCGGTCGCTCGTGCACCGCTCGAGCCGTCGCGTGCAGCGGTCGACGAACGCGCAGCCGGGCGGCCGCAGGCCCGGCGCCGGAACCGTGCCGGGGATGCTGGGCAGCCGTCGGACGCCCGGACGGAGCTGCGGGATCGATGCGAGCAGGGCCGCCGTGTAGGGGTGGCGAGGGGCGGCGAACAACCGCTCGGCAGGTGCCTGCTCGACGATCGTGCCGGCATACATCACCGCCACCTCGTCGCAGGTCTCGGCGACCACGCCGAGGTCATGCGTGATCAGCAACAGCGCCATGCCGGTGCGCGCCCGCAGCTCGAGCAGCAGCTCGAGGATCTGTGCCTGCACGGTGACGTCGAGCGCCGTGGTCGGCTCGTCGGCGATCAGCAGCCGTGGGTCGCAAGCGATCGCCATGGCGATCATCACGCGCTGCCGCAGACCGCCCGAGAGCTCGAACGGGTACTGTGCGAGCCGCCGGTCCGGCGCGCCGACCCCTGTCCGGGCGAGCAGCTCACGAGCCCTGGCACGGCGAGCCGGACGGCTCAGATCGGTGTGCAGGCGCAGCGCCTCGTCGATCTGGAAGCCGACCGTGAAGGTCGGGTTGAGCGAGGTCATCGGCTCCTGGAAGATCATCCCGATCCGCCCGCCACGCAGGGCGCGCATCGCCGTCTCGTCGAGGCGCAGCAGGTCGCGACCCTCGAACCGGATCGCGCCATCGCGGTAGACCGCGGGCGGGCTGTCGAGCAGCCGCATGATGCTCCGTGCGGTGACGCTCTTGCCGCAGCCGGACTCGCCGACGAGGCCCAGAACCTGCCCGGCCTCGAGGCTCAGGCTCAGCCCCTCGACCACGGGCAGCTCGCCCTCCGCCCCGCGGAAGGCGAGCGTCAGCCCGTCGATCTCGAGCAGCGGCAAGGTCGCGCTTGGCCCCGACTCAGGCGAGCACGACGCGCGGGAAATAGAAGGACACGACCCAGTTGGGCTGGTCGACGATCTCGCTGATCCGCAGATCGCCGCACACGCTGCACAGCAGATAGGCGTCGACCGGGCGCAGGCCGTGCCGCGCGGTGAGCTGATCGACCATGTAGCGCACGGCATCGCGTGCCGCGACCATCAGGTCCGGGCCGACGCCGGTCGTGGCCTCGTAGCCCTCCGCGTCGAGATGGCGGGTCACCGGTCCGCTCGTGCTGAAGCGCGGCGCCGGCAGATGGGCGGCCTTGACGAGGTCGAACGTGACGGTGACCTCCATCGGGCTCTCGATCGCGGTGCCGCAGACCTCCCCGTCGCCCTGCGCGGCGTGGGTGTCACCGACCGAGAACAGCGCACCCGGTACCTCGACGGGGAGGTAGAGGGTCGATCCGGCCGCCAGGTCGCGCACGTCCATGTTGCCGCCGACCCGCCGCGGCGGAACGATCGAGTGCAGGCCGGGCTCGGCGGGTGCCACCCCGATCGTTCCGGCGAAGGGCTTGAGCGGGACGCGCCCGCCGGGTCCGTAGAGCGCCGGCGCCAGCGTGTCGGCCTCGTAGCGCCAGAGGTGCAGTGTCGGCTCGGTGAACTGGTCGGCGAGCAGACCGAAGCCCGGGATGTTGGCCGTCCAGCCCCAGCCGGACGGGCGGAAGGCCTCGATCCGCACGACCAGGGCGTCGCCCGGCTCGGCCCCGTCGACCCGGACCGGGCCGCTGACGGGATTGACCTTGGCGAAGTCGAGCCGGGTGACGTCCGCGACGGTCGACGACGCCGAGAGCTGGCCGCCCGAGGAATCGACCGTCGCGAAGGTCACCGTGTCCCCCGGCGCCACGGTCAGCGCCGGGGGGATCGCGTTGTTCCAGCCGTGATGGTGCTGGTGGCGATGGATCGTGTGGCTACTGCGCATCCTTGGCGTACACCTCGTCGTAGTGCACCGGGATGTGGACCGGGTCGACGAAGATCGCGTCCGGCCCGCCCAGGCGATCGCCGCGCATCGTGAAGCGCTGCTCGTTGAACACCGGTGCCCACGGCGCGTCGGCCATCACCTCGGCGTAGATCTCGCGCCACAGGGCGAGGCGCTCCTCGGCCTTGGCCGGATCGACCATGGCATCCGCCTGAGCCGCCTTGGCGTCGAGCGCCTCGTTGCAGTACCAGGACCAGTTCCAGCCGCCCGGCACGGCGCCGGCGCAACCGAGGATCGGGCCGTAGAAGTTCGAGGGGTCCGGAAAGTCGGCGATCCAGGCCATGCCGCCGGACCAGATCATCGGCGCCCCGGTCGGCTCGCCACCGGCGGCGATCACATTGGCCTGGGCGAGCGTCTTGAGCTCGGCCTTGATCCCGACCGCCGCGAGGTCCTGCTGGATGGCCTGGGCGATGCGCGGGTTGGGGTCGGTGTTCATCGCGAACAGCTCGGTGGTGAAGCCGTCGGCGAGTCCCGCCTCGGCCAACAAGCTCTTCGCCTTCTCGGGATCGTAGGGGTAGCCCTCGAAATCCGGGTCGTAGCCGGGCATGGCCGGGGGCAGGGGCTGGTTGGCCGGCACGGCGCGGCCGTTGATGATCCGGATGACCCGGTCCTTGTTGATCGCGTGGTTGACCGCCTGGCGCACGAGCTTGTTGTCGAACGGCGGGACGTTGACGTTCATCGTCACATAGCCAGTGTGGAGCTGGCCGCCCTCGACGACATTGTCGCGCCACTCGGGGCTCTCCATCACCTCCAGGAACTTGGCCGGCGGGATCCCGTCGCCGAGGATGTCGACCTCGCCCCGCTGCAGGCGCAGCAACGCCACCAGCGGCTCCTGGCCGACCTCGAAGACGATCCGGTCGAGGCGCGGCAGACCTTGGCGGTAGTAGTTCTCGTTGCGCGCGAACACGACCCGTTGGCCGAGTGTCCATTCCTCCAGCTTGAAGGCACCGGTGCCGACCGGGTGCTTGCCGAAGTCCTGGCCGTAGCGCTCGACCTCCTCCCTGGGCACGGCATGCGCGAAGTTGATCGCCATGACGTGCAGGAAGGTGGCGTTGGGCGCGGAGAGCTTGAACTCGATCGTCCGCGGGTCGACGATGCGGATGCCGGACAGCTCCTGCGCGGCGCCCGAGGCGACCGCGTCGAAGCCCTCGATCATGCCGAAGAACCCGGCGCCGGGACTCTGCGTCTCCGGCCGCACCACGCGGTTGATCGAGTAGGCGATGTCCTCGGCGGTCAGCGGCCGGCCGTTGTGGAAGGTGACCCCGTCGCGGAGCTTGAAGGTGTAGGTCAGGCCGTCGTCCGACAGCGTGTAGCTCTCGGCGAGGTCGGGGACGAGGTCGGTCGTGCCCGGCGCGTAGTCCATCAGCCCGTCGAACAGGCTCTTGATCATCGACCAGTTCTGCCAGTCGTAGCCGATCGCCGGGTCGAGCGTGCTGACGTCGTCCTTGTAGGTGACGGTCATGGCACCACCCTGCTTGATCTCCTGCGCCCAGACGCTGCTGGCGAGGAGGAGGCCGGCGGCCAGCGCCGTGGTGCGGTAGAGCCGGTCACGTGACATGGTGCATCCCCTGTTGTTGTTCAGCGCCGCAGGCGGATCCGCGGGTCGACCCAGGGGGCGACCAGATCGGCCAGCAGGTTGCCGAGGATTATGGCGACCGCCGCGACCAGCGTCACCCCGACGATGATGGGGGTGTCGATCCGCTGGATCGCCTGCCAGGCGAGCTGGCCGATCCCCGGCCAGCCGAACACCGATTCGACCACCACGGCGCCGCTCATGAACAGGCCGATGTCGAGGCCGATCATGGCGATCACCGGCAATGCCGCGTTGCGCAGGGCGTGGACCAGCAGCACCCGCGCCCGGCCCGCACCCTTGGCGCGTGCGGTGACGATGTAGTCCTGGCGCAGCACGTCGATCATCGAGGAGCGGGTCACCCGCGCGTACCAGCCGCCGCCGAGCAGCCCCAGCGTCAGCGCCGGCAGGACGAGATGGGCGAAGCTGCCGTAGCCGCCGATCGGGAACCAGCCGAGCTGCACGGCGAAGACGTAGAGCAGGAGGATGCCGACGACGAACTGCGGCGCCGAGACGGCGGTGAAGGAAGCGACCATGACGGCCCGGTCGAGGGCGCTGCCGCGCCGTGCGGCGGCGAGGATCCCGGCGCTGAGCCCGATCAGCAGCTCGACCGTGATGGCGCCGGCGAGCAGCAGCAGGGTCGCCGGGAGGCGCGAGGCGATCAGCGTCGCGACCTCGGTCTTCTGCTGGTACGAGCGGCCGAGGTCGCCCTGCACGAGCCCGCCTACATAGCGCAGGTACTGCTGCCAAAGGGGCAGGTCGAGCCCGAGCTGGCGGCGGATGCTCTCGACCGTCTCCGGGGTCGCGCTGCGCCCGGCGATCTGCCGCACCGGGTCGCCGGGCAGGAGGTAGATCAGGGCGAAGGTGATCATCGAGATGCCGACGAGGATCAGCAGCGCCTGGCCGAGCCGGGCGCCGAGGTAGCGCAGCATCAGGTCCGGCCGCGCTGGGTCGGGTCGAGCGCGTCGCGCAGCGCGTCGCCGACGAGGTTGAACGAGAGCGCGAGCAGCAGGATCGCCAGGCCGGGAAAGAAGACGAGCCACGGTGCGGTCGCGAAGTAGGTCTGGTTCTCGTAGATGATGTTGCCCCAGGACGGGGTCGGCGGGCGGACGCCGATGCCGAGATAGGACAGCGTCGCCTCGAGCAGCACCGTCGTGGCGATGCCGAGCGTCGCCCAGACGAGCATGGTCGGAACGAGGTGCGGCAGGACGTGCTGCAGCAGGATGCGCCAGGGCCCGGCACCGACGGCACGGGTCGCGGCGATGAACTCGCGCTCGGCGATGGCGATCGTCTGGGCGTAGACGACGCGCGCGATCTGCACCCAGTTCACCATGGCGATGACCAGCGCCACGATCCACAAGGAGGGGCTGAAGATGGCGGCGAGCGCGATCGCCAAAAGGAGCGCCGGAAAAGCCATCATCAGGTCGGTGAAGCGCATGATCACCGCGCCCACGGCACCGCGCAGGAAGCCGGCCGTGACGCCGAGGAGCGAGCCGAGCAGCACGGCGGCGCCGTTGGCGACGATGCCGATCACGAGCGAGGTCCGCGCACCATGGATCAGCCGCGAGAGGAGGTCGCGGCCGAGCAGGTCGGTGCCGAGCCAGAACACCGGGCCGGGCGGTAACGGCGCACCCTCGAGCGAAAGACCGTCGAAGAACTGCTCGTCCGGATCGAACGGGGCGAGCAGCGGCGCCGCGGCCGCCATGCCGGTCATGATCAGGATCACGGCGCCGGCGACGACGGCCACCGGATCGCGCAGCAGCTGACGAAGGGCGGGCGGCATCGGGCCGAGGCCTAACTGCGCATCGCGCGCATGCCCAGCGTCACCGCCGCGGTCCCCGCTGTGTACCCCATCCCGGCGCCGAGCATCGTCGCGCCGCCGGTCGGCGGCAAGGGCGGTGTCGGTGGTGGAGCCGAGCGGGCTCGAACCGCCGACCCCCTGCTTGCAAAGCAGGTGCTCTCCCAGCTGAGCTACGGCCCCACGTGCCGCGAAATATGCTCCGGCACGCTCCGGCCGGCAAGCTCAGCCCATGTCGAAGCACGCGGCGAGCAGGGCGCGGACGGCCCGGCCCCGATGGCTGTGGCGGTGCTTCTCCGCCGCGTCCATCTCTGCGAAGGTCCGCGTCTCGCCGGCCGGCACGAAGATCGGGTCGTAGCCGAATGCGTTGGCCCCGCGTGGCGGCGCGGTGAGGTGCCCTTCGCAGCGTCCTTCGACGGTCTCGACATGGTCGTCCGGCCAGGCCAGCGCGAGGACGGCGACGAAGGATGCCGCGGGGGGCACCAGCGCCGGATCGACGCCGCGCTCGCGCAGCGCGGCAAGCACGCGTTGGATCGCCAGGGAGAAGTCGCGCTCGGGTCCGGCCCAGCGCGCGGAGTGGATGCCGGGGGCACCGTCGAGTGCGGGCACGACGAGCCCGCTGTCGTCGGCCAGCGCCGGCAGCCCGCTGGCCGCACAGGCGGCGCGCGCCTTGAGGACGGCGTTGCCGTGGAACGTCGCTTCGGTCTCCTCGGGCTCGGGCAGCCCGAGATCGGCCGCGGCCAGCACGGCGACGCCACGAGGTTGCATGAGATAGGCGAACTCCTCGACCTTCCCGCGATTGTGCGTGGCGAGGACGAGGCGGTCGCCGGCGAAGCGACGTATCATCCGAGGCCGAGCGCGCGGCGCTGCGCCTGGACCAGCCATGCCACGCCCTGGCGCGCGAGGCGGTCGAGCGCGGCGAGCTCGCTTTCCGAGACCGGGCGCTGCTCGGCGGTGAGCTGGATCTCAACGATCCCGCCGCCCTCGGCGAGGACGAAATTGGCGTCCGCCTCGGCGGCGCTGTCCTCCTCGTAGTCGAGATCGAGCCGCGCCTCGCCGGTGACGAGGCCGCAGGACACGGCGGCCACCGCCTCGCGCAGCGGCAGGCGCGGCAGCTCGCCCGCGGCGACGAGGCGTGCCAGCGCGGCGTGGACGGCGACCCAGGCGCCGGTGATCGCCGCCGTGCGCGTGCCGCCGTCGGCCTGCAGCACGTCGCAGTCGACCACGATCTGCCGCTCGCCGAGCCCGGCGAGGTCGGTCACGGCGCGCAGCGAGCGGCCGATCAGGCGCTGGATTTCCTGCGTCCGACCGGACTGCCGGCCGCGTGCCGCCTCGCGCGCCGTACGGGTGTTGGTCGCCCGCGGCAGCATGCCGTACTCGGCCGTGATCCAGCCCTTGCCGGTGTTGCGCAGGAAGGACGGCACGCGGTCCTCGACCGTCGCCGTGCACAGCACGTGCGTATGGCCGAAGCGAACGAGGCAGGAGCCCTCGGCATGGCGGTTGACGCCGGGCTCGAGGCTCACGGGGCGCAGCTCGTCGGCGGCGCGGCCGGAGGGTCGCATGACGCAGGCCTTCGTTGGCGGGAGACCGCGCCGTCCTAGCGGAACCGCCGTCACCGGCCAAGCGGGACCGGTCGGTCAGGCCGAGAGGTCGACGAACCTTCCGCGCCCGGGCTCGCCCGGCGGCCGGGCCCGGCGCCGGCGGTCGGCCCGTGTCGGCGGCCTGTGGTAGGCGGGTGCATCGGGAGTTGCCGGAAGCGCACGGCGCACGCCGTCGCGCGGAGCGACGCAATCACTGGGTGGCAGGATCTCGATGGACTCGCGCACCGCAATCGGCCCGCCGTTAACGCGATGGCAATTGAAGCGCGGCAGGATCGGCTGAGGCGCAGGAACGGCCGGCACGCGTACCCGATTGCAACAATCGCGCGAGGCGCGTCGCCGTTGGGCTTGGGCGCCGGGCGGGTCGCGGTTTAGGCTTAGGACGGCCGTTGCGCGGATGGATTGCCAGCGGCGGGGAGCATCGTGGCATGGGGCGCAGCCTGTTCGGGACCGACGGCATCCGCGGTGTCGCCAACCGCCACCCGATGACCGCGGACGTGGCGTTGGCGCTCGGCAAGGCCGCCGGGGCGCTGTTCCGCCGCGGCGAGCATCGGCATCGCGTGGTGATCGGCAAGGACACGCGCCTCTCCGGCTATCTGCTGGAGCCGGCGCTGACCGCGGGCTTCATCAGCGCGGGCATGGATGTGATGCTGACCGGGCCGATGCCGACCCCGGCGGTGGCCTTTCTCACCCGCTCCTTGCGGGCCGACATCGGGGTGATGATCTCGGCCTCGCACAATCCTTACCAGGACAACGGCATCAAGCTGTTCGGCCCGGACGGCCACAAGCTGTCCGACGAGCTGGAAGCTGAAATCGAGCGGCTGATCGCCGCCAACGGCAGCGGCGGGCTGGCCAACCCGGAGGGACTCGGTCGGGCCCAGCGCATCGACGACGCGCGCGGCCGTTACGTCGAGAGCCTGAAGAGCAGCTTCCCCAAGGGCCTGACCCTCGACGGGCTCAAGATGGTGGTCGATGCCGCGCACGGTGCGGCCTACCACATCGCGCCGGACCTGTTCTGGGAGCTCGGTGCCGAGGTGATCCGCCTCGGCACGACGCCCAACGGACTCAACATCAACCGGGACTGCGGCTCGACCCATCCGCAGGCGGTCCAGGCGGCCGTACTGCAGCACGGCGCGTCGCTCGGGGTGGCGCTCGACGGCGACGCCGACCGGCTCGTGCTCGTCGACGAGCAGGGGCAGGTGATCGACGGCGATCAGGTATTGGCGACGATCGCAGCCCACTGGCGGGCCGAGGGACGGCTGCGTGGTGGCGCCATTGCGGCGACCCTGATGTCCAACCTGGGCCTTGAACAGTTCCTCGCGGGCCACGGGCTGGAGCTGCGGCGGACCGCGGTCGGCGACCGCTACGTCGTCGAGCGGATGCGCGCGGACGGGCTCAATGTCGGCGGCGAGCAGTCGGGGCACATCGTGCTCACCGACTACGCCACGACCGGCGACGGTCTGCTTGCCGCCCTACAGGTCCTCGCGGTCATGGTTCAGGCCGGGCGCCCGATCAGCGAGGTGGCGCGGCCGTTCACTCCCCTGCCGCAACGCCTCGAGAACATCCGCACCGTCCGCAACGTCGATCTCACGACGCCGGAGCTCGCTCGTGCGCTCGATCGTGAGCGACGGCGCCTCGAAGGCCGCGGGCGGCTGCTCGTCCGACCGTCGGGCACGGAGCCCATGATCCGCATCATGGTGGAGGCCGACGACGAGGCGCTGCTGTTGGACGTGCTGGGCAGTACGAGCGCCCTGATCACCCGTCACGTCGGCGCGGCCGCGGCCGAAACGGGCTGAGGCGCGGCCTCGCGTGCTCCGGCGGCCGTCCGGCGCCGGCGGTGGCCCGCACGAGCGCGGTCGCGGTAGCCACTCGGCGGGCCGGACCCTATAGTCCACTCCCGCCATGCCGGAACCCGCTGCCGTCCGCCCCCTCGCCTACGACGACGACCTGTTGCGCAAGATCCTGCGGCGGGTGCGGACGATCGCCATGGTCGGGGCCTCGGCCCAGGAGATGCGCCCGTCCTACTTCGCGATGCTCTATCTGCGGAACAAGGGCTACCGCATCTACCCGGTCAATCCGCGGTACCAGGATGAAACGATCCAGGGCGAGAAGGTCTACCGATCGCTCGACGAACTGCCCGAGCGGCCGGACATGGTGCAGATCTTCCGCCGCAGCGAGGAGGTTCGGCCGATCGTCGAGGCGGCGGTGGCGCAGCGAGTGCCGGTGATCTGGATGCAGCTCGGTGTGCGCAACGACGAGGTCGCGGCCTGGGCCGAGGCGCAGGGTGCGACTGTGGTCATGGATCGCTGTCCGAAGATCGAGTACGGTCGTCTTTTCGGCGAGATTGGCTGGCTGGGCGTCAACCGTGGCGTGCTGACCAGCAAGCGCGGCGAGGCGCGCCAGCTGCGCGGCAGGAAGGGCGGTCTCGGCCCTGTCTGACGCCCCGGACAACCACGGAGGACCAGGAGAATGAGCTTCGGCTTCGAGACGCTCGCGGTGCATGCGGGCGCGCAGCCCGACCCGACCACCGGCGCCCGTGCGGTGCCGATCTACCAGACCACGTCCTACGTCTTCGACGACGTCGATCATGCCGCGTCGCTCTTCAACCTGCAGCAGTTCGGCAACATCTACTCGCGGCTGACCAACCCGACGGTGTCGGTGCTCGAGGAGCGGGTCGCGGCGCTCGAAGGCGGCACCGCGGCCTGCGCCACCGCCTCAGGCCACGCCGCGCAATTCCTGACCTTCCTCAACCTTCTTTCCCCTGGCGACAACGTGGTCGCGTCGAGCAAGCTCTACGGCGGCTCGATCTCGCAGATGAGCACGACCTTCCCGCAGTTCGACTGGCACGTGCGCTTCGTCGATCCGCGCGAACCGGAGAACTTCAGGCGCGCGATCGACGACCGGACGAAGGCGCTGTTCATCGAGAGCGCATCGAACCCGGACGGCATCGTCGCCGACATCGAGGCGATCGCCACCATCGCCCATCAGGCGGGTGTCCCGCTGGTCGTCGACAACACCTTGCCGACGCCATACCTGTGCCAGCCGCTGAAATGGGGCGCCGACATCGTCGTCCACTCGCTGACCAAATATCTCGGCGGCCAGGGCAACTCGATCGGCGGGATGATCGTCGAGGGCGGGCGGTTCGACTGGGGCGCGTCGGGCAAGTTCCCGCTGATGACCGAGCCATGCCCGGCCTATCACGGCCTCCGCTTCTGGGAGACGTTCGGCAACCTCGCGCTCACCGTACGCAACAAGGCGATCGGGCTGCGCGACATGGGCCCCTGCCTCGCGCCGATGAACGCGTTCCTGTTGCTGCAGGGGATCGAGACCCTGGCGCTGCGCATGGAGCGCCACGTCGCCAACGCCGACCGGGTCGCCGCCTTCCTCGCCGACCATCCGTCCGTGGCGTGGGTGTCCTACGCGCGCCTGCCGCAGAACCGCACGCCGCTCGTCGACAAGTACTGCCCGAAGGGCCTCGGCTCGGTGTTCACCTTCGGGGTCAAGGGCGGCTACGCAATGGGCGTCAAGGTCGTCGACAATTGCCAACTGCTCAGCCATGTGGCGAATATTGGCGACACCCGCTCGCTGATCATCCACCCGGCCT
This sequence comes from uncultured Alphaproteobacteria bacterium, assembly GCA_937995535.1. Classification (GTDB taxonomy): domain Bacteria; phylum Pseudomonadota; class Alphaproteobacteria; order Geminicoccales; family Geminicoccaceae; genus CALKJU01. Next base: position 11,474 of record CALKJU010000075.1, read on the forward strand.
CGACCACGCACCGGCAGCTCAGCGAGGAGCGGCAGATCGCCGCCGGCGCCGGCCCCGATGTCGTGCGGCTCTCGGTCGGTATCGAGACGGTCGAGGACATCATCGCCGATCTGGATCAGGCGCTGCGCAAGGCGGGGTGAGGCGCGGGCGCGGCTGCCGCGTCAGCGTGCGGCCGCGCCGAGCGTGTCGAGCAGCACCACCGCGGCCACGAACAGCAGCGACCAAGCGACGCCGCGCGACAGCAGCACACGACTGTACTCCGCTGCGGTGCGGGTCCAGTCGTAGGAGGCGAAGCGCTCGCCTGGCTTCCGAGCGAGGCCCATGGTCGTCACTCCGTCGTGCCGCGGATCGATGCGGCACAGAATGCTCTCCAATGTCGCTCATACGCGTGACGACCGTCACAGATGAAGCGGGTGTGTGACGCCGGTCACCCTGGGGTGTTGACTGTGGCCCGGCCGCACCAGTCCGGCCCGTCAGTCGTCGCGGCCGGCCGCGTCATCGTAGCCGCGCCGCGCGCTCACATGCATCAGCCAGACGAGCAGCGCCCCGACCAGGAGCGTAGCGGCGCTGCCGGCGGCCAAGGCCAGCCAGCCGTGCAGGCCGATGCTGACCGCCTCGAGTTCGCGCCACACCCACCAGGACACCGTGCCCGCGCCCACGAGCAGCGCGATCCAGACGGCGAGCGCGAGGGCCAGCCTCACGGCGCGTCAGCGCTGGCGACGACCGGCGCGAGGTTCCTCACAGGGCTGGGGTCCGGTAGAGCGTCTGGCCGCCGACGGTGATCTCGACCTCCTGCAGGTAGGGTCGGATCGCCTCGGTATCGACCGTCACGCCCAACCCCGGCGCTTCCGGGACCCGCAGGAGCCCGTCGGCGTCGGGAACGAGGTGCTCGCGCGTGATGGCTCGTGCCACCGACCGGGCTTCCACCGGGTACTCGGCGATCTCATGGCCCTCGAGGCCGGCGAAGGGCTGCAGCGAGGCCGACAGCGCCAAATGCGAGGTGAAGGTGTGGTTGACGTAAGTGACACCCTTGGCCACGGCATAGTCGGCGACGCGCTTGGCCACGCCGATGCCGCCGATCCGCCCGGCGTCGATCTGCACGAAGCCGATCGCGGCGTGATCGATCATCGCCTTGGCGAGCCAGAAGTCGTGCGCGCCTTCGCCACCGGCGAGGCGCAGCCCGCCCGCCCCGGCGGCGAGCGCACGATAGGCATCGAGGGCTCCAGAGACGAACGGCTCCTCGAGCCATAACGCCCGGCTCTCGCGCAGCGCGGGGAGCGTGGCCCGGGCCCGCTCGACGTTCTCGACCCAGACCGTGCCGGCGTCGACGAGCAGGATCCCGTCCTCACCCAGCCCCTCGCGCGCGGCCATGACCTGGTCGCGGTCAGCAGCCGGCGATCCGGCGCCGAACGGGCCCCAGCCGAACTTGGCCGCACGATAGCCCTGGGCGCGAACCTTGCGGCCCTTCGCCAGCGTCTCCTCGGGCGTCGCGGCGAACAGCTGCGAGGCGTAGGGCAGCTTGGCGAAGGCGCGCTTGTAGCCGAGCAGGCGCCAGACCGGCTCCCCGAGCCGCCGCCCGAGCAGGTCCCAGAGCGCCATGTCGATGCCGGAGAGGGTGTGGTCGGCCTGGAGCAGATCGAGGCTCCGCGCGCGTACCCGATCGCCGATGCGGGCGATGTCGGCGACGCTGTCGAGCCGCTCGCCCAGCACCGAATCCTGAACCGGATGGCAGGCACTGTGCGACATCGGGCAGACCAAAGCCGCGATCGAGACCAGCGGTGCCGCCTCGCACTCGCCCCAGCCGACCTCGTCGCCGCAGCGCACGCGGACCAGTAGGGCGTCCTGGCTGCCGTCGCCGATGTCCTCGATCTCCGGCATCTTGAGGTAGAAGAGGTCGACGCTGTCGATGCGTGGCATGGTGCGGTCCCGGCTCCGTGGAGGCGGGCGTAGCAGCCACGGCCGGCGCCGGGAAGGATAGGGGCAGGTCGACGATGCGGGATCAGGACGCGACGCTGACCGTTCGTGAGGCAGCCGGCGTGGCCGAGCGCGACGCGGCCTTCGCCCTGCGTATCAGTGTCTTCTGCGACGAGCAGGGGGTCGACCCTGCACTCGAGATCGACGCGCACGACGCCACCGCGCATCAGGTCGTGGCGCTCGATCGCGGGCGGGTGGTCGGTACGCTGCGCTGGCGCACGCTCGGTGACGCTCCGTGCGTCAAGATCGAGCGCGTGGCTGTCGCCCGCGACGCCCGCGGACAGGGCGTCGGCGCCACGCTGATGCGCCACGTGCTCGCGCAGCTCGACGCGCTGCCCGGCATCGAGGCCAGCATCCTCCACGCACAGACGCAGGCGAAGCGGTTCTACGAACGCCTCGGGTACGTTGCCGAAGGCGGGCCGTTCGACGAGGAAGGCATCCGGCACGTCGCCATGCGCCGGCCACGTGGCGCCGCCGAGCACGCGGCCGGCTGCGGCTGAGCCGAGGCGCGCGCCAGCCAGCGGCCCATCAAGCATCGGAGTACGCCGCGGCGTCGATGCCGCGGGCGCGGGGAACACTCGCTAACCCACGCCCGTTATCGATCCGACCAATCGGCGGATCTCGTGGACCCAGGAGGGAGAACGAATGCGCGCGCTTGCACGGCTGGCGATCGTCGGGGTGGTGCTCACCGGCCTCACCGCCTGCGCCGGCCTCGACGACAGGTCCGGCGAGCGGACCCTCACCGGAGCGGCCGTGGGTGCCGGCGTGGGTGCGACCGCCGGCCTGCTGACCGGGGGCTTCGTCAGCAAGACCTTGACCGGTGCCGCCGCCGGCGCGGTCGGCGGCCTCGTCTACGACCAGATCAAGAAGCATAAGAAGGACTGACGCGGGCGGTCGAACGTTCGGGGACCGCAGCGCGGCCTTCGGGCGCCAGAGAGCACGTCGAGGTCCGCCGCGCCGGCGGCGGTGGCGCGGCGTGGCGCGCCCGAGACCGCGTGCGCGGGCCGCGCCTGAGCGGTCGCGGGTGCAGCCGCGCCGTGACGAGGACCGTCAACCGGCACCGGCGGGCAGGCGCGTCTCGTTGAGGCCGGCCTTGATGCGGGCGAGCGTGGCGATCAGCGCGGGGCCGCGGGCCAGCACGATGCCGGTGAGCAACACGTCGATCATGGCCAGATGGGCGAGGCGCGAGCCCATGGGCGTGTAGAGGTCGCTGTCCTCCGCCGGCTCGACGAGCAGCGCCACATCGGCCGCCGCGGCGAGGGGCGACCCGGGACAGGTGACGGCAACCACGTCCGCCCCGGACTCGCGGGCGAGCGCCACGGCGTCGAGGACCAGCCGGGTACGCCCGGTGGCCGACACCGCAAGGACCACGTCGCCCGGGTGCGCCGCGAGCGCCGCCATGCGCTGCATGACCGGATCGGTATGCGCGGCGGTCGGCACCCCCAGCCGGCCGAGCTTGTGGACGGCGTCGAGCGCCACCGGGCCGGAGCCACCGACGCCGAAGACGAGGATCTGCCGCGCCTCCGCGAGCAGGCGGACCGCCGCGGCCACCACCGCGCCGTCGATCTCGCGCGCGGCGCGGTGCAGTGTCTGCGCGCCGGCGAGGAAGATCTTGCGGGCATAGACCTCGGGCGGGTCGTCGGCGGCGACGTCGGCGCTGACGAACGGCGCGCCGCTCGCCAGCGCCTGGGCGAGAGCGAGGCGGAACGCGGCGTAGCCGTCATGGCCGAGCGAGTGGCAGAAGCGATTGACCGTGGGCTCGCTGACGCCCGCCGTCTGGGCCAGCCTGGTGATGCTGGCGTGCATGGCGCCGGCCGGATCGGCGAGGACCGCACGCGCCACTTTCGCCTCGGCCGGGCTCAACGTGCCGACCGCGCGGCGGATCCGGCCGAGGAGGTCCGGTGGCATCGGGTCAGCCGCGCGGCAACGCCGCGGCCTCGGCGGCGAGGGTGCGGATTCGGTCCCAGTCGCCGCCGCGAATGGCATCCGCCGGCACGACCCACGACCCGCCGACGCACGCGACGTTGGCAAGGGCGAGGTAGGTCCGGGCCTTCTCCAGCGTGATCCCGCCGGTCGGGCAGAACGTGACCTGGGGCAGAGGCTCGCGCAGGCTCCGGAGCAGCGGCACGCCGCCCGCCGGCTCGGCGGGGAACAGCTTCTGCCGGACATAGCCGCGGGCGAGCAGCGTCATCACCTCGGCGGCGGTGGCCGCACCGGGCAGGAACGGGATCGCCTGCCGCTCGGCGGCGTCGAGCAGTGCGGTCGTGAAGCCGGGGCTGACGACGAAGCGACAGCCGATGTCCGCGAGCGCCCCGAGCTGGTCGGGCGCGATCACCGTGCCGGCCCCGACGACGGCGTCGGGCACCGCGCGGGCGACCGCCGCGATCGCAGCGAGCCCGTGCTCGGTGCGCAGCGTGATCTCGAGGACGCGCAGTCCACCGGCGACGAGGGCCTCGGCCAGCGGCACGGCCGTGCGCGGATCGTCGATGCGGATCACGGGGATCACCGGGGTCAGCGCCATGATCGGGATCATGGCCTCGGCGAGGGGGCT
>CALKJU010000076.1 GCA_937995535.1 uncultured Alphaproteobacteria bacterium
CGGCCTGGGCGGCACGGGCCGGGTCGAGCCCGGCGGCGAGGCGGCGGGCGAGCTGGACGCGGCGGACGAGGCGCGGGCGGCGGGGCGGCATCGCCGCGATGCTATCGCCGAAACTAGGACCAAAGTCAAGAGAGAAGGACGATGAGCCTGTGCGGGGGGCTCTAGGGAGGGAGGAGGCGGGTGCGCTCGCCTTGGCTGAGGGTCTCAATGTCGTCGGGCGGGCCTGCGACGAGGGCGAGGACGGGGACCGTGCCGTCGACGGGGAGGGCGGCCGAGCTGATCCAGCCGACCGTCGCTATGGCCCGCAGCACCGGCTCCTGCGGCTCGACCGGGCTGGGCGGCGCGGGCGCGGACGAGGCGGTGCGTCGGCAGGACGGTGGTGTCGCGCTGGGCCAGCGGTGTCGCGGCGAGCTGCGTCGCCTTGCCCTCCTCGCACCGCTGCTGCTGTTCGTGCTCGACACGTTCGTCGGCCCGATCCTGCTGTTCCTCGGGTGGGCGGTGGGCAACAGCACCGTCCCGCGCACCCTGCCACGGACCGTCACTGCGCTCGACGGGTGGGAGAGGCCGCTTCCCCGCCCGAGGCCGCATTCGCGGTACTGGCTGCGGATCTGCGCGCCGCGCGCGAGGCCGGTCGCGCGGTGCTGATGGTGCGGCGGCTCAACGTCGCGCATGTCGGCTACCGCACGCTGCTCCTGAAGACCGCCAACAACCTGCCCGAAGAGCCGGACCGGCGCTGGCGGGCGACGCTGCTCGCCATCGACGGCGAATGGGCCGAGCCGCTGGCGCTGATCTTCAACCGGACCGGCACGCTGACGGCGACGGTCCACGTGCAGCTGCTGTTCATGATCCTGCCGCTCTAAGCGGTGATGCGGACCATCCGGGGCGAGCAATTGCGCGCCGCGCTCCCCCGCTCGGCGCGGCCCCGCCCGCCGCCTTGCTGCGCGTCTGGCTGCCGCCGGCGCTACCCGGGGGTGGCGCCGGGCGCTGCTCGTCACGGTCGAATGGCTGCGCTGTTGCGGTGCCCGCCTGCGCGGCGGGGTGTGAGGCGACGGGGCTCAGATCTTCGCTTGTCGATGAGGCGGACGGCGCCTAGCGTCGGTGGCCTTCGCGAGCCATGGTGGATCCGGTCGCCGGAACTCGTGGGCGGATCGTACACCTGCGATGTTCGGCCGTCGGCGGGTCCGCCTGCACCCGGCTCCCGGAACGATCGGGGGGATGTGCGATGGACGCCTCGCTCAGCATCGCCACCTGGTTCTGGCTGTTCGTCCCGATGCCGGCCTGTGTGCTGCTGTCAGCGCTGACGCTCCTGCGCCGTCGCTGAGCGGAGCGGCGCCATGAACACCGGCTCGATCGTCGCCTTCGTCCTCTACCTGGTGGTGATGCTGGGCATCGGCCTCGCCGCCTATCAGCTCACGAAGAATCTCTCGGACTTCGTGCTCGGCGGACGGAGCCTGGGGCCGGGTGTGGCCGCGCTCAGCGCCGGCGCCTCGGACATGAGCGGCTGGCTGTTGCTCGGTCTGCCGGGCGCGCTCTACGCCGGCGGCATGGGCCAGATCTGGATCGGCATCGGCCTGGTGATCGGCGCCTACCTCAACTGGCAGTTCGTCGCCCGGCGGCTGCGCATCTACACTGAGGTCAGCGGCGACGCGATCACCATCCCGGACTATCTCGACAGCCGCTTTCGTGACGGCTCGAAGGTCCTGCGCATCGTCTCGGCGGTCGTGATCCTCGTCTTCTTCACCTTCTACGTGTCCGCCGGGCTGGTCGGCGGCGGGGTGCTGTTCGAGCGCTCGTTCGGCCTCGACTACGGGGTGGCGCTGTGGGTCGGTGCCGCGGTGATCGTCGCGTACACCTTCCTCGGCGGCTTCCTCGCCGTGTGCTGGACCGACTTCGTCCAGGGGGTCATGATGTTCGTGGCGCTGATCCTGGTGCCGCTCGTCGCCATCGCCGAACTCGGCGGCTGGGACGCGACGGTGAGCCGGATCGCCGCGGTCGATCCCGGGCACAACGACGTCTTCCACGACGTCACGCTGTTCGGGATCGTCTCGCTGATGGCCTGGGGGCTCGGCTATTTCGGGCAGCCGCACATCCTCGCCCGGTTCATGGCGGTGCGCGCGCCACGCGACATCCCCACCGCGCGCTTCATCTGTATGACCTGGATGGTGCTGGGTCTCTACGGTGCCATCTTCACCGGCTACGCCGGGCGCGCCTACTTCGCCGACGATCCGCTCGCCAACCCGGAGACGGTGTTCATCACCTTCACCCAGGTGCTGTTCCATCCGTGGGTCGCGGGCTTCCTGCTCGCCGCGATCCTGGCCGCGATCATGAGCACCATCGACAGCCAGCTGCTGGTCTGCTCGAGCGCGCTGACCGAGGACCTCTACCGCGGCCTGCTGCGCAAAGGGGCCGGTGACCGCGAGCTGGTGATGGTCGGTCGGCTCAGCATCCTCGGCGTGGCGCTGCTCGCCACGGTCCTCGCCATGGATCCGGAAAGCCGGATCCTCGATCTCGTCGCCTATGCCTGGGCCGGCTTCGGTGCCGCCTTCGGCCCGGTCGTCATCCTGTCCCTGTTCTGGCGGCGGATGACGCGCAACGGCGCCGTCGCCGGGCTGATCGCGGGGGCGGTGATGGTCGTCCTCTGGAAGCAGCTCGAGGGTGGCCTGTTCGACATGTACGAGATCGTCCCGGGCTTCCTCGCCGGCGCCCTGGCCGCGATCCTGGTCAGCCGTCTCGACGCCGAGCCGACGGTCGAGATCGTGCGCGAGTTCGACACGGTCGCTGCTACGGACGGCGGCGCTGGGCTCCGGCCGCAGCCCGCCGCGTGACCGCCACGAGCCAGGGGAGTGCGCCCCGGTGATCTTCGCCGAGCCCGTGCCCGCACCGAGCCCGCTGCGCGCCGCCATCGCCGCCCATCACCGCGCCGACGAGACGGCCTGCGTGCAGGCGCTGCTCGGGCGCGTGGCGCTCGGGCCGGAGGCCAAGGAGCGGATCGCGGCGCAGGCCCGAGCGCTGGTCGAGGGGGTGCGGCGCGAGCGGGTCGGCAAGGGCGGGCTCGACGCCTTCCTGCACGAGTACGGCCTGTCGACGCAGGAAGGCGTGGCGCTGATGTGCATCGCCGAGGCGCTCCTGCGGGTGCCGGACGCCGACACCCAGGACCGGCTGATCCGCGACAAGCTCACCGCGGCGGATTGGGATCGGCATCTCGGCGCCAGCGAGTCGCTGTTCGTCAACGCCTCGACCTGGGCGCTGATGCTGACCGGCCGGGTCGTGCGGATGTCGGACTTCGAGGGGCGCACGGTCGGCGCCGTGCTGGGCCGGCTGGTGGCGCGGGTCGGCGAGCCGGTGATCCGCGAGGCGGTGCTCCAGGCGATGCGCATCATGGGCCGCCAGTTCGTGATGGGGCGGACCATCGACGAGGCGCTCGACCGGGCCCGCACGCTGGAGGCCAAGGGCTACCGCTACTCCTACGACATGCTGGGCGAGGCGGCGCGGACGATGGGCGACGCCGACCGCTACATGGACGCCTACCGGCGCGCCATCGCCGCCATCGGCCGGGCCGCGGCCGGGCGCGGGATCGTCGCCGGGCCCGGCATCTCGGTGAAGCTCTCGGCACTGCACCCGCGCTACGAACTGGCCCAGGCGGACCGGGTGATGAACGAGCTCGCTCCGCGGCTCCTGGCGCTGTGCCAGGACGCCAAGGCGCAGGACATCGGGCTCAATGTCGACGCCGAGGAGGCCGACCGGCTCGACCTCTCGCTGGACGTGATCGGGGCGGTCTCGGCCGACCCGACGCTGGCGGGGTGGAACGGCCTGGGCGTGGTCGTCCAGGCCTACCAGAAGCGCGCGCCGTTCGTGCTCGACTTCCTCGCCGACATGGCGCGCCGGCACGGCCGGCGGCTGATGCTCCGCCTCGTCAAGGGCGCGTACTGGGACAGCGAAATCAAGAAGAGCCAGGAGCGCGGGCTCGCCGGCTACCCGGTGTTCACGCGCAAGGTCTCGACCGATCTCTCCTACCTCGCCTGTGCCCGGCGGCTGCTCGCCGAGCCGGCGGTGTTCTATCCGCAGTTTGCGACGCACAACGCGCACACCGTGGCCGCCGTGCTGGAGATGGCCGGCGGCAGCCGCGACCTCGAGTTCCAGCGCCTGCACGGCATGGGCGAGTCGCTCTACGAGCAGATCGTCGGCACCGACGGCGAAGGTGTCGCCTGCCGGATCTACGCCCCGGTCGGCCAGCACGAGGATCTGCTCGCCTATCTGGTCCGCCGTCTGCTCGAGAACGGCGCGAATTCGAGCTTCGTCAACCGCATCCAGGACGAGCGGCTGCCGATCGAGGAGATCATCGCCGACCCGGTGGCGGCGGTGCAGGGGCTGGCCTACGTCCCGCACCCGCGGATCCCGCTGCCGGTCGATCTCTACGGCCGCGAGCGGCGCAACGCCATGGGCGTGGACCTTGCCGCGCGCAGCGTGCTGGTGCCCCTCGCCGCGGCGATGACGGCCGCCGCGGCCAAGCCGCGGGTGGCTCGGCCGATCATCGGCGGAGCGGCCGGCAACGCCGCGGGGCGCCCGGTGTACGCGCCGGCCGACCGGCGCATCGTGGTGGGCGAGGTCGTCGAGGCCGGCCCGGACGAGGTCGAGCGCGCGCTGGCGCTGGCCGCGGCCGCGGCACCGGGCTGGGACCTTGTCCCGGCCGCGGACCGCGCCGCCTGCCTCGAGCGCGCCGCCGATCTCATGGAAGCGCGCATCGCCGAGCTGATGGCGGTGATCGTGCGCGAGGCCGGCAAGACCCTGCCGGACGCCGTGGCCGAGGTCCGCGAGGCGGTCGACTTCTGCCGCTACTACGCGCTGCGCGCGCGTCAGGAATGCGGCCGGCGGCTGCCGCTGCGGGTGGCGATGGACGGCAGCCGGCATCTCGAGCTGCGTGGCCGCGGCGTCGTCGTCTGCATCAGCCCGTGGAACTTTCCGCTGGCGATCTTCACCGGGCAGGTCGCGGCCGGGCTCGCCGCCGGCAATGCCGTGATCGCCAAGCCGGCCGAGCAGACGCCGTTGATCGCGGCCATGGCCGTGGCCTTGCTGCACGAGGCGGGTGTGCCCGGCGACGTGCTGCACCTCCTGCCCGGCGACGGCGCCACCGTCGGCGCGCCCTTGGTCGCCGACCCGCGGGTCGGGGGGGTCTGCTTCACCGGCTCGACCGAGGTGGCGCAGCTCATCAACCGCACGCTGGCCAAGCGCGCCGAACGGATCGTGCCGCTGATCGCGGAGACCGGCGGCCAGAACGCGCTGATCGTCGATTCGACCGCGCTGCCCGAGCAGGTGGTCAACGACGCGATCGTCTCGGCCTTCCAGAGCGCCGGGCAGCGCTGCTCGGCGCTGCGCGTGCTGCTCGTCCAGGAGGACGTCGCCGACAAGGTGATCGACATGCTGGCCGGCGCCATGGACGAGCTGGTGGTCAGCGATCCGGCGCTGCTCTCGACCGACGTCGGTCCGGTGATCGACGAGGAGGCGCAGGCGATGCTGGCCGCGCACCGCAAGCGGATGATGGGCGAGGCGCGGCTGATCCGGCAGGTCAAGCCCGGCCCGCGCACGGCTTATGGGACCTTCGTCGGGCCGGCGGCGTTCGAGATCGACAGCCTCGGCCGGCTGCAGCGCGAGGTGTTCGGGCCGATCCTGCACGTCCTGCGCTACCCGGCCGCCCGCCTCGACGACGTGATCGACGCGATCACCGCCACCGGCTACGGCCTGACGATGGGCATCCACAGCCGGATCGACGCCACTGTGCGGCACATCTGGCGTCGGGCGCGGGTCGGCAACACCTACGTCAACCGCAACCAGATCGGCGCCGTGGTCGGCGTGCAGCCGTTCGGCGGCGAGGGGCTGTCGGGCACCGGCCCCAAGGCCGGCGGCCCGCACTACCTGCACCGGCTGAGCGCGGAGCGGCCCGAGGCGGGCCCGGCCCCGGTCGGCGGGTCACTGCCGCCGGTCGGCGATGCGGCGGGTGCGGCACGGCGCGCGGCGCAGGCGACCCTCGAGCGGCTGCACGCCGGGCAGGCGGCGTGGGCGGCACGGCCGGTCGCCGCGCGCGCGGCGATCCTCGATGCCGCCGCCGACCGGCTGGGCGCCGAGGCCGCGGCGCACCTGCGCTGCTACGCCGCCCAGGCGTCGAGCGAGCTGGCCCAGCCCCTGCCGCTGCCCGGCCCGACCGGCGAGCGCAACGAGCTTTCGCTGCACCCGCGCGGCCTGTTCCTCTGCCTCGCGGTGCAGGGCGCGCCGCCGGCGGCGGCCCTGGGGCAGGTCGCGGCCGCGCTGGTCGCCGGCAACGCCGTGCTCGTGGCGGGCGAGGGCGACATGAGCGCGTTCCGCGCCGCCGGGGTCCCGGACGACGCGCTGGCCGTGGCCGACGGCGACCTCGGGACGGCGCTGGCTGTGCTCGTGCCCGATGCACGGGTCGCCGGCGTGGCCCTGGCCGGCCCGCCCGAGGCCGCGGCCGTGGTCCAGCGGATCCTCGCCGCGCGCGACGGGCCGATCGTGCCGCTGGTGCTGTGGGACGGCGGCGTCAGCGGCGAGCCGCTTCCCGGCGGCCCGCACTATCTGCACCGCTTCCTCACCGAGCGGACGCTGACCATCGACACCACCGCCGCCGGCGGCAACGCCACCCTCCTGTCGCTGGAGGAAACGGCGTCGGGGTGAGGGTG
>CALKJU010000077.1 GCA_937995535.1 uncultured Alphaproteobacteria bacterium
AGGCGCAGCGCCTCCTCCTCGCTGTCGAAGGCGCTCACCGCAAGAACCGGCCCGAACACCTCCTCGCGCGCGATCGGCGAGGCCGGATCGACCCGGTCGAGCACGGTCGGTGCCACGAACCAGCCGCGCGGCAGATCCGCGGGCCGGCCGCCGCCGCAGACGACCCGCGCGCCGTCCTGTCGCGCGGCGTCGAGATAGGCCAGCACCCTGCCATGTTGCTCGGCCGACACGAGCGGACCGAGGTCGCGGTCCTCGAGCGCCGGGCCGACCGTGATCCGCCGCGCGCGCGCCGCGATCCGCTCGACCAGCTCCGCGGCGACCGGGCGCTCGACCAGGAGCCGCGAGCAGGCCGAGCAGACCTGGCCGGAATTGCCGAAGGCGGCGTCGGCGAGATCCTCGACCAGCCGGTCGAGATCGGCATCGGCGAAGGCGAGCAACGGGTTCTTGCCGCCCAGCTCGAGCACGACCGGCTTGATCGTGCTGGCCGCGGCGGCCATCACCTTGCGCCCGGTCGCGACGCTGCCGGTGAAGGTCACGCCGCGCACCAGTGGGTGGCGGACCAGCGCCTCGCCTGCCTCCTCGCCGAAGCCGGTCACGACGTTGACCACGCCCGGCGGGATGCCGGCCTCGGCGCACAGGGGGCCGAGCCGCAGCGCGGTCAGCGGCGACTGCTCGGCCGGCTTGAGGACCGCCGTGCAGCCGGCGGCGAGCGCCGGCGCCAGCGAGCGCGCCGCCATCCCGAGCGGGAAGTTCCACGGCACGATGTGCCCGGTGACGCCCAAGGGCTCGAGCAGGGTGAAATCGACCACCTCCGGCCCGAGCGGGATGGTGGCACCCTCGACCTTGTCGGCGGCGCCGGCGTTGTAGCGCAGCGTCGCGACCACGCCCGCCATGTCGCCCCGCGCCTCGCGCAAGGGCTTGCCGACGTCGCGCGCCTCGAGCTGGGCGAGCTCGTCGGCGGCGGCCGCGATGCGGTCGGCGAGGCGATGCAGCAGCGCGCCACGTTCGGCCGGCGCGAGCCGGCCCCAAGCGCCGTCGAGCGCTCCCGCCGCGGCCCGGACGGCGCGCTCGACATCCTCGGCCCCGCCGCGGGCGACCGCGGCGATCGGCTCCTCGGTCGAGGGATCGACCGTGACGAAGGAGCGCCCGTCGGCGGCCGGGACCTCGCCGCCGTCGATCCAGTGTCCCTTCATGCCTTGATCGCCCCGCTCGAGATGCCACGCAGGAAGTGCTTCTGCAGCAGCAGGAACAACAGCACCGAGGGGATGCAGAGCAGGGTCACGGCGGCCATCGCCACGGCGAAGCCCTCGAGCTGGGTGTGGGTGCCGACGACCGGGGCGAAGGCGGCGATGCCGACCGGCATGGTCTTCATGCTCTCGTCGAAGGTGATCAGCAGCGGCCAGAGGAAGTTGTTCCAGTTCAGGGTGAAGATGATGACCGTGGCGGCGATCGCCGGGGCCCGCGCGAGCGGCAGCGCGATGCGGAAGAAGATCGCGATCCGCCCCGCCCCGTCGATGATCGCCGCCTCCTCCAGCTCGGCCGGGAAGGTCAGGAAGAACTGGCGAAAGATGTAGACCGCGAAGACATTGGCGATGGTCGGCAGGATCAGCGCCGCGTAGGTGCTGGCGAGCCCGGCCTTGATGAAGGCGAGCAGGAGCGGCACCACCGCGACCTCGATCGGGATCATGATCGAAGCGAGGAACAGCGCGAACAGCGCGTCGCGGCCGCGAAAGCGCAGCCGGGCCAGGGCGTAGCCGGCCATGGCGCCGAACAGCACGCACAGCGCGGTCGCCACGCCCGCCACGACGAGGCTGTTGAAGGCCCACCGGGCGATCGGATACTGCGTGAGGATCTTGATGTAGTTGTCGAAGATCACCTCGCGCGGCAACCACTCCACGTCGCGGGTCATCACCTGACCCGCGGGCTTGAGCGAGGTGCTGACCATCCAGACGAAGGGCAGGCCCCAGAGGATCGCGACGAAGCCGCCGGCGGCCCAGAGCGGCACGTCGCCGATCGTCAGGTTGGTCCCCGGCAGCCGGCGGCGGAAGAGCGCGCGCCAGCCCTCAGCCACGGACGCGCTCGCGCAGCAACAGCCGCTGGAGGATCGTGACCAGCACGATGAGCAGGAACAGCAGCACCGAGATCGCCGCGGCGTAGCCCAGCCGGTACTGCACGATGCTGACCTGGTAGATGTAGTGTACCGGCGAGGCCGAGGAGCCGACCGGGGCACCATTGGTCATCACGTAGACCTGGCTGAAAATCCGCATGGTCGCGATGAGCTGCAGCGTGACGACCATGCTGATCACCGGGCGGAGCTGCGGCAGGGTGACGTGCCAGAGCTGCCGCAGGCGCGAGGCGCCGTCGATCGCCGCGGCGTCGTAGAGGTCCTCGGGCACGTCCTGGAGGGCGGCCAGGAACAGGACGAAGGCGAGGCCGAGGTCCCACCAGATCGAGGCCAGGGCGACGCCGGTCAGCGACCAGTCGGGGCTGGTCAGCCACGGGATCCGCGGAATGCCGAGCAGGCCCAGATAATGGTTGAGGACCCCGAACTGGGTGTCGAGGATCCACACCCAGACGAGCCCGATGACCGTGGCCGAGACGACGTTCGGGGTGAAGAACAGGGTCCGGGCGAGCGTCGACAGCGGCCAGCGCTGATGCACATAGAGCGCGAAGAGGAAGGCCAGCACGGTGACCCCGGGGACGATGATCAGCGCGTAGCGGACCACGTTGCGGAACGCGTTGGCGACCCAGGGATCGGCCAAGGCCTCGCGGAAATTGGCGAGGCCGACCCAGCGCGGCGCACCGATGATGCCCCACTCGGTGAACGCGATGTAGACGCCGAAGAGCAGCGGGGCGACGGTGAAGAGGAGGAACGGGACGGTGAAGAACGCGACCAGCAGATAGCCGCTGGGATCGTTCCGTCCCCGTCCCCCCGTCATGGCCCCGCTGCGGCCCGCGCCCGGCTCAGCCGGCGTCGAGGCCCTTCTGCCACTGCTCCTGGATCCGCGCCATCGCCTCCTCGGGCTTGGTCATCCCGGCCCACACCCCTTCGAGCGTCTTGGCGAGGAAGTTGCCGCCCGAATAGATCGTGAAGTCGGGCCCGGCCTGGACCGGGATCTCGCCCTCGGTGGCGAACGCCATGCCGTCGACGAAGGCGCCGCGCTTGTCCCAGGGTGGCCCGGCCGTCTTGTAGTCCGGCCGGGACAGGATCGACTTGCGCGGGCTCGCGCCGCGGCCCTCGGTCGTCCACAGGAAACTGTTGTCGGACAGCCACTTGACCGCCTGCATGGTGGCCTCGTAGCGGCCCTTGTCCTGCTGCTGGTAGAGCTCGAGCCCGCCCTGCTCGAAATAGGTGACCCGCTTCTCGCCGAACTTGGGGAACAGGTAGGCGCGGAAGGGCAGGTTCTGCTGCATGTAGCCGTTGAGCGTCCAGGGGCCGGTCCAGAAGATCGTGCCCTGCCCGGTGCCGAACGCCTTGTAGCGGTCGGTGACGTCGCGCGTCGCGACCTTGTGCTTGTCGAACAGGTCGAGCACGAACTGCATCGCGGCCAGACCCGCCTCGGGGTTCACCGCCGCGGTCTTGAGGTCCGGCGAAGCGCGCTGGAAGCCCATCTGCGCCGCGACGATCCCCCAGGTGACGGTCGGGTGGACGCCCGAGCCGGTCATCAGGATGCCGGAGCGGGTCACCGTGTCACCGTCGCGCTTGGTGGTCTTCTGCGCCCAGTCGAGCACGGCGGCGCCGTCCTCGGGGAAGGCGTCGGGATCGAGCCCGGCCTCCTGGAGATGGTCGGTGTTGACCAGCGGCTGCAGGCTCATGAGATCCATCGGGACCATGAACAGGCCGTTGCCATACTGCGGGTAGCGCGACTGCTGCAGGGCGAACTCGTCGAAGTCGGCGAGGTCGAGCCCGACCTGGACCGCGACCTCGTCGAGCGGGACGATCACCCCGTCCTTGGCCTGCTTGGCGCGCATGCCGGCCGTGCCCCAGCCGAAGTCGGGCGCCTTGCCGGTGACCACCGCGGCCTGGACCTTGGTCATGAACTGCTCTTCCGGGACGAGCTCCATCTTGATCTGGAGCCCCTTGCCCTGGTGCGCGGCGTTGAACGCGTCGATCATCCGCGCCCAGACCTCACCGTCCGAGGCGGCCAGCCACGACCAGTGGACGATCTCGGTCGGCGACTGCGCGTGGACCGCGCGTCCCGAGAGGTACCAGGGCACGGCGTTGGCCGCCGCGAACCCCGCCGCGGCACCGAGCGTCTGGCGCCGCGACCACCGCCACCTCGTCGTCGTCATCCCTGTCCTCCCGACCATGCGCCCGTCCGCCGCCGCGCGGCGGGCTTCCCTTGGTCGAGCACTATGTCAGCCGCCCACCGCCCTGACTTGATCCCTGGCGACCACGAGTGTGCAGTCCGTCACGCTCACCACCTGCCGCAACACGGCGCCGGATCACCGGAACGTGTGGCCGATCTTCACTGACAGGCGCGCGTCGAGCCACCACGACCGGCGGCGGAGCGTACCGACTCCCTCCTGCATCGGCTTGCCGCAGGTGGGGGTCGCCCGGCCGGTTCCGGACGCCGCGGCTGCGGCGGTCGTCACCTCGCCTTGGTGCGCGCGCGCTTGCGCCCGACCGTGGGGAACCAGGCCTCGAGCCACGATCGGGTCACCTGCCGCGTCAACCGCGTGCGCTGGCGGCCCATCTCGGCCATGCCGGCGGAGCGGGCCCGGCCCGTCAGCGCGTTGGCGCCGCTGAGCCACAGGCTCAGCAACGGATTGGTCTTCAGCCAGGGGTTGCCCATCTCACGGCCCCACGAGCGAGCGGCGGCGCTGCCGCGGCGGCGCGGCTTCGGTTGCCCTCGGCGGGGCTGCCGGGGCCCAGTGCCCGGGCCCGCGCAACTGGTCGTGGTCGGCGGTCACCGAGGCGGAGCCGGATGCGAGCTCGCTGTCGATGCAGACAGTCGTCCCGGCAGTCTTCAAGAAGAGCCCAAAATTTCTTTCCGTGCGGTTCATCGTCATCGAAAGTGACCTCGCATGTCTTGTACGACCAAGCGATACATATATGGTCGCCAGACCCATATGAACAACATATACTCTTCTCATGTTCTGATCCGTCAAAGGCAATAGCTTCGGTTTTCTGTCGGTTGGCCAGGGTCAGAACGGCTGCGTCCCTTGATCGGCTCGCCGACCCGTCGCTCGCCGCGAGGTTCGCCGCTCGCCGCCGCGAAATGCGTTCGCTCGATCTCGATCGAACGGTCAATGAAGAGCGTTCGTGGCATCGTCGAGTGCCTTCAGCGCACCCTTCTCGTCATGCGCCGTCAGGGCCTTCTCGGCCGCGGCGTAGTGTCTGTGGGCGCCGTCCTTCTTCGGCCCGGGCGGCGCCTTGTCCCACGCCGCCTTGACCACCTTCATCTGTTCGATGACCGTGACGGGACCCTGGGCCGGCTTGGCGTTAGGTCAAATCATATGGATCTCCTTCCAAGCTTCCTGTACCCGGAGCACATGATGACCCGGATCGGCCACCGATTCTTTGGGCCGTCCACCCGCATAATCACCGACAACCCTCCCACCTGCACTGATCGAGATCAGTTCAGACTGCTGCTTGTGCGGCAAAGGCCGTGCTTCTGCGTCACCCGCGGGGACGAATGATGAAGCACGTCAGGGTGCAGCGCCCGACTCGCAACTTATTGGCCGCGTGCTGATCCAGGTTAGCGGCGTTAGTTGGACGAGACACTAGAGTGACGATTGCCTGGGGTCGAAGGCGCATCCGCTGCGGAACAGCGCAGACGCCCCGGCACGCTCCGTAGGTTTCGGCCGGCTCCGGGATGGGCCCGGTGCCGTCCGCCTCCGGCGATCACCAAGGATCGGTTGATGGACAAGGATCGGATCGAGGGCTCGGCCAAGCAGGTCAAGGGCGCCGTCAAGGAGGCTACCGGCAAGCTCGTCGGCGACGCCAGGTTGCAGGCCGAGGGCAGGGCCGACAAGGCGGAAGGCAAGGTGCAGAACGCCGTCGGCGGGCTGAAGGACGCGGTCCGCTCGGCCGCCGACACGGCCTGAGCCACCCGACGGCCCGGCTGCTGCCAGCGCATCGGCCGGGCCATGCTGGAACTTCCGCGACACCCAATCGTTTCACTCACGCTCGCAAGACGAAAGACAACGGCAATGCTCGGCACCATCCTCCTGATCGTCCTGATCCTGCTCCTGATCGGCGCGCTGCCGACCTGGGGACACAGCCAGAGCTGGGGTTACCTGCCGAGCGGCGGTCTGGGCCTGGTCGTCGTCATCCTGCTGATCCTGGTCCTGAGCGGTCGCCTCTGAGGCGTGGCCGGCGACAGCGCTGCACTTGCGACGAGCATAACGGCCGGCACCGGGCCGGGACCGGCGAACGGATCGAAACAGGCGAGCGCACCGGGCGCTCGCACGAGGAGCTGAACATGTCGAATCCAATGCGCATGCCCAACCGACTGCTCGGAACGGCCCTGCTCGGTGCCATCGCCCTGGCCGTGGCCGCGTGCAGCAACGCCACCGGGCCGGTCTCGGCGACGACGACCGGCGGCAGCGACCGAGCGACCATCGACCGCGACGTGACGGCGGCCATCGCCGACCTCTACGCCAACAATCCCGGCACCCGGACGCTCGGCGAGAATGCCGAGGCGATCCTGGTCTTTCCCAGCGTCACCCAGGGCGGGCTCGGCATCGGTGGGAAGTACGGCACCGGTGCGCTGCGCGCAGGCGACGACACGATCGCCTACTACAACCTGGTCGGCGGCACCTTCGGCTGGCAGATCGGCGCCCAGAGCTACTCGCAGGCGTACTTCTTCAATACCGCCGAGGCCCTCGAGACCTTCCGGCAGACGCAGGGCTTCGAGGCGGGTGCCGGGCTCACCGCCGTGGCCGCGGACTTCGGCGCCAACGGTGAGGTCAGCAGCTCGACCCTGCAGACGCCGGTCGTCGTCATGACCTGGGGGCAGTCCGGCCTGATGGCCGGCGCGACCATCGAAGGTGCGAAGATGACCGAGATCAACCCCTGAGCCGGGACCCAGCCGAGCTCGATGCAAGCGGACCTCCCCATGGCGGATACCTCGATGAGCAAGATGGTTGAAGGCGCTGCCGACACACTCGCCGCGGACATGGCCGCGCTGCGCGACGAGATCGCGCGGCTGTCCGCGGCGGCGGGCGAGCTCTTGCAGGAACGCACCCAGGCGGGCGGCCGGCGCGTCGCGGCGGCGGTGGGCAATGCCGGCGACCGGATCGCCGGAGCCGCCGCCGATGTGCAGGACCGGGCCAAGGAACTGCACGGCGACGTCGCGGCCGGCATCGCACGGCATCCGTTCGCGGCGCTGCTGATCGTCCTCGGCGTGGGCGTCGCCCTCGGCATGATGCGCCGCGGGCATCGCTGACCCGGCGTGGTCCACGCGCCCACCGAAGCGCGTTGATCCCCGCATCCGTCGTGCTGCCGCGTCGGCACGCCGAGCGTGCCCGGCTCCCGGCCCTGCCCGTCGACGCCGCGTCGCTCGCGGCCGACCCGAAGCACGCCGACCATGAGTTGCCCGGGACCGAGCTGCGCCGTGCGGCAGCACCTCGGCCAGGGACCCTACGCGGTGCCCGCGAGGAACCTCGCCGCGTCCTCGGGCCGGCGGAGAATCTCGGCGGTGGATACGCCTGTCGGCCTTCGCCAGCGATCGAACTCCGGCGGGAGAAGGGCGACGATCTGAGCGGCGCTCATCGAGTCGAGGTCGTACGTCAGCTTGGTCCCCAGCCACGCCACATGGGCGGGGCAAGCGCGCGGGCCGTGCGGTTGTTTGTCGGAGAGGCGACCGCCGGCTAAGCTCCCCGTGCCGACGCCACGAGGCAGCGGATCATCCGAGCGTGAAGGCGGTCCTCACCCACAAGCCAAGATCGATCTACGACGACCTGCCGGAGGAGCGGTACAACTTCCCGCGCACCTACTTGCG
>CALKJU010000078.1 GCA_937995535.1 uncultured Alphaproteobacteria bacterium
GCGCCGCGGGGGCGCCGTCGTGGCCCGCGGCGGGCGACGGCAGGGGCGTGACGGCCACCGGCATGGCGGTCCTCTCATAGGACGATCAACCTACGAGCTTATCGCCCAGACCGCCGCCACCGGTCAACCGCGGGGCTTTTCACCAAACTCGCCGCGACTTGCCGCGAACGGGTGTGCCCGGTGGCCGCCTCAGACCTCGCGGCCGGGAACGCAACGATAGCCGCGGCGGATGACGTGGCCCGGATGGTCGTTCAGCCATTCGGCCAGCGCCTGCTGGCCGAACAGCATGCACTCGAACGGCGTGCCTTCCCAGGCGAGCTCGACCTTCTGGCAGCGGCCGTCGGGCTGGCCGGCGAGGCAGGCGAGGAAGGTGAGGACGTAAAGCATCGGCTTCGCGCTCCTGAAGGCGGTGCCGACGACCCAGGCGGCCGCGGGTCCGCTCATGTTGCATCGCAGCAATCCTTGTGCCGCGATGCCGCTCGCCGAGGAGATCGCAGGGTTCCTGAAGCAACACTGTGCTGTATACCACACACTATATGATTCAATCAATAGTTGAACGCGTATCGATTCAAGCTCGGCCGGCGAGTGTGACCCAGGCGTCGACCGCCTGGCGCGTCGCGGCGACTTCGTGGACCCGCAGGAGACGCACACCGCGCTCGAGCGCCCAGTGCGCCGCGACGAGCGAGCCGGGGAGACGCGCGGCGGGTGGCTGGACGCTTTCCAGCCAGGACGCCCAACCTTTGCGCGAGAGGCCGACCAGCAGCGGACAGCCGAGCCGGTGCAGCAGTGCGAGGTCGCGCAGCAGCTCGACATTGTGCGGCTCGTGCTTGGCGAAGCAGAAGCCCGGATCGAGGATCACCTGCTGGCGCGGGATGCCAGCGGCGAGCGCCGTTGCGAGGCGGGCCGCCAGCTCGTCGGCGACCTCGAGGGCGCAGGCCCGATAGGCCGGGGCCTCGTTCATCGTCGCCGGCGTGCCGCGCATGTGCATGAGCACGATCCAAGCACCGCGCGCCGCCGCCCGGGCGGCGACCGCCGGCGCGGCGGGGTCGAAGGCGAGGCCGCTGACGTCGTTGACGAGCCGGGCGCCGGCGGCGAGCGCCGCCTCCATCACCACGGCCTTGCGGGTGTCGATCGAGACCATGACGCCTTCCCGGGCGAGGCCCTCGACCACGGGCACGACCCGACGCAGCTCCTCCTCGGCCGGCACGGGCGTGGCACCGGGCCGGGTCGATTCGCCGCCGACGTCGATCATGTCGGCCCCCTCGGCGACGAGGCGCAGGCCGTGCGCGATCGCGGCCGCGGAATCGGCGTGCGCGCCACCGTCCGAGAAACTGTCGGGCGTCACGTTGAGGATGCCCATCAGCCGCGGCCGGTCGAAGGGTGCTGCGGGCGCCGCCGTGAACGGCCTCAGCTCGACGGGATCGACGGCCACGACCGGGAGGGTGCTGCGCACGGGTGGGCGGATCCCGCCGTCCCAGACGATCCGCTCGACGAGCGTGAACGCCTGCGGGCCGCCGAGCAGCGGCCGGGCGTGGCCCTCCACGACCAGGCGTCGCGCCTCCGGCCCGGTGACGAGGCCGGTCGGCCGCAGCCAGCTCCGCGTGCCCGGCATCCTCGCTCAGCCGGCGATCAGGATCTCGCCCTTGCCGAGATCGGCGAGATCGCCGTGCAGGCGGCGCACCTGGCGGCTCGGCAGGGGAAAGCTGCCACCCAGCCGAAGGAGCTCGCGCTCGAGGAGCGTGAGCCAGAGCAGCTCGTGGCGGCCGGCGTCGGCGAAGGTCGGCAGCAGGCGCTCGGGTGGGTGGGCGAGCAGCAGCGTGCCGCGGCGCATCAGCGGTGCCGGGTCGGGCCCGCAGCGGCCGGCGACGAGAACCGTGCCACCGCGCAGCGCCATGGCGGCGTGCGGACCGGCGTCACCGCCGACGAGCACCAGGCCCTTGCGCATCCGCTCGCCGACGGCGACGCCGCAGCTTCCGGCGAGCAGCACCGCCGCGCCGGAGGTGCCGCCGGCGCCGGGCAGAGCGCCGGCGAGCCTCGCCCCGGCATCGCCGGCGATGCGCACCACTCCGCCTGCGGCCTCGGCCGCGGCGAGATCGCCGACGCTGCCGGCGACCTCGATCGTCCCGCCGGTCATGCCGACCCCGAGCAGCGCCCCGGCATCGCCTTCGACGCGGATGGCACCGCACCCCATGCCGGCGCCGATCCGGTCGCAGAGCGGCGTCGTGCCGCGCAGGACGATCGTCCCGGCATCGCCGGCGCGGACCTCGAACAGCTCGCCGAGCGGGACGGCTGTGCGGCCGAGGCGCAGCTCGAGCGCCAGCAGCGCGCGCTCGGCAAGGCCGGCGAGGCGCTCGGGCAGGAGCGGCGCCAGATCGAGCGGCTGGCGCGGGGTGGCGCGCAAGGTCAGGGTCAGCGCCGGCATGGCCGGGCATCAAGAGAACGCGCGGCGCGCCCCGGCAAGGGGCGATCTCAGCCCGGCGGCGCACGCGGCTTGACAGCGCGGCCGGCCGCGAGCCTGTGCGTCCGGGGGAGGCGTGAAGCACCGTCGATGAGCCGCATCACCTTGAGCCAACTGCGGACCTTCTGGGCGGTCGCGCACAGCCCGTCGCTGACCCGGGCGGCCAAGCAGCTGGGCGTCACCCAGCCCTCCCTGTCGCAACAGCTGGCCAAGCTCGAGGCGACGCTCGGCGCCCGGCTGCTCGAACGCAGCGGCGGTACCTTCCGCCTCACCGAGGCCGGCAGCTTCCTCCTGAGCCGCGCCGAGACGATCCTCGCCGAGGTCGCCGAGGCCGAGGTCAGCTTGAGCGAGTTCGCCACGGGCCAGCGCGGGCGGATCAGCGTCGGCGGCCTCAACTCGGTGGCCCGGGCGCTGGTGCCGGAGGCCTGGGCGCGGACCCGCGCCGCGATCCCCGGCCTCGAGCTCGACCTGCACGAGCTGAGCCCGCGCGAGGCGCTCGACCAGCTCTACGGCCGCAACCTGCACGTGGCCCTGCTCTCGGCCGAGTCGCTGGCCGGGCAGCGGCACTCCTTCACGCTCCTGCCGGTCGCCGCCGATCCACAGGTTCTGGCCGTGCCCGAGCGGCTCGACCTCGCCCGGATCACTGCGCCGGAGCGGGAGCTCGACGAGGACGCACAGGCGCTGCTCAACCGCTGCATCCTGTTCAACTTCGGCACACCGCACACGCAGCGGGTCGAGGCCTGGTGGCGGCGCGTGCTGCCGCGCCATCAGGTGGCCGCGCAGTGCCGCACCTACGACACCGCGCTGGCGCTGGTCGAGGCCGGCCTCGGCGTGGCGCTGGTGCCGCTGCTCACCGCGCAGCACGGCGACCGGCTGACGGCGCGGGTGCGGATCTACGAGTCGGGCCTGCCGACCCGGCAGATCGTCGCCGTGGTCCCGGCGCACTATCCGCGTGTGCGCCCGTACGATCTGTTCCTGCGCGAGCTGCAGGCGGTGGGCCAGGCGCTGCGGCTGCAGCAGCCCTTGCCGATGCCGCCGTTCCTGCGCGCGGCCGAGGCCCGAGCAGCGGAGTAGGCGGCGCTGCCATAAGAGCGACTTATGCTCGGCAAATCTCGACATCGTCGCCGCGCCCACCCAGCTTGGCAGTCGCGCGCAGGGAGCGCGCCTGTTCCCATGGGAGGCTTGCAGATGAGGAAGGCCTGGAAGGCACCGGTCGTGGTCGAGAAGCCGGTCGGTCTCGAGGTGACGATGTACCTGCCGGCGACCGCCTGAGCCGGAACGCATCCGCCGCCGGTCCGCAGCCTTGCGCATTCTCGTGCTCGGTGCCGCGGCCGGCGGTGGCTTCCCGCAGTGGAACGCCGCCAGCCCGGCCTGCCGCCGGGCCCGCGCCGGCGATCCGGCCGCCGTACCGGCGACGCAGGCCTCGATTGCCGTCTCGACCGACGGGGAGCGCTGGCTGCTCGTCAACGCCTCGCCCGACCTGCGCTGGCAGATCGAGCGCAACCCGGCCCTGCACCCGCGCCGTGCGCCGCGCTCGAGCCCGATCGCGGCGGTGGTCCTGACCAACGGCGACGTCGACGCGATCGGCGGCCTGCTCACCTTGCGCGAAGGCACGCCGTTCGCCGTCTACGCCCATCCGACGGTGCTGACGATCCTCGACCGCAACCCGATCTTCGAGGTGATCCGCCGCGATCTGGTCCCACGGCGGGCGCTGGCGCTGGACGAGCCCGTGACGCTCCGCGACGCCGCCGGCACGCCCCTGGGGGTGACGCTGCTGCCCTTCGCCGCCCCGGGCAAGGCGCCGCTCTACCTCGAGGGCGAGGATCCGGTGACCGACGCCGAGACCGGCGAGGTGCTGGGGCTCGAGCTGCGCGCCGACGGGCGGCGGCTGGTCTATCTCGGCAACTGCGCCGTGGTCAGCGAGCGCATCCGGGCGCGCGTCGCCGGCGCCGACCTGCTCTTCATGGACGGGACGCTGTGGTCCGACGACGAGCTGGTCGCCGCCGGCGTCTCGGAGAAGACCGGCCGGCGCATGGGGCATGTCAGCATCGACGGACCGGACGGTGCGGTCGCGCGGCTCGCCGACGTCCCGCTCGGCCGGCGGATCCTGATCCATCTCAACAACAGCAATCCCGCGCTGCTCGCCGACAGCGCCGAGCGCGCCCGCCTCGACGCGGTCGGCTGGGAGGTGGCGCGGGACGGCATGGAGATCGTGCTGTGAGCGAGGACGAGCTGCCCGACATTCGGGCCCTGCGCGACGGGGACGCGCTGGAGGCGGCGCTGCGCCGGATCGGCGCCCTGCGCTACCACATCCGCCACCCGTTCCACCGGCTCCTGCACGGCGGCAAGCTGCGCAAGGGCCAGGTCCAGGCCTGGGCGCTCAACCGCTACCTCTACCAGAGCCGGATCCCGATGAAGGACGCGGCGCTGATCGCGCGCTGCCCGGACCCGGCGCTGCGCCGCGAATGGCTGCAGCGGATCCTCGATCATGACGGGACGGCGGAGCAGGAAGGCGGGATCGAGCGCTGGCTGCGGCTGTGCGAGGGCCTCGGGCTCGACCGCGACTATGTCCGCAGCGAGGTGGGCGCCCTGCCGGCGACCCGCTTCGCGGTCGAGGCCTATGTCCGCTTCGTGCGCGAGCGGAGCCTGCTCGAGGCGGTCGCGAGCTCGCTCACCGAGCTGTTCGCCCCGGCCATCCACGAGGAGCGGATCCCGGGCATGCTCGCGGGCTACCCCTTCGTGACCGACGCGATGATGGGCTATTTCCGCAAGCGCCTGGGCCAGGCGCCGCGCGATGCCGGCTTCGCGCTGGCCTACGTCAAGGAACACGCCGACACGGCCGAGAAGCGCGAGGCGGTGTGCCGGGCGCTGCTGTTCAAGTGCGACGTGCTGTGGGCGCAGCTCGACGCGCTGCACCACGCCTATGTGCTCAACGGCGGCATCCCGCCCGGCGCCTTCGTGCCCGAGGAGCTGCGTGGCACCGCGAGGGCGGCATGACCCGGCTCGATCCGGCCTGCCGGCCGATGCTGCAGCCCTGGGTGCGGCTGCGTCGCGACAAGGTGCGCGACGCCTGGGTGCTGCTGGCTCCGGAGCGGGTACTCTTCCCCTGCCCGACCTCGTGCGAGATCCTTGTTCGCTGCGACGGTGAGCGGACACTCGGATCGATCGTCGACGAGCTGGCAGCCGCCTACGAGGCGCCACGCGCGGCGATCGCCGCGGACGTCGACGCCATGCTCGGTGACCTCGCCGATAAGGGCTTCCTGCGCACGGAGGCGGCACCGTGAGCGAGGCGCCTGGGCCGCCGATCGGGCTGCTCGCCGAGCTGACCCATCGCTGCCCGCTGCAATGTCCCTATTGTTCGAACCCTCTGGAGCTCGTGCGGGCCCGCGACGAGCTGCCGGCCGCGACCTGGTGCCGGGTGCTCGACGAGGCGGCCGAGCTCGGCGTGCTGCAGGTCCATCTCTCGGGCGGCGAGCCGACGCTGCATCCGGGCCTCGAGGCGATCGTCGCCCGCTGCCGGGCGCTGGATCTCTACAGCAACCTGATCACCGCGGGGGTGCTGCTGGAGGCGCGGCGCATCGAGGCGCTCGCCGCGGCCGGGCTCGACCATGTCCAGCTCAGCGTGCAGGACGTCGACCCGGCCGCTGCCGACCGGATCGGCGGCCATCGCGGCGGGCATGCGCGCAAGCTCGAGGTCGCCCGGATGGTCCGCGAGGCGGGCCTGCCGCTGACCCTCAACGCGGTCGTCCACCGGCAGAACCTCGACCGGCTGGAGGCCATGATCGACCTCGCGGTCGAGCTCGGCGCGCACCGGCTCGAAGTCGCGCACACCCAGTACTATGGCTGGGCGCTGGTCAACCGTGCGGCCCTGATGCCGAGCCGGGCGCAGATCGAGCGGGCGAGCGCCATCGTCGCGGATGCCGCGAGACGACTGAAGGGCCGGCTGGTCATCGACTATGTCGTCCCCGACTACTATGCGCGGCGGCCCAAGCCCTGCCTCGGCGGCTGGGGGCGGCAGATGCTGGCCGTGACCCCGTCGGGCGCGGTCATGCCCTGCCACGCCGCGGCGACCATCCCGGGCCTCGCCTTTGCCACCGTCCGCGAGAAGCCCCTGGCGTGGATCTGGGCCGAGTCGGAAGCCTTCCGGCGCTTTCGCGGTAGCGACTGGCTGCCCGAGCCCTGCCGGTCCTGCGAGCGGCGCGAGGTCGATTTCGGTGGCTGCCGCTGCCAAGCGCTGGCGCTCACCGGCGACCCGCACGCGACCGACCCGGCCTGCGAGCTGTCGCCGTTCCACGGGGCCATGACAGGTCTGGCCGAGCGCGAGGCGGGGGCAGCCCCTCCGCCCTTCGTCTATCGCCGCCCGCGCAAGGAGACGCCGACCGTCCCGGCGGGGCTGGAGGTGGTGTAGCGGGGCGAGCTTCAGCGCGCCCAGGGATCACCCAGCGCGCCGATGCGGCCAGCGGCGCGCGGTGTGGTAGACGCGCAGAATCTGCACCTCCTCGCCGACCACACGATAGGGGAGGATGTAGGATGTGCCCGGCACGACGAGCTCGCGGGTGCCGGGCACCCGGCCGGGGCGGCCCATATGCGAATGCGTCGCGAGCTGTACGGTGGCGGCGAGCAGGCGCAGGACCAGCCTTCTCGCGGCCTCGGGCTCATCGGCAGCGACGTAGCGGCGGATCGCGGCGAGGTCGCTCTGGGCGAGCCGTCGCCAGACGAGCCGCACCGCCCGGACCGCGCGCTACTCGGCCAACGGCGGCGGCAGCTCGCTGTCGCTGCCCCAGGAGCGCACCCAGGCCTCGATCGTCGCCTGCCCGACGGCTGGGGCGCCCGCATCGGCCTCGGCGATCGCCGCCTCGATGCCGGCCACCTGCCACCGGTTGAGCTCGACATAGGCGGCGATGGCCTCGGCGGCGAGGAACGACCGCGAGCGCCCGGTGCTGCTCGCCAGCCGCTCGAGATCACGTTGCAGCTCACGGCTCAGGCGGACGGTCATGGTCGTGCTTTCGGGCATCGGTGCGCCCCGTGTGATGCGACGTACACAGAATCGCACGCCGCGGCCGCTCCGGCAACGCGCCTTGTCCGATGGTGGCGCCGCGCGTATGGCCGAGCCTGGCTCCGTATGGACGAGCGAAGCGCGGCATGACGCTCAGCATCCGCGATCCCGAGACCGACCGGCTGGCGCGTCTCGAGCGCGCGCGAGGCCGAGACCCTCGGCTACGCCGAGCACGGCATCCCGTCGCGATGATCGTCGACCGCTCGGCGCTGGTGGCGATCGTGCCGGTCGAGCTCGGCTGGGAGCGGTTGCGCGACCGTTTGGCCTTTGTCGCCGACGCCGGCGTCTCGGCGATGAGCCCGGTCGGGGCCGGCATGGTCCTGGAGTGCCGGCTCGGACCGACCGGGGCCGTGACCAGCTGCTCGATGCGGAGATGACGGTGATGCCGTTCGACGCGGACCAGGCAGGGCTGGCCCGCGAGGCGTTCCGGCGGTTCGGCCGGGGCCGTCACCCGGCCGGCCTGACCTTCGGTGCCTGCTGCGGCTACGCGCTCGCGCGCAGCCGCGGCGAGCCGCTCCTGTTCGTCGGCGAGGCTTTTTCGCGGACGGACGGCGTGCCCGCTCTGCCGCCGGGCTGAGGGGCGATGGAGCGCATCGCCTTCGTCACCGGGCGGCTCGCCGAGGCGAAGCTGCGGCGCGTCCTGGAAGGGCTGGGCGCCACGCCGTTCGCCTGGGAGGTGCGGCAGATCGGGGTCAAGGTCGCGGCCCTGATGACGCCCGAGATCCTCGAGCGTCGCCTCGGGCCG
>CALKJU010000079.1 GCA_937995535.1 uncultured Alphaproteobacteria bacterium
GGCATGCCCCTGAAGCCGTTGGCGACGCGGTGAAAGACGAACTCCGGCTTGTAGCGCGCCGGGCGCAGCTTCGGCGCCTTGCCCGGATAGGCCTTGGCACCGTGGCAGTGCGCACATTGTTCGTGCCAGATGACCTGACCGACCTCGATCCGGGCCGGATCGGCGAGCATCTCCTCCGTCATCGGCGGGGGCATGATCTTCTCGTCGGCCTCGGCCGTCCCGGTCGCGGCGCTGCCGGCGGCAAGAACCAAGCCCAAGACCGCCCCGAGCAGCCCAATCCGGCGCAGCGTCACCACCTTCGTCCTCGTCCTTCCCCCAGGGCGCCGATGGCGCCAACGTCCAGAAACCGGCAGGGCGACGGATGCCGGCGGACTCGCCGACGCCCGTCGCCCCGCTGGCGCACGCGACTTGCAGCGCGCGTGCCGTGCTCACTCGCCGCCGACGGTCACTCCGCGGGCACGATCTTGTAGACCGTGTCGAGGCTGCCGTTGGGGCCGGTCGTCACCGAGGTGAGCGCGTAGACCTCACCCTCGGCGTCCTGCGCGAAGGCCAGCATGTAGGGCAGCTTCTCCTCCGGGAAGCCGACCACCTCGGCCTTCTCCATGCTCCACTTGCCCTCGCCGTTCTTCGTCGCGACGAAGATCTGGCCGTCGCGCTCGGCGAACGACTTGCTCCAGTCGCCGAAGATGTAGGCGCCCTTCCAGGGCTCGTATGAGCCCCGGTAGATGTAGCCGCCGGTCACCGAGATGCCCATGCAGCCGTCCGGCTGCGCGGTGCAGTTCTTGTACTCCAGGATCGGCAGCGTCAGCCCTTCCTGGTCGCACGAGGCCGGATGGTTGTTCGGCTCGACGTAATTGAAGCAGTGCGTCGCCTCCATCATCCGCCAGCCATGGTTCTCGCCGCGGTTGATGACGGTGACCTCCTCGAAGCTGTTCTGCTGCACGTCGCCGCAGATCAGCTCGCCGTTGCCGCCCATGTCGAACGAGCAGCGCCACGGGTTGCGCAGGCCGTAGGCCCAGATCGTCGGGATGGCGTCCGGGTTGTCGACGAACGGATTGTCCTCAGGCACGCTGCCGTCGACGTTGATGCGGTGGATCTTGCCGTGCGGGCTGGCCAGGTCCTGGCCGTTGCCCTCGGTCACATGGTGGCCGATGCCCCAGTCGTTGGCGTAGCCGCCATCGCCGGTCGAGATGTAGAGCTTGCCGTCGGGCCCGAAGCCGATCCAATGGCCGTTGTGGTTGAACTGCGGCCAGTCGATCGAGCTGATGATGCGGATCGTGTTCTCGTCGGCCTTGTTCGGATCGTCGGCGGAGACGGTGTACTCGGCCACGACGTTGGTGTGCGACCACCAGAACTTCTTGGCCAGATCGGCCTCGTAGTTGGTCGGCGTGCTGTAGGCGACGTAGAACTTGCCGTTCTGCTGGAACTCGGGATGGAACGCGATCCCGAGCAGGCCCTTCTCGTCGAAGTCGTGCCACAGCGGCGTGATGCGATTGCGGATGTCGAGGAACGGCTCCGGCAGGAGCTTGCCGTCCGCGTCGACGATCCGCACCCGGCCCCACTGCTCGATGATGAACTTGCGGCTGTCGCCGGGCGGCTGGACCATGGCGAGCGGCGCGTTCACGCCGGTCACGTAGGGCTCGAGCTTGATCTTCGGCGCCGCCTCGGCGACGCCCCCGAGCACGGCCAACAGACCGAGCGCGGAAACCGATGTCAGAGCGACCCTGACGAGCATCTGCGACCTCCCCGTTTTCTGCCGGCCGCTGCGGGAATGCTCGAGCCGGCGCGGCACCGCAGGTGGTAGCCAACCGCGCCGCGACTGTCCAGCCGACAGGTGGGGAGAACGGCTCCTGTCGGACCGGCCGCCCGTGTGTAAGATATTGCAGGAGAGGGTTTTTCGCTCGAGTGAAAGGCGATCTCTCGGTATCACAGCCTGGCCAATGGCGGTCCGACGCCCGGTCGAGGTGGTGATTTTACTGCATCGCAATGAAGCAAGTGGGAGGTCAATTCATGTCGCCCCTCCCATCGGCACTTATCGAGCTAAGGGACCAGGATAATTTTGGCTTTACGTAAATTGGTCTCTCCATGGCAACGAGACGACGTCGGAGATCCGCATGCGCTTGACCCATGACCAGTGAGCCTGCTCCCTCGCGGCATGAGCCGCCCGTGCGCCTCCTGCTGGTCCTGCTCCTGCCGGCAGCCGTCCTCCTCCTGCCGTTCCTGCTCGTCGGCGACCGGCTCGACGCCGCGCTCGGCGGCCCGCGGCTCGTCGAGTTGCTCGCCGCGGCCGGTAGCTGGGCGTGGGTGGTGGGGATCGCGCTCCTGGTCGGCGACCTAATCCTGCCGATTCCAGCGAGTGGGGTGATGGCGGCGCTCGGGATCGTCTACGGACCCTGGCTCGGAGGGGTCATCGCCGCCGCCGGCTCGTTCCTCGCCGGCAGCCTCGGCTATCTGCTGTGCCGTGGGCTCGGCCAGCGTGCCGCGTCGTGGCTGCTCGGCCAGCGCGACCTGCGGCGCGGCACCGAGCTGGCCGATCGCCATGGCGGCTGGCTCGCCGCCGCATCGCGCGCCCTGCCGCTGCTGCCGGAGACCGTCGCCTGCGCGGCGGGACTGGTGCGGATGCGTCCGGCCGTGTTCTTTGCGGCGCTCGCCTGCGGGGCCGTCCCGACGGGGCTCGCCTTCGCGACGCTGGGCAGCCTCGGCGCGGACCGGCCGCTGGCGAGCATCGCCGTGGCGACGTTGCTGCCGCTGGCGGTGTGGCCGATCGCGCAGCGCGCCCTGCGACGCTCAGGTCCCCCGCACCCAGCGCTGCAAAACCAGCGTCAGGGCGAACAGCAGGGCTGCAAGGACTCCTAGGTCGGTGCGGCCGCCGGCGGCGAGGAACAGGCCGTCGAGCAGCGCGATGGCGGCGATCATGGTCACGACCGCGCGCGGGACGTCACCGGGTCCGCGCCGGCGCAGCCATGACAGTGCCGCGCCCAGGCAGGCGGCGAAGCCCAGCCACAGCGCCGCCGGCAGGACCCCGTGCGTGGCGAGCCAAAGGCCGTAGAGCAGCGGCACGGCGAGCAGCGCCAGCGGCCAGAGATTCTCGAGCCGCGTGAGGTTCTCCTGGCGGGCCACATAGGTGAGGCCGACGACATGGCAGCCGCCGGCCAGGGCGGCGAGCCACAGCGCGTCGGGGAGTATCGTGGCGACTGCGTAGCCGGCCGTGAGATAGGCGAGCAGCCGGCACGCAGCCATCAGCACCGGGCTCAGCGGGTTGCCCTTGTGATGCCAGTCGTAGAGCAGGATCGCGCCGGCGAGCGCAATCCCGGCGAGGAGCGGCCGCCAGCCGGTGGCGGGCGCGAAACCATGGACGGCAAGCAGGAGCACGAGCAGGCCGACGAGCAGGCCGACGAAGCCGACGGCGAAGACGGTCCCCGGCGCGACCTCGCCGGAGGGGATCGGACGCTGCGGACGCTCGCGCGCGTCGATCGCGTGGTCGAACGCGTCGTTGAGCAGCATGCCGGCGGTATAGAACGACGAGAGCGCGACGATCACGACGAGGATGCGGGCGGTGTCCTCGGCTCCGGCCAGGACCGTACCGACCAGCGCGTTGGTCCAGACGGTCGGGAGGTTGGAGACGCGGGCGAGGCGCAGCCAGACCGAGCCGCTCATGCGGCGAGGCGGTCCCGGCACCAGGCGAGCTCGCGCGCGATCGCCACCGTTACGTCCTCGTCGCGCAGCGCCGCGGGCAGGACGTTCCAGGTGTAGGTCTCGACCTCGAGATGCGGGCTGATCGGCTCGGCATTGTGCAGCGCCAGGATCTCGGCGAGGAAGGGCTGCGTGGTGGCGGCGATGCCGGCCTCGGCGAGGAACAC
Organism: uncultured Alphaproteobacteria bacterium; assembly: GCA_937995535.1. GTDB lineage: Bacteria > Pseudomonadota > Alphaproteobacteria > Geminicoccales > Geminicoccaceae > CALKJU01. The sequence goes on from CALKJU010000079.1 coordinate 3,861, forward strand.
CGGCACATGGCAGTGGACCCGCCACTCCGCCGCGCCACCATCCCGCGCATAGGCCGCCAGAGCCTCGGGAAGATCGAGAAAGCGCACGTAGCGGTCGCCCGTCCGCTGGACGACCTGGTGCAGGTAGACGCCGTCGTCGAAGCGCCACAGCCACTCGGCGAGCTCGGGACCCATCTCCGGCACCCGCAGGGCGGCCGAGAGCTGCAGCTTGGGCACGGCGATCCCGGCGGCGCGCAGGCGTGCGACGCTGCCGGCGGCGTCCTCAAACTCCACGGCCGCATGGCAGACGTCGTAGCAGACCCCGAGATGCCGGCGCAGCGCCTCCTCGGCCGCGACCTTCCCGAGACCGGTGAGGCTCATCAACGTCCGCGCCGCCTCCGCCGAGAACAGGTGGGTCTCGAAGAAGGTCGCGGTCTCCTCGATCGTCTCCAGCATGCACATCGGCTCGGGCTCGAGGGCGAGTGCGATGGTCCGGCCGGTGCGTTGGCGCAGGCGGACGAGATGGGCGGCGTGCGCGAGCAGGTGGCGAACGATGAACTCGACGGTGCGCGGTCGGCTGGCGAGCGGGCGGAACGTACCCGGGACGGTGCTGATGCTGCCGACGAGGTTGGGCTCGTCCGGCAGCAGGCGCGCGAGCAGATCGGCGAGCTGGTTGGTGTAGACGAGCCGTTCCGGGCGACCCCAGTCGGGCTGGTAGACCTCCTCCTTGACCCGCACGCCGTGGAACGGGCCGTAGGGAAAGCCGTTGATCGTGAACACGTAGAGGTCGTGGCGGCGGAGCAGGTCCTGGAGATCCTCGAAGGCCGCCGCGGCCTGCAGGTCCTCGGTGGCGTCCGCAGCGAGGCGCAGCCCCACCCCGAACACCGCGTCCGGCGCGAACGCCGCCTTGACCCGCGGCACGTCGCGGTCGAGGTAGGCGCGCACCTCGGGCCAGGTGATGCCCTTGTGAATGTTCGTGCAGTAGGTGAGCCGGGCGGAGCCGGCGGTGGTCATGGCCGGGCCCGTGCGGCGAGCCAGTCGATCGCCTCGCCGACCAGCGCCTCGTCCATCTCGTGCACCTCGACCCCATGCCCGAGGCCGGCGAGCAGCGTCACGGTCAGCTCGCCGCCGAGATGCTCACGGAACTCGCGCAGGCCGTCGAGCACGGCGAGGCGGCCGTCCGTCGTCCGCCCGTGCAGGGCCGGGTGCCAGAGGCGGAATCCCAAATGCTCGAGGAGCGCAAAGACCCGCTCCCCGTCGCCCGGGGCCAGGAGGCCGCGCAGCACCGAGTAGCGGGTGTCAAGCGCGATCCCGATCGCCACCGCCTCGCCATGGCGCAGATGGTGGCGCGTCAGCATCTCGAGCTTGTGCGCCGCCCAGTGGCCGAAGTCGAGCGGCCGGGCACTGCCGGTCTCGAACGGATCGCCGCCCAGCGCGATCTGGCGCATGTGCAACTCGGCGCAGCGGCGGATCAGGTGGGCGAGCGCCTTGCGCTCGAACAGCACGAGCGCGTCGGCGTGGCGCTCGAGCCAAGCGAAGAAGGCGGCGTCGCGGATCAGTGCGACCTTCACCGCCTCGGCCATGCCGGCGATCTTCTCCCGCGACGGCAGGCGGTCGAGGAGGGCGAGGTCGTTCAGCACCGCGAAGGGTGGCGCGAAGGTCCCGCAGAAGTTCTTGCTGCCGAACAGATTGACCCCGTTCTTCACGCCGACCCCGGAATCGTCCTGCGACAGGACGGTGGTCGGCACGCGGATCAGGCGAACGCCGCGATGGGTGGTCGCGGCGACGAGCCCGATCGCGTCGAGGACGGCACCACCGCCGATCACGATCACGAAGGCGTGCCGGTCGATGTGATGCTCGAAGAGCAGTCGCTGCGCCTGCTCGACGTGGAACAGCTCGGCCTTGATCCGCTCGCCGCCGGGCACCGGGACGGGCGGGGCAACAAGCTCCATGCGCGCTCCGTGGTGCGCGGCGTAGGCGGCGATGGCGTCGGCGAGCTCCGGCTGCGCGCCGAGCAGGCCGTCATCGACGAACACGAGGCAACGATGCCGCCGCGCCGGCTCGAGGCGGCCCAGCGCCTCGACCAGCACCCGGTTCTCGAGCGCGAAAAGATGCTCGGTGAAGTAGACGGGATATTCGAAGGTGACGGCGAACCGCTGCTGATAGACCGCGTCGACCGGCTCCGCCGCGACCGCGGACGGCGCCTCGTCCAGGGCCATCCCACGCCTCCCCGTCTGTCGCGTTCCCTTCGCCGGACTCGTCGCCTCGGCCGCGTAGCTTGTGCACGGCCTCCGAGCCACGTGCAACCGCGGTCAGCTTCCGTTCCCGCGCAGGCCGCTCTGCCAGACGTCGATGGCAGCGAGGACGACCACGACGACGATGATCACGGTCAGCGGCAGCTGGCCGATGTCGATCGCCAGGTAGAGGACGAAGGCAGCCATCAGCGCGAAGCCGAGCAGCGCCGCGAGGCGGTCGATCATGAGTCCTCCGCGATCTCGGCAAGGCGTCGGGTCAACCAGCGAGCCGTGCGCAGCAGCCGCGCATCATCGCCCCAGGAGCCGACGAGCTGCACGCCCAGGGGCAGGCCGCCCGGGCCCTGCAGCAGCGGCAGGCTCACCGCAGGCAGACCGAGCAGCGTCCAGATCGTGCAGAACACGGGACTTCCGGTGGCCGCGAGGCCCTCGGGCGCCTCGCCGGGCGCGGCCGGGGTGACGATCGCGTCGTAACGTTCGAACAGGGGATCAAGCGCGTCACGCAGGGCCTTAGCGGCGGCCACGGCGCGGTGCCAGTCCACCGCACGGACCTCGCGCCCGCGCTCGATCATGCCGCGCATGACAGCGCTGAGCTGGTCGCGGCCGCGGTCGTACAGAGGCCCGTAGTTGAGCGCCGCGTCGGCCTCCCAGATCGTCCGGTGCAGCTCGTGTGCACGCCCGAACGCTTCCGGCAGCTCGACTTCGGTAATCCTCTCACCGAGAGCGTCGACGAGCTCGGCAAAGGCCTCGTGTGTCGACGGCTCGGCCCGGTCCCAAACCGGCGTTCGGACGAAGGCGAGGTCGGGCACGAGCGGCCAGTCAGCAGTGGCCGTCGCCAGGAGCTGCGGCGCGGCTCCAAGACGGGTGTCGGGATCGTCCTCGTCGAAGCCCGCCAGCACGTCGCCGAGGAGCGCCGCATCCTCGACTTCGCGCGCGAACAGGCCGACATGATCGAGCGTCCGCGACTGCAGCAGAACGCCTGTGCGTCCGATCAGGCCGTGGGTCGGCTTGAGCCCGACGACGCCACAGAAGCTGGCCGGGCGGATGACCGAGCCGTTGGTCTGCGAGCCGAGCGCCAGGGGCACCATGCCCGCCGCGACGGCGGCCGCCGAGCCGCTCGACGAGCCGCCCGGCGTCCGTCGCGGATCATGGGGGTTGCGCGTCTTGCCCGGATGGAACGCGGCGAGTTCGGTCGTGACGGTCTTGCCGACGATCAGCGCGCCGGCATTGCGCAGACGGGTCACGACGAAGGCGTCGCGGCGCGGCCGCCGGCCGGCGCACAGCACGGTGCCGTGCTCGGTCGGCATCGTCGCGGTGTCGATGATGTCCTTGACGCCGACCGGAACGCCGTGCAGCGCCCCGAGCGGGCGCCCGGCGCGCTTGAGCGAGTCGAGCCGATCGGCCTCGGCCAGAACGAGATCGCGGTCGAGGAAGGCCCAGGCCTGCACCGCGGGCTCGCGGGCGTCGATGCATGCGACGCAGGCCTCGGCGGCATGGCGGGCGGTCAACCGGCCGGCGCGGATCTCCTCGGCAAGCGCGCGCGCGCTCAATAGAGGATCGACGGCAGCCACAGCGCGATCCCGGGGAAGATGTAGAGCAGGGCCATGGCGAGGAAGACCATGGAGAGGAACGGCATACAACCGCCGAAGATCTGCGACAGCAGCACGTGGGGTGGTGCGACCCCCTTCAAGTAGTAGGCGGACATCGCCATCGGCGGGGTGAGGAACGAGGTTTGCAGATTGAGCGCAACGAGGATTCCAAAAAAGATCGGATCGACGCCAAAATGCTCAAGCAGCGGTAGGAAGATCGGCACGAAGATGATGATGATCTCCGACCACTCCAGCGGCCAGCCGAGGATGAAGATGATGATCTGCGTTAGTATCAGAAATGTGATCGTGTTCAGCGGCAGGGCGAGCATCGCTTCCTTCACCACCTGCTCGCCGCCGAGATAGGAGAACACGCTGGAGAAGTTCCACGAGCCGATGAACAGAAAGCAGACCATGGCCGACGTTCTGCAGGTCAGATAGACGGCCTCCTTGAGCCGGTCCCAGGTCAGGGCGCGATAGCCCGCGGCGAGCAGGAGTGCCCCGGCGGCCCCGACCGAGGCGGCCTCGGTCGGGGTCGCGAGACCCATCAAGATCGCGCCCAGCACGCAGGTGATCAGAATGGCGAGCGGCAAGAACGAGGTGGCGAGCGCCCACCACAATGCGCCAACGCCGATCGACGCCGTTTCCGATTCCGGAAGCTTCGGCGCAACGGAGGGCTGTAGGATCGACCGGCCGACGACATAAACGAGGTAAAGGCCGGCCAAGAGGAAGCCCGGGAACATGGCCGCGGCGTAGAGCTTGACGACGGACACGCCGGCGGCGGCGGCGTAGACGATCAGCATGATCGACGGCGGGATCAGGATGCCGAGCGTACCGCCGGCCGCCACCACGCCCGCCGAGAGGCGCGTGTCGTAGCCGGCCCGCAGCATCGCCGGAAAGGCGAGCAGGCCCATGAGCGTAACGACGGCACCGACGATGCCGGTGGCGGTCGCGAACAGAGCACAGGTGATCAGCGTCGCCACGGCCAACGAGCCCGGAACCCGACGCGCGGCGAGCTGGACGCTGTGGAACAGCCGGTCGAGGATATTGGCCCGCTCGACGACATAGCCCATGAACAGGAACAGCGGCACCGCAACCAGCACATCGTTCGACATGATGTCGTAGGTGTTCGTCACGAGCAGGCTGAAGATCCGCGGCCCCATCGCGTAGAGGCCGAAGAACACGGCCAGCGCCACGAGCGTGAAGGCGATCGGGAAACCGAGGAAGATCGCCAAGATAAACAGGCACATCTGCAGGATCGCGACCTGCGGGTCGGTCATCGCCCTGGCTCCCGCCCGGTCGCTGCCTGCTCGAGGATCTGCTTCTCGAGCTCCTCGACGTCGTGCGCGCGCGGGGGCCAGCGGCCGTCGCGGATACACTGCAGACACCGTCCGATCTCGGCGACGCCTTGCAGGACCAGCAGCGCGCCGGCGACCGGGATCAGGGTCTTCATCGGATAGACCGGCACGCCCGCCGGGCTGTAGATGCTGACCTCCTTGAATCGCCAGGACTGGGCGGCGAATATCCAACCAGAATAGATCAGCGCCAGCGCCGCCGGGAAGTAGAACAGGATGTAGAGCGCCAGGTCGACCTTGGCCTGGGTCGGCGGCGACCAGCGACGGTAGAGAACGTCGCCGCGGACGTGCCCGCCGCGCGACAGCGTGTAGGCGCCAGCCATCAGGAACAGGGCGCCGTACATCATGTAGCCGATGTCGTAGGCCCAGCCGGTCGGGGCCCGCAGCACGTAGCGCACAAACACCTCGTAGCAGGTGGCCGCCATCAGGATGACGATGCACCAAGCGAAGGCGTGCCCGGCCCACATCGACAGCCGGTCGGCGAAGCGGATGAAGGCGGCCACGGGCTGCCGTTCCCTCGATTGCTTGTGATTGGATGCCGCAAGGACGGGTGGCGCCGGTAGCCCGGCGCCACCCGGGCCGGCGTCAGATGTCAAGCTTGCCGAAGAAGTGCTCGTAGGCCAGCCGTTGGTCGGCGGCGTTGTAGAGTTCGTAGAACACGACGCGCTTGACCCACGCCTTCTGACTTTCGACGACCTTGGCGAAGAACGGATCCTGGGTCAGGTCCGCCAGGAGTTCGTCCCAGGCGGCGAGCTGCGCCTCAAGGATCGAGCTCGCCGTCCGGTAGACCTTGACCCCGTGCTCACTCTGCAAGATCTGCAGGTCGCGCGAGTAGTTGTCGAGGCCGGTGGCGAGGTTCGAGGTCGACGCCGCCTCCGCCGCGTATTGTAGGATCGCCTGATGCTCGGCGGGCAGGCTGTTGAACTTGCTCTTGTTGAAAATAATCTCGAAATACTCGGTCGCCTGGTGGTAGGAGCCGAGCATGTAGTTCTTGGCCACGTCCTGCGCGCCGAACCGCGAGTCGGACGTCGGGTTGTTGAACTCGAAGGCGTCGATGACGCCGCGCTCCATCGCCGGCAGGATCTCGCCACCCGGCAACTGGGCCACCGACAGGCCCATCTTCTGGAACAGGTCGGCGGCGAGACCGACGGTGCGATACTTGAGGCCGCGCAGGTCGTCCGGACCCTCGGGCTTGGTCTTGAACCAGCCGAGCGGCTGGGTCGGCATCGGCATGGCGAAGAAGCCAACGACGTTCAGGCCGAGGATGTCGTTGATCAGCTCATTATAGAGTTCCTTGCCGCCGCCGGCATGGATCCAAGCCAAGCCCTGCGCGGCATTCCAGCCGAAATACGGCCCGGTGCCGAACAGCGAGGCCGCCTTGTGCTTGCCGTACCAATAGACCGTGACGTGGTGGCCGCCGTCGAGCACGCCCTCATGCACCGCATCGAGGACGCTGAACGGCTTCACCACAGCGCCGGCGATCAGATACTCGATCTGCAACCGACCGCCGGCCATCTTGTTGACGCGGTCGACATACTCGAGCGCCATGTCGTTAAAGATGTCCTTGGCACCCCAGGCGCCTTGCATCTTCAGGACGACGGTCTCGGCGCGGCTGATGTTCGGCATCGCCAAGGCGGTGGCCCCGGCCGCCGCCACGCTGGCGCCCTTGAGGAACTTCCGCCGCGTCCCGCCCTTGGCGGGCGTGCTGTTATGCGCGCTCATGTCGGGTCTCCCTGATTGCTGAGCTTGACGGCATCATGGAGGCATGGCCGCCCCCTCGCCAACCCCCATTCGCAACAAGGCCGAGCGATGAGCCTGCGTGTTGCGCTCGTCGGTTGCGGCTTCTTCGGCCGCTTCCAGGCCGAGGCCTGGGCGCGGATCGACGAGGCCACCCTTGTTGCCCTCGTGGACGTCGACGCGGCACGGGCCCGCGCGCTCGCCGACCGGCTCGGCGTGGCCGAGGCCCACAGCGACGTGGGCACGATGCTCGCCGCCGTACGCCCGGACCTGCTCGACATCGCCACGCCCGAGGCCAGCCACGCGACGCTCGTCGCCGCGGCCGCCGCCCGCCGGATCGCCGTCGTCTGCCAGAAGCCGTTGGCGCCTTCTCTGGCCGAGGCGGAAGCCGTCGTGGCGACCGCCGCGGCCGCGGGCATCCCCTTCCTCGTCCACGAGAACTTCCGCTTCCAGCCCTGGTATCGCGAGGCCCGACGGCTGCTCGACGCGGGCACCTTCGGCACGCTCCACAGTCTCGCCTTCCGGCTCCGACCGGGCGACGGCCAGGGGCCGCACGCCTATCTTGACCGGCAGCCCTACTTCCAGACCCTGCCCCGGCTCCTGGTCCACGAGACGGCGATCCACCTGATCGACGTGTTCCGCTACCTGGCGGGCGAACCGGAGGCCGTCTACGCCCGGCTGTACCGTCGCAACCCGGCGGTGCGCGGTGAGGACGCCGGGCTCATCGTCCTCGACTTCCCCGGCTCCGTGGTGGCGCTGTTCGACGGCGACCGACAGGTCGACTTCCCGGCCGACGATCCGCGTCTGACCATGGGGATCTTCCAGCTCGATGGCACCGCCGCGAGCCTGCGCCTCGACGGCTGGGGGCGGCTCTGGCTCAAGCCGCATCGGCGCCTCGAGGTGGCGCACGATTACGCTTGGTCGAACGCCGGACCCGGCGGCAACTCGGTCGAGTTGTTCCAGCGCCACGTCGTCCGCCACCTCGCCGGCGGCGAGGCGGCCGAGACCGCAGCGCACGACTGGCTGCGGAACATGGTGGTCGAGGAAGCCGTCTACCGGTCGGCGGCCACGGGGCGCCGGATCAGACTCCGACCGCTCCCCCGGGCTCGAACAGGTAGCCCTCGCCACGCACGGTCCGGATGACCATCGGCCGGTCGGGGTCGGGCTCGATCTTCTGGCGCAGGCGCGTGATGCGGATGTCGATGCTGCGGTCGAGTGGATGCCAGGGCCGGTTGTGCGCCAGCTCCGAGATCCGGTCACGGCTCATCACCTGCCCCGGGTGCCGCGCGAAGGTCTCGAGCAGGTCGAACTCCATGGCGGTCAGCGGCACCTCGGCGCCGTCGGCGGCAAGCAGGCGGTGGCCGTCGAGGTCGAGCTCGCAGCGGCCGAACCGGACCCGCCGCGTGCTCGCGCCCTTGCCGGCAAGCTCCGCCTCCGCGGCGAGGCGGCGCAGCACGCTGCGGATCCGCGCCAGCAGCTCGCGCGGCTCGACCGGCTTGACGACGTAGTCGTCGGCGCCGAGCTCGAGGCCGCGGATCCGGTCCTCGAGATCGCCGCGGGCGGTCAGGATGACGATCCCGACCCGCCCCCGCGCGCGCAGCCGGCCGGCGATGCTGAGCCCGTCCTCGCCGGGGAGATTCAGATCGAGCACGAGAAGCTGCGCCGGGCGCTCGGCGAGGCGCCGGTCGAGCTCGTGACCGTCGGCAGCGCTGCGCACGTCGAGCCCCTGCCGCCCGAGATACTCCTCGAGCAGCTCGCGAATGTCCGGCTCGTCGTCGACCACGATGACGGTCGGCAGCTCGGCCACGCCTACGTCCCCCGGGTTGCGTCGCCGGCATGATGCGGCGGCCCAGGCTCTTGGACAATCCGGGGTCGCATGAGGTCCGGCGATGATCCGGCCCCGCTGCAGGGCGCGGCCCGCCGCCGAGCGGGACTCAGCTATTGCCGGCGCGGCGGGCGCAGGCGGCGTTGTAGATCGGCAGGAAGTTGGCCGTGTCGAGGATCGACGAGCCCTGGTAGCGTGGGCCGATCGCGACCGGGCCGTAGGAGGTCACCCCGACCACCCGGTTGCGCTGTGCAGTGGCGGTCGGATCGCCACCGGCCGACATGCCGAAGTCGCGGATCCACGGCCCGCCGCTCGACCCGCCACGCTGGTCGGAGCCGATCTCGGCAGCGTTGAAGGCGACCACCCTGCGCGTTTCGGCGCCGGTCGTCTGCATCCGCTGGCCGTTGTCGAGATTGACCGGGTAGCCGAGCGTGGTGACGTGCTGGCCGATCAGGCTGTTGGTGACGAAGCCGAGAAAGCCGACCACGTCGCCGATCCGCCGCAAGCTGCCGCTGACCACCCGGTCGTTGGCCTCGATGATCGCGAAATCACCGTTGTTCGGGAACGAGCCGGTGCCGTTCACCCAGGCGGTGGTGGTGCGTACGAACGCCCAATCCCATTGCTGGAAGGGCGCCGCGCCGGCGCGGAACGCCGGCACGAACAAGAAGTTGTCGAAGAAGTAGTTGCGGGCGGTGTCGAACACGCAGTGCCCGGCAGTGAGGATCAGGCGGCGATTGATAACCGAGCCGGTGCAGACATTGTTGGTGCCCGTGCGCGGATCGCGGAAGAACAATTTGCCGGCGGCGCGGTAGGGATAGGTCGACACCGCGGCGTCGGGAAAGACGCGGGTCGTGGTGAAGGGCAGCCCGTACGTCCCGATCGCCTCCGGCCGCGCCTCGAGCCGCCCGATCCGCTCTGGTTCGAACAGCTTGTTGTTCCAGGCCGGCGCAACGTTGGCCGTAGGCGGCTTGCCCGGGCTCGTCCGTTGTGGGCCCGCGGGCACGCTAAGCGCCCTCTCGATGCGGC
>CALKJU010000080.1 GCA_937995535.1 uncultured Alphaproteobacteria bacterium
CGGCCGCTCGCGGGCCAAGGTCTATGTCGAGAAGGACACCAAGGTGACCTTCGCCGACGTGGCCGGCGCCGACGAGGCCAAGGAGGAGATCAAGGAGGTCGTCGACTTCCTGAAGAACCCGCAGATGGGTGGACGGCTCGGTGCGCGCCTGCCCAAGGGCATCCTCCTGGTCGGCCCGCCGGGGACCGGCAAGACCCTGCTCGCCCGTGCCGTGGCCGGGGAGGCCGGGGTGCCGTTCCTGTCGATCTCGGGCTCCGAGTTCGTCGAGATGTTCGTCGGCGTCGGCGCCGCACGGGTGCGCGACCTGTTCGAGCAGGCACGCAAGCTCGCCCCCTGCATCATCTTCATCGACGAGCTCGACGCGCTGGGCCGGGCGCGCGGCGCCGGGCCGTTGATGGGCGGGCACGACGAGAAGGAGCAGACGCTCAACCAGCTGCTCGTCGAGCTGGACGGGTTCGATCCGTCGAGCGGGATCGTCCTGCTGGCGGCGACCAATCGCCCGGAGATCCTCGATCCGGCGCTGCTGCGTGCCGGCCGCTTCGACCGGCAGATCCTGGTCGATCGCCCCGACAAGAAGGGCCGCGTCGAGATCCTCCAGGTGCACATCAAGAAGGTGAAGATCGGCCCGGACGTCGACCTCGGCGAGATCGCGGCCCTGACCCCCGGCTTCACCGGGGCGGATCTCGCGAATCTGGTCAACGAGGCGGCGCTGCTCGCCACCCGGCGCGGCGCCGAGCGGATCAGCAAGACCGACTTCACCGCGGCGATCGAGCGGATCGTCGCCGGGCTGGAGAAGCGCAGCCGGATCCTCAACCCGAAGGAGCGGCGCACCGTCGCCTATCACGAGCTCGGCCACGCGCTGGTCGCCCTGGCGCTCCCGGGCCAGGACCCGGTGCACAAGGTCTCGATCATCCCGCGCGGGATCGGTGCGCTGGGCTATACCCTGCAGCGCCCGCTCGAGGATCGCTTCCTGATGAGCCGCCAGGAGCTGATCGACAAGATGACCGTGCTGCTCGCCGGGCGCGCCGCCGAGGATCTGGTCTTCGAGGAGATCTCGACGGGTGCGGCCGACGATCTGCAGAAGGCGACCGAGATCGCCCGCTCGATGGTGACCCGCTACGGCATGAACCCGCAGCTCGGCCAGGCCGCCTACGAGACCGAGCGCGGCACCTTCCTCGGCCAGCCGATCGAGGGCGGCGGGCGGCGCTTCAGCGAGGCGACCGCGCGCGAGATCGACGTCGCGGTCAAGGAGCTGGTCGACGGGGCGTTCGCCCGCGCCCGGGAGATCCTCGTCAAGCGCCGCGGGGAGCTCGAGCGGCTCGCCAAGGTGCTGCTCGAGCGCGAGACGCTGACCGCCGAGGATCTGCCGGCACCGGTCGCGCTCGCGGCCTGAGCGCGGAAGGCTTGCGCGGCCGCGCGCGGATCCCATTTACCATCCAGTGGGATGGTGAGGGGATGCCGCGATGGAGCCGCAGGGATCCTCGCCCCGGCCGGGCGAGACCGAGAAGATCACGATCAATCTGGGCTTCGTCGATCTCGGGCGGATCGACCTGCTGGTCCGTGACGGGTTCTACACCAATCGCACCGACTTCATCCGCACCGCGATCCGCACCCAGCTCGCCCGCCACGATGCCGCGGTCGACCGCGCGGTGAGCCGCAGCGGCCTCGACCTCGGCCTGCGCCATTTCGGCCGGGCCGAGCTCGAGGCGCTGCGCGCCCGCGGCGAGACCGTCCGCATCAACGTGCTCGGGCTGGTCAGCATCGCCCCCGACGTGACGCCGGAACTCGCGCGGGCGACGATCGACTCGATCACCGTGCTGGGCGCGCTGCACGCTTCCCCGGTGGTCAAGGCGGCGCTCGCCGACCGCATGCGCTGATCGCGCCTCTTCCCACCACCCCGCAACGAAAGGATGCCTCTCGTGCGCCATGGCGACGACGACCTCATGCGCACCGCGACCCGCCTTGTCGGAGAAGGGCGGCTGGCCGACGCCACGGCGCTGCTTCAGCGTGCGCTGCCTCAGGCCGGAGCCGGAGAAGGCCGGCGCGGCCTCGGCGCCACCCTCAAGGAACTCGCGGCACGGCTGCGGCCCGACCGGCCGCGTCCGGACACGCCGCCGGCCGACCTGGCACCCGACGGCGGCACGTGGCGCAGTGGCACCTTCGCCGGGTCCGGCGGGCGCCGCGACTATGGCCTCTACCTGCCGCGGCGGCGCGACACCCGGCCGTTGCCTGTCGTCGTCATGCTGCATGGCTGCACCCAGACCGCCGACGGCTTCGCCGCCGGCACGCGGATGAACGACGCCGCGGCCAGGGCCGGCTGCATCGTCCTCTATCCGGAGCAGCCGCAGGCGGCCAATCCGAGCCGCTGCTGGAACTGGTTCCGCGCCGAGGACCAGCGCCGAGAGAGCGGCGAGCCGGCGTTGCTCGCCGGGCTCACCCGCTCGATCCTCGCCGAGCATGGCGGCGATCCGACCCGCATTTACGCCGCCGGCCTGTCCGCGGGTGGCGCCGCGGCGCTGGTGCTGGCCGCCACATGGCCGGATCTCTACGCTGCCGTCGGCGTCCACTCCGGGCTCGCCTACGGTGTCACGCGCGACCTGCCCGGCGCGCACGCGGCGATGCGCAGTGGCACGCCGGCCGGCGCCGCCGTGCCATTCGTGCCGACGATCGTCCTGCACGGCGATGCCGACACCACGGTTCACCCGGACAACGCACGGCGGATCGTCGAGCAGGCCTTGGCGGCGGCGAGGATGCCGCTACGCCGCGTGAGCGAGGCCGGGCAGGTGGTCGGCGGACGGTCCTACGCGAGAACCTGCCATCTCGGCCAGGACGGGACACCGATGGTCGAGGCATGGACGGTGCATGGTGGCGGGCACGCCTGGTCCGGGGGGCTCGCCGGCGGCAGCTACACGGATCCCGACGGTCCGGACGCGGCCGGCGCCATGCTTGCCTTCTTCTTGCGGCATCGCCGGTCGCCGGCGACGCGGTGACCGGCGCCGATGGCTCAGGCGGCCGGCCGGTCGCCCGGCGACTTCGCCGGCGTCTCGGCCGTCTCGTCGTCGCGCATGCCCTTCTTGAACGCCTTGATGCCCTGCGCGACGTCGCCCATCAGGCGCGGGATCTTTCCGGCGCCGAACAGAAGAACCACGACCGCGAGCACCACCACCCAGTGCCAGACGCTGCCGATACCCACCGTGTGTCTCCGCGACGAATGGATCTCACCTTGACACGAGCCTAGACGGCCGCAGCGCCGGTGCCAAGGCCGGCCTGTCGGAGCGCGAGATCGGCTGCGCTCGCGACGACGGCGTGACTGCAAGGGTGTCCGCAATCATTGTAGACCTCATTCGCGTATGACGCGAGTATCTGTACTGGTTTCAACCCATACCAATGCCGATATGCGGCGGCCCGGATGCCAGAAACAGATCCAGAGCTTTGTTGATCCGAAATCGAAAGTCCGGATTTCATCATGTTGTCGTAGCGCGGTCCCGATCAACTAGACGTTGACTTTCTACTGCGCCTGTGGTTGTGCACCTTTCCGTTGGAGTGCCACGGAGGGTTGTGCCCGACAGCGGTGCTCTCGCCGGTTGCCGAAAGGGAAGGCGCATGGTCGTAGGCGTTGGCAGCAACGGGAACGATACGCTCCTGGGGTCGGCCGCTGCAGACACGCTCTTCGGCCTCGGCGGCAATGATTGGCTCTACGGCCAAGGCGGGATCGACACCCTGTTCGGCGGC
>CALKJU010000081.1 GCA_937995535.1 uncultured Alphaproteobacteria bacterium
CACCGCACCGCGGCCGGGCTGCAGGCGGCGATCGTCGTCGAGCAGGGCCGCTGGACCGCCGCCGCCGCGGGCCCCGATCCGCAGGCCGACCCGCTGGGCGCCGCCGTCCACGCCCTGCACCGCGCCGCCGCCGCGAGCCGCTGCCCGCCGCCGCCGCCCGCGCGGACGCCCGAGCCGATCCGGGAGAAGCAGCGCGACGCGCTCACCGCCCGGCTCATGCACGCCTTCGCCCAGGCCGGCCCGGCGGAGCGCCTCGCCCTCGAGCGCCTCGATGACCGCGCCCTCGAACGCCTCGCCCGCCGGCTGCTGCGCACCCCCACCCACCCCGGCCCGGCCCAGCCCCAGGGGCCGTGAGGGGGGCGAACGAGCCGGCATGACCCCTCGTTATCGATCACGACCGCAGGCGCTATTGGGCAGGCGGGCGGCGCGCACCTATGTCTAGATGCCGGAGACGAAGCGCACGAGGGCGGAGATGGCCGAGAAGATCGTTCGCAGCGACGCCGAGTGGCGGGCCCGGCTCAGCCCCGAGGAATACCACGTCACCCGCGAGCACGGGACCGAGCGCGCGTTCACCGGTCGCTACCACGCGACCAAGACGCCTGGCACCTATGTCTGCGTGTGCTGCGGCCAGCCGCTCTTCTCCAGCGACACCAAGTTCGACAGCGGTACGGGCTGGCCGTCCTTCTGGGCGCCGATCGCCGAGGATGCCGTGGCGGAGAAGGAGGATCGTAGCTGGTTCATGCGCCGGACCGAGGTCCTGTGCGCGCGCTGCGACGCCCATCTCGGCCACGTCTTCCCCGACGGTCCCCGGCCGACCGGCCTGCGCTACTGCATGAACTCCGCCGCGCTCAAGCTGGAGCCCAAGGGCGAGTGAGCGCGGTCTGGAGCCGCCTCGGCGTCGCGCGGATCGTCAACGCCAAGGGTCCGGCGACCCGGCTCTCCGGCCCGCCGCTCCACCCGCAGGTCGCCGCGGCGATGGCCGAAGCGGCGCAGAGCTGCGTCGACATGCTGGCGCTGCAGGCCCGTGCCAGCGAGATCATCACCGGACACACCGGCGCCGAGGCGGCGCTTGTCACCAGCGGCGCCGCCGCCGGGCTGCTGCTCGGTGCCGCCGCCTGCGCCACCGGCCTCGACCCGGCGGCGATGGCCCGGCTGCCGGAGATCGCCCCCGGCGGCCGGTGCGAGGTCGTCATGGTGCGCAGCCAGCGCAACCAGTACGACCACGCGCTGCGCACCGCCGGCCTGCGGATCGTCGAGGTGGGGCTTCCCGACCGCTTCGCCGGCGCCGGCTGCCGCGACGCGGAGCCCTGGGAGATCGCCGCCGCGATCAGCGCGCAGACGGCCTGCGTCCACTACGTCGCCGATGCCCGCGCGCGACCGCCGCTCGAGGCGGTGATCGAGGTCGCGCACCGGCATGGCGTGCCGGTCCTCGTCGACGCCGCGGCGCAGCTCCCGCCGCGCGCCAATCTGCGCCGCTTCGTCGCCGCCGGTGCGGACCTGGTCGCCTTCTCCGGCGGCAAGGCGATCGGCGGACCGCAGGCGAGCGGCATTCTCTGCGGCCGCCGCGACCTGATCGCCGCCGCGGCCCTGCAGCTCCTCGACATGGACTACCCGGACGGTCTGTTCGCACCACCGCCGGCCTTCATCGACGCGGCTGAGCTCCCTGGCCTGCCGCCGCACGGCATCGGCCGGCCGTGCAAGGTCGGCAAGGAGCAGATCGCCGGGCTGCTGGTCGCGCTCGAGCGGTTCGCGGCCGGCGACGAGGCGGCCGAACACGCGACGCGCGTGGCCCTGCTCGAACGGCTGGCGGCGGGGCTCGAAGGCCTGCCGGCCGATCTCGAGCTGCGCCGTGACCTGCCGGTACCCCTGCTCGCGCTCACACCACACGCGTTCGACGCGGGCGTGCTGGTCCGACGGCTGGCGGCGACGGCCCCGCCCGTTCATGTCGATCCCGAGGAGACCGACCAGGGCCGCGTGTTGCTCAACCCGATGTGCCTGCTGCCGGAGGACGAGGCGATCCTGGTCGAGCGCCTGCGTGCCGCCCTTCAGCCGTAGCGGCGCTGGGCCGCGGTCTTCGCGCTGTCGAGGAGCACCGCCAGCAGCATCAGCAGCCCGCGGACGACCTGCATGTAGGAGGCGTCGAGCCCCATCACGTTGATCGCGGTGTCGATCGTCGAGAGCAGCAGCACCCCGGCGAAGACCCCGGACAGCGCCCCGACCCCGCCGCGCAGTGAAACGCCGCCGATCACCACCGCGGCGAACGCCTCGAACAGCATCCCGACACCCAGGTTGGGCGTGGCGCCGTTGGTCCGTGCCGCCAGCAGCCAGCCGGCGAACGCGGCCAGCACCGCGGACAGGATGAACACCTTGAACAGCACCCGCGGGACGTCGATGCCGGCGCGGAACGGCGCCACCGGGTTGCCGCCGACCAGGTAGACGTAGCGGCCGAAGCGCGTGCGGCGCAGGATCACGCCGAAGATCACGTAGGCGCCGACCAGGATCCAGATCAGCAACGGCAGGCCGAGCGCCTCGTTGGCCGCGACGAAGCGGAAGTCCGCCGGCAGCCCGTACATCGACCGCCCGCCGGTCAAGATCAGGCCGAGGCCGCGCAGCGCGATGTACATCGCGAGCGTCACGATGAAGGCGTTGATCCGCAGCCGCACGACCAGGATCGCATTGATCAGCCCGACCAGCGCGCCGAAGCCGAGGACGATCGCCAGCGTGAGCCAGGTGTTGACCTGCAGGCCGAGCGGCGAGCCGCGCGTCGCCGTGAGCCACGCCGCCAGCATCGCGGCGAAGGCCATCACCGATTCGATCGAGAGGTCCATGTGCCCGGCGATGATGCAGAAGGACAGCCCGATCGCGAGCAGCCCGACGAACGTCGCGTGCTGCAGGATGTTGATGAAGATGCCGATCTGGAAGAAATGCTCGATGGTCAGCGAGCAGACGAGGATGATGAGGGCGAGGATCGCCCACACGAGATGGTCGAGGACCAGCTCGAGGGTGCGCCGCTGCGCGCTGGGCTCGGGCAGGGCTGCGCTGGCCAGGGCTCAGGTTCCGTCGCGAGATCGGTGGGCGGGATGCCGCCCGCCCACCCCGTATCGCATCGTCCGCTACTCGACGACCGTCACCGGGCCGGTCGGAGCGTTGAGATTGCCCCAGAATCGCGGGTCGTCGACATTGTCCTTGGTGATCACGGCCCCCGGGATCTTCAGGTTGGGACCCCACGCCTCGATGGTCAGCTCGCTCTGCAGGCCCATCACGTCGTAGGTCCCCGGCTGCAACGCCTCGCCCTTCAGGATCTTCGGCAGGAACATGGCCAGCCCGTAGACCTGGGCGTAGGTCGGCTGCTCGATCTCGGCCTGCTGCCAGCCCTTGCGGATGTTGTCGAGGCCGACCGGCGCGCCGTTGCTCGCCATCATCATGATGTCGCCGGGCTTCATGCCCTTGGCCTCCATGATCCCGACGATCGGCACGGTGAGGTGCGCGGCATGGCAGAAGACCAGGTCGATGTCCTGCGTGACCAGGAGCTGGTCCTCGAAGATCTTGCCGGCGTTGGTCGCCTCCCACTGGAGCGCCGCCTTGGTGACGATCTCGACCTCGGGCGCCTCGCGCGCCATCACCTCCTCGAAACCCTGCTGGATGTCGAGGGTGTAGTTGTCGCCCGGGTCGCCCAGGATCTGCAGCACCTTGCCCTTGACCGACCCGTGGCGCTGCTTGAGCAGGTCGATGGCCGCACCGGCCGCGAGCTGGCCGATCTCGACCGTCCCGGCGACCGAGGTCAGCTCGAACTCGGTGGTGCGGATCTGGCGGTCGAAGTTGAGCACCTTGATGCCGGCCGCGCGGGCCTTCTCGACCCCCGGCACGATCGCGTCGAAGTCGACCGCGTTCATGATCATCGCCACCGGCTTGGTGAGGATCGCGTCCTCGACCTGGCGCAGCTGCCGATCGGCCTCGTTCTGCGCGTCGAGCGAGACGACCTTGTAGCCGAGCCCGCCGACCAGCGCCTCGACGGCCTTCTGGCTCTCGGTCTGGAACTCGTCGAGCAGGGTCGGGATGAAGTAGTAGATCGTCCCCTTGTCCTGCGCGGCGAGGGGCGGGCTCAGCGCGGCGACGGCGCAGGCGGAGGCGGCCAGGATCCCCAAGGCACGGCGTGAGAGCTGCACGGGCGTTCCCCCTGTTCGGTTGTGCGGCCAATCTTGCCCAAGCCGCGCCGGCTGACCAGCCCCCGCCTGCCTTGGGCGCGGTAGACGGCGGTCGGATGGTCGGATAGCCTCCGCGGCAGCCGCCCGGACGTGGCGACGAACAGAGGAGGCGCAGAGGTGATTCGCAGGCTCAAGCTGCTCGTTGCGACCGCGCTGGTCGCCGGAGGCCTGTCGGCCGCGGCCGAGGCCAAGACCTATTATTGGATTTCGCACGGCGCGCCGGCCGACCCGGTCTGGACCTACTTCCTCGCCGGCGCCAAGCAGTGGGCCGAGGACACCGGCAACACCGTCAACACCTCGTTCCACAGCGGCGATGTGCCGTCGCACCAGGAGGCGGTCCGCGCGGCGATCGCCGCCAAGGCCGACGGCATCGTCTCGAGCAGCCCCGATCCCGGCAGCCTCGTCGAGGTCGTCAAGGAGGCCAAGGCCGCCGGCATCCCGATCATCAACATCAACACGCCCGATCCGAGCGCCGACTTCGACGCCTATGTCGGCGGCGACCTGGTCGTCGTCGGCCAGCGCTGGGCCCAGTACCTGGTCGACAACGGCCACGTGCAGAGCGGCGACTTCGTCTGGCTGCCGGTCGAGGTGCCGGGCGCCACCTACGGTGTCCAGGAGGAGGAGGGCATCGCCAGCGTCTTCAAGCCGCTCGGGATCACCTGGGAGGTGACCGACAACACCCTCGACCAGGCCGAGGTCATCAACCGGATGACCGATTACCTCACGGCCAATCGCGGCCGGATCAAGGCGATCATCGGCCTCGGCGACATGGTCACCGGCAGCATCAAGCGGGTGTTCGACCAGGTCGGCGTGGCGCCAGGCGAGATCCCGGTCGTCGGCTGGGGCAACTCGCTCGACACTACCCAGGCGGTGCTCGAGGGTTACGTCAACGCCGCGATGTGGCAGGACCCGCAGGCCACCAGCTATGTCGGCCTGTCGCTCGCGGCGATGGCCGCCTCCGGGATTCCCCCTGGCTTCGACGTCATCACCGGCGCCCTCTACGAGAAGGACCGGGCGCAGGTCTACGACGATATCATGTCCGGCAAGTAGCTCGCGCGGCGGTCCCCGGCGCGGCGCCGGGGACCGCCGACCCGAGCGCCGCGCCGCCGGCGTGGCATGATCGGCCAGGGAGGCGAGTGCGTGTCGGTACGGATCGGCGTCGAGGCGACTGGGGGCGAGGCCGCCGGCCCGGCCCCGCCTTCGCTGCTTCGGCGGCTGACGGCGCGGCCGGAACTCGGGCCCTTCCTGCTGCTCGTCGCCGAGCTCGCCGTGTTCGGCGCGATCAACCCGCAGTTCCTGTCGCCGCAGAACATCGGCAACGTGCTGACCTTCACGGTCGAGCTCGGTCTCATCGCGCTGCCGATGACGCTCCTCATGACCTCGGGCGAGTTCGACCTTTCGGTGGGCTCGGTCTTCGGCTTCTCGGCCGTGCTGATGTGGACCCTGTTCAACACCGAGGTCCTGTCGCTGCCGGCCGCTTTCCTCGTGGCGCTGCTCGTCGCCGCCGCGATCGGGCTGGCCAACGGCCTGTTCGTCACCAAGCTGAAGATCCCCTCGTTCCTGGTCACGCTGGGCATGCTGCTGGTGGTGCGCGGCACCGCCCTGTTCATCACCGACGGCTTTCCGCAGCGGACCTGGAAGTCGAGCGGCGAGTGGATCGCCACCGTGCTCGTCGGCGACTTTTACATCGGCCCGCTCCGCGTCTACATGTCACTGTTCTGGTTCGTCCTGGCGGCGCTGCTGCTCGGCTACGTCCTGACGCAGACCAAGGCCGGCAACTGGATCCAGGCCTCCGGCGGCAACCCGGCGGCGGCCCGTGCCCGCGGCGTCGATGTCGAGCGGACCAAGATCGCGCTGTTCATGCTGACCTCGGTGATGGCGGCGCTCGCCGGGATCATCAGCTCGATCCGCACCTCGGCGGCCAATCCCAACAGCGGCATGGGCTACGAGCTCGAGGTCATCGCCATGGTGGTGATCGGCGGCACGGCGCTGATGGGCGGCCGCGGCACGATCATCGGCACCGTGCTCGGCGTCTTTATCCTGCGCACCATGCGCAACGGCATCGTGCTCATCGGCGTGCCCGGCCTCGCCTACAACATCTTCATCGGCGCGATCATCCTCGGCATGATGTCGTTGCACTCCTGGCTCGACCGCCGCCATCAGGCGGGAGGCTGACGGCGATGGCCGAGCCCCTCGTCCGGATGGAGCGGATCAGCAAGTCCTATGGCAGCGTGCAGGCGCTGAAGGACGTCACCTTCACCGTCGCCGAGCGCGAGATCGTCGGCCTGCTCGGCGACAACGGCGCCGGCAAGTCGACGCTGATCAAGATCCTCTCCGGTGCGGTGCCGGCGTCCAGCGGCGAGATCTGGTTCCGCGGCAGGAAGCTGGAGATCCGCGGCACGCAGGACGCAATCGCCGCCGGGATCGAAACGATCTACCAGGACTCGGCGTTGGTCCCGCAACTGTCGATCGCGCGCAACCTGTTCCTCGGCCGCGAGCCGCTGACCGGTCCGGCCTTCCTCAACCGCATGGACAAGGCGACGATGAACCGGGTCGCCGGCGAGCTCCTGGCGCGGGTCGGCATCACCAAGAGGATCCCGCCGACCACGCCGATCTCCTCGCTCTCCGGCGGCGAGCGCCAGTCGGTCGCCATCGCCCGCGCCATGTATTTCGACAGCGACCTGATCATCCTCGACGAGCCGACGAACAATCTCGGCGTCGCCGAGACCCAGGGCGTGCTCCGCTTCGTGCGCAACGCCCGCGACTCGGGGCACTCCTGCATCTTCATCGCCCACAACATCCATCACGTGTTCCAGGTCGTCGACCGGATCGTCGTCCTGCGCCGCGGCGAGGTCGTGGCCGATGCGATCGACCCCAAGCGGACGAGCATCGAGGAGGTCGAGCGCGTGATCACCGGGCTGGACGAGGAGGCCGCCGCCTGAAGCCCTTTCGGCGCATCAACCTTATCTCAACCGATCTCGTCCATTGAGGGCGCGCGACGGATGGCCGGCAGGGCGGCCGATCCGCACGGCACCGGATGGAGCGAGGCGAGCGATGCACAAGCGTGACTGGGCGGGGCTGGTCCTTCTGGCCGGATTGCTGCCGGCCTGTGTCGAGCCGTACGACGACGCGGCCTCACCGGGCCCGACGCGCGCCGCACGGGTCGAGGCCGCGACGCCCACCGTCGCCGCCCGGCCGGGCGTCGCCGCGCCGACCGACGCTCAGGCGAGCGTCGCGCGGTTCTGTGCCGACCGCCTCGCCCGGGCCAAGCCGGCCAGCGACGCCGAGGCGGGCCGTATTGCCGAGCGCGCCAACCGCATCGTCCAGGCCTACTGGCAGGCGCCGCAGCCCGATCCGCGCACGGTAGTCGAGGCGATCGACCTCGGCTGCATGGCCCGCGGTGCTCTACCGGCCGGCGAGCGCAACGGTGGCTGGGCCTGGAACGAGCTCAACCTCGGCACGGCCCTGCTGATCGTCGGTGGCGCGCGCGAGGACCGCACCCTGCTCGAGCTGGCGCTCGGTGCCTCGAGCAACGCCGCGGCCGCCTTCGACCGCGGCAGCGAGGGCTGGAGCTGGGCCCGCCACGCCACCGGCCGCAGCGCCGCCGAGCTGTTCCGGCAGGACGGCTCGCCCACCTACAAGACCATGGCGATCCAGGCCTTCCGCGAGGTCTCCGCGACCACCACCCCGGCCGCCCGCTACGCCGGGCAGGAGCTGGCGGCGCTGGCACAGTAGGCGAGCGCCACGCGGCGCGGTTCCGGGGACGCGCCCGACGGAGCCGTGCCCCGGAGCCGCGCGCTTCGCGGTTGGCAATGGCCCGTCCGGCTGGTCGATCAGGGGCGCGGATCGGCGCCGCCGAGGCCGTGTACTTCGTCGCCCGCCCTTGACGCAGTGCCCTTGACGCGCCGGTCGACCAGTGAGACCGATCGGGGGCGCAGGAAGGGAGGCGGGTCATGGGCGACGCCATGGGCTTCGCGCCGGACGTCGAGGTGCGCTGCCGCGAGTACAGGATCGGCTGCATCGGCGCCGGCTTCATCATGGCCGACGTGCACCTGATGGCCTACCACGAGGCGAGCTTTCCGGTGGTGGCGATCGCCTCCCGCACGCCCGCCAGGGCCGCCGAGGTGGCGCGGCGCTGGTCGATCCCGACCGTCCACGACACGCCGCAGGCGCTGATCGAGGATCCGCAGGTCGAGATCCTCGATATCGCCTTCCCGCCTGACCAGCAGCCCGGCCTGATCCGCCACGCGCTGACCCAGCCGCACATCAAGGCGATCCTGGCGCAGAAGCCGCTCGCCATGACCCACGCCGAGGCCCAAGCCGTGGTCGCCGCCTGCCGCGACGCGGGGAAAGTGCTCTCGGTCAACCAGAACATGCGCTTCGATCAGTCGATGCGCGTGCTCAAGCAGATCCTCGACCGCGGGGCTCTCGGGCAGCCGGTGATCGCGACGATCGAGATGCGCGCGATCCCGCACTGGCAGCCGTTCCTCGAGGTCTACGACCGGCTGACCTTGCTCAACATGTCGATCCACCATCTCGACGTGTTGCGCTTCCTGTTCGGCGATCCGGAGGAGATCTACACCGCCGCGCGGCCCGACCCGCGGACGCGCTTCGCGCATCGCGACGGGATCACCGTCTCGACCCTGCGCTTCCCGTCGGGCGTCCTGGCGGTGTCGCTCGAGGACGTGTGGAGCGGCCCGCGCGAGCCCGAGTTCGAGAGCGACATCTATATCAAGTGGCGGGTCGAGGGCACCGATGGCGTGGCCCAGGGGACGATCGGCTGGCCGGACTATCCCAAGGGCTCGCCGTCGACGCTGCGCTACGCCTCGCGCACCGCCACCGGCGGCAAATGGGTCCAGCCGAACTGGGAGACGATGTGGTTCCCGCACGCCTTCAAGGGCGTCATGGAGCAGCTGCAATACGCGCTCAAAACCGGGACCACGCCGGCGCTCGACGGCGCCGACAACGTCAAGACGATGGCGCTGGTCGAGGCCGGCTACCGGTCGCTCGCGGAAGGGCGTGCGGTGCAACTCGCCGAGTTCGGCGTCTGAGCGACGACAGGGATGGATCGGACAGGGAGGGACGGGCGATGATGCAGGTCGGGATCTTCAACGGCTATTTCCCCTACACGCTGGAGGAGCAGGCGAAGCGGATCCGGGCCCTCGGCTTCAACACCGTGCAGCTCGATCTCGCCTTCAAGGACATCGACTTCTCGACGCCCGACGCGATCACGCTGGAGAAGGCCAAGCGGGTCCGCGAGACCTTCCGCGATCACGATCTGCCGATCTGCACGATCTCCTGCTACACCAACATCGTCCACCCGGAGCCGGCGGAGCGGAAGAAGCGCCTCGACTATCTGCAGACGGTGATCCGCAACGCGCGTCATTTCGGCACCCCCTACGTCATCTCCGAGACCGGCACCTTCAACAGCGAGTCGGACTGGGTCTCGCACCCGAAGAACAAGACCGAGGAGGGCTTCGAGGAGTGCCGCAAGGTCATCAAGGAGCTGGTCGACACGGCCTATGACCACGGTGCTGTGTTCCTGCTCGAGACCTACGTCAACAACGTCGTCGGCTCGGTCGAGGAGACGGTGCGCATGTTCGCCGAGATCGACCACCCGGCGCTCGGCTTGCTGATGGACCCGACGAACTATTTCGAGGCCCACAACATCGGCCAGATGGACAAGGTACTGAAGCAGATCTTCGACACGCTCGCCGACAAGATCCGGATCGCCCATGCCAAGGACGTCAAGCTGGCGGAGGACACGAGCGAGAAGCACGCCGACATCGACGCCTCGGAGGCGCACTCGTTCCGCGGCGTCGGCGCGATCGAGCTCCCCGCCCCGGGCCTCGGCAGCCTGAACTACGACTATTACCTGCAGCGGCTCGCCGAGAAGCACCCGAACATCCCGATCATCATCGAGCATCTCGACGAGGCCGACGTGCCGCGGGCCAAGCGCTTCCTCGACGGGAAGCTTCGCGCCAACGGGCTCTGAGCGAGCCACGCATGGGACGGCTGGTCGGCAAGGTCGCGATCGTCACCGGTGCGGCGCGCGGCATCGGTGCCGGCATCGTCGAGCGACTGGTCGAGGAGGGAGCTGCGGTCGTCCTCGGCGACGCGCGGGCCGATCTGGGTGCGGCCACCGCGGCGCGGCTCGGCGCCGTGTTCTGCGCCTGCGACGTCGCCCGCGAAGCGGACGTCGCCGGCATCGTCGCCCTGACCGTCGAGCGCTTCGGTCAGCTCGACGCCTTCGTCCAGAACGCGGGCATCTTCCCGATGCACGACGTCGAGGACATCCCGGTCGAGGAGTGGGACCGGGTGCTCGCGGTGAACCTTCGCGGCTGCTTCCTCGCCGCCAAGCACGCGCTGCCGATCATGAAGCGCCAGCGCGGCGGGCGGCTGGTGTTCACCTCGTCGATCACCGGCCCGCGGGTCGTGCCGCCGCAGCACGCCCATTACGCGGCCAGCAAGGCCGGCATCAACGGCCTGATCCGCGCCGTGGCGCTGGAGGCCGCACCCTTCGGGATCACCGTCAACGGTGTCGAGCCGGGCAACATCATGACCGAGGGCGTGCAGACCGAGCGCTCGCCCGAATACATCGCGGCGATGCAGGCCTCGATCCCGATGGGCCGACTGGGCAGCGTGCGCGACGTGGCCAACGCCGTGCTGTTCCTCGTCTCCGACGAGGCCGGCTATGTCACCGGCACGACGATCGTCGTCGACGGTGGGCAGATCCTCCCCGAGAGCCGCGCGTGAGCGAGGCGCCGCTGCTGCGGGTCGAGAACATCGTGCGCCGCTTCGGCGCGGTCACCGCGCTCGAGGGCGTCAGCCTCGACATCTGGCCGGGCGAGGTGCTGGCGCTGCTCGGCGACAACGGCGCCGGCAAGTCGACGCTGATCAAGATCATCGCCGGCAGCCAGCCGCCGAGCTCCGGGCGGCTGCTGTTCGAGGGCCGCGAGGTCAGCTTCGCGAGCCCGGCCGACGCCAAGGCACTCGGCATCGAGACGGTCTATCAGGACCTCTCCTTGTGTCCGAACGTCGACGTGGTCGGCAACTTCTTCATGGGCCGCGAGCTGGTCCGCACGGCGCTCGGCCTCGCCTGGCTGCGCGAAGCCGAGATGGAGCGGATCACCGCCGCGGCGTTGGCCGGCATCGGCACCCGCCTGCCCAACGTGCGGGCCAAGGTCGAGACGCTCTCCGGCGGTCAGCGCCAGGCGATCGAGCTGTGCCGCTTCGTCCATTTCGGCGGCCGCCTCGTGCTGCTCGACGAGCCGTTCGCGGCCTTGGGCGTGGCGCAGACGCGCAAGGGCCTCGAGCTGATCGAGGCGGTCAAGGGGCGCGGCGTCGCGGTCGTGGTCATCACCCACAACGTGCTGCACGCGCTCCGGGTCGCCGACCGGATGGTGGTGCTGCGCCAAGGCCGGGTGGTCGGCGAGCGCCGCCGCGGCGAGACCAGCCACGACGAGATCGTCGAGCTGATCACCGGCACCACCGACGAGTCCCGCGAGGCGGCGTAGGCACCGGGGCCGGCGAGCTGGCGCCGCCGCACAGCGTCACCTACATCGCGCCCATGTCGCCGCCCTTCCCCGACCGCCGCCTGTGCGTGGCGCCGATGATGGACTGGACCGACCGGCATTGCCGGTACTTCCATCGCCTGCTGGCGCCGCGCGCGCTCCTCTACACCGAGATGATCCCGACCGGCGCCATCCTCCGCGGCGATGCTGAGCGCTTTCTTCGCTTCGATCCCGCCGAGCGGCCGGTGGCGCTGCAGCTCGGCGGCAGCGAGCCCGAGGAGCTCGCCGCCTGCGCCCGCCTCGCCGAGCGTCATGGCTACGCCGAGGTCAACCTCAACTGCGGCTGCCCGTCCGAGCGCGTCCAGCGCGGCGCCTTCGGCGCCTGCCTGATGCGCGAGCCCGGGCTGGTCGCCAAGTGCGTGAGCGCGATGCGCGCCGCCACCGCGCTCCCCGTCACCGTCAAGTGCCGGATCGGCGTCGACGACAGCGACGAGTGGGACTTCCTGCGGACATTCGTCGATGCCATCGCCGCGGCCGGCTGCCGGACGGTCGTCGTGCACGCCCGCAAGGCCTGGCTCGAGGGGCTGAGCCCCAAGGAGAACCGCGAGGTGCCGCCGCTCCGCTACGACATCGTCGAGCGGCTCAAGCGCGGGCGGCCCGAGCTCGCGGTGGTCGTCAATGGCGGGATCACGACGGTCGCGGCGGCGCTCGCCCACCGGCGCTGGGCCGACGGTGTGATGATCGGCCGCGAGGCCTACCAGAACCCGTGGTCCCTGCGGGCCTTCGCCGCGGCCTTGCAGGAGCCGCCGCCGCCTCTGACACGGCACGAGGCCGTCGCCGCCATGGCCGACTACGCGCGACGCGAGGCCACCGCCGAGGTGCCGCTGCGCGCGATCGCCCGGCACATGCTGGGCCTGTTCAACGGCCTGCCCGGTGCCCGGGCGTGGCGGCGCCGGCTGAGCGAGGGCATGCTCCGCCCCGACGCGACCGCTGAACTGCTGCTCGATGCCCTCCATTGCATCCGGTCCGAGCCGGCGCTGGCGGCTTAAGGGCTCCTTAAGCGCGTGCGGCGACACTGCGCCGGTCAGCGAGTGGAGCCCCACCCATGAGCAAACGCCCCGCCTTCCTTCGCCGCCTCCTCGCCGACCAGCGCGGCGCCACCGCGATCGAGTACGCGCTGATGGCCGCGGTCGTCTCGATCACCGCGATCAGCGGGCTGCAGGCTTTCGCCGGCAGCATGGACCATGTCTGGAACGTGCTGATCGCCGGCCTCGCCGGGGCGCTCGCCGGCGCCTGAGCCGGCCTGGCCGGCTCAGCGGAAGGCCGGCTCGTCGAAGCTCCGCAGCTTGCGCGAGTGCAGCCGCTCCGGACCTTGGTCGCGCAGGATCCGGACCGCCTCCAGGCCGATCGCGAGGTGCTGGTTGATCCGCTCGCGGTAGAACTGGTTGGCCATGCCGCGCAGCTTGAGCTCGCCGTGCAGCGGCTTGTCCGAGACACACAGCAGCGTCCCATAGGGCACGCGGAAGCGGAAGCCGTTGGCGGCGATCGTCGCGCTCTCCATGTCGACGGCGATCGCCCGGCTCTGGTTGAGCCGCTCGAACAGCTCGTCATAGCGCAGCTCCCAGTTGCGGTTGGCCGTAGACGCCACGGTGCCGGTGCGCATCCGCGTCTTGACCTCGGGGCCGGCAAGCCCGGTGACGTTCACCACCGCTTCCTGCAGCGCCACCTGCACCTCGGCGATCGGCGGCACCGGCACGAACGGCGGCACCTCCTGATCGAGCACGTGGTCCTCGCGGACGTAGCCGTGGGCCAGCACGTAATCGCCCAGCATCTGGCTCCGCCGTAACCCGGCGCAATGGCCGAGCATCAGCCAGCAGTGCGGCCGCAGCACCGCCAGATGATCGGTGATGGTGCGCGCGTTGCTCGGGCCGACACCGATATTGACCATGGTCACCCCGCGCCCGTCGGGCCGCGTCAGGTGGTAGGCCGGCATCTGCGGCAGATGCTCCGGCGGCGTGCCGGACGGCGCGAGGTCGGTCAGCCGCGGGTTCGGTGAGAGCACGTTGCCCGGCTCGACGAACAGATCGTACTCGCCGCGCCGCGCGACCTCAGCGCGCGCATAGTCCTGGAAGTGATCGACATAGCGCTGATAGTTGGTGAGCAGGACGAAGCGCTGAAAATATTCGGGCGAGGTGCCCGTGTAGTGGTAGAGCCGGGCGAGGCTGTAGTCGACCCGCTCGGCGGTGAACAGGGCCAGGGGCGCCGGCTCGCGCCCGTAGGCGCGCCAGGTGCCGTTGGCGATGTCGTCGTCGGTGAAGCTGAGATCCGGCATGGCGAAGACATATTGCAGCTCGTTCCAGCGCTGCGGCGGGATCTCGGCGGTGATCTCCTCGACGACGAAGGGCAGCGGAATGCGCCGGCGGCTGATCCCGGTGACGATCGGCACAGGGTGGTTGCTCAGCAGGATGCCGAGCTGTGTCCGATAATAGTCGCCGAACAGCGTCGGCCGGGTGATCGTCGTGCCGTAGAGACCGGGCTCGTGCAGCACGCCGTAGGCGAGCCGCCCGTCGAGGTTGAGCTCGCCCGGACCGACCCGCACCCCGACGAACGGGTAGCAGGCGTCGATCGGCGAGGTCACCGTGGCGCCCGCGACGAAACGGGCGAAGGCTTCCCGCAGCCGCGCGGTTGCCGCATCGTAGAGCCGGGTCAGCCGGTCGACCGCCTGCTCGCCGTCGTCGTGACGCTCGAGCTCACGGACGCCGAGTTCGGCGAAGGCGGACAGCGTGGGGTCGGTCATGCGGCCGGGTCCCGAGCAGAAGGATGCGCGGCGATGCTCTATCACGGCCGGCTACGCGCCGGCATCCTCGCGAGCGCGCTGCTGCTCGCCGCGAGCCCCGCGACGGGCCTCGACCTCCAGGGGCACCGTGGCGCGCGGGGGCTAGCTCCCGAGAACACGCTCGCGGGCTTCCGCAC
Source organism: uncultured Alphaproteobacteria bacterium (assembly GCA_937995535.1). Lineage (GTDB taxonomy): Bacteria > Pseudomonadota > Alphaproteobacteria > Geminicoccales > Geminicoccaceae > CALKJU01. The sequence continues at coordinate 14,693 of CALKJU010000081.1, forward strand.
CGCACTCGCCGTGGGTGTCGGCACCCTCGAGCTCGACCTCGGCGTGACCGCCGACGACGTCCTCGTGGTGGTCCACGACCCCTACCTGAACCCGGCCATCAGCCGCGGCCCCGACGGCGCGTGGCTCGCCGAGCCGACCCCGCGCGTGCGCGACCTGACGCTGGCCGAGCTGCGCCGCTACGATGTCGGCCGGATCGATCCCACGAGCCGCTATGCCCAGCGCTGGCCGAGCCAGCAGCCGGTCGACGGCGAGCGGATCCCGACGCTGGCCGAGGTCGCGGCGCTGACGACGGAGCTCGGTGCCGACCGTGTCGCCCTCAACGTCGAGACCAAGGTCTCGCCGGAGGCACCGGACGCGACCGTGCCACCCGAGCGGTTCGCAGCACTGCTGGTCGAGGAGCTGCGCCGCCTCGGCGTCAGCGGGCGGACCCTGGTCCAGTCGTTCGACTGGCGCACGCTGGTCGAGGTCCGCCGCCTCGCACCGGACATCGCCACCGCCTGCCTGACCGTGCGCCAAGACTGGCTCGACAATCTGCGGCCGGCCTGGACCGCCGGGCTCGACCTCGCCGAGCACGGCGCGTCCGTGCCGGCGCTGGTCGCGGCCGCCGGCTGCGCCGTCTGGTCGCCCTTCGTCGGCGACCTGCATGCGCTCGCCCTGCACGAGGCCAAGGCCCTGGGGCTCGCGGTCGTCCCGTGGACGGTGAACGAGCCCGAAGCGATGCTCCGCCTGATCGATGCCGGCGTCGATGGGATCATCACTGATTATCCGGACACGCTGCGGACGCTCATGGCCGAGAAGGGCTTGCCCCTGCCGCCGCGCTACCCGGCGCCCTGAGCGGCAGGTCGATCGCCCGGCACTAGGCGTCGCGGACCGGGATCGCGTGGACGTGCACGTCGTGGGTCGAGTAGCGGGTCAGGATGTCGATCGCCTGCCGTTCCTTCGCCTCGTCGGGCGTACGCACCCAGAGCAGGATACCGCCGCGGTCGAGCTGTTCCTGCAGCCATTGCGCGTGCCGGCGGTCCATCCAGTGCGCCAGCGCCGTGCCAAGCGTGGCACCGGCCACGGCGGTGCCGGCGATCGCCGCTGCCACGGCACCGGCGGAGGCGACCACGGTGCCGGCCGCGATCAGCGTCGGCAGGAAGGTCAGGCTCGACATCACCCAGGTCTCGCGCTCGCGGACGTCCTTGAGCGAGACGAACGCCTTGCGCGGCGCGTCGGGCTCGTCCTCGAGCTCCTCGACCCGCTCGTAGCGGTGCCCCAGCTTGGCCTCGACCGTGTCGTGCCCGGCCAGCATGCTGAGATCCTCGTCGGCGAAGCCGGCCGCCTTCAGATCCTCGACCGCCGCCTCCAGCGAATCGACGTCGTCGAACACCGCCACCGCCTCGCGCACCGTTCGACCGCTGTTGCGCATCCGCCCGTCCCTCTCCATTGCTCGGCGCCGGACCATACTACCGCGGAAGGACCCGCGCCCATGCCGATCCGGATCGACCGTCTGCTGATCACCGGCGCCGCCGGCCTGCTCGGCTCGACCTTGCGCCACCACTATGCCGGGCGGTTTCCGCATCTGCGCCTGTCGGACCGCGCCCCGTTGGGCACTGCCGGTCGGGGCGAGGAGCTGGTGCCGGCCGAGCTGCGTGACGCCGCGGCGATCGATGCCCTGTTCGAGGGTGTCGACGCCTGCGTCCATCTCGGCGGGCAGCCGGTCGAGGCGCCGTGGCCGACCGTGCTCGAAGCCAACATCGTGGGCGTGATCAATGTCTGGGAAGCGGCGCGCAAGGCCGGGACCAAGCGGATCGTGTTCGCCAGCTCGAACCATGCGATCGGCTTCCATCCACGCAGCCGCCGGCTCGACCACACCGCGCCGGCGCGCCCCGACAGCCGCTACGGGCTGAGCAAGGCGTTCGGCGAGGACGTGGCCCTCTACTACGCCAACAAGCACGGCATCAGCGCGATGTGCCTGCGGATCGGCTCGGCCCGCGAGCGGCCGATCGACGAGCGCATGCTCTCGACCTGGCAGAGCCTGCCCGACTTCTGCCGCCTGGTCGACGTGGCACTGACGGCCGACTATGTCTACGAGATCGCCTACGGTGTGTCCGCCAACCCGCGGAGCTGGTGGGACAATTCCCGCGTCGAGGGGCTCGGCTACCGGCCCCAGGACTCGGCCGAGGCGTTCGCCGCCGAGCTGGTCGGCAAGGTGACCGCGGAGCCGGTCAACGAGCTGTTCCAGGGCGGCCCGTTCTGCGCCCCGGACTTCACAGGCGACATGGAGCGGATCGTGTGACGGCGAGCC
>CALKJU010000082.1 GCA_937995535.1 uncultured Alphaproteobacteria bacterium
CACCGGCCCGATCAGCGAGACCGGCAAGGCCGTCGCGGCGCAGAACGCCACGCGGCACGGCCTGCGCGGCGGCGGGATCGTCGTCCGGCCCGAGGAAAGCGCGTGGTACGCCGCCCTGCTCGCGAGCCATCTCGAGCTCTATGCGCCCAGCAACGCGGCCGAGCGCGGCCTGGTCGAGCAGCTCTGCGTCGTCGAGCTCAAGCTCGCCCGGCTCGATCTCCTGGAACTCGCGGCGCTCGCGCCCGTGGCCGAAGGGGAGGGCGGGAGCGCCCGCGCGCTGCCGTCGCTGGGCACGCTCACCCGCTACCGCAGCCGGATCACCAAGGAACGCTGGGAGCTCGAGCATCGCCTGACCCAGCTCCGGCAGCGCCGCGAGACCCAGGGGGTGGACCCCGCCGGGGCGCCACAGAAGCTGCGCGACGAGGCACGGGCCAGCGCACCCGGCAGCATGGCGCTGATGGGCGCGCCGCGCAGCGGCGGCAAGGCGGAAGAGGGAAGCAGCGGCACGAACGAACCCGCACAGGGACGGAACGGCACGAACGAACCCGAGGCCGGCAGCGCCGGTCGGCCGCTCAATCGGCGGCAGCGGCGGCTCCTGGCGAGGATGGCGCGGCAGGGGGCGCTCCCGGCGCGAGGTGCTAAGGCAGCGTGACGGCCGGCGCGCCACCCCTCCGGAATGCGGCGCGGACGCCCTGGCTCAGCCGTTGAGCTCGCGTGCCGCGAGCTCGAGATGCCGCCACGCGTAGTCGGCGAAGGAGCGGTCGACGTAGAGGTCGAAGGTGCTGCCGTCGCGGCGCAGATGCAGGGTGATGCCGACCTTGCCGAGCAGCGTGCGGGCGACCGTGCCCGGCGGGAAGGCGGACGGATGGAGATCGAGCGGGCAACCGGCGGCGAGCGCGTCGCGAACCTTGGGGCCGGCCAGGCGGAAGGCGAGCGTGCGGTGGCTGACGTCGACCACCGCGTGATGCGTGCCGGCCAGCGCGGCATCGAGGCGGCTGGCGACCTCGCCCGCCATGTCGACGGCGGTCACGAGCAGCCATTCGTCGGGGCCGAGCCACAGGCACACCCCGACCTGCGCCTCGGTGCTGGTCAGCGGGCGTTCGGGGATCGCGATGTGCAGGGCCGCCTCGGTGCGCCGGCGGGCCTCGCCGTCCAGACGCAGGACGAGCTTGCCCCAGAGCGGCGCCTCGACGGCGGTGACCCCGGCGCCGGCGATCGCCGGCAGGCTCGCGGTCGGGCTGTGCGGCATCACCTCCGGCATCTCCTGGCGTCTCAGCGGCCGCGGCCGTCGAGCGAGAAGCGCCCCGCGCCGGCGGCGAGCAGCGCCAGGAACCCGCCCGTGAGGCCCATGTTCTTCAGGAACTGGATCGTCTGCATCTGCCGCTCGCCGCCCCCGAAGCTCCAGAAGTCGTGGAACAGCACCGACGCGAGCACGGTGAATGCCGCCAGCACCAGCGCGCAGACCCGCGTCCGGTAACCGAGCGCGAGGGCGAGCCCGCCGCCGAGCTCGACCAGGATGGTGAGGATCGCGACGAGCGGTGCGAGCGGGAATCCCACCCCGGCGAGCTGGTCGGACAGGATTGCGAAGCGGAAGATCTTGCCCCAGCCGCTCTGGACGTAGAGGGCAGCGAGGCCGAGCCGGGCCAGGAGCAGGGCGAGGTCGTGCAGGAAGCTGCCGGGCGTGACGGTGAGCGGCATCGGCTCCTCAGACTGTCGGGCGGGGCGGCATCGGCTCAGCCATTGAGCCGCCTGTTCTCGGGGTCGAGGAAGACGGGGCGGGTCACCTCGACGGCGATCGCGGGCTGCGCTGGCATCGGCACCCACAGCGTCTGACCGATCCGCTCGCGCCCGCCCTGCACCAGCCCGAGCGCGATCGAGCGGCCGAGATTGGCGCTGTGATAGGCCGAGGTCACATGGCCGATCATGCGCATCGGGAGCGACTGGGCCGGATCCTCGACGAGCTGCGCCCCCTCCTCGAGCACGACCGTCGGGTCGCGGGTCAGGAGCCCGACGAGCTGCTTGCGGTCGGCGCGGGCGAGGTCCGGCCGCGCCATCCCGCGCTTGCCGATGAAGTCGGGCTTCGCCTTGCTGATCATCCAGTCCATCCCGAGATCGAGCGGGGTCACCGTGCCGTCGGTCTCCTGGCCGACGATGATGTAGCCCTTCTCCGCCCGGAGCACGTGCATGGCCTCGGTGCCGTAGGGCGTGATCCCGAACGGCTGGCCAGCCTGCCACAGGGCCTCCCAGAGGGCCCCACCATAGCCACTGGGAACGTTGATCTCGAACGCGATCTCGCCGGTGAAGCTGATGCGGAAGACGCGCGCCGGCAGGCCCGCGACCGAGCCGTCGCGGAAGCTCATGTGGGGGAACGCTTCGCGCGAGAGGTCGATATCCGTGCCGGCGGCGCGGATCACGTCGCGGGCCTTCGGTCCGCAGACCCCGATCGCCGCCCACTGCTCGGTGACCGAGGTGCAGAACACGCGCAGCTGCGGCCACTCGCACTGGAGCCATTCCTCGAGCCAGGCGAGCACCCGCGCGGCACCGCCTGTAGTGGTCGTCATGTGGAATCGGTCGGGACCGAGGCGCGCCGTGACCCCGTCGTCGAGGACCATCCCGTCGTCCCTGAGCATCAGGCCGTAACGGCAGCGGCCCACCGTGAGCTTCGCCCAGGCGTTGGTGTAGACGCGGTTCAGCAGCTCGGCCGCGTCGGCTCCCTGGAGGTCGATCTTGCCGAGCGTGCTGGCGTCGAACAACCCGACGCCCTGGCGTGCGGCCCGGCATTCGCGCCCGACCGCCGCCTGCATGTCCTCGCCGGGCTGCGGAAAGTAGCGGGCGCGGCGCCACTGGCCGACATCCTCGAACACCGCGCCCAGCGCCTCGGCATGTGCATGGCTCGGCGTTCGCCGCAGCGGGTCGAGCTGGAGCTCGCGCGAGGCGCCGGCGAAGGCGCCGAAGGTGACCGGCGTGTAGGGCGGGCGGAAAGTCGTGTGGCCGACGGCCTCGACACCCTGGCCCAGGCCGGCGGCGACGATCGCCAGCGCGTTGACGTTCGCGGTCTTGCCTTGATCGGTGCCCATCCCGGTCGTGGTGTAGCGCTTGACGTGCTCGATGGAGCGGAAGCCCTCGCGGAGCGCCAGCTCCAGGTCCTTCGCGGTCACGTCGTTCTGCAGGTCGACCCAGGCCCGGCCGCGTCCGAGCGGCACCCGCCACAGCGGCGCCGGCTCGCTCCAGCTCGGTGCCTCGACCGCGGGCAGCGCCGGTAGCTCGGCGCGGTAGCCGGCGGCCGCAGCCGCCGCGACACCGGCCTGCGCGCCCTCGCGAAGCGCGTCCGCCAGGGCGAAGCTGCCGGCGCAGGCGCCCGCCACCTGCTCGCCCGGGACCAGCTCCGCCGGGACGTAGGCCCACAGCTTCTCGTCGAAGCGCAGGCGGCCGCGGGCCTGGGAGTGGAGATGCAGGGTGGGGTTCCAGCCACCCGAGACGAGCAGCGCGTCGCAGACGACCGGCGAGGACCGGCCGCCGCCGTCGAGCGGGGCCACGAAGGCCTGGTTGATCCGTAGCCGGCCCTGCGTGCCGGTGACGACGGCACCCGGCCGGACCGGCAGGCCCACCGCCCGGGCGCGCTGGACGAGCTCGCCGCCCGGGTCCGCGCGGCAATCGACGATGGCGGCGATGGTCACCCCCGCCGCCGCGAGATCGAGCGCCGTCGCATAGGCCGAGTCGTTGTTGGTGAAGACGGCGACACGCGCACCGACCCGGACGCCGTAGCGGTTGAGATAGGTGCGCGCCGCGGAGGCCAGCATGATCCCCGGGCGATCGTTGTCGGGGAAGACCAGCGGGCGTTCGATGGCGCCGGTGGCGAGCACGACCTGCCGCGCGCGCACCCGCCACAGACGCTGCCGCGGCAGATGCGGTGGCGGCTCGGCCAGATGGTCGGTGACGCGCTCGAGCAGTCCCAGATAGGTGTGGTCGTGCCAGGCGAACGCGGTGGTGCGCGGCAGGAGCGTCAGGTTGGGCTGCGCGGTGAGCTCGCCGAGCGCGGCGGCCAGCCAGGCCGCGCCGTCCATGCCGTCCAGGCGCAGGCCCGGCTCGGCCAGCAGCGCGCCGCCCGGCTCGGCCTGCTCGTCGGCGAGGATCACCCGGGCGCCCGACATCACCGCTGCGGCCGCGGCCATCAGTCCGGCGGGGCCGGCGCCGACCACCAGCACGTCGCAATGGGCGTGGCGGTGCAGGTAGCGGTCCGGATCGGGCCGGGACGGGCTGCGGCCGAGGCCGGCCGCGGCGCGGATCCGAGGCTCGTAGACCCGCCGCCACCAGCCAGCCGGCCACATGAACGTCTTGTAGTAGAACCCGGCCGGGAGCAGCGGCGCCAGACGGTCGGCGGTGGCGGCGAGGTCGAAGCTCAGCGAGGGCCAGCGGTTCTGGCTCGTCGCCACGAGGCCGTCGAACAGCTCGACCTGGGTGGCGCGGAGGTTCGGATCCTCGCGTCCGCCGCCGCGATCGAGCTGCACCAGCGCGTTCGGCTCCTCGCACCCGGCCGCGAGGATCCCCCGCGGGCGATGGTACTTGAAGCTGCGGGCGACGAGGTGGACGCCGTTGGCGAGCAGCGCGGCGGCTAGGGTGTCGCCCGTGAGGCCCGTGTAGGCCTTCCCGTCGAAGGAGAAGCGGAGGGGGCGGGCACGGTCGACACGGCCGCCCCGGGGCAGCCGCCACGCGCCGCTCATCGGCCGAGCCTCGCGCGCAACGTCGCCGGCGGTGGCTCGCCCATGCGGTAGAAGGCGAGGAATTCCTCGGTGGTGGTGTCGCGCGCGGCGTTGAACCAGCGCCGGCAGCCATGGACGTGCCACCAGCGCTCCAGGGTCACCCCTTTGGCGTTCTCGCGCAGGAACAGGTACCGTTCCCAGTCGGCATCGCTGGCCGTCGCCGGATCCGGGCGGGCGATGTGCGCCTCGCCACCACAGCGGAACTCGATCTCGGCGCGCGGCCCGCACCAGGGGCAGGTGATCAGCAGCATGCGCGGGCCAACTCGGCAGGGACGGGAAGGTTCATGCGCGGCTCAATGCGCCACCGCGGCAGCCGCTGCCTCGTCGATCAGGCGCCCCGTGCGGAACCGCTCGAGCGTGAACGGCGCATTGATCGGGTGCGGCTCGTCCCGGGCGATGGTGTGCGCGAAGACATGGCCCGAGCCGGGCGTCGCCTTGAAGCCGCCCGTGCCCCAGCCGCAATTGACGTAGAGGCCGCGGACCGGTGTCCTGGCGAGGATCGGCGAGCGGTCGGGCGTGCAGTCGACGATCCCGGCCCACTGCCGCAGCATCCGCAGGCGCGAGAAGATCGGGAACAGCTCGACGATCGCTTCCAGCGTGTGCTCGGCGATGTGGAAGCTGCCGCGCTGGCCGTAGCTGACATACTGGTCGGTGCCGGCGCCGATTACCAGCTCGCCTTTGTCGGACTGGCTGATATAGGCGTGGATCGCGTTCGACATGGCGACACAGGGGAAGACCGGCTTCACCGGCTCGCTGACCAGCGCCTGGAGCGGCACCGACTCGATCGGCATGCGCAGGCCGGCCATCGCCATGACCACGCTGGTGTGCCCGGCGGCCACGACCCCGACCTTGCCGGCCGCGATGTAGCCACGCGTCGTCTCGACCCCGACCACGCGGTCGCCATCGCGGCGGACGCCGGTGACCGCGCAGTTCTGGATGATGTCGACACCGCGCGCGTCCGCGCCGCGCGCATAGCCCCAGGCCACGGCATCGTGCCGCGCCGTGCCGCCGCGTCGTTGCAGCGCCGCACCGGTCACCGGATAGCGCAGCTCCTTGCCGATGTTCAGCGGCGGGCAGAAGGCCTTCGCCTGCGCCGGGGTCAGCCACTCGTTGTCGATACCGTTGAGCCGGTCGGCGTGGATGTGGCGCTTCAGCACCTGCTCGTCGTGGCTGCCGTGGGCCAGCATCAGCACCCCGCGCTGGCTGAACATCACGTTGTAGTTCAGCTCCTGGGCCAGCCCCTCCCACAGCTTCATGCTGTGTTCGTAGATGGCGGCACTCTCGTCGTAGAGATAGTTCGAGCGCACCACGGTGGTGTTGCGGCCGGTGTTGCCGCCGCCGAGCCAGCCCTTCTCGAGCACGGCGACGTTCGTGATGCCGTGCTCCTTGGCGAGGTAGTAGGCGGTGGCCAGCCCGTGGCCGCCACCGCCGACGATCACCACCTCGTAGGCCGGCCGCGGCTCCGGCGAGCGCCACGCCGCCTGCCAGTTGCGGTGCCCGGTCAGCGCGTTGCGCGCCAGCGAGAAGATCGAGTAGCGCTGCATGGTCCCGTGCGACGGCGCGGCGGAGCGACCTCTCCGATAGGCGTCGTTCACCATGTGCGCAACGCGGCTCCTCGTCACTTGCCGGCAAGCGGCGACGGATCGCGGCTCGCCGCCATCGCCGGCCGAGTGCGACCAGCCGGTTGTCGAGTTGGCATCGCGAAGGCGGCCATGCTAAGCGACTAACGTCTTCGTATAGGCGACGCGGACTTACAGAATGGCGACGGACGTGGTCGCTGCGGGCGGGGCCGGGCCGGAGACCGTGCTGTTCCTGCTGGTTCCCGACTTCACGCTGATCGCCTTCGCCTGCGCCGTCGAGCCGCTGCGCATCGCCAACCGCATGGCCGGCCGCGAGCTGTACCGCTGGCGGCTGGCGTCGAAGGACGGGCGGCCGGTCGCGTCGAGCACCGGGATCGCGGTCGCGGTCGATCTGTCCCTGGCCGAAGCGGCGCAGCTCACGCCGCTGCCGACCGTGGTCCTGTGCAGCGGGCTGCATGGCGAGCGCTACCAGGATCGCGAGGTGATCGCCTGGCTGCGCCGTTTGGACCGCCGCGGCGCCGAGATCGGGGCGATCTGCACCGGCGCGCACGTGCTGGCCCGCGCCGGCCTGCTGACCGGCCATCGCTGCACGATCCATTGGGAGAACCTGCCCGGGTTCAGCGAGGACTTCCCCGACATCGAGGTCGTCCAGGAGCTGTTCGAGATCGATCGGCGCCGATTCACCAGCCCGGGGGGGACGGCCGCGCTGGACCTGATGCTCGACCGGATCCGGACCCGACACGGCGAGGCGCTCGCCACCATGGTCTCCGAGCAGTGCATCCTCGAGCGCATCCGGGCCAAGAGCGACCCGCAGCGCCCGCCGGTCCGCCAGCGGCTGAAGGTCCACCATGCGAAGCTCGCGCAGGCGATCGAGCTGATGGAGATGCATATCGAGGATCCGATGGGGCAGGAGACACTGGCGCGCCGTGTCGGACTGTCACGCCGCCAGCTCGAGCGGCTGTTTCGCCAGCACCTGAATCGCACGCCGGCCCAGCACTACCTGGAGACGCGCCTCGAGCGTGCCCGTCACCTGCTGCGCCAGACCGACCAGCCGGTGATGGCCGTGGCCTGCGCCACCGGCTTCGTCAGCGCCAGCCACTTCTCGACCTGCTACCGGCAGCTCTTCGGCCGCACCCCGCGCGAGGAGCGGGTCAAACCGGCGTGAGCCGCCCGGATCTCAGCGCCGCAGGAGCCACAGCAGCACGGATGCGAGGAGGCTGAGCAGCAGGCTCGTCGCGATCGGGAAGTAGAATCGGAAGCGCTCGCCCTCGATGACGATGTCGCCGGGCAGGCGGCCGAGTCCCAACCGGCCGAGCCAGGGCCACAGCAGCCCCAGCGCTACGAGCAGCAGCCCGACCAGGATGAGCCAGCGCTGCATCCCGCGACCTACGCGCCCGCGGCGGCCAGCCGGTCGAGCTTGGCCGCCATGATGAAGTCGTTCTCGTGCAGACCCTTGATCTTCTTCGTCTGCAGCGAGACCGTGACGTAGCCCCAGCCGAAGCAGACGTCCGGATGGTGGCCCTCGGCCTCGGCGAGCGCCGCGACCTCACGCACGAACGCGAACGCCTCGGCGAAGGTGTTGAAGCGGAACCGACGCTCGATCCGCTGACCATGGTCCAGCAGCGCCCATTCGGGCGTCTCCTGGCGGAGTGTCTCGGCCGCGTCCGGGGCGAGCGGCGGGATGCCGCCGCGGCAGGGTGTGCAGGACCTCTCCACGAGCCCCGTCGTCATCGCATACCTCCTGCTTCGTTCCGTTCTGTCCTTGCTGGCCTTTGAGGTAGGCCCACGGATTTCGGGCGCAACGCCGGTCCGATGCCGCGCGCCGTGGCGGAACGCATGACCGGCTGGCGACGACCGCCTATTTCTGCGCGGATGGCAAGGGATCTTCGGGCATTGAGCGCGACGACCGCCGACGGCGTGCGGCGGGATCGGATTGCTGTCCGCCGGCTCCTGACCATCGCCTGGCCGGGGGACGATCCGGCGTTTCGGCTGCGCCTCGCTAGCACCGTCCTGCTGCTCGCCGGCGCGGCGCTGCTCAACGCGCTGATCCCGATCCTCTTCGCCCGCGCGGTCGATGTGTTGGCGGTGCCGGTGGTGACGGCGCTGCCGCTGGGGCTGCTGGTCGCCTACGTGGCGCTCGGCTGGATCGGCAAGGTCATGAACGAGGCGCGCTGGGCGCTCTACGGCCCGATCGAACAGCGCGCCCGGCGCCGGCTCGCCCTGCGCGCGCTCGAGCATCTCCATGCGCTGTCCTTGGGCTTCCACCTCGCCCGCCGCACCGGCCAGGTCGGCCGGGTTCTCGACAACGGCCTGTCGGGCCTGCGCGAGCTCCTCTTCGACACGATCTTCCTGATCCTGCCGCTGACCGCGGAGATCGTCTTCGTCACGGCCATCCTGCTGTTCCGGCTCGACGCCGGCTTCGCCCTGATCCTGCTCACGACGCTGGTCGTCTACGCGGTGGTGCTGGTGGTCGGCTCGGAATGGCTGCGCGCGCATCAGCGCAAGGCGGTGGTCGAGGGGGCTCTCGCCCAGGGTCGCGCCGTCGACAGCCTGCTCAACTACGAGACGGTGAAGTACTTCACCAACGAGCGCCACGTCGCGCTGCGCTACGACGAGAGCCTGGCCGAGGTCGAGCGCCTCACGATCCGCGTGCTCGGCCTGCGCACGTTGACCGGCGTCGTTCTTGTCACGGTGCTGGCGGCGGGCACCGCGGCCGTGCTCCTGCTCGCCGCCGGCCGCGTCGCCGGTGGCGCCATGACCGTCGGCGAGCTCGTGCTGGTCAATGCCTACCTGCTGCAGCTCACCCGGCCGATGGACCGCCTCGGACAGCTCTATCGCTCGATCAAGCAGGCCTTCATCGACCTCGAGCAGCTCCTCGACCTGCTCGACGAGCAGCCCGAGGTGGCGGACCGGCCGGGCGCCCGCCCGCTGCGGCCCGGGCCCGGCGAGGTGCGCTTCGAGCAGGTCGGCTTCGCCTACACCGCGGAGCGGCCGATCCTGCACGGCATCGACCTCACCATCGCGCCCGGCCGCACCCTCGCCGTGGTCGGACCCACCGGCGCCGGCAAGTCGACCATCGCCCGGCTGCTGTTCCGCTTCTGGGACCCGACCGCCGGCCGGGTGCTGATCGACGGCCAGGACCTGCGTGAGGTGACCCAGGCATCCTTGCGCGCGGCGATCGCCGTCGTCCCCCAGGACTCGGTGCTCTTCAACGAGACGATCGGCTACAACATCGCTTTCGGCCGGCCCGACGCGACGCGCGAGGAGATCGAGGCCGCCGCCCGCGCCGCCGATCTCCACGACTTCGTCGCCAGCCTCCCCGACGGCTACGGGACGCTGGTCGGCGAGCGCGGCCTGAAGCTCTCCGGCGGCGAGAAGCAGCGGGTCGCCATCGCCCGCGCCATCCTCAAGCGGCCGCGCATCTTCATTCTCGACGAGGCGACCTCCTCGCTCGACAGCGCGACCGAGCGGCGCGTCCAGGCGCAGCTCAGGGCGTTGAGCGCCGGCGCCACGACGCTGGTCATCGCGCACCGCCTCTCGACCGTGGTCGATGCCGACGAGATCGTGGTCCTCGACGGCGGCCGCATCGTCGCGCGCGGCCGCCATGCCGAGCTGCTCGCCCGCGACGGCCTCTACGCGCTCCTCTGGCGCAAGCAGGCGAGCGAGCGGGAGATGGTCGAGGCGTAGCGCGCCATCGCGGTCACGCCTTGACCCCGGCGCCGATCGCGGGCTCGGCCGTGGGGTCGAGCGGCCAGCGGGCGCGGGCGGGTGCGGCGAGGTCGTCGACCAGCCCCAGCGCGAGGCGCTCCTGCCCGGCCCAGGCGATCATCGCCGCGTTGTCGCCGCAAAGATGCAGCGGTGGGGCGATCAGGCGCAGCCCCGTCGCGGCAGCGAGGCTTGCCAGCGCCGTGCGCAGGGCGGTGTTGGCGGCGACGCCGCCGGCCACGACGAACGTGTCACCCTGCGGATGGCGCTCGCGGAACAGGGCGATCGCCCGGCGGGTGCGGTCGACGACGCTCTCCGCGGCCGCGGCCTGGAAGCTGGCGCAGAGATCGGCGCGGTTGCGCGGCTCCAGAGCCGCCGCGCCGAGCGCGAGGACGGCATGGCGGACCGCCGTCTTGAGGCCGGAGAAGGAGAAGTGGCAGCCAGACTGGCCGGCGAGGGGGCGGGGGAACGCGAAGCGCGCCGGATCGCCGCCCTGTGCCGCGCGCTCGACCGCAGGGCCTCCGGGGAAGCCGAGACCCAGCATCTTGGCCACCTTGTCGAACGCCTCGCCGAGCGCGTCGTCGATCGTCGTCCCGAGCCGCCGGTAGCGACCGACGCCCTCGACGATGAGGAGCTGGCAGTGGCCGCCGGAGACGAGCAGCAGCAGGTACGGGAAGGCGATGGCGTCGGTGAGCCGGGCGGTCAGCGCGTGGCCCTCCAGATGGTTGATCGCGAGCAGCGGGAGGTCGTGCACGAGGCTGATCGTCTTGGCGGTGACGAGGCCGACGATGAGACCGCCGATAAGGCCAGGCCCGGCGGTGGCCGCGACGCCGGCGAGATCGCCGAGGCCGAGGCCCGCCTCGCGCAGCGCCCGGGCGATCAGCCGGTCGAGGCGCAAGAGGTGGGCACGGGCCGCGATCTCGGGCACCACCCCGCCATAGGCCGCGTGCAGCTCCTCCTGGCCCGCCAGCGGCGCGGAGAGGATGCGGCGCTCGGCGTCGACCAGGGCCGCGGCGGTCTCGTCGCAGCTCGTCTCGATGCCAAGGATCACCGGAGTGGCCAAACCACCGCCCTCTGCTAGAAGCGCCGGACCGTTTACGCGGCAGGCTCCTCGATGACCAGCACGCCCCGGCTCACCATCGGCACCCGCGGCTCGCCTCTGGCGCTGGCCCAGGCGCGTCTGGTCGCGGCGGCGCTGAGCGTGGCCGAGCCCGAGCTGGCCGAGCCCGGCGCCATCGCCACACGGATCATCCGCACCACCGGCGACCACGTGCTGGACCGGCCGCTCGCCGAGATCGGCGGCAAGGGCCTATTCACCAAGGAGATCGAGGCCGCCCTGCTTGAGGGCACCATCGACCTCGCGGTGCATTCCTACAAGGACATGCCGACGGAGCTGCCCGATGGCCTGATCATCGCCGCCTGTCTACCGCGCGCGGATGCGCGCGACGCCCTGATCAGCACCGCCGCGACCATGATCGACGACCTGCCGCGCGGCGCGCTCGTCGGCACCGCCTCGTTGCGGCGCGCCGCGCAGACGCTCGCCCGCCGTCCCGATCTGCGCGTCGTTCCCCTCCGCGGCGCGGTCGGCACGCGCCTGCGCAAGCTCGCCGAGGGCGAGGTCGCCGCGACGTTCCTCGCCATGGCCGGGCTCGACCGGTTGGGCGTCAGCGACGCGCCGCTGACGCCGATCGACCCGGCGGTGATGCTGCCGGCCGTGGCGCAGGGTGCGATCGCCGTGGAGGCGCGGGCGAGCGACGAACGGGTGCGGGCATTGCTCGCGCGCATCGACCACCCGCCGACGTCGATCTGCACCGCGGCCGAGCGGGCTTTCCTCGCCGTGCTCGACGGGTCCTGCCGGACGCCGATCGCCGCCCACGCGGAGCTCGACGACGGGTCGCTGTGGTTGCGCGGGCTGGTCGCGGCCACCGACGGCCGGCGCGTCGAGTGGGCCGAGCGGCGCGGACCGGCCAGCGCGGCCGACGGCATTGGCCGCGACGCCGGCCTGGAGCTACGCGCGAGGGTCGGCCCGGGTTGGCCGCTGGCCTGACGTGCGGGTCCTCGTCACGCGGCCGGAGGACCAAGCCCACGAGACGGCGGCGGCCCTGCGCGCCCGGGGGCACGAGCCGCTGCTCGACCCGCTGTTGCAGATCGAGCTACTGCCCGACGTCGCCCTCCCGGCTGATCTGGATGTCGCCGCGCTGATCGTCACGAGCAGAAACGCCGTGCCCGCGCTCGAGGGTGTGCCCCCGCGTCTGCCGGTCGCCTGCGTCGGCGATGCCACCGCGACGGCGGTGCGGGCGGCCGGCTTCCCCGTGCTCATGGCCGCACCGGGCAGCGTCGCTGCCCTGGCCGCCGCCCTGCGCGAGCGGCTCCCCGCGGGCGCGGCCGTGCTGCATCTGTCCGGGCAGGAGCGCGCGCCGGGGACGGAGGCGGCCTTCGTGCGCGCCGGCCTGCGCTACCGCCACCTGGTCGTGTATCGGGCGGTGGCAGCGACCGCGCTTCGGGTGACGACCCGCGAGGCGCTCGCCGCGGGCCAGCTCGATGCCGTGCTGCTCTTCTCGCCGCGCTCGGCCGCCGTGCTGTGCGAACTGGTGCGGCGTGCCGACCTCGTCCGAGCCGTGCGTGGCTGCGTGGCTGCGTGCCTGTCGCCGGCGGTCGCCGAGGCGGCCGCGGCCTTGCCCTGGCTGGCCTGCCGGACGGCCGCGGCGCGCGACCAGCGGGCGCTGCTCGACTGCCTTGAAGCCCCCCGTTGAAGATGTTAGCCGACGCTGGAACGGGGTCCGGTCGAGCCCGGCATCGGGCGTGGGCGCGATCGACGTGTGAACGCAGCGAAGCCGGCCGTGAGCGCCGGGCGGAAAGGGGAGCGGCCGTCGCATGTCGGAGCGCAGCCAGGGCGACTCGTCGGCAGCCGGTGGGGCGGTAGCGGGGACGGGTACCGGTTCCGTCACACGCACGGCGCTCGTCACCGGTCTGATCGGTGGGCTCGCCGCCGCCGCCGTGCTGATCTTGGCGTTGCGCGCGACCGGCTGGCTCGCGCAGCCGGACCAGGCCCTGCTCGCCCGTCTCGAGGCCGCCGAAGGGCGGGCTCTGGGTGTCGAGCAACGCCTCGCCGCCATCGAGGCGCGCCCGCCGCCCGAGCCGCCGCCACCGGTCGATCTCGCCCCGCTGCGCGCCGAGCTGCAGCGGGGGCTCGCCACCGCCGCCGAGGGCGTCGCCAAGGTCGAGGGCAGCCTCGCCGGGTTGAGCGGGCGGCTCGACGGGCTGGCCGGCGAGCTTGCCGAACTGCGCGGTCGCGCCGAGGCGCTGGCCACCAGCGGTGACGAGCTGCGCGGCCGGATCGAGGCTGTCGCGCGGGCTGCGGACGAGCAGCGTGCGGTTCTCGTCGGCCTCGCCGCGCGGGCCGATCTCGACGCCGCCACCGGCCGGCTGGGTGCGGTCGAGGCGCGGCTCGCGGCCGTCGATGACGACGTCGCCACCCGGCTGGGGGCCGTCGAGACCGAAGTCGAGCAGCGCCTGGCGGCGCTCGAGGGCGAGGTCGGTGCATTGCGCGAGGCGCTCGGCGAGGTCGGTCGCTCGGCCACGCGGGTTGCGCGCGGGGCCATGGCGCTGGTCGAGATGGAGGCCGCGTTGGCGACCGGCGGCTCGCTGCAGGACCCGCTCGTCCCGTTGCGCGAGGTCGCAGCCGACGATCCGATCCTCGGTGGTGTCGTGGCCGAGTTGGAGCCGGTCGCCGCGGAGGGGGTCCCGACCCTGGCCGAGCTACGCGCCGGACTGGCGGCGCTCGCGCCGGAGCCCGCGCCGGCGACCGGCGGCATCGCCGCCGGGGGGCCCGAATGGCTCGGCAAGACCCTGGAGAACATCACGGGCCTGGTCGAGGTCCGCGAGGTCGGCACCGAGCGCGGTGCGGTGAAGGCAGCGATGGACGCGCTCGATCAGGGCGACCTGGCGGCCGCGATCGCCGCCATCGAGCCCCTGGCCAAGGCCGGCGACGGCGAGGCGGCCGCCTGGGTCGCCGCGGCCAGCCGACGCGTCGCCGCGGAGGCGGCGGTCGGCCGTCTGCGCACCCATCTCGCCGCACTCGTCGACCCAGCCCGCTGATCGGAGGCCACGCCCGTGCTCCGTCTGATCCTGTTCCTCGTCGTCGCGATCGTGCTCGCCGCGGTCGCGGTCTGGCTGGCCGACCAGCCGGGCCGGGTCGTGGTCGAATGGGGCGGCGTCGTCCGCTCCTACGCGGTCGGGACGGCCGTCGCGCTGCTCGCGGCGATCGTCGCCGCGGCGATCGTGCTGTTCGAGATCCTTCGCTGGCTGGGCGCCGTGCCGACCCGATGGCGGCGTGCCAGCCGTCAGCGGCGGGCGATGCGCGGCTACGAGGCGATGGTGCGCGGGCTGATCGCGGCGGCGAGCGGCGATCGGGCCGCGGCGGCGCATCATGGCCGGGAGGCGGCGCGCCTCGCCCCGGAGCGCTCGGGCACGCTGCTGCTCGAGGCGCAGACCGCCCAGCTCGACGGCCGCGACGAGGACGCGGCGCGCGCCTTCCGCGCCATGCTCGGCGATCCGGCGACCGAGCTGCTCGGGCTGCGCGGCCTGCTCTCGCAGGCGATGAAGGCCGGCGACCGGGTCGAGGCGCTGGAGCTGGCGCGCCGGGCCTACCGCCTCAACCCGCGCACGCCCTGGGTCCTGCAGACCTTGTTCGAGCTGCTGACGCGCGCCGAGCAATGGCAGGAGGCGCTGGGCATCCTCGACGGCCTCGCCCGCGGCGGGCATGTCGAGCCGTCCGTGGCCCGTCGGCGCCGCGCCATCCTCCTGCACATGATGGCGCAGGCGCTGCAGCGCGAGGCCCGGCTGGCCGAGGCGCTGGCGACCGAGCGGCGCGCCCTGCGCGCGGACCCGACCTTCGTGCCGGCGGCGATCGCGGCGAGCCAGCTGGCGCTCGAGGCCGGCCGGCGACGGCTCGCCCGCAAGCTGCTCGAGACGAGCTGGGCCGCCGAGCCGACGCCAGAGCTGGCGCGCGCCTGGCTGGCGCTGCCGCCGAGCGATCCGCCGTCGCGGCTCTACGATCGCGCCCGGCGCCTCGAGACGATCCGCCCGGATCATGTCTACACCCAGCTCACGCTGGGCGAGGTGGCGCTGGCCGGCGACCGTCTGGCGATGGCGCGGCAGCATCTGACCCGCGCCGAGGCGCTCGGCGGCACGGCACGGGTGTACCGCGCCCTGGCCGAACTGGAGGCCCGCGAGGGCGACGAGGAGAAGGCCGAGCGGTGGCGGCAGCGGGCGGCCGAGGCGCGGCCCGACAAGGCCTGGGTCTGTGCCGACACGGGCGAAATCCTGGCCGGCTGGGAGCCGTTCGGGCCGACCGGGACGTTCGACTCGGTCCACTGGAGCGAGCCGCCACGGCTCACGCGCCTCGCCGCGGCCGATGGCCAGGGTACGCTCCTGGTCGGCGCGGCGACGCCGGTCGAGCCGCTACTGCCCGTGACGTCGCGGCCGCCGGTGCCGGCGCAGCCGACTGCGGCTGCCGCCTGACCCGGCCGCCTTGCCAGCCCGGCGGGGCACCGGTAGAAGGCCCGCTCGTCGCCGTAGTAGCTCAGCGGTAGAGCATCCGCTTCGTAAGCGGGGGGTCGGGGGTTCGAATCCCTCCTACGGCACCAGCGGCCACGGCGCCGTCAGGTGACGGCGCTGCTCGTGGTCGGGGGCATCGCGCCCAGATGCCCGGGCTCTCGGCGAGGTCTTCGCAGTGGCAGGAAGGGGCGGCTGCCGGCGGCGACAGAGCGCCCCTCGAGCCGGCTGTGCTCATCGATCGGCGGCGTTGTCCCCACGAGACAGCGGGCGTGACTGTGAGCCGTCCGCTCGGCCGGGGATGCCTCGACATCGACGCGACGCGTCGCCATGGCGCTCCGCTCATCGGCCGGCCCAGCGTGATTCATCGCCTCGCACGGGTGCGCATGTGCCTGCTTGCGCATGATAAGAAAATCTCTTATGAAAAAGAATCTGCAAAGTCGACGCCTCTTGATCCGGACAGTCAGATAAGCCGCCAGCGATAGGGCGGTCGCCACCCGGGGGAGGAACGTGTCGTGACGAGCACCGCTAGCCCGGTTCGAGGAGGGCCTTGTCGGACGATCGCGGCCGTCCTCGTCGTTGCCTTGGTGGTCGCCGCATGCACCACGACGCGGCCGATCGATCCAGCCGCCCCGGCGAGCCTCGCCGAGGAGGTGAGGCCCGGCGATCGCGTCAGCATCACCACGCGTGACGGCCGCGCGCTCGCGTTCGAGGTCGTGACGGTCGAGCCGGATGCGCTGCTGGGCGCGGAGCAGCGGGTGGAGCGGAACGAGATCGCAACCCTCGAGGTGACGCAGACCAGCGTTGCCAAGACCAGCGTGCTGGTCGGCGGCACCTATCTCGCGTTCTTCTTGATCATGGTGGTCCTCGGCGCCGGCGCGGCGGCTGTGGCGCTGGGTCCTGGCTAGGCGCCGGCCGCCAGACACCCGCCTTCATCTCGACCGTGCCAGGGAACACGAAGGCGATCGGGAAGACCGTGCGGGCCGGCAGGGCCGCTTCAATAGCCGCGCGCAGCGATCGGCCAGACGTCGATCACCTCCATGCCGCGGGCGACCTGATAGCGCGCGTGGAGGTTGACCGTCGGATCGCAGTGCGGGGTGAGCAGCTCGATCACCGCGCCCAGGCCGGGCGACGGGCCGTCGCCGAGGTCGATCGCGCCGTGCTCGTCGCCCATGAAGCGGTAGGTCGATCCCGATGGCGCGCCGCGGGCCGGCGTGGGCCTGCCGGAGTCGGTCGCGAGCGCCTTGTAGCCGGCGTTGACGATGACCCGGCCGGGCTGGTTGGCGCTGACCACGCCGGCGGCGACGAACAGCGACGGCAGGAACGGGTTCTCGTTGCCCTTGAGCGGGATCGCGGCGTAGCAGGAGTCGAGGAACAGGAACGAGCCCGGTTGCAGCTCGGTGAACAGGGCCGTGGCGGGATCGAGGAACACCGTGCCGGTCCCGCCGCCGGTGACGATCTCGGCCGGCAGCCCGACGTCCCGCAGTGCGCTCAGCAGGGAGCGTAGGCGCTCGGCCTGCGCCGCGATCCGCCGCTCACGCTCGTCCAGCGGCATGACCTGCTGCAGGTTGCCCCAATAGGCCTGCACGCCGGCGAAGCGCAGCGCGCCGTGCCCGGCGACGCGGCGCGCGAGCGCGACGGCGTCCGCGACCTCGCGGCAGCCGGTGCGGCCGACGCCGACGTCGAGCTCGACGATGACCGGCAGCGTGACGCCGTGTCCGGCGGCGAGGCCGGCGAGCGTGTCGACATTGTCCGGGTGGTCGACGACCAGGCTGAGGTCGGCGCCGCGGCCGAGCAGCCGGGCGACCCGGGCCAGCATGTCCGCCGTCGCCATCGGCGAGGTCACGAGGATTCCTCTGATCCCGCCGGCGGCCATCGCCTCGGCCTCGGCAATGGTGGCGCAGGCCGGCCCCAGCGCGCCCGCGCGCGCGAGGCGGCGTGCGATCTCGACGCATTTGTGCGACTTGGCATGGGGCCGCAGCCCGATCCCAGTGGCGCGGGCATGCGCCGCCAGGGTCGCGATGTTGCACTCCATGGCGTCGAGATCGAGCAGCAGCGCCGGCGTCGGCAACTCGTCACGGCGCATCCCTGTCCTCCCCGGCGGCGCGCTCGCCACGATCCTAGGCATGAAGGGATAACAGGTTCAAACCTCGAAAGCCGTTGACAGCCGCGGCCGGCGTTTCTCTGATCCAGGCGGCGGGAGGTGGAGGCGACCGGGCGACGATGCTCAGGGTTCCTCGCGGGCATCGCCAGCGGGCGCACGACGTGGCCGAGCCGATCGCGCAGCGGTCTGCGTCGGGCGAGGCCGCCGTCCGGGGGGCGGCTGCCGTCCGCGGAGGCGGTCAAGGTCCGCTTCGGGGCCGGTGGCTCGGCGGCGTGCGAGGTGCGGCACGCCATCCACGGGGAACGCGTCTCGCTCAGACGCGCGCCCGACAGCAAGATCGCCGCGTTCGTCGCGGCGTGGCCCGGCCGCGCCGGCCTGACATCGGAGAGACCGCATGACCGACCGGCTGCTGACGCTCTACGGGACGGACGAGCCCTTGCCGGAGGAGATCCCGCTCGAGGCCGGGCCGCTCTCGGCGCTGTTCACCGGCGGGGCGCTGCGCAGCATCAAGCTGCAGGGCGTCGAGGTGATCCGCGGGCTCTACTTCCTGGTCCGCGACCGCAACTGGGCGACCCTCGTGCCGGAGGTGAAGGATCTCACCGTCGAGCGGCGTGCCGACGGGTTCAGTGTGACCTTCACCTGCGATGGGACCACGCCGAGCGACGGGACACGCTTCGTCTGGCGGGGGCGGATCGAGGGCTCGGTCGCGGCCGGCATCCGCTTCGAGGCGGCGGGCAAGGCCGAGGCCGATCTCGTCACCGCCCGGACCGGGTTCATTGTGCTGCATCCCTTGGAGAAGGTGGTCGGCTGTCCGGTCGCCATCGAGCATAGCGACGGGCGGATCGAGGAGACCGCGTTCCCCGACCTGATCGACCCGCTGCAGTCGTTCTTCGACCTCCGCGCGATGACCCACGAGCCAGTGCCGGGGATCCGCGCCACCTGCCGGATGGCGGGCAGCCATCCCTGGGAGACCGAGGATCACCGCAACTGGCTCGACGCCTCGTTCAAGACCTATTTCCGGCCACTCGGTCTGCCGTGGCCCTACACGGTGCCGGCCGGCGAGGAGATCCACCAGGTCGTCAGCCTGACGTTCGAACCCTCGATCGCCGGGCTGGAGCCGGCACCGGCCGACGACGCCGTGACCGTCGCCGTGGGCGACCGCACCGGCGGCACCATGCCCGAGATCGGTCTCGCGGTGACGCCCGAGGAACTCGATGGCGGGCTCGCGGTGGCGAACGCTGTGGCGCGGCTCGGCGCGCAGACCCTGGCCGTCCGCATCGCCGCCGACACCAAGGACCTGCCGGGCGTGCTGCGCAAGGCGGCGCAGCTCGCCGCGGCGCTCGGCGCCGATCCGGCGCTGGAAATCGTGCTGCCGCTCAGGGCGGCGCCCGAGGTCGAGCTGGATCTCGTGGCGGTCGCCGCCGCCGCCGCCGGGCTCGAGCCGGCGAGCGTCGCGGTGTCGCCGGAGGTCGATCTCCACTCCTACCCGCCCTCGATCGACCGGCCGCCGAGCCTGCCGCTCGAGGCGATCTACGCCGCCGCGCGCGACGCCTTCCCGGGCGTGCCGCTCGGCGGTGGCATGTTCAGCTTCTTCACCGAGCTGAACCGCCGCCGGCCGCCGGTCGAGCTGCTCGACTTCGTCCAACACGCGACCGCCGCCAACGTCCATGCCGCCGACGACCGCTCGGTGATGGAGACGCTCGAGAGCCTGCCGCACGTGTTCCGCTCGACGCGCGCCTTCGTGGGCGATCTCGCCTACCGTGTCGGGCCCGCCAACATCGGCATGGCGTTCAACCCCTACGGCGCCTCGACCGCGCCCAACCCGCACAGGCACAAGCGGACCATGGTCAGCGACGATCCGCGCGCCGGCGCGTTGTTCGGCGCGGCCTGGGCCGCCGGCTATCTCGCCCGGGCGGCACAGGGCGGGCTCGACGGCGTC
Source organism: uncultured Alphaproteobacteria bacterium (assembly GCA_937995535.1). Taxonomy (GTDB): domain Bacteria; phylum Pseudomonadota; class Alphaproteobacteria; order Geminicoccales; family Geminicoccaceae; genus CALKJU01. Next base: position 19,645 of record CALKJU010000082.1, read on the forward strand.
ACGATGGCGGCTCCGGCTGGACCCTTCGGGGTGATGGGCGAGGACGGGCCGCGCCCGGCCTTCCATGTCCTGCGGGGCTTCGCGGCCCTTGCGGGCGCGCCCGTCCTGCAGGCGGCGTCGTCAGACCCGCAGCGGCTGCTCGCCTGCGCCGCCCAGCGCGGCGGGCGGCGCGAACTGTGGCTCGCCAACCTGACCGCGGCGCCGCTCGAGGTCCGGATCGCGGGCCTGCGCGCCGCGAGCCTGCAGGTGCTCGACGAGACCTCGCCGCGGGCCTGGGCGGAGCGCGGACCGGCAGCGCAGGTCGTCCTCGGCGCCTACGCTGTGGCGCGGGTGTCGGGCTGACGGGGATTGCGCCGACCATGCGTGACGCCGGAAGCCTTCAGCGCGGGAGCCCTTCGCTCCGCGGCGTCCGTCCAGCGAGCTGCGCGGGCATGAGAGCCCGTGGTGGCTCCGCGCGACCTCAACTCACCGCGCGCAGCATGCCGCCGTTCATGTAATAGGTCGAGCCGACACTGTAGGAGGCTCTGTCGGAGCACAGGAAGACGAAGTAGGCAGCGACCTCCTCGGGCGTGGCGAAGCGCTTGATCGGGGCGTACGCGTCGGCGATGCCCTGGATGTAGTCCTGCCAGGTGCGGCCCGTTCCGGCGGTGAGCTGGCTCGCGGTCTTGACCCAGTCCGCCGTCAGCGTCAGGCCGAGCTTGATCGTGTTGACGCGGATGTTGAACGGGATCAGCTCAGTGGCCAGGCATTTGGTGAACATCACCAGCGTCGCCTTGGTGGTGTTGTAGATCGGCTCCGACCAGAGCGGCTGGGCAGCGCAGATCGAGGCGCTGCTGAGGATCACCCCACCACCGCGCGCCCTCATCAGCGGGGCGAGCCCGCGGGCGTGGCGCACCGCGAC
>CALKJU010000083.1 GCA_937995535.1 uncultured Alphaproteobacteria bacterium
GACGGCGACCAATCCGGCGACCACGAGGCCGGCCGCCCAGGCGGCGATCTTGAGCAAGCTCAGCACCCTCCAACGCACCCACACACGTCTTGAGACTTAGTGCAGCCGCCAGCGAACCTTGAGGAAAATCGACACGACGACGAGCACCAGGATGGCCGTCGCCAGCCAGCCGCGCAGCCATGACGGGCCCACCGGCAGGACCGTCGGCTGCGGCAGGTCGAGCTCGACCGCGGCGACGTCGCCCGGCGCCGGCAGATATCCGGCCGGATTGCCGATGATCGCGTTCCACCATTCGCGCTGCGCAACGGTCCGCACCGGTGCTTCCAGCGGAAGCTCGAGCAGGCGCGTTCCGTCGGAATCGAGCATCGTCAGCGGTGCGTTCGCTGCCGGCCAGACGATGTTCCAGCTGCCCGGCGCGATCTCGCTGGTGGTGCCGAAGCCGCGCCATTCGACCGGCGGCAGGGACCGGCTCTCCGCCGGGATCAACGTCGCCCGCACGGTCTCGCCGGGCGCGGGCATGCGCGCGTCGAAGGCGTTCGACATCCAGGCGAGAACGAGCAGCACCGGGATCGTCGCGATCATCGCCGGCACGAAAGTGAGCGCAAGCTGTTTGCCGGAGAGCGCGAGGTTTCGGCCGAGGATCGGCCATAATTCGCGGAACTCCCCGTCGAACTCCTGCAGCCGCTGCCGGACTCCGACGAGCTCCGCCTTGATGGCGGCGAGCTTCGCCTGCGCCGAGGTGTAGCGATAGACGAGCATCGAAACGAACGCAGCGACCGCGCTCCAGAGGACGACGCGCAGCGCCACGGGGGCCCAGCCGAGCGCCACCTTGTCCACGGCGGAGAGGACCGGGGCCGCCACGTCGAGATAGCCGCGCGAGCCGCGCACCATCGCCGGGTCGACCGCTCCGAGCAGTCCAAGATTCTGCCGGATGAGCTTCGGCATCTCGGTGATCGAGGCGACCGGTTCGGTGAGCGGGAACGAGGTGAACAGGACCCCGGGCACGGTGCCCGGCGCGATCAGGTGATCGCCGCTCCAGCGCCGGTCATTGTCAACGACGAGCGCTTCGGGCACCCCGCCGAGCGAGGTCTGCCACGAAGCGCGGTAGCCGGGGGCGTAGCCGATCACCAGGTCCGGGGCGTCGGCCATGTTCGGCCCCCGGTAGATCTCCGCTGCGTCGGCGACCTCGTCGATGACCCGGGCGCCGGAGTCGGGATCACGGAACTCGAGCAGCTTCTCCGTGATCGCGCGCTTGATCTCCGCGACCTGCTCCGGCCGGACGATCCCCAGCGCCTCGCGGCCCCGCAGGTTGAGGAACACGCCGTTCAGGCCGATGGCGTAGGCCTGGGTGCGCGGCCAGTTGACGTTGCCGAACAGGCTTTCCGATGGCGGTGCGCCCGGCTTGAGGCCCATGAAGCCGTTGTCGGCCAGCCAGCGATTGAGGTGCACGCTGCGCCGGTATGGTGCGAAGCCGTGATCGCTGAGGACGATCAGCCGGTCGTCGGGCTTCAACGCGGCCATCGTCTTGCCGAGGATCCGGTCCGCCTCGCCGTAGACCCAGCGGATCGCCTGCTTGCCGCGCTCGCTGGTCTCCGCGTGCAGGGGGTGCAACGGGTCGATGCCGCGCCAGAACATGTGCGAGGTGCGGTCGGTCTGCACGAACACGCCGATCAGCAGCCCGCGCTCGTGCCGGGCCAGAGTGTCGAAGAAGGAGTCCTCGACCTCCCGGAGAATGGTCGCCTCCATGTCGAGCCAGCCGTCGTCGCTGATCAGGTTCTCGTTCAGCGACCAGGTCTCCTCGGGCATGCCGATGGTGTGGAACAGCCCCAGCCGGGTGGCGAGGTCGGCGGCGAAGCCGTCCGGCGAGGAGATCGGCACGGCCGGGCTGCGTGGGTCGATCTGGATCGGTGAGACGTACAGGCGCAGATCGGGGAAGGCCTCGACGAGATGCAGACGGACGAGCCCGCGCACGCCCATGAACCCGCCGAAGGTGAAGCGCAGGGAGACCCAGTCGCTCCACATCCCCTTCGTCAGATCGGTGGTGCTGCCGGCGAGCGTGACGCGCACCGTGCCGCCGCCGGCATCCTCGATGACGATCGGCAGGGTGAGCGGGGTCGGCTCGGTGCGGAACGGATCGGGCGGGCCCTCGAACACCGTGGTGATGCGCCCGTTGCCGGCCGCGACATGGACCTGCCGGCCGCCGGTGGTCTCGCCCCCGCTCGCCGCGGCCGTGGTGTAGTAGGTGAACGTGCCCTGGGTGCCGAGCAGGTCGGGCACGCCCATGCCCGAGAGCATCGCAGTGATCGGATCGGGTGGGTAGGTGACCGGCACGCGCAGGACGCTCGCCGGCTGCCCCTCGCGCTCGGCACCGATCCAGAACGGCGTGCCGATCCGCTTGTTGATGATCGAGCCGCTGTCGAGCGGCAGCTGGAACCCGAACGCGCGCACGAAGCGCTGCGGTGGCACCACCTCGGCGATCGAGTAGTCAGGCGCGTAGGTCGCGGGGTTGCGCGCGAGAAAATCGAAGATGCCGTGGGCTCCGGGGTTGAGCCCGGTGGCGAACGAGGCCCAGGCGACCGGCGACTGCGCCGGGTTGGTGGTCGGCAGTTCCTGGAAGCTCCCCTGCTCCGCGAGCTTGCGGAAGTTGGGCAGCGTGCCGTCGGCCATCCACTGCCGCGCCAGCTTCGGATCCATCCCGTCAAAGCCGAGCACGATCGTCCGCCCGGCGGCGAGCGCGCCGCCCGCCGCGACCAGAAGCAGGATCAGCGCGGCGAGTGCGCGGCCGGCGACAGCGGCGCCCCAGGTCACGAGTCGACATCGCAGGAGGTCGGGGCGCGCGGCGTTCTCCATCATCCCAATGGCAGCTCGCTCGGTCCGTGACGGGCGCGCGTCAGGCCGACCGCATGGCAGCGGTCGGCGAAGCAGACCGTCGCGTGGCCGGAACGGCGGTCACGAAGGCTCGGATGGGCTGACCTGGGCGCTCGCCGGCGCAGCCGGACGGCGCCGGCGACGGAACAGGATGCGGATCGGCCAGAACAGGATCGCGCCGATCGCCAGCGCGATGGCGACGATCACGCCCCACAGGGCGCCCAGCATGGTGATTCCGGCACCAGGACCGATGTAGGCCGCTGCCGGCTGAGCGATCAGCACGAGGAGCACGGCGCAGAGCAGGGCCGCAAGCAGCGATCTCGACATGTCCTCTCCATCGGCATCGGGCGCCAGCGTTCAGGCGACGGGCAGGATCCGTCGGGGTACGGCCGGAACGGGCAGGTGATAACTCGCACCCGCCCGTTGTCGTCAAGGGCGGGCGGCGTCCGGGCATCCGCTTTGCCGGCCGACTGTCGCAGCCGGATACGCGTGCCCGGCAGCCTCCGTTCCCGGTGGACAGGCGGGTCACGGCCCGTTTCCAATGCCCCTGCAAGGGGCATGGGGAGGCGCGCATGGCGGCCGTCGGCTACGACTACATCATCGTCGGGGGTGGCTCGGCCGGCTGCGTCCTCGCCGCGCGCCTCAGCGAGCTCGACGACGCCCGGGTACTGCTGCTCGAGGCAGGGCCGCCCGACACCGACCGCATGATCCACATGCCGGTGGGCTTCTACAAGATGACCAACGGCCCGCTGACCTGGGGCTACGCCACGGCGCCGGCGGCGTTCGGCGGGCGGCGGATGCTGTTCCCGCAGGGCCGCGTGCTCGGTGGCGGCAGCTCGATCAACGCCATGGTCTACACCCGCGGTCATGCCAAGGACTACGATGCCTGGGCGGCCGAGGAGGGCTGCGCCGGCTGGGCCTACGCGGACGTGCTGCCCTACTTCCGCAAGGCCGAGGACAATGAACGGCTGTGCAACACTTGGCATGGGACGGGCGGGCCGCTCGGCGTCTCGGACCTCGTCAGCCCGCACCCGCTGAGCAAGGTCTTCGTCCGCGCCGCGCAGGAAGCGGGCTTGCCCTACAATTCCGACTTCAACGGCGAGCGGCAGGAAGGCTGCGGCCTCTATCAGGTGACCCAGCGCGGCGGGCGACGCTGCTCGGCGGCCGTGGGGCATCTGGCGCAGGCGCGCTCGCGGCGCAATCTCACGGTGGTCACCGAGGCGTTCACGACCCGCCTCATGATCGAAGGCGGCCGGGCGCGCGGCGTGGCGTATGTCCGCGCCGGCCGGTCCTACACCGTCTGTGCCGAAGCCGAGGTGATCGTCGCCGCCGGGGCGATCGGCTCGCCGCGCCTCCTCCTGCTCTCCGGCATCGGCCCGGCGGATGAACTGGCCGCGGTCGGCGTGCCCGTGGTCCACGACCTGCCGGGCGTCGGGCGCAACCTGCAGGACCATGTCGATGTCTATGTGATCAGCGAGCTGAGCGGGGCGCACTCCTATGACCGCCATACCCGGCCGCACCGGATGCTCTGGGCCGGGCTCGAATACAAGCTGTTCGGGTCGGGGCCGGTGACCTCGAACCTCGCCGAGGCCGGCGGTTTCTGGTGGGTCGATCGCGCCCAGGCGCACCCCGACATCCAGTTCCATTTCCTCCCCGGCGCCGGGCTCGAGGCCGGGGTGCCGCCGCTCGACGGCTATGGCTGCACGCTCAACTCCTGCCACCTGCGCCCGCGCTCGCGCGGCTGGGTCAAGCTCCTCAGTGCCGACCCGCGCCAGGCGCCACTGATCGATCCCAACTACTGGGCCGAGCCCTACGATCTCGACTGCTCGATCAAGGGTTTCGAGCTGGCTCGCGAGATCATGGCCCAGCCGGCCTTCCGTCCGTTCGTCCGCCGCGAGCACCTGCCGGGACCGCAGGCGACCTCGCGCGCCGACCTCGAGGCCCATGCGCGGCGCTTCGGCAAGACCGACTACCACCCAGTCGGCACGTGCAAGATGGGGACTGACGAGCTGGCGGTGGTCGACCCACAATGCCGGGTGCGCGGGATCGACGGGCTGCGCGTCGCCGACAGCTCGATCATGCCGCGCCTGATCAGCTCGAACACCAATGCCGCCTCGATCATGATCGGCGAGAAGGCGGCCGATCTCGTCAAGGGCAACCGCGCAGCCACCCCGGCCGCCGCGTGAGGCAGTCAGGACCCGTGACATCGTGGCTGACGCGCGCCGGACCGGGCGCAGGCCGCATCGCGCTGCGCACCGCCGGCGCGGGGCTTGTGGCACGGCACGGCCGAACGCCCGGCATCGGAGCTTGTCACGGCGCGCCCGACACCAGCCGTACGGAGGGCGTAGCGCGGCTACAGCCACGCCTTGACGCTCGACTTCGCGACGCCCAGCCGCTCGGCCCTGAACCCAAGACCCTCGGCGGGCGGCTCACCGCCTACCTCGGCGGACGGGGCAGCATCCTCGTGGTCGACTTCGTGCTCTCGGCTCTCAGCGGCTCTCGCGGTCGCGGCCGGAGAGCAGCAGGAGACCCAGGATCAGCGCGCCGAACAGGATGCTGCGCCAGCCGGCCGATGCGTTGACGACCGTGATCAGGGCGGTGATCGTGACCAGCAGTACGGCGCCGGCGACGGTGCCGAGATAGCTGCCGCGGCCGCCGAGGATCGAGGTCCCGCCGAGCACGACAGCGGCGATCGAGCCCAGGAGATAGGGCTCGCCGATGCCGACATAGCCCTGCCGGTTCATGCCGAGCAGCAGCAGCCCGCCGAGCCCGGCGCAGAAGCCCGAGATGGCGTAGGCCGCGACCAGGGCGGGGCCGACCGCGACGCCGGCGAGGCGGCTGGCGCGGTCGTTGGTGCCGATCGCGAACAGCCAGGCACCGAGCACCGTGGCGTGCAGCAGCGCGGTGACCAGGGACCCCAGGACGAGCCAGGTGACGATCGTCATCGGCCAGCCGAGCAGCTTGCCGTTGCCCAAAAAGACGACCGCCGGATTGTTGACCGAGATGGCGCTGCCGCCGGCGATGAGGATGAGCGCGCCTTGCAGGATGGTGGCGGTGGCGAGGGTCAGGATCAGCGGATGCACGCGGAGCAGCACGATGCCGAGACCGTTCAGCGTGCCGACCGCGGTGGTGAGGAGGAGCGTGGCCGCCACGCCGGCGAGCCCGCTCGGATCGCCCGCCGGCGACAGCAGCGGCAGCATCATCGCCGAGAAGGTGATGACGCTCGCCACGGACAGGTCGATGCCGGCGGCGATGATGACGAGCGTCTGTCCCGCCGCGACGATCCCCATGACCGCGGCGAGCTCCAGAAGGTAGCGAAGGTGGCCGGCGCTGGCGAAGCCGGGCTTGAGCACCCCGGCCACGACCCAGAGCAGGGCGACGATCAGGTAGGTGAGGGTGACCCGATGCAGCAGGACACGGCCTACGCTGTGCGTGCGCAGGGCGGTCGCCATCAGCCCGCTCGCAGCAGCCGCACGGCCATCGCCGCGACGATGATCAGCCCCTTGGCGACGTACTGGGCGACCGGTGGAAAGCCGAGGAAGAACATCACGTTGATCAGGATGACCAGGAGCAGGCTGCCGGCGATCGCGCCGCGCAGCGTGCCTTGCCCGCCGAGGAAGCCGACCCCGCCGAGGACCGCCGCGGTGATCGAGTCGAGGGTCAGCGGCATGCCGATCACCGGATCGCCGGCACCGGTCTGCGCCGCCACATAGACGCCGGCGAAGCTCGCGAGCGCGCCGGACAGGGCATAGGTCGCGATCCGAGCCAGTGGCACGTCGACGCCGCTGCGGAAGGCGCCCTGCGGATTGTCGCCGGCGGCGTTGATGGCGTGGCCCAGAGGCGTCGCCTGCAGCACACGCCACGCGATCAGCAGGAGGATGAGCATCGCCAATGCGGTCGGGCGGTCGCCGGCGAGCGCGTCGGAGAGCCAGTCCGGCATCGACCCGCCGGGCCGCGGCATGACCAGCAGCGCGGCTCCGGCGATCAGGAACGAGCCGGCCAGCGTGACGATGATCGCCGGCAGCCGCAGCAAGGCCACGATCGCTCCGGTCGTGGCACCGATCGTGGCGCCGATGGCCACGACCGCGGCGATGCCGAGGCCGGCGGCCGTGGCGGTCTCGCCGACCAGTGTCGCCGCCAGGACGCAGCCGAGGCTGACCATCGCCCCGATCGAGAGATCGATGCCACCGGCGAGCATGATCAGCGTCTGGGCGAGCGCGACCAGTGCCACCGGAAACCAGGTCTGGGTGAAGCGCGCCACGCCGGCGATGCTGAGCAGACCCGGATGCAGCCACGCATAGACGACGAGCAGCGCCGCCAGCAGGGTGAACAGGCTCCACAGCCCGGCGTTGCGCCGCCACAGCAGCCGGAGCTGCAGCTCGAGCCCGCTCATGCCGCCATGCCCAGCGACGCGCGGACGATCGCCTCCTCCGACAGCCGCCCGCGGTCGAGCTCGGCGACGATCCGGCCGTCGCGCTGCACGGCGACCCGGTCGCAGAGATGGACCAGCTCGAGGGTGTCGGAGCTGAGCAGCAGCACCGCCGCGCCGTCGTCGGCCATCCGCCGCAGCCGCGCGTAAATCTCCCGCTTCGTCTCGACGTCCACACCGCGGGTCGGGTCGTTGAGGAGGAGGACACGGGGGCTCAGTGGCAGCCAGCGGGCGATCGCGATCTTCTGCTGGTTGCCGCCCGAGAGGAGCTGCGCCGCGTCGCGGGGATCGTTGGCCTTGATCGCGAACTCGCGGATCAGCGAGGCCGCCGTGATGGCCTCCCGCACCCGCCGCCGCAGCCCGTGCGTCGCGAGCCGGCGCAAGGCCGGCAGCACGAGGTTGTAGCGAATCGGCAGCGGGAGCAGCAGCGCCTCGCGCTTGCGGTCCGCCGGGACGTAAGCGATGCCGGCGTCGGCAGAGCGGCCTGGGGACGCTGCGCGCCGCGTCCGGCCGTCGACACGGATCTCGCCGCCGCGCAGCGGCAAGTCGCCGTAGAGCGCGCGCAGCGTCTCCTCCTGGCCCTGGCCGAGCAGGCCGCCGAGCCCGAGCACCTCACCGTAGCGCAGCTCGAGGTCGAGCCCTCGCAGCGACTCGCCGACCAGCCCGTGCGCGGCGAGCGCCAACTTGCCCTCGCCGCCCGTCCCGCGGGGCGGGAACAGATCGCCAGCCTCGCGGCCGACCATCAGCCGGACCAGCGCCTTGGGATCGCTGCCTTCGAGGCTCTGGTCGGCGGTGACCACGCCGTCCTTGAGCACCGTCACCCAGTCGCACAGCTCGAGAACCTCGTTGAGGCGGTGCGAGATGTAGAGCACCGCGACACCGGTCGCGCGCAACGCGCGGACCAACCCGAACAGCGTGCGCACCTCGTGTGCGCTCAAGGACGAGGTCGGCTCGTCGAGGATCAGGACCCGCGGTCGACGCCAGAGCGCCTTGGCGATCTCGATGAGCTGTCGCTGGCCGAGCGGGAGCCGCTCGACGGGCAGGTCGAGGGGCACGTCGAGGCCCAGCCGGGCGCAGAGCTGGCCGGCGCCGTGCGCGAGCTGTCCATAGTCGATGAAGCCGCCGCGCCGCGGCATGGCGCCGAGCGCGATGTTCTCGGCGACCGAGAGGTGCGGGGCGAGGCTCAGCTCCTGTTGGACCACGGCGATGCCGAGGCGGCGCGCCTCCGCGGGCGTTAGCCCGCGCCGTTCCTGGCCATCGACGAGGATGGCGCCGGCGTCGGGTTGGAGGACGCCGGACAGCAGGTTGATCAGCGTGCTCTTCCCGGCCCCATTCTCGCCGAGGAGCGCATGGACGCGGCCGGGCCGGATCTCGATGCCGACGCCGCGCAGCACGACATTGTCGTAGAATCGCTTGCCGACCTCGCGCGTCGCCAGGACGGGTGGCGTCACGGCGCCACCCGGCCGTCAGCGATCCGCCGGCTCACTTCCCGGCGAGCAGATCGTCGAACATCTCCAGGCTGTAGGGAGAGTAGATGTAGCCGTCGGCGGGGAAGTCGGCGGCCCGCGCCAGGTACTCGTCGAGGTTGCTGTTGTCGATGATCGGCAACGGCACCTCCACGAAGGCAGGGATGTCCCGGCCCTCGAGCGCCTGGACCGCGGCATAGACACCGAACCCGCCCAGCCAGTTCGGTTGCATGGTAGCCCACGCGGTCAGTCCCTTTTCCTTCCAGAGTTCGAGGAACTGCCGGTAGTTCTCGCCGGTCATCGGAACCATTGGCCGCCCCTGGCGATCCATGGCGAGGATCGCACCGGCGGTGAGCGCGCCGCCCAGGCTCAAGATGCCGTCGATCTCGGGGTACTGGAACAGCAGCGAGGTCATAGCCTCCTGCGCCGGCGCCGCGTTGTAGGGCGTGTTGGTCTCGGTGAGGATCTCGATCTCCGGATGGGCGGCCAGTACCGGCGTGGCGCCGGCGCGGCGGTCTTCGCTCACCGAGATCCCGGCCGGACCGTTCATGATGATGATCTTGCCCTTGCCGCCCATCGCGCCGATCAGGAACTCGGCCGCCTGCGCCCCCCACTTGTTGCTGTCCGTGTTGATCTTGACCGTGAGCTGGTCGGTGGTGACGAGGCTGTCGACGTTGGCGACGGCGATGCCCTTCTCGCAGGCCTGCTCGATGACGCGATTGAGCGCGGTGGACGAGCCGGCGATCACCACGATCGCGTCGACGTCGGCGTCGATCATCGACTGGATCTGTGCGATCTGGGTGTTGGCGTTGCCCTCGGCGTCGGTGACGACGTAGCTGTCGACCAGCCCCTTGGCCTTGAGCTGCTCGACCACGTCCTCGATCGTGCCGGAGGTCTGCTTCATCCAGGTCGGCACCGAGTAGATGTTGGCCCAGCCGACGGTGTAGGGGGCCTTTCGGTCGCCCTTGATGCACTTGGCGGCGGCGGTGGCCGGCGCGGTGGCGGCGAGCTGCAGCGCCACGGCGGCCGTCAGCAAGCCAAGCGCCGCGACCGCGCGGCGCGCGATGGCCTGAGGCATGAGCACTCCCCGAGGTTCGTTTTCGGTCCGCCTGTCGGACCAGCGGACCGAGACTAGGAGGGGATCCCGCGTTTGTCGACTCCGGCTAGAGTCCGTGCAGCCGGTAGAGGCGGACCGCGTTGTCGTGGAAGATCGCCTGTCGGTCGCTTGCGGCGAGATCGCTGGTCAGCCGGTCGAGTGCCGCGACGCACTGGGCGTAGGTCGCGTGCAGGCCGGCGACCGGGAAATCGCTGCCGAACAGGCAGCGCTGCGGTCCGAAGGCGTCGAGACAGGCGGCGACCACGGGGCGCAGGCTGTCCAGCGTCCAGTCATGATCGTAGGCGACCGGATCGGAGATCTTGAGGGCGACGTTGGGCTGCGCCGCGAGCTCGCTCAGCCCGCGTCGCCAGCGCGCCATGCCCTCCGGATCGCGGTCGACCGGGCTGCCCACATGGTTGAGGATGATCCTCGTGTCGGGGAAGTCCGCGGCGAGGCGTGCGGCGTCCGCCATCTGTCCCGGATACAGCATCAGGTCGAAGGAGAGCCCGAGCGGCGCGAGGCGCGCGAAGCCCTCCCGCCATTGCCGGTCGGCCATCCAGTCGGCGCGCTCGACGAAGCGCCGGCGCGGATCCTCGTGCCAGCTCACGATGAAGCGGACCCCGCGCAGGCGCGGCGATGCGGCCATGTGCGCTTCGAGCACCGCACCCACCCGCGGATCGTCGAGCGGAGCATAGGCGACGATCGCGGTCGGCAACCCCGTCCGGACGGCCAGCGCCTCCAGCCAGCGCGTCTCGCCGACCGGATCGGCGCGATCCCATCCGGCCTCCACATGGACCGACGCGACGAGCTTGGCGCCGGCCGCGTCGCGGCGCAGATCCTCGGGCAGGTAGTCGCGGTAGAGCGGCGCGGGGTCGCCGAACACCATCTCCCGGCCGGGCTCGGGCGACAGCCAGGCGTGCTTGCCGAGCGACAGGTCCCAGAAGTGGTGATGCGCGTCGACGATCGGGCCGGGCCAGGTCATGGTGCATCGCCGGCGAAGAATGCCAACGCGAGGTCGCGGTAGATCACGGTCGCGCAGGCGACGTCGTCGGCCAGCACCCATTCGTCCGGCTGGTGCGCCTGGGCCAGCGTGCCGGGGCCGAGCACGATGCCCCTGATGCCGACCTGCTGGAAATGCACGAGGTCGCAGCCGCCCAGAAAGCCCACCGGTCCGGCCGGATCGACGCCGCTGGCGCGGCAGGCGGCAACGGCCGCGCCAACGATCGGATCGTCGCCCGGCGTCTCGCTCGGCCCGGCGGTCGAGCTGAAGCCCAGGATCTCGCTCGCGATGCCGTCCTCTGCCTGTGCGCGGGCGAGGAGCGCTCGGATCTCGCCCTCGACTGTCGCGGCGCTCTCCCCGGGCAGCATCCGCCGATCGATCGTCAGCTCGCACGTGGCCGGGATCATGTTGTCCGCAAGGCCGCCTTCGATCCGCGTCACCGACAGGCTCGCCGGCCCGACCAGCGGATGCACGATCGCCCGCAGCCGGGCGTCCTCCCCGGCGAGGCGTTCCACGAGCCGGGCGGCCTTGAGCACCGCGTTGTCGCCGAGCTCCGGGCGGCCGGAATGAGCGCTGCGCCCGGCGACGCGGATCCGCGGCCGCAGGCAGCCCTTGTGCGCCGAGACGGTCACGAGCTCGGTCGGCTCCCCGATGACGATGCGCTCGAGCGGCGGCCGGGTCGCCGCGAACGCCTTGGCACCGCTGCTGCCGATCTCCTCGTCGGCGACGAAGACCAGGGTCAGGCGCCCCCGCCAGCGCTGCCGTTCCGCGGCCAGCAGCGCCGCCGCCTCGACCATGGCCGCGACCGAGCCCTTGGCATCGCATGCGCCGCGGCCGATCAGCCGCCCGCCGTCCTCGCGCAGCACGAACGGGTCGCCCGACCAGCCGCCGCCGGCGGGCACGACGTCGAGATGCGAGCAGAAGGCGAGCGAGCGGTCCGGGCCGTTGTCGAGCGTCGCCACGAGGTCGAGCCGCCCCGGCGCGACCTCAAGATAGTCGATCGCGAAGCCGTGGCTGGAAAGCTCGGCGCCGAGCCAGCGCGCCGCCTCGGCCTCGTTGCCCGGCGGGTTCTCGGTGCGGAAGGCGACCAGCCGGGCGAGCCGCGCGGTCAGCCTTGCGGTATCGGGCGCGGCCACGGCGCTACTGCCGCCGCAGAACGTATTCCAGCTCCTCCAGGATCTCGGCGAAGCCGGGCTCGTCGGCCATCTCGGAGCGCATCTCGTCGGTCACGACGAGGCGCAGGGTCATCCGGTCCCCGTCGAGCGGGCCGCGCAGGACATAGGTGCCGCTCGGATCCCCGGGGTCGGTGCCGACAACCTCGACCTCGTTCCGGTCCATGCGCCAGCGCCAGCGCAGCGGGTCCGGTCCGTCGCCGTCGGGATCCTCGATGGTGACCTCGCCGTCGCCGGCAAAGACCAGGGTGGCATCGGCGGCGTTCTCGACGAGCAACCCGGTCATCGACTGGCGGATAGCGGCAGTGGGATCGTCGCCCATGCCCGCCATCCGGCCCATCATCTCCTCCATCTGCGCGGCGAGCGCCGGGTTGCTCGCCCGGATCTCCTCGAGCTGCGCTCTCATCTCGTCCATCGCCGCGCGCATCTCGGCGCGGTCCTCGGGGGCGATGTGCGCGGCCATCGCGTCGGACATCCGTTGGGCCATGGTGTCGATCGAGGCGGGATCGACCTTCCAGCTACCCACCGGGCTCGCCGCCGCGACCAGCGGCCACGCCAGGAGCACGGCCACCAAGGCCCGCCCGAGCCACCCCATGCTCCGCTTCCCCACATTGCGCCTCACGCGACCACCGCCTCGGCCTCGATCTCGACCTCGTAATCGCCGACCAGGGCCGCCTGGACCAGCGTGTTGGCCGGCCGCACCTCGGCGAAGTAGCTGCCGTGGACGCGCGCTGCCGCCTCCCACTGGCCCACGTCACGCAGGTAGATCCGGGTGCGGACCACATCCTCGAGCGAGCCACCCAACGCCCCCAGGGCGGCGGCGATCTTGTCCAGGATGTAGACGGTCTGGCCGGCGACGTCCCCGGGGCAGACCAGCTCACCCGCGCCATGCGTCGCCGTGGTCCCGGAGACCATGATCCGATCGCCGACCCGGACCGCCCGGCTGTAGCCGCCGATCCCCTCCCAGACGCTGCCCGAGCCCACCAGTTGCCGCCCGCCACGGTGTGGCGCCGGCTGCGCCTGGAACGCGCGTGGGAGTGCGTCCAGGTGATCGCTGAGATCGCCGGCGGCCGTGAGAAAGGGCGGGCGGCGGTACTCGTCGCCGCAATCGCCGGGGATCCGTCGCATGCGCGCCGTGACCGCCGCGATCGCGGCCCGGTCCGCGTCGTCGAGCGCGAACGCGAAGACGCGCAGATTGTCCGCGCGGTGCTCGCGCTCGCCGGGTCGGGCGCCGACGATCACCGCCGTCACCCCCGGCTGGTCGAGCACCCAGCGGGTGGCCACGTTGGCGATCGAGACACCGTGCCGCCGCGCGATGCCCGCAAGCGTGCGCAGCAGCTCCTGGAACAGCTCCCAGCCGCCGGCGGCGTCGATGAAGCGCTTGTACTTCATCTTGCTCCAGTCGCCGATCCGGAGCGGCTCCGGCTGGTCGAGCCAGCGCTCGGAAAGGAACCCGCCGGCGAGCGTGCCGTAGGCCAGCAGGTGTACCCCGTGCGCGGCGCAGAACGGGCCCAGCGCCTCGCACGCGCGGCGGTCGAGGAGCGAGACGCAGACCTGGTTGGTGACGACGGGGAAGCCGTGCTTGAGCAGCAACCGCAGATGATTGGTGTCGAAATTGGTGACGCCGATCTCGCCGATTGCGCCTTCCGCGCGCAGCCGGGTCAGCTCCTTCATCGCGTCGAGATAGGCCGGGTGCTCGAAGGTCCACCAGTGAAGCTGGAGGAGGTCGATACGGGCGGTGCCGAGGCGCTCCTGCCGCGCGGCGATCCCCGTTCGGACGACGTCCGCCGTCATCGGCCCCGGTGTCGGGCACCACTTCGTCAGCGCCGTCGGCCGCTGGCCGGCGGCCGGAGCGATGGCCATGAGCCGTCCGACGATCAGTTCGGCGCTGCCGTAATGGTCGGCCATATCGAAGGTGTCGAAGCCGTCGGCCACGTAGGCCGCGAGAGCGCGGGCAGCGGCGTCGAGATCGACCGGCGCGCCGCGCTCCATGTCGGCCACCTGCCACAGGCCGGTGATGATGCGGCTGAGCGACAGCCCGGGCGCGATCTCTCGCCGCTCGGGTCGCGCCGGGCCGCGTTCAGCCGGCAAGCTCGGCCTTCAGCTTGGCCACGTCCTCTTCGCTCATCTGGCCCACCGTGGTGACCTCGCCGTTCTGGATCCGCCACAGACGGAACGGGCCGGTGATGTCGCCATATTGATCGAACTGCACCGGCCCGATCACCCCGACGTAGCGGATCGGCTTGCCCTCGCCGATCAGGGTCAGGGCCTGCTTCATCCCTTCGGGACCGGCATGGACGACCGTGCCGTCGCTCGCCACAACGGCACGGATGCTGTCGCGGATCGCCGCCGGCTCGGTCGAGCCGGCCTTGGCGATCGCGAGGCCGACGAGCGCGGCGGCGTCGTAGGCACGGTCGGCCGCCGGCGCGCCCGGCTCGAACTGTCCGCCCGTCCAGTCCTTGTAGACACTGTTGAAATACTCGGTCGACGGCGTCGTCGTCGTGCCGGAGGAGGTGCCGAACGCGTCGTTCAGGTACTCGGCCCCGACATTCTTGATGAACTCGGCGCTGTTCATCCCGTCGTTGAGGAGGAACTTCCGCGGTCCACCCTGGCTGATCCATTGACGGGCGATGGTCGCGCCGTCGCCCGGATAGGAAATGAGGTAGAGCGCGTCGGGCTCACCGGCCATTGCCTGGGTCACCTCGGCGGCATAGGACGGCTGGCTCTCGTTGTAGGGCGTGACCGACAGCACCGTGCCACCCATCTTCTCGAACGCCGGCTGGAACTCGCGGATCATGTTCCGGCCGAAATCGTTGTTGACGTGGATCACGCTGAGCCGGGTCAGACCGCTGTCGATGGCGTGCTTGGCCGCGGCCACGCCCTGCAGCGCGTCGCTGGTGATCGTGCGGAAGAACCACCCCTTGCTCTCACCCTTGCGGGCGAGCTCGGTCAGTGTCGGCGAGCTCGAGGCGGGCGACACCTGCACGATGCCCGAGGGTGCCGTGACCGAGGTCAGGATCGGGATCGACACGGAGCTGATGATCCCGCCGATGATCACCGGCACCTTCTTGAGATCGACCAGCTGCCGGGCGGCGTCGACAGCGACCGTGCCCTGCGACTGCGCGTCGCGCACGTCGACCACCAGCCTGCAGCTCTCGTTGCCGACCTTCACACCGCCGGATTCGTTGATGTCGCGGAAGGCCAGCTCGATCGACTTGGCGGCGGCTTGGCCGTAGGGCCCGGCCGGGCCGGTCAGCGACACCACCGAGCCGATCGTGACCGTGCAGTCGGCCTGCGCCGGGCCGCCGAGCGTGAGCACGAGCGCGGTCGCGGCGAACAGCGATGTGCGGAGCATGGGTCAGGCGCCTCCAGCGACGTTCTTGTGACCGCTTCTGTGGCACGCCCTCACGAAGCGATCCAGCACTCCTGCAGGTCGGTCCAGAGCACGCCGCAGGGCGCCTTCGGCGCGGCGCGGAACGCCGCCAGCGAGCGCCGCGCGGTCCAGCGGTCGGCGAGGAGCTGCCGCTCGATGTAGGCGACCAGCGCCCGCTCCTGATCGATCCATCGGACCTGAAGGCTCAAGATCGCGATCTCGAACGCCGGCCGCTGCGTCGAGCGGATACCGTGCGCGCGGCGCAGCTTCTCCGTCAGCGTGACCAGGCCTTCCTCGGTGCCGTCCGGGTGGCCGATGCGGAACTCCGGCGCCATCGCGGCGGTGAAGCGTGCGAAGGACGTCCGGCTCGCCGGCAGCGCGCCGGTCAGCCAGCCGACGAAGAACGCATGCAGCTCGCGCACCTCCTGCCCGACCATCTCGGGCGTCATCCGATCCGGTCCTCGCCGGTGTTGAGGTTGTACTTCATGATCCGCCCGTGCGGCCCGCCGCGGTCGCGCTCGAGCGCGTAGGTGTCGCCGCTCGGCCCTTTCGCCTGTGCCAGCACGGCGTCGATCTCGGCCCGGTCGGCGTCGTCGAGGCGGACCGCGAAGCTGCGCAGGTTCTCCGGCAGATGCGCGGCATAGCGGGCGCCGACGATGGCGGCGCCGACGGTCGGTCGGTCGAGCACCCAGCGGGTCGCGACGTTGGCGATCGAGACGCCGTGCCGGTCGGCGACGCGCCGGCAGGTCCGCAGCAGCTCCTGGAACAGCCCCCAGCCGCCGAACTCGTCGATGATCAGGCGATACTTGACGAGCGAGCGGTTGGCGAGCGCGTGGCCCGGGTCGGGCCGCCCCAGCCAGGCGTCGCTCAGGAACCCGCCGGCGAGCGTCCCGTAGGCGAGCAGCTTCAGTCCACGGGCCGCCGCCAACGCGGTCATGCCGTTCTCGGGTCGTCGATCGAGCAGCGAGTACTGGATTTGGCAGGCGACCAGCGGGACACCGGCGTCGAGCAGCGCCGCCAGATGCGGCGTGTCGAAGTTCGTCGCTCCGAGCTGGTCGATCCGGCCCTCCTCCTGCAGCTCCCTGAGATGCAGGGCGGTCTCGACCAGTCCATCGACCTCGTAGCGCCACCAGTGAAGCTGGACGAGGTCGAGCCGGGTCTGGCGCAGCCGCCGCGCCGAGCGTTCGATGATCGCGCGCGTCGCGGCGCGTGACGGCGGCAGGTCGTCCGCGTCGGGCACGTATTTGGTGTGGATGCGCAGCCGGCGCAGGGCGTCGGCGCCGTGCCGGTTGGCGTAGCGCAGCCGGAAGTCGCCGATCATCTCCTCGACGCCGCGGTAGATGTCGGCGCAGTCGAAGGTCGTGATGCCGGCTGCCGGGAAGGCGAGCATGTCCTGCACGGCGCGCTCGCGCTCGACGCTGCCATGGTCGCCGGCGAGCTGCCAGCCGCCCTTGATCAGCCGCGAGATCGTGTAGCCGGGGGCGAGGTCGACCGTCTCGACGCCGCCCGCCGGGATCCCGACGCTTGTCCCGCTCATGGTGGCGGTGCCTATCGTCGCCCGCGGCCGGCCACAACCCGATTTGCTGCCTCGCCGCCGCCGGTGCGCTCAGCCCTTGACCGCGACGAACCGCCCGCCGCCGAGCACGCCCGCCTCGTACTGGGCAACGAAGAAGGCGTAGATGTCGTCCCATTCGGCGGCGCGCTCGGCACCGAAGCGGGTCGTCGTGGTGTCGCGCAGGCTCCGGTACATCGCCAGCCGGTCGCGCAGGATGCGCGTCCATTCGGCGCTGAGGTCGTCGACGCGCAGCATCCGGCAGCCCTGTGTCTCGAGCCAGCGCGGATAGCGCTCGAGCGAGCCGTAGGACGCATAGGTCATGCCCTGCTCGAGCCGCGCGCGGGTCGCCTCGGGCATCGACCCGCGCTCGAGTATGTCGGTGAAGGCGATCCGTCCTTCGCGCCGCAGCACGCGCACCGCCTCGGCGATCAGGCGCGGCTTGTCGGGCACGTGCACCCAGGCCTCCTGACCGATCACGACGTCGAACGCGCTGTCGGCGAAGGGCAGGGCCAGGGCATCGCCGTGGACGAACGCGACGCGCTCGGCGAGCCCGACCAGCGCGGTGAGGCGCCGGGCGCTCTCGACCCGGCTGCGGGTCAGGTCGATGCCGGTGACGCGGCAGCCGAACCGATGGGCCAGATAGCGGGCCGGTCCGCCCATCCCGCTGCAGATGTCGAGGACGTGGTCGTCGGCGCGGATCCCGGCGGCCGCGGCCAATGCGTCGACCGCGTCGATCCCGCCATAATGGTCCTGGTCGTGCGCCTTGAGCTCATCCTCGGTGAGCCTGTCGAGCGGGATGCCCCGGCGGCGCAGATGCTCGAGGATCTGCGCCTCGTTGATCGGATGCGTGTCGTAGTAGCGGACAACCCCTGCGAGGCGTGCCGGCTCAGCCACCGGCCGCCTCCGGCAATGGCACGGCGGTGGTCTCGGCATGGCGGAACCGCCGGCGCCTGGTCCGGGTGATGCGGTAGCGGGCGCCGCAGTTTGGGTCGGGCCCGGCGATCTCGACGTCGGTCGTCATCCAGTCGTTGGGGTGCGTGTCGCGCTGTTTCGCCGGCAGCAGCGGCAGGAGGGCCGCCAGCGCGTAGATCGGGAATCCCTGGCCCGGCGGCAGGTACAGCATCTCGCCCTCGAGCGTCAGGTAGTCGCCGGCCTTGTAGCGGCCCATCATCGGCCGGTCGGTGGCGACGATCTCGACCTTGAGATCCCACAGCTCGAAGCTGTCGTCACGCTCGGCCACGCCGCCCTCCCCTTGCCAGCGGCTCGGTTTTCGCGGAAGTGCCGGGCCGGGGCAAGGTACCGCCGCCCCGGGAGGTCGAGCTGACCGACACGCCCCTGCTCGAGATCGAAGGCGTCAGCCGCCACTTCGGCGGGGTCGCGGCGGTGGACGGGGTCAGCTTCCGGCTTCGCGGCACGCCGATCGCCGGGCTGATCGGGCCCAACGGTGCCGGCAAGACGACGCTCTTCAACCTGATTGCCGGGTCGCTGCGACCGAGCGCCGGGCGGATCCGCCTCGCCGGGCGGCGCATCGACGGGCTGCCGCCGCACCGAGTCTACGCGGCGGGCCTCGGTCGGACCTTCCAGATCCCGAGGCCCTTCCATGCGATGAGCGTGCTGGAGAACGTCATGCTGGCGCCGACGGGCCAGCGTGGCGAGCGGTTCTGGTGCAACTGGCTCGGCCGCGGCGCGATTGCGCGCGAGGAACGCGCGATCCGCGAGCGGGCGCTCGGCTGGCTGGCCTTCCTCGGCCTCGACCGACTGGCCGACGAACCGGCCGCCGTGCTTTCCGGCGGCCAGCGCACGCTGCTCGAGCTCGCCCGCGTGCTGATGGGCGAGCCGCGCCTCGTCCTGCTCGACGAGCCGGGTGCCGGGGTCAACCCGGCGCTGCTCGCGACGATCGTCGAGCGCCTCGCCGAGCTGAACCGCCGCGGGATCGCCTTTCTCGTCATCGAGCACAACATGGATCTCGTCATGTCGCTGTGCCGGCCGATCCTGGTGATGGCCGAGGGGCGCCTGCTGCTGGAGGGCGACGCGGCCAGCGTCCGGGGCGACCGCCGGGTCGTCGAGGCCTATCTCGGCGGGGCCGCGGCGTGACCGCGCTGCTCACGGTCGAGGGGCTGCGCGCCGGTTATGAGCCGGGCCTCGACATCGTCACCGGCGCCTCGCTGGCGCTCGCCGCGGGCGAGGTCCTGGCGCTGCTCGGCCCCAATGGCGCCGGGAAGTCGACCTTGGTGAAGGCTCTGGCCGGCCTCGTCCCGGTCCGCGCCGGTCGAATCCGGCTGGACGGGGCGGACCTGGGCGGGCTGCCGACCCACGCCCGGATCGCTTGCGGCCTCGCCTATGTGCCGCAGAGCGAGAACGTCTTCGCGACCCTGTCGATCCGCGAGAATCTGGAGCTTGCCGGGTTCCGTCTCGGACGCGCGCTGCGATCGCGGATCGACGCCGTGCTTTCCATGTTCCCGGATCTCGTCGACCGGCCCGAGCGCCCGGCCGGGCGCCTCTCCGGCGGACAGCGCCAGATGCTGGCGATCGCCATGGCGCTCCTGGGCGCGCCGCGCGTGCTGATGCTCGACGAGCCGTCGGCCGGGCTGTCGCCGCGGCTCGTCGCCGTTGTGCTCGCCAGGCTCGACCAAGTCCGCGCCGCCGGCACCGGCGTGCTCCTGGTGGAGCAGAACGTCGCGGCGGCGTTGGACGTTGCCGACCGGGCGATGGTCTTGGTCGAGGGTCGCGAACGCCATGTCGGTCCGGCCCGGGCGCTGCGCGGCAGCCCCTTGCTCGCCGAGCTGTTCCTCGGCGCCGCCGCCTGATGCTGCAATACGTCGTCGACGGCCTCGTCCTGGGCGCCACGATCGGTCTCGGCGCGGTCGGCCTGACCCTGACCTACGCGATCCTGCGCTTCGCCAACTTCACCCACGGCGAGCTGCTCACCGTCGGCGCCTATCTGACGCACGGGCTGCTCGCGCTCATCACCGGCCTGCTCGGTGCCGAGGCGGTGGCCGCGCTCGGGCGGATCGGGCCACTCGGCTTCGGCTGGCCGCTCGTCCTGGCCCTTCTGCTGGCGATCCCGCTCACCGGCCTCGTGGCCCTGCTGATCGACGCGCTGCTGTTCGCGAGGCTGCGCGGGCACGGCGCCGCGATCACGCTCGTCATCGCCAGCTTCGGTGCCGCCCTGGCGCTCCGCCACCTCGTCGTCGTCGCCTACGGCCCGAACCCGGACTACTTCTCGCGCGCCATTCCCATCGCCCTGACCGTCGTGCCGCGTGAGATCCTCGGCGGTGCCCGGCTGACCCCTGACCAGATGGCCGTCCTCGCCCTCGCCGCGGTGGCCGTCCTCGGCCTTCACCTCCTGCTCACCCGCACGACCATCGGCCGGGCGATGCGCGCGGTCGCCGAGAGCCCGACGCTCGCCGCCGTGATCGGCATCGAGGTTCGCAAGGTGGTGCGCTGGACCTGGCTGATCGGCGGCGGCCTCGCCTGCCTCGCCGGCGTGTTTCTGGGACTCACCGTGCAGATCCGCCCGCAGATGGGCTTCGATCTGCTCCTGCCGCTATTCGCCGCTTCGATCCTCGGCGGGATCGGCAGTCCGCTCGGCGCCGTACTCGGCGGGCTCCTCATCGGGCTTGCCGAGAGCCTCGCCGTGCCGCTGATCGGCGCGGACTATCGCGCCGCGGTCGCGTTCGCGGTGCTGATCCTGGTCCTTCTGCTCCGTCCGCAGGGCCTGCTGGGACGCGCCGGCTGATGCCCGACCTCGCGAGCTATCTTGTCTTCTTCCTCGTGGTCGCGCTGACCTACGCGCTGCTCTGCCTCGGGCTCGCCCTGCAATGGGGCTTCACCGGCCTGTTCAACGTCGGCGTCGCCGGCTTCTTCGCGATCGGCGCGTACGCCTCGGCGATCCTGACCGGCCCTGACTATCCCGGGCAGTTCGGTGGCTTCGGCCTGCCGATCCCGCTCGGTTGGCTCGGTGGCATGGCGGCCGCAGCGGTCGCGGCGCTGGCGGTGGGCGCCCTCACCTTGCGCCTGCGCCAGGACTATCTCGCGATCGCCACCTTCGGTGTCGCGGTGGTGATCCAGCTGCTCGCGCTCAACCTCGAGTCACTCACCGGCGGGGCCTTCGGGTTGGGCTTCATCCCGCGGCCGCTGTTCGGGCGCTTCGGCTCGTCCACCGCCTTCAACCTGTTCTATCTCGCCCTCATGACGAGCCTCGTGGGCCTCGTCTGGCTGGCGCTGGAGGCGCTGGTCCGCGGGCCCTGGGGCCGCGTGCTGCGGGCCATCCGCGAGGACGAGACCGCCGCCGAGGCGTTGGGCAAGCCGGTGTTCCGCCACCGGCTCGAGAGCTTCGCCATCGGCTCTGCGGTGATGGGCCTCGCCGGCGGGCTCTACGCGAGCTTCACCGGCTTCATCGCACCGCAGGACTTCCAGGCGATCTTGACCTTCCAGGTCTGGGCGATGCTGATCGTCGGCGGTGCCGGCAGCTTCGCCGGTGCCGTTCTGGGTGCAGTCGCGGTCTGGGCGCTGTGGACCGCGAGCGGCGCACTGATCGACCAACTCCTGCCGGCGGCGTTCCAGGTGCGCGGCGCGGCGCTGCAGATCGTCCTGATCGGCGTGGTGCTGGCCGCGACCCTGGTGCTCCGCCCGCGCGGCCTGATCGTCGAGCGTGCCGCGCTGTCCGCCCGGGCCGCCGACGGCCGCTGAGCGGCGTCACGGAATCGGCGTCAGCGCTCCCTTCCCGGCGAACCAGCTCACGAGGTTGCCGACCACGGTCTCGCCCATCGCTGCCGCCGTTTCCTCGGTGTTGCTGGCGATGTGCGGGGTCAGCACGACATTGTCGAGGGCGAGCAGCGCCTCGGGCACGCGCGGCTCGTCGTCGAACACGTCGAGGCCGGCGGCACCCAGGCCACCGGACGCGAGCAGCTCGACCAGCGCCGGTTCGTCGACCAACCAGCCGCGCGCGACGTTGACGAAGATCCCGCGCGGACCCAACGCCTCGAGGATCGCCCGGTCGACGATCGGCGGCGCCGTGCCCTTGGGGCGCCCCGCGGCGGCGAGGACGAGCAGATCGCTCCAGCGCGCCAGCTCCACGGCGTCCGTGACATGGCGGTATGCGACCTCGCGCGGCAGCGGATCGACGTAGGCGATCTCGCAGCGGAACGCCTCGAGCCGCCGGGCGACCTCGGTGCCGATCCGGCCGAGGCCGATCAGCCCGGCCTTCATGCCGGTGAGCTTGCGGCCCGGCGGTGGCCGGCCGTGGAGCCACTTGCCCGAGCGCACGAAGCGGTCGCCCTCGGCGATCCGCCGGCAGGCGTCGAGCGCGAGCGCGATCGCGAGGTCGGCCACGTCGTCGTAGAGCACGGGCGTGATGGTGATGACGATGCCGCGCCGCTTGGCCTCGGCGACATCGCTCGTCTCCAGCCCGACGCCATTGATCGCGCAGATCTCGAGCCGCGGCAGGAGGTCCATGTGCTCTTTGCGCAGGCCGGCCATGCCGTGGCCGGCGGCACCACGGATCCGCGGTCCAAGGGCGCGGAGCGCGGCCAGCGGGTCGGCCTCGGCGTAGACATGGTGCAGCTTGAAATGGCGCTCCAGCGCCGCCACCGTCGCCGGCCGCTGCGCCCCGATCAGGGCGATCTCGACCGGCTCGCCACCCGCGCTCCCGCTCATCGCACAATTATCCTTGCTGGTCCTTCGTCACCACAGAAGGAGCGCCCGCCGCGGCGGGCGCTCCTGGATCTCACGAAGCCGCCCGGCTGAGGTCCGACGGGTTCTCGGCGCAGCGGCACGCTCGCCAAGGAGGCTGGCAGCGGCACGGAACGAGCCACGCCCGCTACCGACGTCATCCACATGGTACGGACCCCGCGAGCACGGCCGCGCGACCTATGGGCGCGCGTCAGCGGCGGCCGAGAGCGGACCGCGGCGTGGCAGACGGTGGCGTGGGTAGGGCCGGCAACGGCGCCCGCCGGGGACCATCCGACTCTCCGCAAGGCGGACGCCTCAGCGGGACGGCCGGCGGCAGCGGTTCAGTGGCGGAACACTGCCGGTAAGAAGCCGCGTCAGCAGGACGGGTGTGCCGGTAGGCGCCCCGACGAAGACGGTCGAGCCAGTGCGGCCGCTGGCCGGCGGGGCGTTGCAAAACCTGAAGAAGCTGTCGTCGCAGGGGTAGGGGCCGGCGATCTGGAAGCCAACCGAGGCGTCGGTCGCGTCGGCCAGTGGGCAGGCGCAGATGATCTCTCCGGCCCGCAGGTCGCGCGCGAAGCCGGGGAACTGCTGGCCTTGCGAGCTTCTGAAGCAGAACCCACCGTCACACTGCGCATACTTCCCACTGGCGCCGGCCGGGCAGTCGTAGAGCGCCCTGTTGCCGTTCGGCGCTACGACCGAACGCGGCAGGCTGAAGGTGCTGATCATATAGCCGTTGTCGCGCCCCTGGGCGTTGGCCGTACAGACGTCCTTGCCCGGCGCATAGTTGAATGGAAGACTGATGCTGTCCCCGCGCTTGACGTCGCATCGGCAGTAGGCGAGCTCGTTGAAGACGAAGCAGCGGGCCGTTGCGCAGAGCGCGTAGGTCTGGTTCTGGCAGATGCGGAAGGCCGTCGGGCGGCTGGCCGTCTGCGATTCCCTCAACGTGGCAGCGACCTCATCGATCGAGTTCGCGCTGGACGGCACTGACACCACGGTCGCGACGCACGCGACAGCGATGCACAATCCCAGCCGCGCGAGAACGCCCGCCAATCGAAAGATCATGTCCCCCCCCTGTTCGTCCGCCACCGGTGAGGAGGCGGTGCCGTGGCGAGAAGGACATCTTCTCATAGGAGGGTCAAGCTTGACCGACCGCGCAACACGCCGCCGTGGCTGGATCTGGGCGTCGCCGGCGTTCCCGGGCATTGACGCGCGTGACGCCCCACGCTGTCCGCAGAGGCGAGTGGGCGCCCGCCGCGGCGGGCGCTCCTGGATCTCACGAAGCCGCCCCGGTCAGGTGCGACGGTAGACCCGCTCGCCGCGCCGCTGCGCCTCGGCCGCGGCCTCCTTCGGCGTCTGCTGCCCGGCGCAGACGCTCTGGAACATGTTGAGGACGATGAAGTCGGCCTTGGCCGCGGCGGCGGCCGCGCCCGGCTTGCCCTTGTAGCTCTGCGGCAGGGCGTTGCGCATCACGTCGCGATAGGCCTCGATCTTCGGATCGGAGGCCCACAATGGGTTGTGGTCGTAGGCCTGGAGCGGATGGCACCAGTAGCCGATCGACGCGTCCTGCCACGCCGCGTACTGCTCCTGCTCCATCATGAAGCGCAGATATTCCTTGGCGGCGTTGGGGGCCGGCGTGTAGCCCATGACGACCGCGTTGATGACCAGTGCGCCTTGGGTCGGGAAGCCGACCGGGCCGATCGGGTAGCTCGCATGGTCGATGTCGTCGGCCATCGCCCGGACCGTCGCGTCCTCGCTGTTCTTGGCCGCGTAGTAGATCGAGATGCCGTTGTTGGTGAGCGAGATCTCTCCGGCGAGGAACGCCTTGTTGTTCGACGGGTCGAGCCACGAGAGCGTGCCGGGGATGAACGTGGCGTAGAGTTCCTTTGCGTATTCCAGCGCCTCGATGGTCTGTGGGTTGTCGATCACGACATTGTCGTTCTCGTCGACCAGCGACGAGCCGTAGCCCCACAGCACCCAGTCGGTCCAGCCGCCGTCGCCGACCGCGTTGCCGAGGGCGAAGCCGACCGGCCGTCCCTTCGCCTGCAACGCCTTGCACAGGGCGAGGAAGCCCGGGAAGTCCATCGGCACGCTGTCGTAGCCGGCCTCCTGGATCCACGACTTGCGGTGGACCATGGTGCTGCCACCGCCGCCCACGGGGATCGACTTCCAGACGTCGGGCGACTGCTTGCCGTAGATCTCGGCGACCGGGAACCAACCACCATACTTCGCGCCGAGGTATTTGGCGAGGTCGGTGACATCCAGGAGTTTGTCCTGAAACAGGAACGGATCCTCCTGCCAGGCCAGGATGATGTCCGGGCCACTGCCGACATTGGCGGCGACCGCCGTCTTGGGGCGGAGATCCTCCCAGCCCTCGCTGTCGACGGTCACGTCGATCCCGGTCTTCTCAGTGAATTTCTTGGTGTTCGCGAGCCACAGCGTCTCGTCGCCCTGGACGAACTTCGCCGGACGCAACACGCGCAGCTTGGCACCGGACTCGAGCGCGAACGCAGGTGGCGCCACGTCCGCGACCGGGATCGCCGCACGCAGCGTGCGCCCGCCGAGCATCGCGGCACCACCCAGCATCAGGCCGGCCCGCAGTGTACGCCGTCGGTTCCAGGTCAACATGTTCGCCTCCCCTCAACTAGACGCAACACCCGTGAGTAACATGCTAGCGGCCGCCACCCTGGCCTCGCAAGCCGGGTTGGTCGCCGTTTGCGGTGGAATGGCGTCCGGCCTCCGGATAATACTTCTAAAGTCGCCGGTTGCGACGCACCGCCAGCCCGTCCTGCTCCTCGCGATCGGCCTCCAGCCGGTCGCCCTAAGCCGCCGCGCTAACGGGCGGACGGGCGCGCGGCTCGACGTGGGGTGTCGGTCGCCGCTCACGTCATCGCCAGGGCCTCGGCGAGGCCCTTCTGGATGCGCTGGATCCTCGCCCGCTGGGTCACCTTCAGGCCGAACACGTCCTTGACGTAGAACACGTCCACGACACGCTCGCCGTAAGTGGTGATGTGCGCGCTGTTGATCACCAGGCCGAGATCCTTCAGGGTCCGCGCCAGGTCGAACAGGAGGCCCGGGCGGTCGCGGCCGTTGACCTCGATCACGCTGTGCGTGCGCGACGCGTTGTTGTCCACCAGCACGCGCGGCTCGACCTTGAAGACGTCGGTGCGGGAGGGCAGGGTCCGGCGGCCCTGGAGGGCCTTGTCGAGCCAGATCTCGCCGCCGAGCGCGCGCTCGATGTTGCGGCGGATGCGGGCGAGGCGCGCCTCGTCGTCGATCACCCGGCGCGTCTCCGCGTCCTGGAAGCCCAGTACGTCGAGCGCCATCCCGTCCTGGGTGGTGAAGATGCGGGCGTCGACGATGCTGGCGCCGCTGAGCGCCAGAGCCCCGCCGATCTTCATGAACAGGCCTGGATGGTCCGAGGCGTAGAGAAAGAGTTCCGTGCGGTCGCGGAACCGGTCGGTGCGGAAGTCGAGAACCAGTGGAGCGCGGGCGGCGTCGGCGCCGTGCATCAGCCGCGCATGGTGGACGAGCTGGTCGGTGGGGAAGGCGAGCCAGTAGCGGGGATCGTGGCGGTCGAGGTGGGTCGCGATCTCGGCTTCGCACCAGCCCTCGGCGGCCAGCGCCGTGGCCACCTCGGCCTGGGCGCGAGCCCGCCGTTCGTTGCGCCGGCCGGTCGGATCGCCGCTCGCCATGGCCAGCGCCGCCTCGTGGTACAGCTCGCGCAGGAGCTGACCCTTCCAGCCATTCCACACGTTCGGCCCGACGGCGCGGATGTCGGCGGCGGTGAGCACCAGGAGCAGCTTGAGCCGCTCCGGCGACTGCACCGTCGCGACGAAGTCGGCGATCGTCTTCGGATCCTCGGTGTCGCGGCGGAACGCCGTGCTGCTCATGATGAGATGGTGCCGCACCAGCCAGGCGACCGTCTCGGTGGCGTCGTCCGCCAGCCCGAGCCGCGGGCACAGCCGCTTGGCGATCTCCTCGCCGATGACGCTGTGGTCGGCGCGCCGCCCCTTGCCGAGGTCGTGGATCAGCGCAGCGAGATAGAGTTCGCGCCGCGACAGCAGCTTCGGCATCAGCTCGGTGGCCAGCGGCAGCTCGTCGGCGAGCTTGCCATGCTCGATCTGCGAGAGCACCTCGATCACCCGGATCGTGTGCTCGTCGACCGTATAGGCATGGTACAGGCCCTGCTGCATCTGCGCCACGACGCGACCGAAGTCGGGTACGAAGCGGCCGAGCAGGCCGGCCTCGTTCATCCGCGTCAGCGCCAGCGCCGGGTCCTTGCGCGAGCACAGGATGTCGAGAAACAGTCGGTTCGCCTCGGGATCCTCGCGCAGCCGCTGATCGACGCGTTTCAGGTTCTGGGTGACGGCGCTCAAAGCCTGCGGGTGGATGTCGAGCTCGCGCTCCTGGGCGAGGTGGAAGAGCTCGAGCATCCGGATCGGCTCGCGCTCGAACAGCCGGGCGTCGCCCAGCCCGACCCGCCCGGCATGGATCTCGAAGCCGTTGATGCTGCGCCGGCCGAAGCCGAAGCGCCGGCGAAGGAAGCCGGGCGGCCGGCGCTGCTGCTCGTCGAGCGCGGCGCAGATAACCCGGGTCAACGCGCCGACGTCCTTGGCGACCAGATAGTAGCGCTTCATCAGCCGTTCGACGCCGAGCGATCCGGGCCGGTCCCGATAGCCCATCCGCCGCGCGATCTCAGGCTGGACGTCGAAGGTCAGCCGTTCCTCGGCACGGCCGGTCAGCCAGTGCAGATGGCAGCGGACGGTCCACAGGAAGCGCTGCGCGGCGAGGAAGGTGCTGAGCGTCTGGCGGGTCAGCACGCCGTGCCGCACGAGGTCGCCGATCGTCTCGATGCGGTAGAGGAACTTGCCGATCCACAACAAGGTGTGCAGGTCGCGCAGCCCGCCCTTGCCTTCTTTGATGTTGGGCTCGAGCAGGAACCGCGAGTCGCCGGCGCGGCGGTGGCGGGCATCGCGCTCGGCCAGCTTGGCCTCGATGAACTCGGCGGTGTGCCCGGCGATCACCTGCCGCTCGTAGGCCGCGACGAGCTGCTCGAACAGCGCCCGCGAGCCCCAGACGAAGCGCGCCTCGAGGAGTGCCGTGCGGACGGTGAGGTCCTCCTGCGCGAGGCGGATCGACTCGGCGATACTGCGGGTGGCGTGCCCGACCTTGAGACCGACGTCCCACAACCGATAGATGAGGAACTCCGCCATCTGCTCGACGTGCGGCGTGCGTTTGTAGGGGTGAAGGAAGAGCAGGTCGATGTCGGAGTAGGGCGCGAGTTCGCCGCGGCCATAGCCGCCGACTGCGACCAGGGCGAGCTGCTCACCGGTCGTCGGGTTCGGCAAGCCGTAGAGGCGGCGGTCGGCGAAATCGAGCGCCCCCTGCAGCAGCCCGTCCATCTGCCGCGCGAGCTCGTGGTGGACGACCTCGGCGCTGCCACCGGCCATGAAGTAGCTGCGCAGGCTCTCGCGTCCGGCATCGAGGCGCCGCTGCATGAGCGGGCGCAGCTCCGCGGGCGAGGCGAGGGCGGGTGCCGCCTGCGCCAGCTCGGCGCGCAGACCGGTCGGGTCGACAACCACGTCCAAGCTGCTAGTTTCCATCCTGGGCCAGATATCACAGTGGCTTGTCGCGCCCGCCGCGGGATAGCACAAGGCTGCTGCGGTCGAAGAGCGCGAACGCTGGGTGGGGTGTCGCCGTGGTCGAGTGGTTGGCGATGGGAGGCTATGGCGCCTACGTCTGGACGTCGTTCGTGCTGACCGTGGGCCTTCTGCTCGGCCTGCTCTGGCACAGTCACCGCCTCGCGCGCCGCCGCGAGGCCGAGCTGGCCGAACTGCGCAGCCGGCTGCGCGAGCCTCGGCCGCGCCCGGCGCCGCGCCTGATCCGCGAACGCGACACCGTCGGCGCCGACCAGGCGCCCGGCTCCGCCTGAGCCTGGAGCCGGTCTCGATGCGCCTGCGCAAGCAACAACGGCTTCTCCTGGTCGTCGTGATCCTGCTGCTCGTGGGCGGGGCGGCGGCACTGGCGCTGACCGCGCTGCGCGACAACGTCGCGTTCTTCGTGACGCCCAGCGAGATCGCCCGGGGCAGCGTCGACGCCGGGCGCAGCTTCCGCCTCGGCGGGCTGGTCGTCGACGGCAGCATCGAGCGCGGCCAGCCGCCCGAGATCAGCTTCGCCGTCACCGACACGGCGCACGAGGTCCGCGTCGTCTATCGAGGCATCCTGCCCGACCTGTTCCGCGAGGGACAGGGGGTGGTGGCGCAGGGCCAGTTGCGCGACGACGGGGTGTTCGTCGCCAGCGAAGTCCTAGCCAAGCATGACGAGAACTACATGCCGAAGGAAGTCGCCGACGCGCTCAAGGCGGCGGGCCACTGGCAGAACGACGACGGACGGGAGCAGCCGTGAGCATCGAGCTGGGTCACTACGCCCTGGTCCTGGCGTTCGCGTTGGCGCTCGTCCAGGGCACCGTCCCGCTTTGGGGAGCGGCGCGCAACGACGCGGCACAGATCGCCATCGCGCCGATCGCGGCGCTGCTCCAGCTCGCTTGCCTGACGTTCGTCTTCGCCGTCCTGATCTATGCTTTCGTCGTGTCGGACTTCTCCGTGGCCCTGGTGGTCGCGAACTCGCACGCGGCGAAGCCGCTGATCTACCGGGTGAGCGGCGTCTGGGGGAACCACGAGGGCTCGCTCGTCCTGTGGGTGTGGATCCTCGCCCTGTTCGGCGCCTGCGTGGCGCTGCGCGGCGGCAACCTGCCGGCGGCGTTCCGCGCCCGCGTCCTCGCCGTGCACGGGATCATCGGCGCCGGTTTCCTCGCCTTCATGTTGTTCACCTCGAACCCGTTCCTGCGGCTCGATCCGGCGCCGCTCGCCGGGCGCGGCCTCAACCCGATTCTCCAGGACCCTGGCCTCGCGCTGCACCCGCCGATGCTCTATCTGGGCTATGTCGGGTTCGCCACGGCCTACGCCTTCGCCATCGCGGCGCTGATCGAGGGCCGGGTCGACGCGGCCTGGGCGCGCTGGGTACGGCCCTGGACCCTGGCCGCCTGGTCGGCGCTCACGCTCGGCATCGCGCTCGGCTCGTGGTGGGCTTACTACGAGCTCGGCTGGGGCGGATTCTGGTTCTGGGATCCGGTCGAGAACGCCTCGTTCATGCCCTGGCTCGCCGGCACGGCGCTCCTGCACTCGGCGATCGTCGTCGAGAAGCGGGACACGCTCAAGAGCTGGACCGTGCTTCTGGCGATCGTGACCTTCTCCCTGTCGCTCCTCGGCACCTTCCTCGTGCGCTCGGGCGTACTGACCTCGGTGCACGCCTTCGCCGTCGACCCGGCGCGTGGCGTGTTCATCCTCGCCTTGCTGGTCGTCGCCATCGGCGGCTCGCTGTTGCTCTACGCCTGGCGCGCGCCGAGCCTGCAGGGCGGCGGGGTCTTCGCGCCGATCTCGCGCGAGGGCGGACTTCTGCTCAACAACCTGCTGCTCGCCACGGCCACCGCGACCGTCCTGCTCGGCACGCTCTACCCGCTGGCCCTGGAGGCGCTGACCGGCGCGAAGATCTCGGTCGGCCCGCCCTACTTCGATGCGACCTTCACGCCGCTCATGGTGCCACTGCTGATCGCCCTGCCGATCGGTGCCATGCTCTCCTGGAAGCGTGCCGACCTCGCCGCGCTCGCGCCGCGCCTCGGCGTGGCGCTCGCCGCGACGGTCGCGGCCGTCGGCCTGCACCTGCTCCTGCACGCGCCGCGCGGCTTCCTGGCGCTCCTCGGCTTCGCTCTCGGCTCGTGGGTGATCGTGGGCTCGCTGGTCGAACTGGCCGGGCGGGCGGCGCTCGACCGCGGCGGCGTCGCTGGCGGCCTGCGACGGCTCGCCGGCCTGCCCCGCTCGGCCTGGGCGATGACGCTGGCGCACATCGGCCTCGGCATCGCCGTGCTCGGCATCACCGCCACCGGCACGGGCCAGAGCGAGCGCATTCTGGCGATGGCGGCCGGCGATCGCGCCGAGCTCGCCGGCTACGACGTCACCTTCGAGGGCGTGCGGCCGGTCGAGGGGCCGAACTACGTCGCCGACCAAGGTCGCTTCACCATCCGCCGCGGCGATCGCCTGATCGCCGTGCTGGCCAGTGAGAAGCGGCAGTTCCCGGTCGAGGGGAGCACGACCACCGAGGCCGGCATCGACACGGGCCTGTTCCGCGACCTCTACGTCGTGCTCGGCGATCCTGCCGGCCGGGACGGCCTGTGGAACGTCCGCCTCTACCACAACCCGCTGGCGCTGTGGATCTGGGGCGGGGCGGCGCTGATGGCGGCGGCCGGCGTGCTGGCGCTGAGCGATCGCCGGCTGCGCGTCGGCGCGCCGCGCCCGGCCCGCCAGCGGCTGGTTCCGGCGGCGGCGCGATGAGCACGGCCACGCGCCCCGGCTCCACGCCGCGCCGGCTCCTGTTTCTCGTCCCGGCCGTCCTGTTCGCTGTCGTGGGCGCGTTCCTGGCCGTGGGCCTGACGCGCGACCCCGCGCGCCTGCCCTCCGCCTTGGTCGGCAAGCCGGTGCCGCAGTTCTCCCTGCCGCCGCTCGAAGGGCGCGGGGGTGCCGGACTGAGCGCCGCCGACCTGGCGAGCGGGCCGGTGCTGGTGAACGTGTTCGCTTCGTGGTGCGTGCCGTGCCGCGTCGAGCATCCGCAGCTGATGCGCCTCGCCGCTCAGGGTGTCACCGTCCACGGGATCAACTACAAGGACGAGCCGAAGGCGGCGTTGGCCTTCCTGCGCGATCTGGGCGACCCCTACGCCCTGGTCGGCGCCGACCGCGACGGCCGTGCGGGGATCGAATGGGGCGTGTACGGCGTGCCCGAAACCTATGTGATCGACCGCGACGGGCGGATCACCTACCGCCATGTCGGCCCGCTCATGGCCCACGACCTCGAGCAGAAGCTCCTGCCGTTGCTCGCCGAGGCGCGCTGATGGCGCGGCTGCTGCGGGTCGCCCTGGTGGTCCTCGCGACGCTGCTCTTCCCGCCGCAGGCGTTCGCCGCCACAGCGCCCGACGAGATCCTGTCCGACCCGGCCCTGGAGGCTCGCGCGCGGGCGCTCGGCAAGGAGCTGCGCTGCCTCGTCTGCCAGAACCAGTCGATCGACGATTCGGACGCCGACCTCGCCCGCGACCTGCGGCGGATCGTCCGCGAGCGCCTCGTCGCCGGCGAGAGCGATCGCGAGGTCAAGGAGTTCCTGGTCGCGCGCTACGGCGACTTCGTCCTCCTCGAGCCGCCGGTGCGGCCGGACACGTGGCTGTTGTGGGGTGGACCGGCCGCGGTGGCGAGCCTCGGCCTCGTCGCGATCGGCATCTACCTCCGGCGCCGCCGGCCCGTCGACGACGGTGCGGTGCCCCTCACCGAGGCGGAACGGCGCAAGCTCGCCCGGCTGCTCGATCGGGATGGCGGCGCCCGCTCATGAGCCCGTGGCTGCTGATGGCGATCATGGTGGTCGCGTTCGCCGCCGCCGGCGCGCTCGCCTGGCCGGCGATCCGCCGTCCACCGCCGCCACCGCGCAGCAGCGCCCACCAGCTCGAGGTCTATCGGGACCAGCTCGCCGAACTCGCCCGTGACGAGGCGCGCGGGCTGATCGGGACGGCCGAGGCGACGGCGGCGCGGCTCGAGATCGAGCGGCGGATCCTGCGCGTCGCCGAGGAGCCGGCGCCGCCCGTGGAGGCACCGGCCGGCCGCGCCGTCGCCGCCATGGTCGCCGTCGCGGTGCCGCTGCTCGCCACCGGCGTTTATCTCGTCGTCGGCTCGCCGACTCTGCCCGATCGCCCGCTCGCTGCCCGCTCGGCGGATCCCGGGCCCGCGGATCAACCCGACGTCGGCGCCATGGTCGCGCGTCTCGAGCAGCGGCTGCAGGCTCACCCGGACGACGTCGAGGGCTGGCTGATGCTCGGCCGCTCGCGCAGTGTCCTCGACGATTACGGTCTCGCCGCGACGGCCTTCCGCAAGGCGCTGGAGCTGCGGCCCGACGAGCCGGAGGCCCTGGGCGGTCTCGCCGAGAGCCTGATCGCGCAGGCCGGCGGGTTGGTCGGCGCCGAGCCGCGGAGCCTGCTCGAGCGGCTCGAGGAGCGCCTGCCCGGCGATCCGCGCGCTGGCTACTATCTAGGTCTGGCCGCGGCGCAGGCCGGCGACCGTGCGGCGGCGGCCGAGCATTGGCGCCGGCTGCTCGCCGGGGCGCCGCGCGATGTGCCCTGGCGCGAGCCGGTGGTGGCGGCGATCCGCGCGGCCGGCACCTCGTTGGGGGTCGACGTCGCGGCGATCGTCGAGGCGGACCTCGGCGCGGAGCCGGATCCACGCGCCGCGGAGGCGGCGCGCATCGCCGCCCTGCCGCCCGAGCAGCAGCAGGCGCGGATCCGTGAGATGGTCGACGGTCTGGCCGCGCGCCTGGAGGCCGACGGCGGGACGGTCGAGGAATGGTCCCGGCTCGCCCAGGCGCGGCTCGTGTTGGGCGACCGCGCTGCCGCCGCGGCGGCGTGGGATCGCGCTCTCGCCGAGCAGCCGGACGATCCGCGGGCGCTGAAGGGCAAGGCGCGGGCGCTGCTGGGCGACGCGACCCAACCCTCGGGGCTGCCGCTGGTGCCCGACGAGGCGGCGGCATTGCTGGAGAAAGCGGCCGCGCTCGGAGCCGACGATCCCGAGGTCGACTGGCTGCTCGGGATCCATGCGCTGCAGCAGGGCGCGCCGACCGAGGCGCGCGAACGCTGGGAGCGCGTCCTCGCTCGGCTCGACCCCACCGATCCCGGACGCGCCACCGTCCAGAGCCAGCTCGACCGCCTGACGCCCTAGCCGCTGCCTACCCCTTGTCAGGTTGCGGGTGGCGGGCCCATGACGGCGGGCAGCGATCTGCGGCCAATCGAGGGGAGGCCCATGACGGAGCAGATGAGGACCCGCGAGCTCGGCATGACCGGCCTGCAGGTGCCGGTCCTGGGGCTCGGCGGAGCGCCGCTGGGCGACCTCTACAGCAGGATCCCCGAGCCCGAGGCGTTGGCCACGATCGAGCGGGCCTGGGAACTCGGCGACCGCCTGTTCGACACCGCGCCGCTCTACGGCCACGGTCTCAGCGAGCACCGCTTCGGCCACGTGCTGCGCACCAAGCCGCGCGACAGCTACGTCCTCTCGACCAAGGTCGGGCGCTGGCTGGAGCCGCACGACCCGGCGACGCTCGACCGCGGCCAGTGGGCCGGCGGTCTCAACATGCGCTGGACCTACGACTACAGCTACGATGGGACCAAGCGGGCGATCGACCAGACGTTCCAGCGGCTGGGCATCGAGCGGATCGACATCCTGCTGATCCACGACGTCGACATCTGGAGCCACGGTTCGCGCGAGGCCTACGAGCGGCAGCTCCGCGAGGCGATCGACGGCGCCTATCGTGTGCTCGACGAGCTACGGGCGCAGAAGGTGATCCGCGCGGTGGGTGTGGGCGTCAACGAGACCGAGCCCTGCATCCGCTTCGCCACCGAGTGTGACATCGACTGCTTCCTGCTCGCCGGCCGCTACACGCTGCTCGAGCAGGGCGGTCTCGACGATCTTCTCCCGCTCGCCGAGCGCAGGCAGATCAGCTTCCTGCTCGGCGGCCCGTTCAATTCCGGTATTCTCGCCACCGGCCCGGTGCCCGGCGCCAAGTACAACTACAAGGATGCACCGCCCGAGATCCTGGAGCGCGTGCGGCGCATCGAAGCCGTCTGCCGGCGCCACGACGTGCCCTTGGCCGCCGCGGCGATCCAGTTTCCGCTCGGCCACGCGCGCGTCGCCTCGATCGTCCCCGGCGCGGTCAAGCCGGCCGAGGTCGAGGCCAACCATCGCCTGATGAACACGCGCATCCCGGCCGATCTCTGGGCGGAGCTGAAGCATGAGGGCCTGCTCGCCGAGGCCGCGCCGGTGCCCGAGTAGGTGCGGCCGCTCGGCGGAGATTGACGGCAGGACTGTTCGGCTGTCATACCAAACGATCGACGGTCGGCATCGGGCGGCAATGCGCGATGCCCGCTCGTTGGAAAACCGGGTGAGGTGACCGTGGCTGCCGAGCGGTGGCGGCGCAAGGCGCACAGCGTGGCCGACCTGCGGCGCCTCGCCCGACGCGCGCTTCCGCGCATGGTGTTCGACTTCTGCGACGGGGGGGCCGGTGACGAGCGGACCCTGCGGCGCAACGAGGCCGCCTTCGCCGAAATCGAGCTGCTGCCGGAGCCACTGAACGGCACGACCGGACGCGACCTGAGCGTCGAGCTGTTCGGCCGCCGGCTCGCCCTGCCCGTCCTGCTCGGCCCGACCGGCATGGCCGGCATGCTGTGGCCGGAGGGTGAGCTGGCCGCCGCGCGCGCTGCGGCGGCGGCCGGCACGGTCTACGTGATGAGCCATGGCTCGACCGTCGCGATCGAGGACCTCGCCGAGCGCCACGTCGGGCCGCGCTGGTTCCAGACCTTCATGTACCGCGATCGCGGCCTGACCCGGGCGATGGCCGAGCGCGCCGCCGCGTCAGGCTATCAGGCGCTGGTGCTGACCGTCGACAACCAGGTACTGGGCGTGCGGGAGCGCGACCTGCGCAACGGCTTCACCATCCCGCCGCGGATCGGCCCGGGCGGCGCGCTGGACGTGCTGCGCTCGGTGTCCTGGCTCTGGCGGATGCGCCGCCGCCGCGACGTGACCTTCGCCAACTATGCGAGCGGGGAGCGGCGCGACATCCTGTCGCTCGGCGCCTATATCGGAACGCTGCTAGACCCAGGGGCGAGTTGGCGGGATGTCGAGTGGCTGCGGGGGCTGTGGGCTGGGCCTCTGCTGCTCAAGGGAGTGCTGCATCCGACCGAGGCGCGCCGGGCCGTGGCGACCGGTGTCGATGGCGTGATCGTCTCAAACCATGGCGGGCGCCAGCTCGATGATGTCCCGGCGGCGATCGAGGCGCTGCCGGGCGTGGTCGCGGCGGTCGACGGCCAGATCCCGGTGCTGATCGACGGAGGGATCCGTCGCGGCGCCGACGTCGTCAAAGCGCTTGCGCTCGGGGCTCGGGCGTGTCTGATCGGTCGCCCGCACCTCTGGGGCCTCGCGGTCGCCGGGGAAGCCGGTGTCGCACGGGTGCTGGAGATCTACCGGGACGAGCTCGACCGCGTGCTCGCGCTCGGCGGGTGGGATGGGATCGCCGCTGTGGGTCGCGGCGCGCTGTGGCGGCGCGGCGGGTCGCCCTTCGGCGACGGGGTGAGGGAGGCGCGCGGCGCGGCGCTCGTCCGCGCGAGCTAGGTGGGTCGGGCCATGAGCAAGCTCATCAAGCGACGCAAGCTCTACGAGCAGATCGCAGAGCTGATCCAGGAGGAGATCGCCCACGGTCTGCTCAAGGTCGGTGAGCAGCTGCCGTCCGAGCGCGACATCATGGCGAAGTACGGGGTCGGCCGCGCGGCCGTGCGCGAGGCCCTGTTCGCGCTCGCCAAGATGGGCCTGATAGCGATCTCGAGCGGCGAGCGGGCGAGGGTCATCGAGCCCTCGCCGGCGGTCGTGGTCCGCGAGCTGTCCGGTGCCGCGCGCCTCTTCCTCAATACCGAGACCGGCATCCGGCAGTTCCAGGAGGCGCGGCTGGTGTTCGAGGCGGCGCTCGCCCGCCGCGCCGCGGAAATCGCCACGGCCGAGGACCTCGCCGCGATCCGCGCCGCGCTCGACGCCAATCTCGCCGCGCATGAGCTCAAGCGCTTCGCCGAAACCGACGTGGCGTTCCACAGCGCCATCGCCAAGGTCGGTGGCAACCCGATCTTCCCGGCGATCAGCGACGCCGTGACCGAGTGGCTGTATGCGCAGCGCCACGGGACCGCGCGGGTTCCGCGCGCGGCCCAGCTCGCGCGCGAATGGCACGAGAAGATCTACGAGGCGATCGCCGCGCACGACGTGGCGGCGGCGGACGCGGCGATGCGCGGCCACATCGAGCAGGTCAACGGCTTCTATTGGCAGCTCCGCGATGCCGAGAGCCGGCAGCAGGCCCGCGAGGCGACCCGCCTCGGCCGGCTCGTTCCGCACGGCGCCTGAACGGCGCGGCGCTCCTGGGCACGCTCGGTCGCTGACGGCGTCGGCGATCGCACGGTGATGTTGCGCCACGCTCGATCCCGCTCTGGCCTGACACCGCCCGCCAGCTTGCGCTAGGTTCATGGCAGGCCCCCGGGGAGGATGGCGTTGCGCGCGGAGAGGTCTGCCACCTGTCGCCGGCTGATCGTCGAGGCACGGCGGTTCAGCGTCGAGTTCCCGCCGTTCATGGCCAACCATCTGCCGATGCTGCTCGTGGCGCTGGAGCGGATGGGTGCCGACGGGCCCCGCCTCGAGGCCTACTTCGCCGAGTATCGCGAGGCCAACGGGCTGGTCCCGGCACCCGCCGGCTCGGGACGGATCCATCGGCGCAACTGGCAGGCGCATTTCGGCGAGCGCGAGTTCGAGGGTGACTACCGCGCGTTCATGGCCGAAGAGGTGGCACGGCTCGGGATGGCGGAGGCGCAGCGCGTCTATCTGCCGGCGCTCGTTCCGGGGATCGCGGCGAGCGCGCTGCATGCCTTGATGCGTCTGGCCTACGCCGAGCTCGAAGAGGACCCGGACGAGGTCGCGGTGGCGCTCGGCTACTGGGCGATGACCTTTCTCCCCTTGCGCTTCGCCGGGACGAGCGAGCCGGTGACCGCGAACCCGGCCGAGATCCTCGACCGGCTGCGGGCCATCGAGGCACTCCGCGACGTGCCGCCGCCGGCGCCCGACCTGCTCTGGCGCTGGATGCGCGAGGTGTCGCGCAAGGCCGCCTTTCCGCCGGTCGTCGACTGGCTCGAGGCCGGACCGGACGTGCTGCCACGCGTCGCCGCAGCGTCGCGGAGCTTCATGGCGGCGACCATGACCTTCGAGGCGCTGCACGCGCTCACCGGCTGTCACTGGCTGCGTCTGGTCGGCCCACATTGGCCGGATCAGCCGCTCGCCGTCCGCTACTTCTGGCAGGCTATCTGCGCCGTCTATCCCAAGATCGGGATGCCGCCGCTGCCGGCGGCGGAGGAAATCGAGACGATCCGCCGCACGCCCTGTCCGGACTGGCCCGAGATCTTCGCGCGTGCCTGCGCCTCGTCCGACGAGCACGACATCAGCCTCGTCTTCTCGGCGAGCGAGGAGGACCGGCACTATCGCGACCCGCTTTACCGCGTGATCGCCGCCCGCCGGGTGGGGCTCCTGCCATGACCGACCTGATCCTGCGCCACGCACGCCTGCCGCACGGGGCGCAGGCCGACCTGCGGCTGTCAGGCGGTCGGATCGCGCAGATCGCGGGTGCGGGAACGCTCGCCGGCGACGGCGCCACGATCGAGGACCTTGGCGGGAAGCTGCTCGTGCCGGGGCTCGTCGAGGGACATATCCACCTCGACAAGACGCTGGTCGGCGTGCCCTGGATGCCGCACCTCCCGGGAGCCAGCATCGCCGACCGGATCGCCGCCGAGAAGCGGCTGCGCCATGGCCTCAGCGTGCCGGTGGCGCAGCGGGCCGAGGCGTTGCTCGCGCGGATCGTCGCCCTGGGCAGCGTCAATGTCCGCTGTCATGTCGACGTCGACGACGAGCTCGGCCTCGGCGGTGTCGAGGCGCTGCTCGGACTGCGCGAGCGCTGGCGCGACAGGGTGACCTTGCAACTCGTCGCCTTCCCGCAAAGCGGTGTCCTGCGCCAGCGCCGGGTCGCGGAACTGCTCGAGGAGGCGGCGCGGCAGGGCGTCGAGGTGATCGGTGGCCTCGACCCGGCCGGCTATGACGGCGACATCAAGGGCCAGCTCGACATCGTCTTCGGCATCGCCGAGCGCCATGGCCGGATGGTCGACATCCACCTCCACGACCCGGGCGAGCTCGGCGCCTTCCAGCTCCGCCGGATCGCCGAGCGCAGCGCCGCTGCCGGATTGCAGGGCAGGGTGGCGGCCAGCCACGCTTTTGCCCTCGGCGAGGTCGGTCGAGCCTCCTTCGAGGCCACGGCCGCTGCGCTGCGCGACGGGGGTGTTGCGGTCATGACCGCTGCGCCCGGGGCGGCGCCGATGCCACCCGTGGCGGCCCTGAACGACGCCGGCGTCACGGTCTTCGCCGGCTCGGACAACATCCGCGACGCCTGGTCGCCGCTCGGCAACGGCGACATGCTCGACCGTGCCCGCCTGATCGCCTGGCGACAGGGCTTCGCGGCCGACGAGGAGCTGTGGCTCGCCTTCGCGATGACCACCGAGCACGGGCTGCGCGCGCTCGGTCTCGACGGGCACGGGATTCGCGAGGGTGCGGCCGCCGATCTGGTCGTGCTGCCCTCGCCGCACGTGCCGCAGGCGATCGCCGATTGCCCGCCGCGCAGCCTCGTCGTCAAGGCCGGGCGCATCGTCGCGCGCGACGGGGCACTGACCGATCCGCCCTGAGGCCCGGCACGCGGCTTGCACGGCGCGATCGCGCGTGCTGGAGTCTTCCGGCGCTGCGGTGGTGGCGCGCGAAGGGGGGAGAGCGAGCATGGCGATGCTGCGGTTTGGCGTGGCGGCGATGATTGGCGCTGTAGCGCTGGGCAGCGCAGCGCTGGCGCAGGAACAGCTCGACACGGTCGCGACCGCCCCGTTCCCGCCGGCGACCCCCGACCGGCTCTGGGTCCTGGATCTCGCCTTCAATCACTTGCCCGACGGGCGCGTGCACGTGATCGACCCGGTGACCGGTGACTACATGGCCCAGATCTCGTCCGGCTTCACCGGCTTCTTCAGCTTCTCGCCGAACGGGGAGAAGCTCTACATGGCGACGACCTATTACGATCGGCTGACACGCGGCAACAAGTTCGACGTCCTCGAGATCTATGACGTCGCCACGCTCGCGCTTGAGGACGAGGTGCTGCTGCCGCCGAAGCGGGCGATGGTCGTGACCTACAAGCACATGATCGATACGACCGCCGACGGCCGTTTCGTGCTGGTCCAGAACTCGACGCCGGCCTCGTCGGTCACGGTCGTCGACATCGGTGCACGGACCGTGGTGGGCGAACTCGACACCGCCGGCTGCTGGGGGATCATCGCCTCGACCACCGTGCCCCGGCGCTTCGCCACCGTTTGCGGCGATGGCACGCTGGAGGTCATCGACCTCGACGAGCAGGGCGGGCAGGCGGCACGGACGAAGACCGACCTGCTGTTCGATCCCGACGAGGACCCGATCTTCATCCAGAGCGACGCCATCGGCGACGTCCACTATTGGGTGTCGTTCCAGGGCAAGCTCGTGGCCGCGGACCTCTCCGGTGCCGAGCCGCGGATCCTCGAGCCGTGGGACTTCGCCGGCGGTGTGGATGGCGACTGGCGGCCGGGCGGCTACAATCCGGTCGCCGCGCATGCCGGCAGCGGCCGCGTCTATGTTGGCATGCACAGCGGCGGCACCGAGGGCAGCCACAAGTACCCGGCAGAGGAGATCTGGGCGCTCGACCTCGCCACGCGCGAGGTCGTGACCCGCGCGCCGGGCCATGCCGCGTTGGCGGTCAACGTCAGTGCTGCCGACGCTCCGCATGTCTTCGCTCTGGCGGAGGGGATGCACGTGGTGGCGCTCGATCCGGCCAACGGCTTGGCCGAGGTCGCGCGGATGGAAGGGGTCGCCGAGACCGCGACCTTCGCGCTCGCGCACTGAGCCGGAGGCCAAAGTGAGCGGCACCGTCGCCGACCTGCTGGCCTGGGCCATGGCCCTGCTGCTGCTCGCCGGTGCCGTGAGCAAGCTCCGGGAGCGCGGCGAGTTCACGCTCGCCGTCGAGGCCTACGAGCTGGTGCCGGAACGCGCCGTGGGCGCGTTCGCGCTCGGCTTCCCGCTGGTCGAGCTGGCGGCGGGCCTGCTGCTGCTGCCCGCGGCGACGCGGCCGTGGGGTGTGGTCCTCGCTCTGCTGGTGCTTGCGGCGGCCTCCGCCGCGATCTTCGTCAACCTGCGCCGTGGCCGGCGTGTCCTCGACTGTGGCTGCGGGGGGCTGTCCGGACGGCAGCCGATCTCCGGCTGGCTGCTCCTGCGCAACGCGATCCTCGCCTTGATCCTGCTCGCGGCAGTGGGGCCCGCCGCGGTCCTGCCGCTGCCGGGCAGCGCTGCGGTGCTGGGTGCGCTGGTGCTGGTGCTCGTCTACGCCGCCGCGGACCAGCTGCTCGCCAATGCCCTGCGGATGACACCTGTGGCGAGGGCCGGCTGATGGATCCGCTGGTGGTCTCGCACGCGGCGCTGTGGGTCGCGGTCCTCGTGCTCGGCGTGGCCGTCCTCGCCCTGGCGCGGCAGGTCGGCGTGCTGCATGAGCGCGTCGCGCCGATGGGGGCGCTGGTGATGGACAGCGGCCCGAAGGTCGGCGAGACGGCCCCGGCGTTCACGCTCAAGGCCTTGGGAGGCGAGACGGTGCACCTCGGCGCCGAGGGGATGCGCCGGGCGACACTGGTGTTCTTCATGTCGCCGACCTGCCCGGTGTGCCGCAAGCTGCTCCCGGTGCTGAAGACGATGCGGGCGAGCGAGCGCGGTCGGACCGAGATCGTGCTGGCGAGCGACGGCGACATGACCGAGCACCTCGCCT
The DNA here is from genome assembly GCA_937995535.1 of uncultured Alphaproteobacteria bacterium. Taxonomy (GTDB): domain Bacteria; phylum Pseudomonadota; class Alphaproteobacteria; order Geminicoccales; family Geminicoccaceae; genus CALKJU01. Next base: position 41,158 of record CALKJU010000083.1, read on the forward strand.
ACCGCCAGAAGCAGGGCCTCGAGGAGTTTCCTTACGTGCTCTCGACCGAGCTCGGCATGACCTTCCGCATCGGCAAGCTGCCCTATGCGGTGCTGCTCGACGCCCATGGCACGGTGCGCGCCAAGGGCCTCGTCAACAGCCGGGAGCAGCTCGAGAGCCTGTTCACCGCCGACGAGCTCGGCGTCGCCTCGATCCAGGACTACCTGCAGAAGGCCGGCTGACGCGCCGGGGAGGAGTGGAGCGATGAGCCTGTTCGACGATATCGTTCAGCGCGGGACCCGGCTCCTGGCCGACCGGACGTCGCGGCGCGGCATGCTGGGCCGTGTCGGTCGGACGCTGGCCGGTGCCGTCGCTGCCTATCCGGTGCTGCCGGTCGATCGCGTCGCGCGCTTCGCCCAGGCCGCGACCGGCACGGATCGGATGGAGTGCGATTACTGGCGCTATTGCGCGTTCGACGGCTTCCTCTGCTCGTGTTGCGGCGGCTCGCTGTCCGCCTGCCCGCCCGGCACCGACGTGTCGGTGGTCACCTGGATCGGCACCTGCAGCAATCCCGGCGACGGCAAGAACTATCTGATCCAGTACAGTGACTGCTGTGGCAAGAGCACCTGCGGTCGTTGCGCCTGCAACCTCAACGAGGGTGAGCGGCCCGCCTACCGCATGAACGTCCACAACGACATCAACTGGTGCATGGCGAATTCGGGCAGCCATATGTATCACTGCACGCTCGCTGCGGTGGTCGGTCTGCCGGGGTGACGCGTGGACTCGGCGCGGTGAGCATCGCCGCCGCTCTGCACGCGGCGCTGCCGGTCTCGGCTGCAGACGGCGCTGCGCTGTTCGCCAGGCATTGCGGCGGCTGCCACAAGGCCGACGCCAGCGGCATGCCAGGCTTCAGCCCGTCGCTGCGCGACGGCCTCGCGCCGATCCTCGCGCGTCCGCAGGGCACCGACTACGTCCTCCGGGTCGTGCTCAATGGGCTCAAGGGGCCGATCGAGTCGAGCGGGCGTCGCTACAACGGCGTGATGCCGGCGTTCGGCGCGCAGCCCGACGAGACGGTGCAGGCGCTGCTCGGGCACGTGCTCGACACGCTGCACGGCCTGCCAGCGCCCGATGCCGATGCCATCGCAGCCGCCCGCGCCGTTCCGCTCGCGCCCGACGAGGTCCACGCGCTGCGGGCACATGTCCTCGGCGGTGCGTCATGACGGGCCGTGCACCGATCGCGTTCCTGTTCGCGCTCGCGGCTAGTGCCGCCGATGCCGCGTCGCTCGGCTCCCCGCGGCTCGATTACGTCCTCAACTGTGCCGGCTGCCACGGCCTCGACGGCGCCGGCGTCCCGGCGAAGGGCGTGCCCCGCCTTCAAGGCAACATCGGCAAGCTGCTGCACCTGCCGGATGGCCGCGCGTTCGTCGTCCAGGCCCCCGGTGTGTCCAACTCCAGCCTCGGTCACGCCGAGCTGGCGGATCTTCTCAACTGGCTGGTGGTCGAGATGGACCCGGCGCATCTGCCGCCGGATCTCGCGCCCTACACCGCCGGCGAGGTCGCGGAGCTGCGGCGGGCGCGGCGCAGCGAGTACTTGGCCCGTCGCGCCGAGCTTGCGGCGGCGCTCGCGGCGCGGGGGCTGCCGCTCGACGATCACGGCTCCTGAGAGCGGCGGAGGAAAAGCGGGCGGAGCCGCTCGTAGACCTCGCGATAGGACGCGTACAGCTCGGCATAGGTCGCGGCGTGCGCCGCGCCGGGTGCGACCGTCGCCGCCGGGCGCACGAAGCGGGCGATCGCGTCCCAGCCCTCGATGGCGCCGACACCGACCGCCGCCACATAGGCCGCGCCGAGGCAGGAGCCGGGGTGGCCATGCAGCAGCGTCACCGGCATGCCCAGGGCGTCGGCAGCGATGCGCATCCAGACGGCGCTGCGCGCGCCGCCATCGGAGGCGACCAGGCGGGTGACCGGATAGCCGATCTCGCGGGCGACCTCGAGGTGGTGACGGAAGCCCATGACGACGCTCTCAAGCAGCGCTCGCCAGACGTCGCCGGTGGTGTGATGCAGGCCCAGACCGGCGAGGACGCCGCGCGCTGTCGGGTCGTGCAGCGGTGTCTTCTCGCCGAGGAAGTAGGGCAGCGCCACGAGGCCGCGCGCCCCGGCCGGTGACGCGGCGGCCAGGGTGTCGAGTGCCCTATGGTCGCGCCCACCCCCCAGCTCATGGACGAACCAGTTGAGCACCGCGCCCGACGCCGCCATGCAGCCGTTTGGCATGTACAGGCCCGGCACGATGTGCAGGTCGAGGAACAGGCGCGGGTCGGGGCGCGGCTCCGGGGTGGCGAGGAGGATGTCACCGGCGCCGCCGAACTTGAGCAGGCAGTCGCCCGGCGCGGTGATCCCGGCGACGAAGGCCGAGGCGATGTGATCGGCGCAGCCGGCGACCACCGGCGTGCCCGGGGCGAGGCCGGTGTGCGCCGCGGCCAGGGCGGTGAGGCCGCCGACCACCTCGTGCCCGTCGCGGACCCGCGGCAGGAGCGTGCGGTCGATGCCGCCCAGCGCCACGAGGTCGTCGGCGAGATCGCCCGTGGTGAGATCGTAGAATCCGGACTCGAGCGCCCAGTTGCGCTCGAGGGAACGCTCGCCGGTGAGCCGGCCGACGACGAAGTCGTAGGAGCCGCACAAGGTCCGCGCGCGGGCGAGTGCCGCCGGCTCGTGCGCCGCGAGCCAGCGCAGCTTGGTCGCGACAAGTTGCTGGTTGATGCCGTTGCCGGTGCGCGCGAGGAACGACGCCTCGTCGACCTCGCGGCGCAGCGCCGCCACCTCGGCGCCGACCCGCCCGTCCGACTGCTGGATGCTGCGCCGGACCGGCCGGCCGTCACGGTCGAGCAGCACGACCGCCGGCAGCATCCCGGTGACGCCGATCCCGGCCACCTCGGCCGGCGCGAGATGACTGTGCGCCAGCAGCTCCTGGCAGACCGCGCCGACATTGGCCCACCATTGCTCGGGATCCTCCTCGGCCCAGCCGGGCGAGGGCGAGTGCAGGTCGACCGGCTGCTCGGCCAGCGCCAGCGTGCGACCATCGGTGTCGATCAGGATCCCGATCGTCGAGGTGGTGCCGATGTCGAGGCCGAGGGTGACCGGCATGGCGTCACCGCAAGCTTCGCACCTTTTCCATGAAGCGGGCGACCCGCTCCGGATCGACCGGGGCCCAGGTGTCGCCGCCCTGCTTGAAGTGCGTGCCGACGACGCAGCCGTCGGCGTGGCGCAAGATCGCCTCGACCGTGTCGATGCGCACGCCGGTGTTGGCGAAGACCGGCACGTCGACCGCCTCCTTGACCCTGGCGAGGTCGCTCACCTCGACACCCTGGCCGGTCATCGGCCCGGAGACGCAGATCACGTCGGCGAGCGAGGAGAACACCGCGCTCCGGGCCCGCTGCTCGATCGGCCGCGTGTCCAGCGACGCGGCGAACTCGGCGTTGACGTTGTACAGCAGCGTCAGGTCGGGGCGGCCGAGGTCGGCGCGAAGGCGCAGCGCCGCCGCGCAACGCGGCACCCACAGGCCCATGTCGGAGGCGTAGACGCCGGTGAAGATCTCGCGGGCGAAGGCCGCGCCGGTGGCCACGGCGAGCGCCACGGTGGCGATCGGGTCCCAGAGATAGTTGACCCCGAACGGCACGCGCAGCAGCGGCCGGAGCGCGGCCACGGCCGCGGCCATGGCCGCGAGGCCTTCGGGTGACGCCTGGAGCAGGTAGGGCCGGTCGCCCTCGTTGCCGAACATCACGGCGTCGACCCCGCCCGCCTGCAGCGCCTCGAGATCGCGCGCGGCATGATCGAGCACGGCCTGCATCCCGGCCGCACGGTCGTAGCCCGGCGCGCCCGGCAAGGGCGGGAAGTGGACCATCGCGACGATCGGCTTTCGCAGGCCCAGGAAGTCGTGCATCGACGCCTCGCAAACGGGGGCTCACGCGGCGAGGCTAGCGGCGAACGGCGCCGGGCGCAGCTCTCATGGTGTGCGCCCGGCGCCGCGGCCGTTCAGGTAATCGCGATCGGGCAGCCGATCGAACCGGTGGCGCCCTTGATCGGCACCGGCGTGAACATGTAGACAAACTGATACTTTCCGGCGGCGATCAGCTCGTCGAAGATCAGGTTCTCATGGTTGACGATGCCGTGCTTGGTCTGCAGCTCGCCGTGCACCGGAAAGGCGACGCTCGGATCGGGATTGGGCACGACCTCGACCGCCCAGGTGTCGCCGCCGGTTAGCGCCAGATCCTTCTCGATCACCCAGCGAGCGACCTCCATGCCGATCCCCGGCTCGCCGCTGTTGTAGCGATCGTTGTTGACCTTCCACAGGCTGCCCCAGCCGGTGTGGAAGAAGACCGCGTCGCCGGTCTGGATGTCGCCCTCGCTCATGCCCTGTCGCGCGAGTGCGTCGCGGATGTCCTGGACGGTGATCTCCTGCCCGACATCCATCATCCCGCCGCGCACGGCGGCGATGTCGAGAAGATGGCCCCGGGTCACGATCGGCTTCAGCTTCTCCGTGCCGAGCTTGGTGAGCCCGTAGGCGTTGCCGATCTCCTGCTCGGTGAAGCCGTTGTAGTAGCGCATCTCGTTCTTGTCGCCGTCGGCGCCCATCTGGATGCCGATGTGGCCCAGCCCGTCGAACTGGGTGCCGACCTGGCCGATCTCTGTCGCCAGGAACTCGTCGTGGTAGATCAGCTTGTTCGCACCGAATGGGCCGCCGGTCGGCGTACCGGGGATGCGCAGCGCGAAGACACGCGCGCCGAAGAACGGAATGCCTGCCTCGTAGTCGCGGCCGAGCTTGAAGATCCGGCCGTCCTGGATGAGCTTGATCGCGTCGAGGACCTTCGCCGGGGTGATGTGGTTGGTCGAGCCGGCCTCGTCGTCGGCGCCCCATCGCGACGGCCACCAGGGCTGGTGCATGGATTCCTGCGCCGCGGCGCTCGATATCGGCGCCAGCGAGAACTTCCCGGCGACCGCGCCGGCGACCGCGCCGGTCACGGCCCCGGCGGCCTTGAACAGGCTGCGCCGGTCGGTGGCGACACGCGGCGCGCCGTCGGCCGGGCTCGCCGGCTCCTGCTCGTTGCTCATTCGTTCCTCCCCAGATCTTTGCCAGGCGCTCACGCGACTGGCCACGCAAGTAAAAAGGAAAGTCATGGTCGGACGGCAACGCGTCGATGTCAATGTCGGGCGAGCCTGAGTGTAATGCTATAACATTTCATACCTCAGACGATTGCTCGACGGTGCCGGATCGACTAGGGCCGTCCGCCAGGAGGTCGAAGGGAGGCAGCGATGAGCTCCGGGGTGTTCGGACCGGACCGCGCGGGCGAACGCATCCCGGTCGCGGTCATCACGGGCTACCTGGGCAGCGGTAAGACCACGCTGCTCAACCACCTGCTGCGCCAGCCGGCCATGGCCGACAGTGCCGTGATCGTCAACGAGCTGGGCGAGATCGGGTTGGATCATCTGCTGGTCGAGCGGATCGACGGCGAGACCGTGTTGCTGCAGAGCGGCTGCATCTGCTGCACCGTGCGCAGCGACCTCGAGACGAGCCTGCGCGGCCTGCTCGCCAAGGCGCGCGCGGGAGCGATCCCGGCCTTCGCGAGGGTCCTGGTCGAGACCACCGGGATCGCCGACCCCGCCCCGATCTGCCAGCTCCTGTTGAACAATCCGCTGCTCACCCATTGGTTCGCGCTCGACGCGGTCGTGACGACGGTCGACGCGCTGCACGGCGAGCAGCAGCTTTGCGCGCGGGCCGAAGCGCGCAAGCAGGTGGCGCTCGCCGACCGTTTGTTGGTCACCAAGGGCGATCTCGTCGCCGGCGCGGAGCTCGATGCGCTCGACGACCACCTCGCCGCGCTCAACCCGATGGCACCACGGTTCCGCGTCGTGCAGGGCGAGATCACGGCCGAGCGGCTGCTCGGTGGGTCGACCGCAAACCCCGTCCGCCGGGTGGCGGAGCTGGCGGAGGTCGCGGCCGGCCATGCCCCCCATCATGCCCACGGCCACGCAATCGCGGCTCTCGCCTTCACCTTCGCGACGCCGCTCCCTTGGCCGCGGGTCCGGCGTTGGCTCGCCGCGCTACGCGCCCACCACGGCGAGCGCCTCCTGCGCGTCAAGGGCGTCCTCGATCTCGAGGGGGAGACGGCACCGGTCGTGGTCCATGGCGTTCACCACGTCTTCCATCCGCCGGTCCACCTCCCCGCCTGGCCCGACGGCGAGCGCCGCTCGCGCCTGGTCCTGATCACCGACGGCCTGGACCGCGCGACGGTCGAGGCGCTGTGGGCGGAGAGCGCGGCGGAGGGATGAGGTGGTGGGCGAGGTGCGCCGCCGTCACGCCCGGGCCTCGCGCAGCTTCTGGGCGTAGACGTTGATGATCAGGGCCAGTAGCAGGATCAGGCCGCGGATCAGGATCTTCAGGAAACTGTCGATGTCGATGTGGTCGAGGCCGTTGTTGAGCACGCCGAGCACGAACAGCCCGAGGATCGTGTTGGGGATGCCGCCGCGGCCGCCGAACAGGCTGGTGCCGCCGACGACCACGGCGGCGATCGCATCGAGCAGATAGTCGTCGAACTGGTTCTGCTGCGCCGAGCCGAAATAGGCGACGCCGAGCATCCCGGCCATGCCCGAACAGAAGGCCGAGATGACCAGCACGGCAGCGATCACGAGCTTGACGTTGACGCCCGAGTATTCGGCCGCCTCGCGGTTGCCGCCGACCATGTACACGTAGCGCCCGAAGCGGGTGTAGGTGAGCACGAGGTGGCCGACGAGCAGGAACAGGGCCGCGACGACGACGATCGCCGGGAACGGACCGATCGTTCCGGCGCCGAGCCACTTCACCGCCGGCGGCACGGCATAGGCGATCTGGCCGCGGACCAGGAGCGCGCAGATGCCGGCGGCGATCTGCAGCATGGCCAGCGTCATGATGAAGGACGGGATGCCGATCAGGGTGACGCCGACTGCGGTCACCGCGCCCAAGGCGAGGCAGACGAGGATCGCCAGCACGATCGCCAGGAAGCCGGGCAACGGCACGTTGGCGATGGTCACGTACGCTTCCTGGAGGGTGAAGAAGGCGACCGCGATGCCGGTGGCGTTGGCGACGCTCGCCACCGACAGGTCGATCTCGGCGGTCAGGATGACGAAGGTCAGGCCGGTGGCGATGATCCCGGTGATGGCCACCTGACGGAGCACGTTCCAGAGGTTGTCGACCGTCGAGAAGGACGGCGCCATGGCGCTGAAGATGGCGATCAGGAACAGCAGCGTGACGAGCGGCGCGACATTGGTCAGGCGGGTCGCCAGCCAAGCGCCGGCACCCCGCCGACCGACGGCGGGCTCCGCGGCCTCGATCTTCATGCGCCGTCCCGACTCATGCGGCCGCCAGCAGGCGGTCCTTGCTCACCGGCTCGCCCTTGAACTCGCGGGTGATCTCACCCTTGCGCAGGACCAGGATGCGGTCCGCCATGGCGAGCACGGTCTCCGGCTCGGCCGAGGCGACGACCACGCCGATGCCCTGGTCCTTCAGCCCGGCGACGATCTGCACGACATCGTCCTTCGCCCCGACATCCATCCCCCGGGTCGGTTCGGCCAGCACCAGCACGCGCGGCAGATGGGTCAGCCAGCGGGCGAGCGCCACCTTCTGCTGGTTGCCGCCGGACAGCTTGCGCAGCTCCGGCTCGACCGAGAACGGGCGGATGCGTAGGCCGTCGACGTGGCGCTGGGCGATCCGCCGCTCCTCGCGCGGGCGCAGGAAGAGCCGCGAGATGCGCTCGAGGATACTGATCGAGATGTTCTTGTAGACCGGCTCGTGTGCGAACAGCATGGCCCGCCGGCTGTCCGGCACGAGCGCGATCCCGGCCCGCTTGGCGGCCGCGGTGTTGCGCAGCACGACCCTGCGCCCGGCGACCCGCAGCTCGCCGGCCCGCGGCCGCAGCTTGCCGACCAGCGCCCGGGCCAGCTCCATCTGGCCGGAGCCCATGAAGCCGTAGAGGCCCAGGACCTCGCCCGGGCGTAGCTCGAGGTCGATGGCGCGGAACGCGCCGGGCAGCGTCAGCCCGGACGCGGCGAGGACCGGCTCGCCGGCGCGTGGCGGCGGCAGTGCGATCTCCCCGGTAAGTGCCTCCTCGAGGCCCTCATGGCCGCGGCCGATCATGTGCTCGATCAGCCAGCGCTTGTCGACCACGGCGGTCGCGGACTGCGCGACCTTGCGGTTGTTGCGGAACACCGTGACGCGATCGGTGATCGCCAGCACGTCGTCGAGGAAGTGCGAGATGAAGACGAAGGTCGTTCCCTGCGCCTTGAGCCGGCGCAGCACTCCGAACAGGCGCTCGACCTCCGGGGCGGACAGCGCCGAGGTCGGCTCGTCGAGGATGATGATCCGCGCCCCGCTGAACAGCACCCGGCCGAGCTCGACGAGCTGCTGCAGGCCGACCGGCAGCCGCCCGGTCTCGGTGCGCGGATCGACGTCGATGCCGAGCGATACGAGATGCTCGCGCGCTTCGCGGGCCATCCGCCTCCAGGCGACGATGCCGCCGGGACCGACCGGCTGCACGCCGAGGAACACGTTCTCGGCCACCGAGAGGCTGGGGACGATCGAGAGCTCCTGATGAACCATGCCGATGCCGGCGGCGAGCGCGTCGCGCGCCGAGCGGAAGCGCACCGGGCGGCCGTCGAGGCGCATCTCTCCCTCGTACTCGGCGTGCACCCCGGCGATGATCTTCATCAGCGTCGACTTGCCGGCGCCGTTCTCCCCCACCAGGCCATGGATCCAGGCCATGGATCTCGCCGCGGCGCAGGTCGAAGTCGACCTCGGCCAGCGCCGTCACGCCGCCGAAGGTCTTGCCGATGCCGCGCATCTCGAGCAGCGGCGCCGCGCCGCCCTCGCGCGGACCCGGCGTAGCCGCGGCCGCCATGTCCGCGGCCGCGGCCCGGGGCGGGAGCGCCGCCACCGCGCTCAGATCAGGAAGTGCCGCTGCATCCACAGCATGCCGGGGGCGTTGGCCTTGGTCACGACCGGGCCGTCGGTGACGATGTGCTTGGGGATGCCGTCGCCGGTCTTCTCCCCGGTCAGCACCGCGGCGACGCCGGCGACGATCGCCCCGCCGTGGATGCGGCAGGACGGGTTGCGCACCGTGGCGTGCATCCGTCCGTCGATCACCGCCTCGATCGCCGGCGGCATGGCGTCGACGCCGCCGACCAGGATGTCGCCGCGGCCGCGCGCCTTCATCACGTTCTGCGCCGCCAGCGCCATGTCGTCGTTGTGGAAGAACGCCGCCGAGATGTTCGGGTGCTTGGTCAGCAGGCTGTCCCAGATGCGGGTCGCCTTGGTCACGTCCCAGTCGGCCGGTTGCTCGTCGAGGACCTCGATATCGGGATACTTCTCGATGATCGACTTGAAGCCGCGGGCGCGGCCTTGGGCGCCACTGTGGCCGAGCGCGCCCTGGGTCATGGTGATCGTGCCCTTGCCGCCGATCGCGTCGACCAGCGCCTGGGTCACGGCCGCGCCCATGAACTCGTTGTCCGGGGCGAGGAAGCTGTGGACGTTGATCTCGTCCAGTGGCGCGATCAGCGTGTCCATGTCGATCACCGGGATCCCGGCATCGATCATCTTCTTCACCGGATCGGTCAGCGTGCCGATGCCGAACGCCTGGATCGCGACGAAGTCCCAGCTCTGCGCGGCCATGTTGTCGATCGCCGCGCGCTGTTTCGGCGCGCTCAGCTCGCCGTCGAACCAGGTCACCTGGACGTTGAACAGCTTGCCCTAGAACTCGGCCGCCTGCTTGCCCTGCGCGCACCAGGTGGCCTGCAGCCCGGCGTTAGAGAAGGCGGCACGCAGAGGCTTCTCGGAGCGCCCCATCTCGGCCGCCATCGCCGCCGACATCAGCGGGTCGAAGCCGAACCCGCCGAACAGCGCGCCGGCTGCCGCGGTCGAGGTGGTGGCCTTGCGAAGGAATGCGCGCCGCGTCTCCGGCGACATCTCGACAGTCCTGCTCATGCGTTGCCTCCCGGGCATGGCTGCCTCGCGGTCGGACAGCCTCACCGCCTCCCGCGCGCGGCGCGACTTTGCTGGCCGGCCGGCGCTTTGGCAATGCCCGGTCCCGCCGCCGACCGGTGCGCCGTCGACGACGCGTCGGCTCAGCGGCCGATCTCGGCCTTGGCGACCGTGACCTGATCGTGCAGCGCGGCCTGCGCCTCGGCCGCCGCCTCGGCCGGGTCACGACCCTGGTAGGCGACCTGCTGGACCGCACGGGCGTAGAGGTTGCTGTTCCAGACGACGCTGACAAACGGATTGATGACGCCGGTCTGGCGGATCGTGCAGGTCGCCGGGTCGATGCCGCCGCCGTTGAAGATCTGATTGTAGGCGAACCGCGCGGTCGGGTAGGTCACCTCGAAGAGGATGTTGCCGTAAGCCCGGATCGCCGGAGCGGTCGACGTCTTGAGCAGGTCGAGCGCCGCCTGCGTCGCCGGCGGGTAGAGCATCGGCGTTGTCTCGGTCAGCTTCTGCGCGTTCTCCGGCGTGAAGATGTACTGGACCCAGGCCTTCGCCTCCTCCGGTACCTTCGAGCTCTTGAAGACCGAGACGTAGCGCCCGCCCTGCTCGGTCACCAGCATCCTGCCGCGGGGCAGGGGAACCACGCCGATCTTCTCGACCAGGGCGGGGTTCTGCCGGAAGGTGAGATCGAGGCCGTGCCAGTACATCACCATGGCCGAGCGGCCCGACCAGAAGCTCTCGATCGGCTCGTTGAACGCCCAGGACACGGCGTCGGGCGGTGCATATCTCAGAAGCTCCGCGTACATCCGGAGCGCCTCGTGCGTGCGCTCGTTGTCGATCGTCACGTTCAGCTCGGGATCGAAGAAGTCGCCGCAGTTCTGCCAGAGGAAAATGCCGGAGTAGATCGTCGTCGCGCGGTTCTCGCCGCCCGGCAGGGCGATGCCCGCCACCTCATCGGAGTGCAGCGTCTTGGCGGCGTGCAGCAGTTCTTCCCAGGTCGTCGGCGGCTCCAGCCCGGCGGCCTCGAACAGATCCTTGCGATAGTGGAGCTGCGGGCTCGTGCCCGCCTGGTTGATCGAGTACACATGATCCCCGTAGACGAGCAGCCGGCCCGGCAGGAACGCGTCGCGGCCGCCCAGCGCCTCGACGACGCTGTCGAGGGGTTCGAGCAGGCCGGCCGCCGCGGCACGCGCCGCCGAGCCGCCATCGGCATGGACGACGTCCAGCGGCGCCCCGGCCTGCACGTAGGTCGCGATGCGCTGGTTGATCACGCCCGCCGGCGCCCCTTCGAGGATCACGTCGATCCCCGGATTGGCCGCGACGAAGCTTTCGACCCAGCCGCGCTGGATCGCGACTACGGTGGGATCCGTCTCCTGGTTGAGATAGCGCACGACCTTGATGCCCTGCGCTTCGGCATCAAGCGTCGGGGATGTCATCAGCAAGAGGGCCGCGGTCGCGACCAAGGCACGGCGCGTGTGCATGTTACGCTCCTTCGTTTCGCTCCGAGATCCGGCCGGCGGCGCGACCGGCATCCGCGCCGCCCGCCGCGTGGTCACTGCTTCGCCAGCTCGGCCTTGGCCAGGTCGATCTGCTCCTGGAGGAGCCGATGGGCCTCGGCCACGGCGGCCGCCGGATCGGCTCCCTCGTAAGCGATCTTCTGAATCGCCCTTGCGTAGAGATTGCTATTCCAGAGTACGCTGACGTAAGGATTGACGACGTTGGTCTCGCGGATCGTGCAGGTCTCGCGGTCGACCGCACCGGCGTGGAGGATCTCGCTGATCGCGTAGGGATCGGCGGCCCAATGCACGTTGAACAGGAGATCCCCGAACGCCTTCATGCTGCCCGCCTCCGAGCCCTTGAGCGCCGCCATCGCCGCCTTGGTGGCCGGCGGGTAGAGCTGGGGCGAGACCTCGGTGAGCTTCGCGGCGTTCGCCGGCGTGAACATGAACTCGATCCACTTCTTGCCCGTCTCGAGTGTCGGCGACTTGGCGAACACACCGATGTTCCGGGCGCCCATCTGCGTCGCCTTCATGCGGTTGCCGACCACCGGCCCGATGCCGACCTTCTCGATCAGCGCGGGGTTCTGCCGATAGGTCAGGTCGAGCGCGTGCCAGTACAGAACCATCGCGGCGCGACCGGACCAAAAGCTCTCGATCGGCTCCTGGAAGGCCCAGGACACCGCGTCGGGTGGCGCGTACTTGAGCAGCTCCGCGTACATCGCGGCCGCTTCCGCGGTCCGCTCGTGATCCATCAGCAGGTTCAGGTTCTCGTCGAACAGATCATGGCAGTTCTGCCAGACGAAGATCGTCGCCATGATCGTCGTCATGCGGTTCTCGCCGCCGGCGAGGGCGATCCCCGCGACCTCGTCGCTGTGCAGCGTCTTCGCGGCGTGGAGCAGTTCCTCCCAGTTGGTCGGCGGCTGCAGCCCGGCCGCCTCGAACAGATCCTTGCGGTAGTGGAACTGGGGAATGCCGGCGGACTGGTTGAGGGCGTAGACCTTGTCGTCGACGATCAGCAGCCGGTTGCGCAGGAAGCCGTCGCGGCCGCCGAGCCGCTCGACCACGTCGTCGAGCGGCGCGAGCAGCCCGGCCGCGGCGAGCCGGGCCGACGAGCCCGGATCGGAGTGGATGACGTCCAGTGTGGCGCCGGCCTGGACGTAGGTGGCGATGCGCTGGTTGATGACCGTGTTCGGCGCGCTCTCGAGGATGATGTCGGTCCCCGGATTCTCGGTCACGAACTTCTCGACCCAGGCGCGCTGGACGCGCACCACGTCCGGATCGGTCTCCTGGCTCAGGAAACGGACGGTGTCGATGCCCTGTGTCCAGGCGGGACCGGCGAGCGCCGATGCCAGCAGGAGCGTGGCGACGAGAAGCGACCGTCGCTGCATCAGTTCAGCCTCCCATGGTCGGGTTATGGTTCACCGGCTCAGCCCTTGACCGCGCCGGCGCCGAGCCCGGCGACCATGTGCCGGGTCACGAGCGCGAAGAGAAACAGCACCGGCACGGTGGCGAGCACGCCGGCCGCATTCACGAGACCCCAGGAGTAGACGGACGTCTCCAGGATCAGCGAGGCGATCCCGAGCGACACCGTGCGCTTCGGCTCGTCGCTGATCAGCACCAGCGAGTAGAGGAGCTCGTTCCAGACGACGACGAAGGTGAAGACGAAGGTGGCGATGATTCCCGGCCAGGCCTGCGGCACGATCACCTTGCGGAACGCCCGAAAGCGGGTGCAGCCGTCGATCATCGCCGCCTCCTCCAGGGCCCGCGGGATCGCCTCGATGTAGGGGCGGAGGATCCACAACGAGAACGGCAACGTGATGGTCAGATAGGTGACGGCCAGCGCCGGCAGCGAGTTGAGCTGGCCGAGGTTGAACCAGATCCGGAAGAACGGCAGCGCCAGCAGGATCGGTGGCAGCATGTAGATGAAAAGCACGCCGAAGGTGAACGGCCGGGCGCCGATGAACTGGAACCGGGTCACGGCGTAGACCGAGCACAGGCTGATGATCAGGCCGAGAACGCAGGCGATCCCGGCGACCAGGAAGGTGTTGAGGAAGTACCTCGGGAAGGTGGTGAAGTTCCAGAGTTCGACGTAGTGCTCGAGCGTCCACCGCTGCGGCAGGAACTGCGGCGGCCGCTGGAAGAGCTCCGTGTTGGGCTTGAAGCTCGCGAACAGCATCCACACCAGGGGCAGCAGCACGATCAGCAGCACGGTGAGCGCGCCCAGCATCAGGATCGCCTGCTCGAAGCGGCGGGCCCCGGGCGACAGGTAGGTCACCGCAGCCGGTCCTGCATGCGCTCGTACAGGATCCAGTAGACGATCGACATCGAGACGAGAATGCCGAAGACGATCACCGCCAAGGCCGCGCCGCGGCCGAGGCTGAACTCGCCGAAGACGAACCGATAGATGAGCAAGGGCAGCGTCTCGGTGCGGCCGAGCGGTCCACCCTGCGTCAGCAGGAAAACGACCTCGAAATTGTTGAAGTTCCAGATCGTGCGCAGCATGCCGACGACGAGCATGATCGGCAGCAGCGACGGCAAGGTGATGTTCCAGAACTGCTGGAAGGTGGTGGCGCCGTCCACCGCGGCCGCCTCGTAGAGTTCCTGGTCGATGGTCTGGAGCTGGGCGAGAAAGACCAGCACCATGAACGGGAAGTTCTTCCAGGTGTTGACCATGATCACGCCGAACATCGACCAGTCGATCGATCCGAACGGCGACGGCGCGATCGGAAGTCCGGACGCACGGATGAAGTAGTTGAGGATACCGGTCGCGTCGGAGAACATGAAGCGCCAGGTCAGCGCCGCGACCACATAGGGGACCAGGTAGGAAAAGAGCATCGCGCCGCGGATCGGGGTGCGCAGCGGAAACTGGCGATTGAGCAGCAGCGCGACCGCGAGTCCGATGGCCATCTGCAGGCTGAGACTGCCGAACGCGAAGGTGAACGAGTTCTTCACCGAGCGCGTGAACGCCTCGTGCTCCAGGACATTCTGGAAGTTGGCCAGTCCGACGAAGGTCTGCTCCGTCGAGAACAGCCCCTGCTGCTGCATCGACAGATGCATCACCTGGCCGATCGGGTAGACGGTCAGGCCGAGGATCAACGCCACCAGCGGCATGAGCAGCAGGAAGCCGACGAAGCGGTCGTGATCCTCGCGCCATCGCGAAAGCCGACGCGGACGACTCTCCGCCGCAGCCATGGCCACGCGATAGCTCGCGCTCAACTCGCCTCCCTGCGCGCGGCCGTTATTGGCTCTCACTCGCGCCTGTTGCGGTCACGCCTATCCCACCTCCGCGGAGGGTGCAACCCCGCCGGAACCGCCGTTCGCCCTCGCGCCGGAACGGCCGCCGGTCGCGGACCGGCGCGCCGCCGTCAGTTCGTCCCCGTCCCCATCCGGCGCGCCTCGCGGAAGCTGATCAGGCGCTGGTTGGCCTCGTCCCACAGCGCGAGCCGGAAGCAGGCCAGGGTGTCACGCCAGGTCAGCCGCCCGCGGGCGCGCAGCTCGGGATGGTCGCGCAGCACCTCCGGCAGCCGGTAGGACGGGATGCGGGCCGCCAGGTGGTGGACGTGGTGAATGCCGATGTTCAGCGTCAGCCAGCGGAGCGGCGCGGGCAGGTCGAGATGCGAGCTGCCGGCGAGCGCAGCGGTGGCGAAGTGCCACCGGCCGCTCCGCGCCCACCAGGTGTGCTCGAACTGGTGCTGGACGAAGAACAGCGCGACGCCGATCGACGATGCGAGCAGCGTGATCGGCAGCTGGACCAGCAGCAGATCGCCGAAGCCGATCAGCGCCCCGAGCGCGCCGAACATGGTCAAGAGCGCGAAATTGGTGGCCATCGTGCTGATCCATACCTCGCGCCCGCCGTCGATCAGCTCGATCGGCAGGCGATGCTTGATGATGAACAGGAAGGCCGGTGCGAGGAGGAGCAGGACGAAGGGGTTGCGGAGCAGCCGGTAGGCGAGCCGGCGGCGCCGCGGCAGGTCGAGATACTCGCTCAAGGTGAGGGTGGTGATGTCGCCGATGCCGCGCCGGTCGAGATTGGCCGCCCCGGCGTGGTGCATCGCGTGGCAGCGTCGCCAGTAGGCGTAGGGCGTGAGCGTCAGCACGCCCAGCACCCGCCCGACGAGATCGTTGGCGGTGCGGCCGCGGAAGAACGAACCATGCCCGCAATCGTGCTGGATCATGAACAGGCGGACCAGGAAACCGGCCGCCGGCACGGCCAGGAGCAGCGCCGCCCAGAGGCCATGGTGCACGCCTACCGCGATCAGTGCCCACAAGCCGACGAAGGGCAGGGCGCTGAGCAGCAGCTCGAGCAGGCTCCGGCCCGGCAGCGGCTCGCGGTAGGGGGCCAGCAGTCGCGGCCAGGCGGCGTCGGGCAAGGGCGCGCCGCCGGGCGCGCTCACCGCGTCCTCGCCAGGCGTCTGCCCGGCCCGGACGTGCCCGGGCGCAGGGTCACGAAACATGCAGCTCTCCGCCACGCGGGACCGGCCATGGCGGGTCCGTGGGATTGAGGACAGTGTTCCCGCGGCCGGCATGATCGACAGCCCGGCGCGCCCACTTGTCCTGATGATGCAGCTTAACGGCTCGATGGCGAGAAGCGTAGGGAATTCCAATCGGGTGTTTCCGGGCCGTCGAGTGCCGGCACCACGGGTGAAGCCTGCTGCCGCGGCAGCGTCACGAGGCAGCGTGTGCCGGCGACGACGTCGACGAGGGTCAGGTGCCCGCCCAGCAGGACGCTGAGCTCGCCCGCGAGGCGGAAGCGTGGCGCGGCGGCGCTGTCCGAGGCACGGGTCAGGCCACTGTCCTCGACGCTGAGCACAAGGCTGTCCACGTCGGTGCCGAAGCCGACGGCGATGCGTCCGCCGCGGTCCCCCGGGAAAGCATCGCGTAACGCCGCCGCGACCAGCTCGGCGGCGATCGTCGCCAGCCCGACGGCCGTCGGCACGGTGAGCGCGACCTCGGCCGCCGCGCAATCGAGCTTGATGCTGTCCGGGATGCCGACATCGCCGCAGCGCTCGCCGAGATACTCGGCGAACGTCTGGCCCTCCCGCGGTCCGCACCGGCACGCCGCCAGGACCTCCGCCCCGGTCGGCCGGGCCTCCCGATGCTCGCGGTCGCGCGTTGCGACCGGTGTCGGCTGTTGCAGGACCACGGGGGTCATGGGCGAGGCCTCCGGGTGCGCCAGGAGGAGGGGTCCCCCGGGCATGGTCGAGCGCTCTGTGACGTAACGCGATGACCGCCGAGCGGGTCGGCGCCGCCACCATCCGCGATGAGGCTAACCGCAGCGACCGGTTGGCCGCACTAACGTCGATCAGCCCCGCCGCGCGCGAGCGCCGTCGAGGTCACGGCGCGCGGATGGCCTGGTCGAGATAGCCGCTGTGATGGCCGGCGAGCCGACGCAGCCGCGGCAGGTCCTGGTAGGTCACGCGACCGTCGCGAAAGGTCACGAGGCCGAGCTCACGCAGCTGCCGCAGCACGCGATTGACGTGGATCGCGGTCAGCCCGAGCGCGTCGGCGAGCTGGTACTGGTTGATCGGACAGTCGTAGCCCTCGGTATCGGCCATGTCGACGAGCTGCAGGCGGAGTCCCAACTCGACGAGGAGATGCGCGGTGCGGACCAGGGCGCTGCGCCGCCCGATATTGACCAGGTGCTCGACGACCATGGCCTCGTCGCGCGAGGCCGCCCACAGGATGGCCGTGCCGAGGCGCGGTAGCTCGTTGAAGCTGGCGATCATCCGATCCGCCGGCACCTCGGACACGACGAGGTCGGTGAGGGCTGCGAAGCTGTGGTCCGAGGTGCGCAGCAGGACGCTGCGCAGGCCCATGAAGTCGCCCGGGACGCGGAAGTCGATCACCTGCCGGCCACCGTCCGGCAGGAGCTTGTAGGCCAAGGCCCAGCCCTGCTGGAGAATGAAGGCGCGATGGCCGATCTGCCGCTCATGGACCAGCTCGGTGCCTGCGGGCACCTGGCGCGGCTTGGCCTCGAGCGCGGCCAGCGCGGCCAGCTCGGCCGCGCCCAGGGGCGCGAATCGGCCCAGCTTGCGGGCGAGGGAACTCTCCACCGGCGCGATCCCCCCTTCCTCTCGGTCCCGGCAGTCCCCGGATCGCTCCCGGTCCTCGCGCGGGAGACCGGACGGACGCACATGGCTTGCCGCGCCCCGTTCCTCGGCGCGGCTAGCCCAGGTTAGCACGGCGCGGGGTCGGAGCGGTCATCATCGCCGCTGCATCGTGCGCTGCCGGCCGCGACGGTCTGAAGGCGCGGCTCGATGCCGAAAGGATCTGTCATGGACGG
The DNA here is from genome assembly GCA_937995535.1 of uncultured Alphaproteobacteria bacterium. Classification (GTDB taxonomy): domain Bacteria; phylum Pseudomonadota; class Alphaproteobacteria; order Geminicoccales; family Geminicoccaceae; genus CALKJU01. Next base: position 58,919 of record CALKJU010000083.1, read on the forward strand.
CAAGACCGATGCAGCGGGCCTGGCAGCGCTGGCGATCTGCGAATCGATGCTGCTGTCCTTCAAGGAGAGCGAGCTCGTCGGCGCGGCCGAGGTGCGGGCGATCCTCGAGGACGCGGCGGCGGCCCATCGCAATGCGGCAGCCCTGGTCGCCGACGGCGGGCACCACGAGGCCGCTGCGAAGGTGATCGAGCACATCCTCGCCGGCGGCAACTCGGTGCGGCCCGTGTAGCACGCTCCGGCGGCGGTCCGCCGCCGCTGCCGATTGACCGGGTGACGGCCTGGGATGCAGGATTCGCACGACGCGCAGCGCTGCCCTTCTCGACCCGTGGTCAGCCGACCGGGTCGTCGGCTAGGGTAGCGCCCGACGAGAAGCGCCCAAGGGAAGGGGAGGTGCCGCAGTGACACCGGAACGATACGCAGCGATGGTGCGGCTGACGACGAGCCGCCGCAAGCTGTTGCGCGGCGCCTCCGGCCTCGGCGCAGCGGCCGCGCTGGGCCTCGGCGGCGGGCTCGGGGCCGCCGTCCGCGGCGCCTTCGCGCAGAGCGACCTGCGCACCGAGATCTTGAAGATCCCGGGGGTCGGCGTGGGCTCACCGACCGACGCCGACTGGCAACAGGTGGGCGAGATGACGCTGGGTCCGACCCGGGAGATCGTCCAGCAGGGCGAGTTCCAGGGGGTCGAGCTGACCTTCATGGGGCTCAACAATCAGAACCTGCACAACTTCCTGTTCCGCGGCTTCCTGCGCCCCTGGGAGGCCTATACCGGGGCCAGGATCACCTGGATCGACCTCGCCCAGGCGGACTACAACCCGCGCCTGCAGCAGGCGATCGCCACCGGCACGGTCGACTTCGACATCCTCGAGATGGGCGCACCCTTCGAGGGCGACGTCTGCGGCAAGGGCCTCGCCAGCGAGATGCCCGACTGGGTCAAGCAGGTCATCGACATGGACGACTATGTCGGCTACCTGAAGGCCCCGGTCGGCACCTGGGACGGCAAGACGTTCCGCATCTCGATCGACGGCGATTGCCACAACTTCAACTACCGCACCGACGTGTTCAGCGATCCTGGACTAGCGGCGGCATGGAAGGCCGAGGGCGGCGCGGGCGAGTGGGGCGTGCCGAAGACCTGGCAGCAGGTCCAGGCGGTCAGCAAGTTCCTCAAGGGCAAGAAGCTCGGCGGCCAGGACCTCTACGGTTATCTGGACGCGCCCAAGGGCTGGGGCGGATTCGGTTTCTACTTCCTCGGCAGCCGCGCCACGGCCTACGCCAAGCATCCGGACGACCCGGCCTTCCTGTTCGATCCCGACACGATGAAGCCGCGGATCAACAACCCGGCCTGGGTACGGGCGATCCAGGACGTGATCGACCTGCTGCCGAGCCAGCCGGCCGACCAGCTCAACGCCGATCCCGGGACCACCGCGTTCCAGCAGTTCCTCGCCGGGACCGGCTCGATGCTCGCCTGGTGGGGCGATGTCGGCTCGAACGCGCGGACCAGCGACAGCTCGGTCGTCGGCGAGGTGGTCGGCTTCGACATCCTCCCCGGCTCGGACGACGTCTACAACAGCAGGACCGGGCAGTGGGAGACGCTGGCGAGCGGGCCCAACCACGCGCCGAACATGGCCTATATCGGCTGGGGCATCTACGTCATGGCCCGGGTCGACGCCGACGAGAAGAAGCGCAAGGCGGCGTGGAGCGCGGCGGCGCATCTCGGCGGGAAGGACATCTCGCTGTGGATGGCCGCCTATCCGTCCGGCTTCCAGCCCTACCGCAACAGCCACTTCAACATCGCCGAGTGGACCGCGGCCGGTTACGACGAGGCGTTCATCACCTCCTACCTCAACTCGCAGGCCAACTCGTACAACCACCCGAACGCCGCGATCGAGCCGCGCATCCCCGGCATCTTCCAATACTACAGCGTCGCCGAGGATGAGCTGGCGAAGATCTTCGCCGGTCAATACTCGGCCCAGGAGGGTGCCGACCGGATCGCCGCGGCATGGGAGAAGCTGACCGACCAGATCGGGCGCGAAAGCCAGCTCGCGCTCTACCGGGCGTCGCTCGGGCTGTGAGGTGAGCCGGCGGGCGGTCGCAGCACCGCCCGCCGCGCCCCTAGTCGTACGCGCCGGATGAGGTGAGGGTGGTGGCCGGGACCGCGACCTCGGGCGGCGAGCAGGCGCGGGCGGTGGCGGCGCCTGTCGCCGAGCCGCGGCAGCGTGCCGGCCGCCTCCTGCTGCTCGTCGCTTCGCTGCTGTTCGCCGGCGTAGTGCTCGCCCAGATCCTCGACCGGGCAGACGTTCTGGGTCTCGGCCTGACGACCTGGCGGCCGACGCTCTACGCCTACGTCATCTGGGGGATCGCCCTGTGCCGGGCGCAGGTGCTGATCCGTGGCGAGCGTGGCCAACAGGCCCTGTTCGTTCTGCCGGCGGTGCTCTTCACCGTGGCGATGGCGGTGTTCCCGACCCTGTTCGGCTTCACCATCGCGTTCAGCGATTGGAATCTCAGCGCGTTCGCCGGCCGCCGGTTCAATGGCCTGGACAATGTCCGCGCCATGTTCCGCGATCCGTTCTACTGGAACGCGATGGGGAACATGGTCCTCTACACGGCCGCGGTGCTGGTCGAGTACGCCATCGCCTTCGCCCTGGCCCTGCTCCTCAACGCCGAGATCCGGGCGCGCAAGTTCTTCCGCGTCGCGTTCCTGCTGCCGCTGATGCTGAGCCCGGTCGCCGTCAGCTGGATGATCGGCAAGTCGCTGATGGAGTACCGCTGGGGGCCGGCGGCGACCTTCGCCCGCTGGCTCGGTTGGGAGAACCCGGCCTTCTTCGCCACGCCGGGGATCGCCAAGCTCAGCATCATGGCGATCGACGCCTGGACTTTCATCCCGTTCCTGATGGTCATGCTGCTCGCCGGGCTGCAGGCGATCCCGCGCGACCTGCTCGAGGCCGCCCGGGTCGACGGCGCCAACGCCTGGCAGACCTTCTGGCGGATCGTCTTCCCGCTGATGCTGCCGGTCAGCCTCACCGCCATCGTGCTGCGCATCATCTTCAAGCTGAAGCTCGCCGACATCGTGATCAACGTGACCGCCGGCGGCCCGGGCGGCGCCACCGACACGGTGACGAGCTTCATCTTCCGCGAGTACCGCGACCGCTCGAACGTCGGCTACGGTACCATGCTGGCGATGTTCTACCTCGTCCTGATCATCGTCTTCATGACCTTGCTGCTCAACCTCGTGGCGCGCTTCATGCGCCGGGTCACCTGAGCATGGCCACCGAGGCGGTCGATCTGCCGCGCGCGACGGGCCGGCTCGACGGCCTGAGCCTCGCCCGCACCTTCGGTCGTGCCGCGATCTACGCGCTGCTCCTCCTCTGGGCGTTCGTCTGCCTGTTCCCGATCTACTGGACCGTGACGACCTCGTTCAAGACGGCCGCCGACGTGATGCAGGGGGCGCTCATCCCGTGGCTCGACTTCCAGCCCGACCGGCGCGGCTGGCGCTCGCTCGGGCTCTCCGCGGATACGATCTTCCAGGTCTCCACGGTCCGCGAGGAGTTCCTCAAGCGCTTCCTGAACAGCGTGGTGGCCTCGCTCGGCGCCTCGACGCTCGCGGTCGTGCTCGGCTCGCTCGCCGCCTACGGCCTCAGCCGCTTCTCCTACCGCTTCGGGTTCATGCGCAACAAGGACATCTCGTTCTTCTTCCTGTCGCAGCTGATCCTGCCACCGGTGGTGCTGGCCCTGCCGTTCCTCGTCCTCTATCGCGAGCTGGCGCTGCTCGACACCCGCGTCGGCCTGATCCTGCTTTACACCCTCATGGTCCTGCCGATCGTCGTCTGGATCATGCGCGACCAGTTCGACACCATCCCGACCGAGCTCGAGCAGGCGGCGCTGGTCGACGGCTGCTCGGTCTGGGGGGCCTTCTTGCGCATCATCCTGCCACTGGCCCTGCCGGGCATGGTCGCCGCGTTCATCCTGGCGATGATCCTGTGCTGGAACGAGTATTTCTTCGCCGCCCTGCTGACCAGTGCCGATGCCAAGACCCTGCCGGTGATGGTGGCGAGCCAGACCGGCTCGCAGGGGATCAACTGGTGGTCGATGGCGGCCCTGTCGACCGCGGCGATCGCCCCCTTGGCGATTCTCGGCGTCCTGCTCGAGCGTTATATCGTGAAAGGACTGACGGCCGGCGCGGTGAAATAACCTCTGGTCATCCTCGGGCGCATCTGGAATACATCAGTGGTGGTGGGCCCCGCGTGCGCGCAGCCCATCGAAAAAAATCATAATATGCGCAAACGAGATGCAGGAGGACCGTGGATGAAAACGCCTCGTCTGTCGTCTATCTATCTCTTGGTCGGTCTGCTGGTGCCAGGATCTGCTCTGGCCGCGGCGTGGCCGGACCCGTGCACCGACGCGAGCGCCTGCCAGATCCGCTATGACAACAACCGCATCGCCATCGATGCGGACGGCAACTTCAACGACCCCGACGACTGGGCCGCCGCGCCGATGACCCTGGCGATTCTCGCGCGCGCCGGCCTGCGCGACAAGGTCGTCCATTACACCTTCAACAACCATCTCGGGGGCAACGATCCAGCCTGGCAGCGCATCATGCGGATCAGCACGAACCAGACCGGCCTGCGGTTCGGCTACGATGTCGTCGGCCGCTTCTTCAACGCACAACTTACCGCCCGCCGCGAGGCCGGCCTCGCCAATCTGCGTGCGGAGGCCGAACGCTCCACGGCGGACGACCCGCTGTTCATCATCGCCCAGGGGCCGATGGAGTTCCTCTGGCGCGCACTGAACGGCATTCCGGCCGAGACGCTGCAGCACGTCACCGTGATCTCCCACTCGCTGTGGAACGATCTCCGCGTCTGGCCGCCGGACATGACCCACAACCACGAGGACATCCGGGCCCTCGGCGTCAACTGGCTGCGCATCACCGACCAGAACGCGACCGCAGGTCGGCGGCTTCTCAACACGCGTCAGGACTTCCTGCCCTGGGACTGGCTGCGCACGGCTGACGCGGAGCCGTTGCGCTGGGTCTACGAGCGGATGACGCTGACCGGGAAGGGTGACGTGTCGGATGCCGGCATGGCCTTCTTCCTGGTCACCGGCGACCCCTACGGCACGCCCGACAAGCTGCGCCGCTTCTTCGGCGACTGGGTCGA